>NZ_JBITGL010000001.1:0-664892 GCF_044456985.1 Nonomuraea sp. NPDC050663
CAGATCCGGCCACTGATCGCCCGCCGCGGCACCGCACATGGCTCCGGCCTTGGCAAACACCGCTACGTCGTCGAGCAGACCTTCGCCCTCCTGCACGCCTTCCGACGTTTGCGAATCCGCTGGGAGGTCCGCGACGACATCCACGAGGCCTTCCTCAAGCTTGCGTGCGCCCTCATCTGCTGGCGACGCCTGACCTCATTGCGTTAGGAGCTCTAAGCCCCGTCCTGCAGCCTGAGGCGAGGGTCGTACTCGGTCACTCTGAATCGATGCTCCAACACGATCTCCATCTCCGAAGTACGATCATGACCGGTGGTCGGCCCTTTGATCGCGAACGTGCCTCCGCGCCCGGCTCGACCGAAACTCGACGGATGGACCCCCATGAAGATCAGACACCGAATGATCGTCCTGGATGCGGCCGACATCGACGCCGTGAGCGCCTTCTGGGCCGCCCTGCTGGGCGGCACCGTCGAGCCGGGTGAGCGGTGGCACAACATCTGGGTCGACGGCACCTGGCAGTTGGGCGTGCAGCTCGCGCCCGGCCATGTGCCGCCCGTCTGGCCCGACGGCGCCCCCCAGCAGATCCACCTCGACTTCTACGTCGACGACTTCGACGAGGCGCATGAGCAGGTGATCGCGCTGGGCGGTCGCCTGCTCAAGGCGGCCGAGGACCGCGAGGCGGTCTACGGGGTGCAGGTGTACGCCGACCCGGCCGGTCACCCGTTCTGCCTGTGCTGGCTGCCGGCCGCCACGCCGTCGTAGGCGGCCATGACGATCGCGAGGCCTCGCGAGTAGCCGTCCTCCCACAGGATCTGGTTCATGACGTACGACACCGTCATGCGAAGGTCGAGGTCGACCAGGACCAGCGATCCTCCCCAGCCGCCCCATGAGCAGGTGCGGCCCTCCACCCGGTAGCCGAGGCCCCACCGGATCGGGGTGCCCAGGAGGCGGTCCTCGCCGTGGAACTGCTCTTCGAGGGCCCGCTCGCAGCCGGCCGCCGACAGGAGTCGTACGCCGCGGTAGGTGCCGCCGGAGGCCAGGACGGACTGGACGACGCCGACGGAGCGGGCGTTGCCGAAGCCGCCGACGGCGGGGTTGCCGTCGCGGCGCCAGGCGGCGGTGTTGGCGTCGGACACGCCCACGGCGAAGCCTTCCGGCTTGTCGCCGTCGGGAGCGGCGAGCAGGGGTGCGACGCGGTGGTCGTGTTCCGCGGGCACCCCGATGTGGAAGTCGGCGCCCAGGGGTCCTGCGACCTCTTCGGCGAAGAACGTGCCGAGGCTGCGGCCGGTGAGGCGGCGGACGACCTCGCCGATGAGGAAGCCGTAGGTGAGCGAGTGGTAGCCCGCCGCGGTGCCCGGCTCCCATCGGGGGGTCTGGGCGGCCAGGCGTGAGGTGGCCGGCGACCAGGCGTACATGTCGGCGAGGGTGGTGGGTTCGTCCCAGTCAGGAAGGCCGGCGGTGTGGCCGAGGAGGTGACGGACCAGGACGTCGTGCTTGCCCGCGGCGGCGAACTCGGGCCAGTAGCGGGCGACGGGCGCGTCGAGGTCGAGGTCGCCGCGGTCGGCCAGGATCAGCGCGCACAGGGCGGTCATGGTCTTGGTGGTCGACCAGACGCTGGTGATCGTGTCGCGCTGCCAGGGTAAGGAGCGGGCCTCGTCGAGGTGTCCGCCCCAGATGTCGACCACCGGCTCGTCGCCGACGTGGACCGCCGCGCAGGCGCCCACGTCGTCGCCGTCGAGCGAGTCGGCCAGCGTTTCGGCCACCTTGGAGAAGCGGGGGTCGTACGTGCCGTGAATCTCTGCCATGGGGCGCACGGTAACCACGCCGCTCCCGGCGAAGCCAACGAATTATTCGTACTCGTCGGGTAGCCGCATGCCTGGACCGCCGACCTGCATCCCCAGCGGGACCGCCCGTCCGCGGGGCTCCTCCCACTCCTCCTGGCGGCCGAGCACGGTCAGGTCGAGGTAGCGGTAGCCGTTGTGGAACTCCTCGATGCCGCGCCCGTAGGTGGAGTAGGTGTGGAACACCTCGTCGCCGTCGCGGACGAAGGCGCTGATGCCCGGCCACTCCGATCCCCGCATGTCCTCCGTCCACTCGTCGCCCAGTTCGTCCTTGGTGCGAAGGTGCAGGAGGACCGGCTCGACGCGGTCGTCGAGGGTGGCGTGGAAGTCGTAGTTGAAGGCTCCGCCGTACGACGAGTACCACGGGAAGCTCCACCCCATGCGCTCCTTGAACGCGGCGAGCTTCGGGTACGGCGCCCGCGACACGGCGGCGAGCGTGGTGTTGCGGGGGTGCAGCTGCCGCAGCCCGCTGATCCCGTCGGCGGCGGAGGAGCAGCTGGAGCAGGCCACGTCCCAGTCGGGGGCGAACATGAAGTGGTGCACCACGAGCTGGGTGCGGCCTTCGAACAGGTCGAGCAGGCTCACGGTCCCGTCGGGTCCTTCGAAGCTGTACGGCTCGGCCACGCGGACCATGGGCAGCCGGCGGCGTTCGGCGTTGAGCGCGTCGCGGGCCCGGGTCAGTTCCTTCTCCTTGGCCAGCAGTTCCCTGCGGGCGGCGAGCCATTCTTCACGTGTCACCACGTCGGGCAGGTTGGTGTTCATGATCTCACCCCAATCGGTCTTGGAGGGCGGCCAGCGGGCCGTCCCAGTCGCGGGCGAGCGCGGCGAGGAACTGCTGGGCCACCTTCATGGGTCCGGAGTCCAGCCGGTAGCGGATCCGGCGTCGTTCGCCCGGCTCGGCCACCACCAGCCCCGCCTCTGCCAGCAGGGCGAGGTGTTTGGTGACGGCCTGCCGGGTGATCGGCAGTTGCGCGGCCAGATCCGTCGCCGTGGCCGGGCCGCCGGCGGAGAGCGCGGCGAGGATGGCACGGCGGGTCGGATCGGCCAGTGTGGCGAAGACCTCTTGCGCCACGGCCTCTGGGTCAGGCTCGTGCATCGAGGTATGCCACCAGCTCGCCCAGCTCGCTGGTCCAGCCCTTGGTGTTGCCGGAGAAGGCTGTCTGGTGCACGTCGGCGTCGGGCACCTGGGCGAATCCGGTCTCGACCATGGTCAGCGTGGTGCCGCCGGTCGTGGCCTCCAGGGTGAACTCGACGTAGGTGCGTCGCGGGTCGCCTTCGGGCAGGCCGTAGATCGGCCAGGTGTAGGCGAAGACGCGGGGCGGCTCGACGCGCTCGATGGTGAGCGTGGCGGTGTCGCCGCTGTCCCAGGCGAGTGTGGCCTGGCCGCCGACGCGCAGGTCGATCTCGGCGCGGTTGCCGAACCAGGTGCCCAGGCCCTCGGCGGTGGTCAGTGCCGCCCAGACCCGCTCGGGCGGGTGGGGCAGCTGGATGGTGCGCTCGATCCGGTCGGGGAATGCCATGTCCGCCTCCTGTTGCAACCATCTGGTTGCTACCCAATGTATAGCAATCAGATGGTTGCGTCAAAGGCCCGGCGGCGCTTCGGCCGGCTGAGCCGTACGGCAAGGCCGCCGAGCAGCATCAGAGCCACCGCCAGCCAGGCCGGCCACGGCGGCGCGCCCGTGTACGGCAGCAGCACCTCGTCGTCGCCCGCCGGGATGATCACGGCGGGCGGCTGCGGCCGTGGTGCGGGCGGGGTGGGCGTCGGGGTCGGCGTGGGTGTGGGCTCCGGGCCCGGCTGCCAGCGCTTGGTGGCCGACACGGGAGCCAGGTCGGACACGGTGGCCAGCTCGTTGCCGTACTCGTCGGAGGTGATGACGCCGTCGCCGTTGACGTCGTTCCCGATGATCCCGTCGTCGTCGCGGTCGACGAAGAGGGTCACCCCGGTCACGGTGAGCACGCCGGTCGAGGCCACCGCGGACGTCACCGTGATCCGGCAGACGCCGTCCCGCGTGCCGGGGGAGGCGCAGGTGTCGCTGACGACGCTGCTGGAGCCCGCGGGCGAAGGCGCCCAGGTCGTGGTCAGGGTGGCGTCGTCGGGCACGGGCTCCCAGGTGCTCCCGTCGGCCGTGCGCTCGACGGTGGCCGTGAAGACGTGCGGTTCGCCGACGTCGTTGACGGCGTCGGGGCTGAGCCGTACGCGGACGTCCCACCAGGTCTTGGCCGCCTGCACGTCGGCGGGCCGCAGGTTGAAGACCATGCCGGGCGCGCCGTCGGGGTGGTCGGGATCGAAGATCGGGACGGTCCCGAAGTTCGTGCCCGCGATGCGCAGGTCGTGAAGCCGCTCGAGCTCGATGGTGAGCGTGCCGGGCGACTGGCGCACGTAGACGAGCGTGCAGTCGCCGAGCGCGCCCGTGCCTGTCGAGCAGGTGCTGGCGGCCTCGTCGAAGGTCGCGGAGCCGGAGACCACCCTGGCCTCGACCCTGGCGCCGCTCACCGGCGCGGGGCCGGGCGCCGGGCCCGCCGGGCCGCCGAACCCGGTGACGCGGACGGTGATGACGTGCCGTTCGCCGACCAGGTTGTTCGCGCTCTGCGGCAGCAGGGCGACCGTGAAGCCGACCCACGTCTTGGTGGGCGGCGAGGGAGGTACGGCCAGCGACGCGGAGGCCCAGGCGTCCGTCGTGGAGACCGACAACGTGACGCCGTCGGACACCGGGACGTCGCGCAGGCCGGTGACCGTGATCCGTCCGGTGCCGAGCGTGTCGGATCTGACCACGACCTCGCAGGTGCCCGCCGAGCTGAGCGAGCAGGAGCCGGCCGGGTCGATGGTCAGGTCGTCGGAGGTGGGCACCCAGTCGTAGGTCAGCGTGCCGCCCCTGACCGGCTGTGCCGCCGCCGAGCCGACCTTCTGCGTCACGGTGAAGGTGAAGGTGTGCTCGCGGCGGATCAGGTTGACCGCCTCGGGACGGTCGACCGAGACGTCGAAGGAGACCCAGGTCTTGGTCAGGACGGGGGCGGACCCTATGAGGGCCGGCTGGCCGTACTCGATGCGGGATTCGGTGGTGACGCCCTCGCCCCTGTCGAGGAAGACGGAGATCCCGGTGACCGTGAGCGTGCCCTCGTCGGCGGCCGGGGAGGTGACCGTCACCTGGCAGGTCCCTGGGTCGCCGACCACGCACTGGTAGGCCTGCCCGCCGAGCGAGGTGACGTTCGGCCCCGTCGCCTGGCCCGGACCGTCCCAGGTGAAGCGGATGATCGACCCGGCCTGCAGCGGGCCCTGGCCGGACGGGTTGCCGGCGGCGTCGGTCGCGGCGAACTGGATGCCGGACAGCGTGAACGTGTGGTCCTGGCCGGCGAGGTTGACGCCGGAGGCCGCGCCGTCGACCCGGTAGGCGCGGAACCGTTTCTGCGAGGTGGTCGGCGGCGTGAAGGTGACGTCGAACGGGTCGGGCAGGCCGCGGCCCTCGATCGCGATCACGCCGGCTTCCATGGCCGTGACGGTCACGGTGCACTGCCCGTCGGCGTTGGTGCCGGCCAGGCAGCCGTTGACCACGGTGTAGTCGTCGAGGTCGCCCTGCGGGACGATCGCCAGGTCGGGGACGATGCCCACGACCGGCTCCTCCGCCCCGCCCGCGCCCACCTGGGTCACGGTGACGACGAAGTCGTGCGGCTCGCCCACGGCGTTGACCGCTGGACCGCTGATGTCGATCCTGGCCTGGGTGAAGGTGTTGGTGACCGTGCAGGTCACGTCGATCGTCCTGAGCGTGTTGGCCCTGTCGCCCTCGTCGACCGTGGGGATGGACACCTGGGGAGCGGTCGACAGCACCGTGCCGTTGCCGTCCACGCACCGCCAGGTGGCGCGGTAGCCGGGCACCGTGGTCTCGGCCAGGCCGTACACGCCCCGTTTCACCTGCCGGTCGGTCACGGCGGGTGTGCCGGTCGTGCCCGACACGGCGCCGCCGCCGTCCATCACGCCCGGGTCGCCCGCCTCGCCCGACTGGAACGTGGCGGTCAGCTCGAAGTCGGAGGCGGCCGGAGGGGTGTCGGGGTCTCCCGTGCTGTCCACGACCTTGACCAGGGTGAGCTCGGCGGGCGAGGCCCTGTTGACGATGCGGCAGACGGCGCGGCTCGTCGCGGTGATCACCACGGTCGTGGTGGGGCCGCTCCCGCAGTCCCAGGTGGTGCCGTCGAGGTAGGAGACGGGCGGCGGGTTGGCGGGATCCTGCTGCTCCGAGAGCGTGTAGGCGCCCGGTCCCACCACGGTGGTGACGCCCGTCGTCGAGCCTTTGACCTGCACGTTCTGCGGGCCGCTCGCGCGCAGGAGCCACATGTCGGGGGTGGCGGGCGGGTTGGGCCTGGCGGTGTCGTCGACCTCCTTGATCAGCGTCAGCGACGGCGCGCGGTTCGTGATCGTGCAGGTGGCCGAGGGCTCCGAGGCGGGCACGTACGCCGGGGGCACGACGGGCAGCCTGTCGCCCGTCGGCACCCCGTCGCTCACGAGGGTGACGGTGACCGGGGTCGCCGAGGTCAGCCCGTAGGCCTGGCAGACGATCGACTGCAGCGTCCACGGCGCGGGCGGGCCCGACTCGGTCAGCGAGTAATCGGGAGCGGCCAGCACCTGGTTGATGGTGGTGGAGGGACTGCCGGGGACCGTCAGCGTCGCGTTGTACGACGCCGCTCCCGACGATTCCGCCAGCGTCACGTCGAAGGCGGCGCTCGGGTCGGGCGACTCCGGCGAGGTCTGCTTGGTGATCCGCACCATCGAGCAGGTGTTGATGGCCAGGCTGGGGCGGAAGCCGACGTAGTCCTGCAGCTTCGCGCTGTCGCTGTTGCCCGTCTGCGTGAAGGCGTAACTGGCGGTGAAACGCTGGCAGGGCGTCTCCTCCATGATGATCCCCGCCGCGGTGAGGTCGAGGGCGAACTCACCGAACGCGGCGGGCGACGGCGACGAGACCGCCGCCTGGAACCCGGCCGCCTGCGGCACCTGGTTCCATCCGCTTCCCGTGTAGGAACGGACGTAGGCGGTGGTCGCGCCGGTGTTCGACTGGTAGTCGAAGCGGATCAGGCGCACGTCCGCGTTGCTCGTGGCGCTCGCCGGAACGATCGGGATGTAGAAGCTCACCTGCCCGGTCTCACCGGGGTTCCTGCGCCACGCGCCGTACAGGACGTAGTGCAGCTCATCGCCCACCTGGACCGCCTCCCAGGCGGCGTAGGCGTTGCAGAGGTCGGTCTTGCCCGGCAGGTTGTCGTCCTGCGTGACGACGGGGCGCAGCACGTTCAGGTCATTCAGGCTGCTGTCGCCCAGCGTGTCGTCGTCCCTGCCCGTGCACGGCTCGTTGTCGTTGCGTGTGGAGCCCTTGATGGCGGTCGCGGCGTTGTCCCAGTCGACGCCCGCGCCCGGCCGGGTGCCGTCGACGGTCATATTGCCGTCGATCTCGAAGTCGGTCAGCCCGCCGAGGGCCGCGTCGGCCATTGGGGTGTGAACCGCGATCGAGAGGGCGCATGCGGTGAAGATGGCGATCCATCTGGACGGGCGCATATGTCTCCAGAGCCGAGCAAGATCGTAAATGCTCGGAGCACCGTAACAATGCGGACCAACTCCGGAGAGAGCACCATGCGGGGCATAGACCGAATATTTGCCGATCAGCGACGGCGGTCGTAGACCAGGGCGATCTCGCCGAGCTTGCCGACCTCCTGGTGGGCGAGGGTCCACGAGGTGGACGGCAGGCCGTCCTCGAACAGGCGCTGACCCCCGCCGGTGATCTCGGGGAAGATCATCAGGTAGAGCCGGTCGATCAGGTCCGCCGCCAGCAGCGGCTTGATGACGCTCGCGCTGCTGTTGACGAGGATGTCGCCCTCGCCCGCGGCCTTCAGCTCGGTGACCACGTCGGCGGCGGGGGCGTTGACGACGCGGGTGCGCTCCCAGGGCGCCTCGCTCAGGGTCGTCGACAGGACCACCTTCTCGGAGCCGACGAGCCACTGCGCGTAGCCGCGGTCGCGCGCGTCGGCGCCGGGGTCGACGGCGACCTGCGACCAGTAGCCCATGAAGCCTTCCGCGTTGAGGCGGCCCAGGACGGCGGTGGTGGCCTGCTCGTGCAGGCGGGTCATGTGGTCGCGGGCGACGTCGGAGGTGACGTACGGCATGAAGGCCGAGAAGTCGCCGGGGCCGCCCGGCCCGTTGTAGTGGCCGTCGAGGCTGAGGTTGAGGTTGGCGGTCACCGTACGGCTGGTCATGGCGTGCTCCTTGTGTCAGAGGTGGCGAGCTGGGTGGTGAGCTTGTCGAGGCTCTGCCCGAAGCCGATCTCGATGCCGGCGACGAAGTCGGCGGAGTCGACGGTGCTGTCGGTGATCCGGTAGCGGACCTCGAGCTCCGTGCCGGCCCCGGAGGGGTGCAGGGTGAAGGTCAGGTGCGAGGTGAAGGCCACGCTGCCGTCGGGGAGCAGCGGGGACAGGCGATAGGCCAGGCGGCGGCCTGGATCGGCCTCGTCGACCGTGCCCTCGGCCAGGCCGGCGATCTGGTCGGTGCCGTCGACGTCTTCGCGGTCGCGGTACTCGTGGACGATCCGGCCGCCTGGGTGCGCCTGGAAGGTGAGCTTCGAGATGCGCAGGTCGTCGGGGGCCCACCAGCGGGCGAGCAGGGGCGTCTCGGTGAGGTGACGCCAGACCACGTCGGGGGAGGCGTTCAGGGATCTGGCGAAGTGGAAGGTGCGCCCGTCGGCCCAGCCGCTCTCCTCGGCGGCCAGGCGTTCGGCCTCCATGGTGAGGCCGTAGCGGTCGAAGGTCTCGCGGGGTGCTCCGCCCTGGTCGGCGAGGGTGACAAGGGCGGCGGCCAGGGCGCGGAGCGGTTCGGTGCGCAGCGCGTAGATGCGTCGCTGGCCGGTGCGCTGCGAGATGACGATGCCGGCGCGTTCGAGGGTCTGCAGGTGCTTGGTGGTCTGCGGCTGGCGTGCCTCGGCGAGCTGGGCCAGGACGCCGACCGGGCGGGGGCGCTCGGCCAGCAGGGTGACGAGCCGCCATCGTGCCGGGTCGGCCAGGGCGGCGAGGATCTCCTCCATGCGCTTAAGTATTCATGATGGAGAATATTCGTGTCAAGGAATAACTTAGGGCAGGATCGAGTCCACGTAGCCCCCGTCGACGCGCAGAGCGCCGCCCGTGGTCGCCGACGCCTGCGGGGAGCTGAGATACACGACCATGTTGGCGATCTCCTCGGGCTCGATCAGCCGCTGCAACAACGACTGCGGCCGGTGCTCCCTCATGAACGCCCGCTGCGCCTCCTCCCACGGAAGGTCGCGGTCGACGAGCTCGTAGACGAAATCCTCGACCCCGCCCGTGTGGGTCGGCCCGGCCAGCACGGAGTTGACCGTGACCCCGGTCCCCGCCGCCTCCTTGGCGAAACCGCGCGAGACGGCCAGCAGCGAGGTCTTGGTCATGCCGTAATGGATCATCTCGGCCGGGATCGCCACGGCCGAGTCGCTCGCGATGAACTGCACCCGCCCGAACCCGCGCGCCATCATGCCCGGCAGGTACGCGCGGGTGAGCCTGATCCCGGCCAGGACGTTGACCTCGAAGTAGCGCCGCCACTCCGCGTCGTCGATCTCCAGGGCGGGACGCGAGCCGAAGATGCCCAGATTGTTGACGAGGATGTCGACGTCCGGCAGCGCCGACACGGCGGCCGCCGCGCCCTCCTCGGTGGACAGGTCCGCGGCCACCGGGATGATCCGGGCACCCGGCACCTCGCTGGTCAGCCGGGCCGCGGCCGCCGCGGTGGAGTCCTCGCGGCGGCCGTTGAGCCCGACCCGGGCGCCGGCGCGGGCCAGGCCCGCGGCGATCGCGGCGCCGATGCCCTGGGTGGAGCCGGTGACCAGCGCGGTCCTGTCCTTGAGATCGATGAGCATGAGCGGGTACATACCCGCTGAACAGGTGCTACACCGACGGCTGCGCCTCCACGCGCTGCTTGAGCGCGGCGTTGAGCCGCTCGAAGTTGCGCTCCGTGCCCTCGATCATCTTGCCGAGGAACGGCACCAGCAGCCCCTTGAACGTCTCGCTCTGCACGACCCGTGTGCCCCCGTCGACCGGCGTCAGCACGAACTCGTGCGCCCCGTCGAAGACGCCGGGCACGATCAGGTGGCCGAGCCAGCGCAACCTGCTGCCGGGTTCGGCCTGCAGGACCTTCGGCCGGAACGTCATCGGCTTGCCGTTCTCGGGGTGCATGCGCAACGTCAGCGTGCTCCCCACCCTGGCCTCGCCCGCGCCCTGCTGGATGAACGGGTTCCACGCCTGATAGCCGGCGAAATCGACGAGAACGGCCCAGACCTGCTCAGGCGTCGCCTGGATGTCGATGGATGTACTGATGTGACGCACGTGATCAATCCTTCTCAAAGAGTCAGCGGCCCATGCTCTCGTACGGCATCGGCGAACCCGTGCACCAGGCCCCCCGGATCGGCGTCGGCCCGCCAGACCAGGGCCCAGTGAGCCAGGGGAGCGTCGTGAACCGGCACGTAGACGATGTCGGGCCGGGCGAAGTATCGAGCGGTCTGGGCGTGCACGAGGCACACCCCCTCGCCCGACGTGATCACCGCGAACACCTCGAGCAGATCGTGGACCTGCGGCCCGGTGCGGATGAGCCTGCCGCTGGGAGTGTGGACCGGCAGCAGGGCCTCGCGCCAGTAGCGCGGCATCGAGGCGTCGACGACGATCTCGTCGGCGAGCACCTCCAGCGACACCGACTCCTCGGCGGCGAGCCGATGGCCGGCGGGCACGATCAGCACGATCGGCTCGGTGAACATGACCGGCCCGACCACCAGATCGCCCTCCTGGACGGGTAGCCACAACACCGCGAGGTCGACCTCGCCCCTGCGCAGCGGACCGAACGGGTCGCCGAAGGCCATGCTGCGGATCTGGAGGTCAGCCTGGGGGTGGCGGCCGGCGAACAGGTCGAGGACGGGGCGCAGATCGCGGGCGATGCCGCCGCCGATCATGCCCAGCCGCAGGGACTCGCGCTTGTCGCGGGCGGCGAGCGCCGCCCGGTCGATGCTGTCCTTGAGCGCCTGGTAGGCCTGCGTGAGGTCGCGTCGCAGCTGCTCGCCCAGGGGCGTCAGCCGGACGGAACGGCTGGTCCTGTGGAAGAGCTCGGCGCCTACCGCGCGCTCCTGCTTCTTGATCGCCTGGCTGATGCGGGCGCTGGTCACGTGCAGGCGCTCTGCCGTACGCCCGAAGTGGAGCTCCTCGCAGAGGGTCAGGAAGATCTCGATATCGCGGATTTCCACGCTGGCTCCATGACCCGAAAACGCACTGTTTCGGCAGATGGTACCGAATTACTCCAGGTAGCCGGTCAGCATGTCCGCCAGCTCCTTCGGGCGGCTGAGCGCCACGCAGTGGCTGCCGGGGATCTCGTCGGCCACCAGCCCGAGCCGGTCGTGGGCGAGCTTCCTGAAGAAGGCGGCGGGGAAGAACCGGTCGTCGCGGCACAGGATGAAGCGGGTCTCGACCGACGGCCAGGCCGGCAGCGGCCAGGGCTGCTCGCCGGCGCGCGACACCTCGGGACGCCCGTGCGCCAGACCCGCCTCGGCCAGCTCGCGCGGGACGTCGTGGTAGTAGGCCTCGAACGGGTCGTCGATGCCCGACAGGCCCGCCTCCTGCCTGGCCCGCACGCACCCGGTGCTCTCCCACCAGTCGTCGGGGCGCTCGCCCGGCGAAGGGATCATCCCGGCGAGCAGCACCAGCAGACGCGAGGACAGGCGGTCGGCCACGAGCGGCGCGGTGAAGGCGCCGTAGGAGTGGCCGACGACCACGATCTCGCCCGCGCGGTCGCCGACGGCCCTGACGACCGAGTCGGTGTAGACGCCGAGATCGGCATCGGGGTCGTCGGAGGGCAGGTCGGGGGCGACCGTGTCGTGCCCGCGCGCCCGCAGCTCCTCCTCGAGGAGATGCCAGGCCCAGCCGCTGTCGCCGCCACCGTGGATCAGCACGAAAGTCGCCATGGTCCATAGGTACAGGCCGCCACCGACAGAAACGGGTCATGATGGAAGCGGAATCGACCAGTGGAGAGGGCGCGTCCATGCTCTACGTCTTCGGCTTCGACCAGACCGGTGTGCTTCTGAGCGATCTGTACTTCGTCGACCCCAACCCCGCCAAAGGCCAGGAGGGCCCCGAACACGGGGTGCGCCTGGAGGTGCGCGAGCTTGAACGCGGCGAGCTCAAGGGATCCATCTACTCCGCCCAGCCGATCGCCGCCGGCCGGCCGATCTGGCGGGTCGACCTGCTCGAATCGGTGGACGGCAGGCCGGGCAGCTTCGACCGCACCCACCACCATCCCGAGTTCACCGCCGGCTGGGACCCGAGCGCGCGCAAGTTCGAACGCGAGCTGTCCGCCGAGCCGCTGAAGTGGCTGGCCGAGCGGCTCGACGTCCTCGACGGCCCCCTGGAGGAGCTGCCCGAGGGCGACAAGAAGGCGTTGCGCGCCGCCGCCCCCGAGATCGTCGAGGCCGCGGGACGCCTGCTCGAGCGGGTCCGCGCCGGGGAGCTCGGCGTGGCGCCCACGGACATGCCGCTGAAGGACGCCCGGGTGGGCTGGCTCTGAGCCATGACCTGGACCAGGCACGAGCCGTACGAAACGTATGTCGGCCGGTGGAGCAGGCGGCTGGCCCCGATCTTCCTCGACCGGCTGCCGGAGACGGCCGGCGCCGCCTGGTGCGACGTCGGCTGCGGGTCGGGCGCGCTCGCGCACACGATCATCGACCGCCGCGAGCCCGCGCTGGTGCTGGGCGTCGACCCGTCGCCCGGCTTCCTGCGGGGCGCCGCGCTGCGTGACGACCGGAGGTTCGCCGTCGTCGTCGGGACGGCGGGCGCGATCCCGGCCGCCTCGGGCCGGTTCGACCGGGTGGTCTCGGCGCTGGCGCTCAACTTCGTGCCCGACCCCGAGCAGGCGCTGCGCGAGATGCGGCGGGTGTGCAGGCCGGGCGCGGTGATCGGCGCCTACGTGTGGGACTACACCGACGGCATGGAGTTCATGCGCCTGTTCTGGGAGGCCGCGGCCGCGCTGGATCCCGCGGCGCCGGGCGAGGACTTCCCGATCTGCCGCCCGGGACCGCTGCGGGCACTCTTCGGTAGGGCACAGCTGAAGGACGTCGAGGTCGCCCCGATCGAGACGCCGACGGTCTTCCCCGACTTCGAGGCGTTCTGGCAGCCGTTCCTGGGCGGGGTCGGGGTGGCGCCCGCCTACGTGGCCTCGCTGCCCGAGGACCGCCGGGAGCGGCTGCGCGAAAGGTTGCGTGAGATGCTGCCCGGCGGGGTGATCGAGCTGACCGCGCGCGCCTGGGCCGTCACCGGGAGGGTGGAGTAAGGGGCGGATTTGGCCGCCCTGGGACAATGGTGGCATGCCTATCGACCCCCATTTGCTGACACTTTTCACCGTCACCACGATCATCGCGATGATCACTCCCGGTCCTGACATGTTGTTCGTGCTCGGCTGCGGGATGCGCGGCGGGGCCAGGGCCGGGTTGCTGGCCACCGCGGGCGTGGCGACCAGCGAGGCGATCCACGTCGCGGTCGCCGCCGTCGGGCTCGCGGCGCTGTTCGAGGCCGTGCCCCTCGCCTTCACCGTGGTCCGTGTCGTGGGCGCGGCCTACCTGATCTACCTCGGCGTGCAGATGATCCGCAACAGGAACGCGGTGCCCGCCGAGGTGGCCGTGACCGGGATGTCCGGACGCAAGGCCTTCCTGAGCGGCCTGATGACGAACCTGCTCAACCCCAAGATGGTGACCTTCACGATCGCGTTCCTGCCGCAGTTCATCAACCCCGCCCTGGGCCAGGTGTGGCTGCAGTTCGCGATTCTCGGCGTGATCCTCATCGTGATCGAGTTCCTGGTCGACGGCACGGTCGGCGTGCTGGCCGGGCGCATCGGGGCGTGGCTGCGCCGCCGCCAGGCCGTACGCCGCCGCATCGACGTCGCCACCGGCGGGATCTTCGTCGGCCTCGGGGTCAAGCTCGCGGTGGAGTGAGGCCCGCGGGCCCCACTCCACGTGCGCGGTCAGGCGTCCAGGATGGGGATCAGCTGCTCCTCCTCGTAGTCGAGGTGGGCCTCCAGCTCCTCGATGAGCCGGTCCACCTCGGCCAGGACGTCACCGGCGCCCTCGGCCGACAGCAGCTCCTGCAACCTGGCCAGGATCACCGAGATCTTCTCGTGCTCCTCGCTCAACCTGGCCACGACCTGCTCCAGCTCGGGATGCTGCGCCAGCAGGCCGGGGAACATGCCGTTGTCCTCCATCGTGTGATGGAAGTGCAACCCCTGGCAGGCCGTCAGGCAGTTGATACGCAGCTGCGCGCCCAGCCTCGGCCCGGAGGCGGCCAGCTCCTTGCGGACCAGGGCCAGCTCGCGGCGGATGGAGTCGTGCACGATGCGCAGCACCTCGCCGAACGAGGAGGCCTGCGGCGGCCCGCTCGACACGGTCTCGAGCACCACGACAGGCAGCTGCCGGCCGCTCTTGCGCTCGTACTCCGCCCACCCCTGATCGCTCTCCACCGCGCGGGCGAAGGCCGCGTCACGCTCCTGCCCGGTCAGGACCGTCGCCTTCGCCTGGAAGGTGAACCGGCCGGCCTCCACCGTGACCAGGGGATGGGCCACGACGTTGTGATACCAGTCGGGGTGCTTGGGCGAACCGCCCGCCGAGGCGATGACGATCAGGCGCTCGCCGCCGTCCGGCAGATAACCGAGCGGGGTCGTGTGCGACTCGCCGCTTCGCGCACCCGTGCTGGTCATCAGCAGCAGGCGCGCATCCGGGAACATGGCGACCTGGCCGCCGTTCGCGCGGAACTCATCAATGATCTGTTGGTTGAACACTCTTCTCCTCAAGTGATGTCGTCATATGACAAGGCGAGATGGAGAAGAGAGAAGGCGGGCTACGGGCCCGCCGCGCGCTCAAGCGGCGGCCGGGAACCCTGCTCGTGTATGGCCCATGGCCGACCCGGCAGTCACATCACTCACAATAGCTGAATGGGAGACGAATCGCGCGAGGGCGTCAAGCTGACCAATCTCGACGGGCCGCTCTTCGACGGCGCGGAGGCGACCAAGCGTGACCTGGTCGATTACCTCGACTCCGCGTCGTCCAGGATCCTCCCGGCGCTGCGCGACCGGCCGCTGTCGGTCATCAGGGTACGGCCCGGCCAAGAACCGTTCATGCAGAAGAACCTGCCCAAATACGCGCCCAGCTGGATCAGGTCCGTGGAGATGTGGGCCGAATCGTCCCACCGCCAGGTGACCTACGCCGTCTGCGACGACCGCCGCACCCTGCTGTGGTTCGCCAACCAGCGCGCCGTCGAATACCACCCCGCGCTGCTGAAGACCCACCTCATCCTCGACCTCGACCCGCCCGCCGACGGCGGCTTCACGCTCGCCGTACAGGCGGCCCATCTCGTACGGCAGGCGCTCGCGGACAGCGGCCTCACCGGCGCGGTCAAGACGAGCGGCGCCAAGGGCGTCCACATCTTCGTGCCCGTCGGCGACGACGTGTCATGGGAGGACCTGGCCGCGGCCACCCGCGCCGTGGCCGCCCGCGCCGAACGCATCGACCCGGCCCTCGGCACCACCGCCTTCATCAAGGAGGACCGCCACGGCAAGGTCTTCCTCGACTCCACCCGCGCCGGCGGCGCCACCATCGTCGCCGCCTACAGCCCCCGCATCCGGCCCGGCGCCCCGGTCTCCTTCCCCGTCGCATGGGAGGACCTCGACCAGGTCAGCCCGCGGGACTTCACCATCCACACCGTCAAGGACCTCACCGGCGACCCCTGGCAGGAGCAGATGCCCGCCGTGCAAGAACTGCCGCAGGACCTCATCGACGAGGGACACACGATCCCCATCGCCCGGGTGCAGGCCATGCACGAGGGCAAACGCCGCAAGCGGGCCCAGGGCGGCTAGCCCCGCCGCGTCGCGCTCACGACGATCGAGATCGCCGAGGTGACGATGATCAGGTCGAACACCATCTGGATCACGACGATCGCCCTCGCGGCCTGACCCACGGCGGTGATGTCGCCGAACCCGACCGTGCACAGGGTGGTGGTGGAGAAGTACAGCGCGTCGAGCTTCGTCTCCAGGCCGTCGAACTCGCCGGAGAGGGTGAAGTAGACGTTGGCGAAGAAGATGGTCACCAGGCTGACCAGGGTGAGGAGCACGGAGATCTGCTCGGACATGATCCTGCCCGGGCGGAGGGCGCGCTGCACCTGGCGCGTCACCAGCCACGTCAGCAGGGCCAGGCCCAGGACCATGCCGAGGATGTGGAAACCGGAGTCGGGGGAGAGGAAGTAGAGGGCTGCCAGGAGCGCCACGGCGCCGATGGTCCGCGCCCACGCCTTCAGACCAGGACTTCGCAGCAGCACGAGGGTTATCGTCGCAGGTGGGGATGCCTGGGCCAACGATGTCGCCCACGTGCGCGTGGCGGGATGCGGCGGCTCACGGCGGCTCACGGCGGCTCACGGCAGCTCACGGCGGCTTGTGGCGGCTCACGGCGGCTCACGGCTTGTGGTGGCTTGTGGCGCGGTGCAACGGCCACACTCGCCTTCACCTCGGCTCAGAGCGAGTCGAGCCACTCCTCCAACCGCCGCCCCTCGTTCCGCATCATGTGTGGCGCCCGGAACGTGTTGGTCAGCAGCGCGACCCCCTGATACGAAGCCACCAGCGCGATCGCCAGCTCGGCGGCATCCTCCCGCCCCAGCTCGGCGAACTGCCGCTCCACCCACCCCAGCAACCGCCCCATCACCAGAGCGATGGCCCGATCGAGCCCGTCCTCCCGCTTGTCCAGCTCGGCCGCCAGCGTCCCCGTGGGACACCCGAACCGGGCCGTCACCTCACTCTGGCTGACCCACCCCCGCACCAGCCCCTTCACCCGGTCACGGGGGTCAGTCAACTCGTCGAGAGCCGTGATCAGCCTGGTCAGCTCCTCGTCATGCGCTCCGATGGCCGCCTCGATGAGCTGGTCCTTGGTCTTGAAGTAGTAGTACACGTTCCCCACCGGGACATCGGCCGCGTGCGCGATGTCGGCGAGGGTGGTCTTCTCCACCCCCTGCTCGTGCAGCACCTGCGCCGCCGCGATGGCGAGCCGTTCCCGCTTGCCCGATCTCGATGAGTTAGTCACCTGACTAACTATAGCCGCCGAATCCATGCTACGGTCGTTTTAAGTCAGTCAACTAACTAACTTCAGCACTCCAAGGAGCCATCATGATCGCCGTCACCGGTGCCACTGGAAACACGGGCCGTGAGCTGGTCAACGCCTTGCACTCGGCAGGCGAGGAGGTGCTGGCGATCTCTCGCACGCCCGCCACCTTCCCCGAAGGCGTCACCCATGTGGCCGCCGACCTGACCCGACCGGAAACCCTCCCGCTTGAGGGGGTCGACACGCTGTTCCTCCTGATGGAGGGCGATCCGGAAGCGGTGCTCAGGCACGCCAAGGGCGTCGACAAGATCGTCCTGCTGTCCTCGCAGGGGGCAGGCACCAGGCCGGGGCCGTACCGCCACGCTGTCGTCTTCGAGGAGGCCCTCCGCGCGTGGGACGGCGACTGGACGATCCTGCGTCCCGGCGGCTTCAACTCCAACGCCTTCGCCTGGGCAGGGACCATCGGCGAGAGCCGCACCGCCCACGCCCCCTTCGGCGACGTCGGCCTGCCCACGATCGACCCCCGCGACATCGCCGAGGTCGCCGCCGTAACCCTCACCCAGGGCGGCCACACGGGCGCCATCTACGAGCTCACCGGCCCTGAACTCACCACCCCGAGGCAACGAGCGGCGACGATCGGGGACCTGCTGGCCAGCCCGGTGCGCTTCGTCGAGCAGACCCCGGAGGAGGCACGGGCGGCGATGCTGCAATACATGCCCGAGCCGGTCGTCACCAGCACGCTTCAGATCCTCGGCACCCCGTCGGCACAGGAGCAGCGCGTGAGCGGAGACGTCGAGAGCCTGCTCGGCCGCGCCCCACGCCCGTTCGCCGACTGGGCCGCCCGCAACATCGAGGCCTTCAGGGGAACAGGGGCCTGACCATCGCAGTCGGGGCCGGGTCGCTGCCATGGGTCGTCACCATGGGGCAATGACCCGGCCCACGACGATCACAGCCGCATCGGTTCGCCCTCAGGCCTACAGATGCCGCGCAATCACCAACCGCTGGATCTGATTGGTCCTCTCGAAGATCTGCATGATCTCCGATGTGCGTGTGGATCATCAGCGGTGCCGCTACTTCGAGTGCCTCTGAGCTGGGGCGAAACGTTGCGGTGCTGCGCGTGGTCTCTCACGGCTTTTCGGCGCTTCACGGAACGAGCACGGAACTGGATGAGCTCTGTGAGCTGAGTTGGTGGGAGGAGTAAGCGAGGAGACGGACGATCGCGTCGTGCCCAGTGCCGAGGGCCGACGAAGGAGGTCCTTGGCGACGATCGCCCTGACCACGTACGGCGAGTTGCGAAGTCCGCGATCGTCACGGCGCCAGCACAGTACGGCCTAGCACTGCGGTGTAGGGACCTTGCCCGAGGTCTGCCACGGATACCCCCACAGGCGTGGGGAGGACTGGCCCAGCGCCTGCCCGCCGGTGACGGCCACCGGATCACCCCCACAGGCGTGGGGAGGACGGGCGCGGCACCGAACACCCCGAACTCATGGCCGGATCACCCCCACAGGCGTGGGGAGGACGCCTTCGGCTGGTTCCGAGACCGCATCCTCGGCGGATCACCCCCACAGGCGTGGGGAGGACGCCTGGTCTACACGAAGCCGAATCTCGGCAACGGATCACCCCCACAGGCGTGGGGAGGACTCGAACCCGCGCGGGTGTCACCCCGGCCACGCCGGATCCCCCCCACAGGCGTGGGGAGGACGGAGCCCCCAGCCTGGGCCTGCTGGTGCCGTTCAGGATCACCCCCACAGGCGTGGGGAGGACCACGCCATCTGCAGCGCGGGCCCGTCGACGGGCGGATCACCCCCACAGGCGTGGGGAGGACCAGGCCCGCCGACAGGACGACCTCCAGCGTCGGCGGATCACCCCCACAGGCGTGGGGAGGACCGCGTGTAGTGCAGCGTAGGCATGCGAATGCCCGGATCACCCCCACAGGCGTGGGGAGGACGGTGGTTGGATAGGTGCCGGTCCCCGTCCCTCCGGATCACCCCCACAGGCGTGGGGAGGACCAGAACGCCCCTCCGAGGGCCTTCTGGGCGTCCGGATCACCCCCACAGGCGTGGGGAGGACGGTGGTTGGATAGGTGCCGGTCCCCATCCCTCCGGATCATCCCCACAGGCGTGGGGAGGACCTCGACCGCCGCCTCGATGTCGTCGCGCGGGGCGGATCACCCCCACAGGCGTGGGGAGGACCAGCGCCTCTGCCAGGTGTGCGGCGAGACCGCCGGATCACCCCCACAGGCGTGGGGAGGACGCCAAGTCCGTCGAGCCCGAGACGCTGGGGGCCGGATCACCCCCACAGGCGTGGGAGGACGCAGGGGTCCTGTCGGGCCCCGCAGTCTTGGACGGATCACCCCCACAGGTGTGGGGAGGACGGCGTCCCTGACCGTCCGCGGGACGGGATCGCCGGATCACCCCCACAGGCGTGGGGAGGACGTACGCCCCACTGGCAAGGCGCTCGGCAGAGTCGGATCACCCCCACAGGCGTGGGGAGGACCGCGTTGATTACAGGCATGAGGCGATTCCCTCCGGATCACCCCCACAGGCGTGGGGAGGACCCGAGCGCGCCACGAGCCTGGGAGATGACGCCCGGATCACCCCCACAGGCGTGGGGAGGACGGCCTCTTCGAGCGTCATCGCGTCTCCGCTCTCGGATCACCCCCACAGGCGTGGGGAGGACGGTTCGAGGGAGGGCGCCTGCCACAGTCGCGGCGGATCACCCCCACAGGCGTGGGGAGGACACTTCGCGACCTGCTAGTTTGCGGCGCCCACTGCATGTTTTGCAGGAGCGTGCGGCTCCGCGGCGCGGGTCGGTTGGCGACTCATGTTGTGGTTGTTCTCGATCTCGGGTGTTTTGTCGGTCGAGGACCTTATAGTAGGCCTGCCTGAGGGAGGCGAGAGTGAATAGAGGTGAGAAGGGGGCGGTGTTGAAGGGTTGGCCAGAACTAGATTTATGGTTGTGGGGAAAGCAGAAGGGCCTGCCCTCGCCATATCCGGTGGTCTGCCATCTCCTAGACGCTGTAGCAGGCGTCGAGGAACTTTGGGACACCTACCTGGCTGCGGGCACTCGTAACGCGCTCGCATCAGGTCTAGGCGTGTCGGAGAAGCAGGCTCGGAGTGTGCTGGCCTACTGGGCAGGGCTCCACGACATCTGCAAGATCATGCCTTGCTTTCAGTCTAGATATGATCCGGCTTTCCAGAAACTCTGGAATTATCCGGCCCCGATAGGCGAATTCAAGCCGCATGCTTATGCGATACACGTCTGGCTAGGTCACATTCTTGCTGAGGCGGGCTATCCAGCCCGTAATTCAAGGGCATCGGCTTTTCGGGTAGCGCAACTACTCGGGGGGCACCACGGAACGTTCCATTCCTACGATTCTCGTCAAATGCGAAACCCGCTCGCATACTTGCCTGAACTGGGCCTAGGTCGGTGGGATGAACAACGCCGCGCCGTTGCCGCGGCAGTCCACGAACTCGCAGGACGTCCTGAGCCGCCCGAGACCGTCCCGGCGCCAGTGGCTGCCCTGGCATGCGGTCTGGTCATCCTCGCCGACTGGCTGGTCAGCCAGGATCACTTTCTGCGCGCCCAGTTGACCCATGGGCTCCCGAGACAGGGAGATCGCGATTCGCTGGCGCGCCACCTGGCTGACACCCGCGCGGCCATGCCCGCCGTACTGCGAGAAGCCGGCCTCATCCGCCCTGCCTTCGCAGCAGGCGGGTTCCGAGACGACTTCCCCCAGATCGAGGAGCCCAACGGACTTCAGCGCTCGATCAGCGAGCACCTGCCCGGTCTCCTGGAAGGAGGCGCTGGGCTGTTGATGGTCATGGCGCCGATGGGGGAAGGGAAGACCGAGATCGCGTTGCATGCCGCGAAACTGATGGGGGAGGCAGCAGGCACGCCGGGATTCAACTTCGGGCTTCCAACGATGGCTACGACGGATCAGATGTTCCGGCGGGTGAATGAGTTCAGGCTGCGCCGGGCGCGGGGGACGATCACGTTGCTGCATGGCATGGCGTGGCTGGACGACTGGGCGTACTCTCCCGCCGGGAACGCGGTAGAGGTGTTGACCGATGATCCATTCGCCACCCAGTGGCTGCGGGGTGCCAAACGTGGGCTGCTGGCAGGGTTGTCGGTGGCCACCATCGACCAGGCGTTGCTGGCGGTGCTGCGTGGCAGGCACAACGTGCTGCGAATGCTGGGCTTGGTCGGCAAGGTGCTGGTCGTCGATGAGGTCCACGCCTACGACGCCTACATGCAGGGGTTGCTGAAGCGATTGGTGAGCTGGCTGGGCGCGATGAAGGTGCCGGTCGTCCTGCTGTCGGCGACGCTTCCCGTCGCGGTTGGCCGCAGGTTAGCCGAGGCATATCTGAACGGGGCGGGGGTGGGGACCCCTGTGCCCGAGGTGCGGTATCCGGGCTGGATCTATGTGAGCCCGACCGCCGCTATCTCAACCCCGGTCCAGGTCCGGGAACGGAGTCTCGCGCTTGCGTCCGGGAACGTTCCCATCAGGGCCGATGGCCGTCCCGACAGGAGGGAGGCTATCGGCGAGGTGCTGTCCGCTCTGCCTGTGGAGGGTGGATGCGCCGCGATCGTGTGTAACACCGTCGCAGAAGCGCAGCAGACCTATCTGGATCTCGCCGACCGCTTCGCGAGAGATGGAAGCGTACGGCTGGCGCTGCTGCACTCCCGGTTCCCCGCTTATCGCCGGGAGGAGATCACTCGCGAGGTAGTCAGCTGGTTTGGCAAGGAGGCTGGGAGAGGCCGGCCGGGTCGGGCCATTCTGGTGGCGACGCAGGTCATCGAGCAGTCCCTCGACCTGGACTTCGACATCATGATCAGTGATCTGGCGCCAGTGGCGCTGCTCCTGCAGCGGGCAGGTCGCTGTCATCGGCACCCGGTCAACGACGCGAGGCGTCCCGCATGGGCTCGTGATATGCGGCTGGTCGTGCTTAGCCCGGTCGATGGGACGGGGAAGTTCACGATCCCGAAGGCCTGGCCGTTCGTCTATCACCGATCGCTGCTGTGCCGTACTCACCAGGCATTGGTTGGAGTTCATCGCATCGACATCCCCGGTGAGATCCAGCAGCTCGTCGACGAGGTCTACGACGAGGAGTTCACTGATCAAAGCAAGGTCTTCACCGACGAAGACCTGGACAGGATCGCCGAGGAACAGACTCGCGACATGTACGCGGCGATGGCCACCATCCCCGAGCCTTCCGCTCTGCATGACCTGGTCGACCTCAGTAAGGGTGAGATTGTCGACGAGTATTCGACCCGTCTCGGCGCCGACTCGGGCCGAGTGGTCTGCTGCTTCCGCGACTCTGGCGGCGTGCTCCGGCTCCCCGGTAGCGGAGCACTACTTCCGCTCACGCCTACCAAATACGGCCAATTCTCCAAGTCTCAGGTCAAGAGCATCATGCGTGAGACCATCCCCGTTCCGGGGGCCTGGCTGCGCGGCGTCGCCCGGCAGGACGAGTGGAGCCAGAGCCCACACCTGCGCGAGTTGGTCGTGCTTGAGCTTGCTGACGAGGTCGGTGAACTTGGTTCGCGGGCTGTGCGCCTCGCCGAGGATCTCGGGCTCTACAGGATGGAACCAACCCCATGACGACGGACCCACTGGTTCCCGAGGCCCGTAGAGCGTGGTCACCTACAAGGCTCAATCCGACCCAGCTGTGGACGATCGTAATCACCGCGAAGTGCATCGCAATCAATGCCGCCTCTTTCGCGGCTGGGTATGTATCTGCTTGCTGCCTCTTGCGCGTATCTCCTCCCTCGCGTGTGCGAGGGTGCGCCAGTCGACCACCCAACCGCCCCTTGGCTGGTTCTTCCTCACGTCCCGTGGGGGTTCAGGGCTATCAGGAGAAGAGCGGCGATGACTTTTGATCTTGCAACTCGCTCATGGCTATGGGCCGCCGTCGGCAACACACGATCCAGAACTGGGCTCCTAGAGCTCTTTCTCAGAGCACACGAACTCGACGACATCCAGGTGCCCATGCCTCCGGCCGCCGCCGGATTATGGCGCGTACTGACGGTGATCGCTGCGCGTGTGAGCGGGCTGGATACCGATCCGACTACCTGGTTCGACCGTCGGGAACGCGTCCTGGAGGCTGGGAGGTTCGACGCCGACGCAGTGCGAAGGTACTTCGAGAAGCATGCTGACCGGTTCGATCTCTTCGATCCTGTCCGGCCGTGGCTGCAGGATCCGCGTCTGCGCGAGCAATGCGCCAAGAGTTCAGGAGTCAATCGCCTGCTACTCACCAGGCCCTCGGGCAACAACCAGGTCTGGTTCGCGCACATCAGCGATCTCGACACCCGTCCCGTGTCGGCCGCTGAGGCGGTCTGGCACCTGCTCGCGCAGCTCTACTACGGACCATCTGGACGGTGCACGTCCAGGACCGTCAACGGACGCGCGGAAGCCAACAGCAAGGCAGGCCCGCTGCGCAGCAGCATTTCCTTCCATCCGGTTGGCCGGAACGTCTTCGAATCCCTCGTCGCCGGGATCCCTACACCGGACGCGTTCGGTATCGCCCCTTGGGAGGCAGACGAGCTCCCGGACCCCCTCGGCGTCCCACAGAACACCGATATCCTGACCGGCCGATTCCAGCACGCCATCCTGCTCCAGCCATCGGAAGATGGTAAATCGGTGGATGACGCCTGGCTCACCTGGGCGTGGCGTAACCGCGAGTTTCCCGGCCACGACCCCTACCTGATCTACCAGCGGAACAAGCAAGAGCAGGAATACGCGCGTCAGGCCAACGCCAGTCGTGCCTTGTGGCGCGACTTCGACGCCCTGCTGCTGGAAGACGTCGGCGACCAGCACGCCAACCGGCCTGCCGTACTCAGGAACGCGGAGGAACTGCGCGACTGGCTCCTTCCCCACCTGCGGGTGCGCGCCTTCGGGTTCGACCAGGATGGGCAGACCCGCGACAAGGAATGGACCGTCGCCCTCACCCCGCCGGTCGGCGACCTCATGACCGACCACGAACTCGCCATTGCCGTGAGTGCCATGCGGCAGGTGGCCGAGCGGCTCGAACTCCATCTGGAGCGAGCCTTGCGCAACGCGTGGGTAGCGATCAACGACCCGTCCAACGGTGATGCACCCCCGCAGCGCAAGGACGTCTCGAAGGGGCCGTGGCCGGCCCGTGGCGCCTTCCGATACTGGGGCGGGGCCGAGCGGATCTTCTGGAATCAGGTCCGGTCCCGCGACTTCGACAAGGCGCGCCATGAGTTCCTGCAACTGGCGCTCGACGCTTTCGACGATGTGACCGACAGCGCAGGTGTGCTGCCGCGGGCCAAGCGCGCCATCGAACGCAACCGCCGCTACATCTACGCAGCGCTGAAGGAGAACTGATGACGGCCACGGCCGAGCGGTACGTCACCCACCTGGCCGAGGTCTTCGGCCGTGATCCGGGCCGCCGCGCCGCGGCGCGACGGAGTCTGGGACGTCCCGTCAACGATCCCATGACCCGACGGGCTGACGCAGTCGTTGCACGCTGGCTTCCGGAGAACCGATCCACCGCCACGGAGGCCGCGTACTACACGGTGGCCGCACTCATCGCCACCCAACCCAAGGGCAGCGAAGAAGGCTCGCCCGGACCCGGCAATCTCGGGCACACCCTCGGCCTCGCCGTACGAGACAAGGGGTTGAACCCGGACGGAATCGAGAAGCGATTGCACCTGCTGTGCCGTCAGGACGTCCGCGGCGTCCACCGACAACTGCCAGCCCTGATCAGACAGCTCACCGGCGCTGGCCTGCAACCCGACTGGGCCGGGCTCCTGCTCGATCTCGGCGGCTGGGATCGCCGCCGCGACCAGATCACCAAGCGGTGGCTGCAGGCGTTCTACCGCGCCGCTAATCCCGTCAACGACGTTCAGGAAAGCGAGAACCAGTGACCACCCCCCGATACCTTGACGTGCACATCCTGCAGACCGTGCCCTTCGCGAACCTCAATCGCGACGATCTCGGCTCGCCCAAGAGCGTGGTGTACGGCGGTGCCACACGCACCCGCGTCTCCAGCCAGTGCTGGAAGCGCGCCGTACGTCTCGACGTGGAGACCGTGCTCTCCGATCCCGCGGTTCGCACCCGCAGAGTCCCTGCCGAGGTAGCGGCCCGGCTCATCAAGCGCGACTGGTCGGAGGAGGCTGCGCAGGCTGCAGGGGCTCAGCTCGTCCTCTCGGCGGGGAAGAGCGGCCTGAAGCTTGAAGACAAGGGCGGAACGTCCGTTCTGCTCTACCTGCCCAGGACTGCTCTGGACGCGCTGGCCGACCTGGCAGAAGAGCATCGGGAGGCCATCGAGGCCACCGTCGGGAAAAAGGGGGCCAAGGCCAGCCTGCCCAATCAGGAGATCGCCAGACTGCTGTCGGACCGCAACGGCGTGATCAACCTGTTCGGACGTATGCTCGCGGAGCTGCCTGGCGCGGGGGTGGACGGCGCCGTCCAGGTCGCGCACGCTTTCACCACGCACGAGGTCGCGCCTGAGATCGACTTCTTCACCGCGGTCGACGACTGCCTGCCCGCCGACGCGGTCGGTAGTGGACACATGAACAGTGCCGAGTTCAGCGCGGGAGTCTTCTACCGCTACGCCAGCATCAACCTGGCGGACCTGCTGGACAACCTCGGCGGCGACGCGTCCATGGCACACGAGCTGACCGCCGAGTTCGTCCGCGCGTTCGTCGCCTCCCTGCCCACCGGCAAGCAGACCTCATCGGCTGCCAACACCCTGCCCGACCTGGTGCACATCGCCGTCCGCACCGACCGGCCACTGTCGTACGCCGGGGCCTTCGAGGCTCCGGTGCGTCCCGAGAACGGCCTGGCCGAGCCGTCGCGCCAACGGCTTGCCGACTACGCTGTACGGCTGGGCAAGCTGTGGGGAGCCTCAGGCCTGGTTCGATCCGGCTATGCCAGCGTCGAGGAGAAGCGGCTCGACGGTCTGGGGGAGGAACGGGTCTCCTTCGGAGAGCTGATCTCGGACTCGGCGGCGAGCGCGTATCCGGGAACGTCGGCGTGAGCGGTCTGGTGCTCCGCCTGGCCGCGCCATTGCAGTCCTGGGGGGAACACTCTGCCTTCGCCAACCGCGACACGCTTCGCCATCCCACCCGCTCGGGTCTGATCGGGCTGCTCGCCGCAGCCGAAGGGGTGCAGCGCGGCCGGCCCCTGTCGGCCTACGACGATCTGCGTTTCACCGTCAGGATCGACCGGCCGGGCGTTCCCTTGGTCGACTTCCACACCATTGGCGGTGGCTTGGAGCGTAGTGTCCCCACCGCTGAGGGCGGGCAACGCTCCCGCGAAACGGCCACGATGGTTACCCGACGTCATTACTTGTCCGACGCCGTGTTCACCGTGGCCATCGAAGGTCCTCGCACCGCCGAGCTCGCCCAGGCGTTGCGTAACCCGCGCTGGCACCCGTTCTTGGGCCGCCGCTCTTGCCCGCCGGACCAGCCGATGCTGCTCTGCGCCGATGCGGTCGACCCAGTGGCGGATCTGGAACAGCGCGTACCGATCGCGCGACCTCCGCGCAATCGCGGGGTCGACTTCGTCGTCGAGGGAGTAGCCAAAGGCGCTGCGGCCGTGACCGAGCTCGCCGACGTGCCCGAGACGTTCAGCCGGTACGACCGGCGCTATCGCACGCGTAGCGTCAGCATGATCACCCGCGACATCCCGCAGGAGCTGCACGTCACCGGCGTCGACTACTGGGAGGCGTTGGCCGCATACATGGGAGTTGCCTCATGACGGCCTGGCTGATCCGCATCCTCCCCAATACACGCAGGCGCGACGTGCAGAAGGATTTAGCGGACGCAGACCTTCTGCACAAGCGGATGATGCTGCTCGCCCCTGACGAGCTTGGCGAACAAGCACGTCACCGCGCCGGGATTCTGTTCCGCGTCGAGGACGGGCGGGCCGGACTCCAGTTGCTGGTCCAGACGGGCGTGCCGCCACGGCTGGACCGGCTTCCCGACGGGTACGGCGAGGCCGCCGTCCGGGACCTGACCGGGCTCCTCGCCGGGCTGAACGCCGGCGATCTCGTCCGCTACCGCATTGACGCCAATCCCACCAAGCGCAACAACCAGTCCCGCAGGATCGAAGGGCTCCGTGGGGGAGCCGCCGATACATGGTGGGCAGGGCGAGCCGCGGGTCACGGGCTTGCCGTACTCACCAGCACATCGCAGCAGCAGCAGGACATCCGCGCCAAGGGCGGACGTCACGCGGTAGTCCGCTTCGATGGATTGGCGTCCGTCACCGATCCCAAACTGGTCGTTGAAGCTGTTGTGGGTGGGATTGGTCGGGCCAAGTCGTACGGCTGTGGCATGCTCAGCCTGGCGCGGGCCGCTCGATGAGTGACAACGCTCGGCGCAAGTTGGCCGCACCCACACTTGCGATGTTGCCGCGGGTGGCGGATTCACTCTCGTTCTTGTACGCCGGAGCCGTCAAGATCGTCCAAGACGACACCGGGGTGTGTGCGCGGGTCGAGTCCGCGCGGGGCGCTGACCGGATCTACATCCCAACGGCGGCGCTTTCGTGCGTGCTGCTCGGGCCTGGGACTTCGATCACGCAGCCGGCGATGGCGACCTTCGCTCGGCACGGGACGACGCTGGTGTGTGTCGGGGCAGGTGGCGTGCGCAGCTACGCCGGGATCATGCCTGCCTCTCTGTCCACGGTGTGGCTGGAGAAACAGGTCCGTGCCTGGTCATCCGACGAGGCCCGGCTGGGCGTGGCCGTACGGATGTACGAGAGGCGATTCGGCGAGGCACCGACTGGCGCGACGTTGGCGCAGCTGCGTGGTTTCGAGGGGCAACGGATCAAAGCGCTGTATCGGCTGCTGGCTACCAAGTATCAGGTCAAGAGATTCCGGCGGAACTATGATCCGGATGCGTGGGACGAGCAGGATCCGGTCAACAAAGCCCTATCCGCGGCCAACGCATGTATGTACGGAGTGGTCCATGCCGCCATTCTGGCGCTGGGGTGCTCGCCCGCGCTTGGGTTCATCCACAGTGGGACGCAGTTGGCGTTCGTCTACGACATCGCCGACCTGTACAAGGCCAAGATTACGATCCCGCTGGCCTTCTCACTGCATGCCTCGCCCGATCCTGAGCGTCAAGCCCGGCGGCAGCTGCGGGATGACTTCCGTGCCTACAAGCTCATGCCGCAGATTGTCGCCGACATCCAGCAGGTCATCGCTCCGGATGAGGGTGCGTCCGTCGGTGACCGTACCAGCGACCTGGTGCACCTGTGGGACCCGGAAGCTGGTCCGCTGCCCTCCGGAGTGAACTACGGCTTTGACGCCCCCGCGGATTCGGAGTAGCGCGTGGCTTCCATGGTCGTCATCTCCACTACCGCGATACCCGATCACGTCGGCGGAGCCCTGTCGCGCTGGTTGATCGAACCGACGCCTGGGCTCTACGTGGGAACGGTATCTGCGCGCGTCCGGGACGAGCTGTGGGCAGCCGTCAGCGCCAGTGTGGGAGACGGGATGGCTGTCCTCATCCACCCGGCCACCAACGAACAAGGCTTCCGGATCCGAACCGCAGGTCAACGACGCCGCCACGTGACCGACTTCGACGGGCTGCAACTCATCATGTTCGCTGCTCCGCAGGCAGGCGATGACAAACCGCCGATGGACTGGTAGAGCGGCGGGTCGTGAAATCCGCGCAAGCCCGTTGGCGCGAGGTGGACGAGCGATCCTCCTGGCGATCCAGGCCTTCATGGCCCGGTGGGTTCCCAGCCCTGATAGGGGAGCCTCGACGAGGTCACGGGAAAGGGCGACAATCACCGACATGTGCATCGTTGCAGGTCACGCGTATTCTGGCTGGTCAGAAAGTGTGCTCCCCACGCCCGTGGGGGTGAACCGGAGTGGATGGTGCACGGCTCCCAGAGTTGGGCGTGCTCCCCACGCCCGTGGGGGTGAACCGATCACGTCGGTGCCGGAGGTGCCCGCAGAACCGTGCTCCCCACGCCCGTGGGGGTGAACCGCCGCGGCCGCGCCGCCGGCCACCGCGCCGGCCGTGCTCCCCACGCCCGTGGGGGTGAACCGTCTCTGGGGATCTTCGCCTGATCGAACGCCTCGTGCTCCCCACGCCCGTGGGGGTGAACCGGCGAGCTTGGCGGCGGAGGCGCCCGCGTTGGCGTGCTCCCCACGCCCGTGGGGGTGAACCGCAGCGTGGACGCCTCGCGGCTAAGGCGGCGTCGTGCTCCCCACGCCCGTGGGGGTGAACCGCTCGTGCGCGTATCCGGAGCCCCCTCGATGTCGTGCTCCCCACGCCCGTGGGGGTGAACCGTCTTGCCGGGCGGCGTGCCCGGCGATCGCGTTGTGCTCCCCACGCCCGTGGGGGTGAACCGTGTCACACTGTATCCGTAGGCGTAGGGTGTGCGTGCTCCCCACGCCCGTGGGGGTGAACCGTCCTCAGCCATCCTGAGCGCACCTATGAGGCGTGCTCCCCACGCCCGTGGGGGTGAACCGACGACCGCATCGTCACCGCGTGCGTCGCCCTCGTGCTCCCCACGCCCGTGGGGGTGAACCGGCGCTTCACAGCCTGCGCGCTGAGGGGCTCGTGTGCTCCCCACGCCCGTGGGGGTGAACCGGCGTTCGAGCAGATCGGCAACGCCGTCCCGCCGTGCTCCCCACGCCCGTGGGGGTGAACCGCCGAGAAGGAACGAGAGAACGCCGGCGCTGACGTGCTCCCCACGCCCGTGGGGGTGAACCTGAGAAGTATCGGGCCGCCTTAAAGCAGGCGGACGTGCTCCCCACGCCCGTGGGGGTGAACCGAGCGTCTTCACAACATCCTCGAACGTCGGCTCGTGCTCCCCACGCCCGTGGGGGTGAACCGTCGACTGCGCAGGGAGACAACTGCGTCGAGATGTGCTCCCCACGCCCGTGGGGGTGAACCGTCGATCGCCGACACCCGCATGAACGACCTGGCGTGCTCCCCACGCCCGTGGGGGTGAACCGCGCCCGCGGACACGGCGGCCGCCACGGTGGTGGTGCTCCCCACGCCCGTGGGGGTGAACCGGCCGGCAGGGCCGCGTCCTCGACGAATCCGGCGTGCTCCCCACGCCCGTGGGGGTGAACCGGCGATGCTGTCCCGCCTGGATGGCGCCGCGTGGTGCTCCCCACGCCCGTGGGGGTGAACCGCGAGCCGTCATCGAGGCGCGCGACCAGTTCAGGTGCTCCCCACGCCCGTGGGGGTGAACCGTCCACTTGAGTGTGCTCGAGGTAGCACGGGTCGTGCTCCCCACGCCCGTGGGGGTGAACCGGTACCGGCCTGGTAGACGGGACCGAGCGGGGCGTGCTCCCCACGCCCGTGGGGGTGAACCGCAGCACGGCGCGTTTGGGTGACCCTCAGCCAGGTGCTCCCCACGCCCGTGGGGGTGAACCGTTCAACCGCGGCGCGCTGCTGCGAACGGACCTGTGCTCCCCACGCCCGTGGGGGTGAACCGCGCCGTGTCGCGCTCCTCGCTTCAGGTCGGCGGTGCTCCCCACGCCCGTGGGGGTGAACCGACCCGCCAGCAGGTCCGCCAGCTGCGACGCACGTGCTCCCCACGCCCGTGGGGGTGAACCGCAGTTCATGAACCTCAACATGACCATCGAGGCGTGCTCCCCACGCCCGTGGGGGTGAACCGCGGGACAGGTCCTTGCCCGCCATGGCGGCGGCGTGCTCCCCACGCCCGTGGGGGTGAACCGTCCTCCTCGACCGGTCCGGCTCCATGACCTTCGTGCTCCCCACGCCCGTGGGGGTGAACCGCGACTCCACAAGCAGCTCACCGACCACCAGCCGTGCTCCCCATGCCCGTGGGGGTGAACCGATCCGCGACCCTCGATGCTGTTCGAGGACGGGGTGCTCCCCACGCCCGTGGGGGTGAACCGTCGCATGAAGATCATCCGTAGGCGGGAGTGGCGTGCTCCCCACGCCCGTGGGGGTGAACCGCTTTCACGGAGGGCGGCGGCGTCGGAGTTGATGTGCTCCCCACGCCCGTGGGGGTGAACCGCAGCCCGAAGGGACGCTCGAGGTCATCACGTCGTGCTCCCCACGCCCGTGGGGGTGAACCGGGCTATCCTGCGGGGCCTCTCCGGGCTCCGACGTGCTCCCCGCGCCCGTGGGGGTGAACCGAACACGGTCTCCTACGCCGGCGAACTCGCCGGGTGCTCCCCCACGCCCGTGGGGGTGAACCGCAGGGCATCGACCTGATGTCCTCGCTGGTGAAGTGCTCCCCACACCTGTGGGGGTGATCCGCGCCTGCACCGGGCGACGATCACCTTGGCCAAGTGCTCCCCACGCCTGTGGGGGTGAACCGCCGTACTGCTGGCCGCGCCCGAGCGCCAGCTGGTGCGCCCCACGCCCGTGGGGGCGAATCGATCCGGACGCTCGCAGGCGTCGAGATCAGCGGGTGCTCTCTATGCCGGGGGCGTGAACGGGTCAGCGGCGTCAGCGGTCCGCGGAGGCTTCCGTGCTTCCACGCCCCGTGGGGATCACCGGGCGAGTACACCGGCCTGGTGCACGCTCGGGTTGTGCGAGGCATCGGCGTCGCAGCTTGTGACCATGCGCATGGACCTCGTCAGGATCCCAACAACAGCTCACCGGATCTCTCAGCGACACTACGAACGATCCGCAGGGGATCCGCACTAGTGATGTGGACCTCCTAAATGCCTACGGGGTGTCAAGACCCGCCACTCGCTTCGCACCACAAGCTGTGGGAGCGCGGGCACCGTCGAAGTCCCTTGGCTGGCCGCTCGACGGGTGGCTTCCGGTCGTAGCTGCTCCAGCCAGATGGTTGGCGCGTGGGCGGCGCTGGCCGCGACCGGCCGAAGAGCCGCAGCGCGGCCAGCGACCGCCCCGACGTGCGCCGACCGCCATGGGCGGGCGGCCTTGAACCCGTAGAGAAAGTTCTCATTCAGTGATCGCAGTTTCATGATCATTTCGAGCGGATGATTCGGATGGCCTGACGGCGCTGGCTGACTCCGTACGATCTTCGACGTGGCGTCTGGTCCCAGCCCATGACCGGAGACGAACTCCTCGGCCCAGCGAAGGAACGCGGCTTCCAGATCGATCAGCGTGTTGTCGAGATCGAAGAGCGCGAGTCGCTGCACATCATGATCGTACGGCTCTCACGGAACAGCGACGGAACAGCCAGGATCTGCGGGGTGCGGCAAACCGCTCCGCCCCAGCTCTACAGATGCCGCGCGATCACCAACCGCTGGATCTGATTGGTCCCCTCGAAGATCTGCATGACCTTCGCCTCCCGCATGAACCTCTCCACGGGAAACTCCCGCGTATACCCATACCCCCCGAAAACCTGCACAGCATCCGTAGTCACCTTCATAGCCGCGTCCGTCGCCACGAGCTTGGCGATGCTCGCCTGCCGCGAATACTCCACCCCCGCGTCCCGTCGCCGGGCGGCGTCCAGGTAGGTGGCGCGTGCTGATTCCACGGCCGCCGCCATGTCGGCGAGCAGGAAGCCGAGCCCCTGGTGCAGGATGATCTTGCGCCCGAACGCCGTGCGCTCCTTGGCGTAGTCCACGGCGGCGTCCAAGGCCGCCTGGGCGAGGCCGGTGGCGCAGGCGGCGATGCCGAGACGGCCCGAGTCCAGGGCGGCGAAGGCGATGCGCAGGCCCTGGCCGTCGGCGCCGACGAGGCGGTCGGTCTCGAGGAAGGCGTCGTCCCAGTGCGCGGCCGTGGTGGGGACGCCGTGCAGGCCCATCTTCTCCTCGGGCCGGCCGAAGGTGAGCCCTTCGACGGCGCCGGGCGCGTGGAAGCACGACACGCCCGTGGGCGTGCGCGCGAAGAGGGTGTAGAAGTCGGCCCTCCCGCCGTGGGTGATCCAGGCCTTGCTGCCGCTGATGCGGTAGCCGCCCTCGGCGGGGGTGGCCTTGCAGGTCAGGGCGGCGGCGTCGGAGCCGGCCTGCGGTTCCGACAGGCTGTAGCCGCCGACGAGGCCGCCGCCGAGCATGTCGGGCAGCCAGCGTTCGCGCTGCTCGGGGGTGCCGAACTCCAGCAGCGGGAAGCACGACAGCGTGTGCACGGAGACCGCGACCGCGACGGCGGCCCAGCGCTGGGCGAGCTCTTCCAGCATCTGCAGGTAGACCTCGTACGGCTGGCCGCCTCCGCCGTACTCCTCCGGCTGGGGCAGGCTGAGCAGTCCGGCGGCTCCGAGGGTGCGGAACAGGCCTTCCGGGTAGGTCTCGTTGCGCTCGTGCTCGTCGACGCGTGAGGCGAGCTCCTTGTCGGCCACGTCGCGCACCAGGTCGAGCAGGTCGCGGGCCTCTTCGGTGGGGAGCAACCGGTCAACGGCCAAGACCAACCTCCTGAGCTGAGGCCAGGGCGGACAGGGCCGCGCCGGCGCGTGAGCGGAACTCGTCGACTCGGGCGAGCTTGATGTCCTCGTACCCGCGGATCATGTCGGGCAACTCGACGATTTCGGTCACGGCGTCGGCGGTGGCGGGCGACAGGTGCTCCAGCGCCTGCCGTACGAGCTCGCGGTATTCGCCGATCAGGGCGCGCTCGACGCGGCGCACGCCCGCGTAGCCGAACACGTCGAGGCGGGTGCCGCGCAGGCCCTTCATCGAGCGCAGGACCCGGAAGACGGGCCCTGCCGTACGGCGGAGCTTGATCTTGCGCTTCATGCCCATGGCGCGGAAGACGGGCGGGTGCAGCAGGACGGCGACGGAGGCGTCGGCGCCGAACTCGGCCTCGCGCCTGGCGATCTCCTCCGGATCGAGGTGGAGGCGGGCGACCTCGTACTCGTCCTTGTAGGCCATGAGCTTGTGCAGCCCGCGCGCGTAGCCGGTGGCGATGCGCGGGCCGTACTCCTCGGTCAGCGCGGCGACCCGGCGGACCTCGGCGGCGTAGGAGTGGGCGTAGGAGGCGTTCTGGTAGCCGGTGAGGTCGGCGGCGCGGCGTTCGAGCACCGCGTCGATGGTCTCCTCCACAGCCTGGGGACGGGAGCCGAGCGCCGCCGCCCTGCCGTGGCGGAACGCGGCGAGGTTCTTGTCGACGGCCGCGCCGTTGAGCTCGATGGCGCGCTCGATGGCGGAGGCGGCGATCGGCAGGCATCCGTGCTGGTAGGCGGCGCCGATGAGCAGCATGTTGGCTGGCATGTGGTCGGCGAACAGGCGCTCGGACAGGCTCTGGGCGTCGAGCGCGAGGACCTGGCGGGTGGCGCTCTCGATGCGGGCCAGGGCCGGGTCGCCCGTGCCCAGGGGAGCGTGGCCGGTGACCATGGCGGCGGTCGGCACCACGGCGCTGTTGACCACCGCGATGGTGTGGCGCTCGTCGGCGGTGGCCAGGTTGGCCTCGGTGGCCGCGCCCAGCAGGTCGAAGCCGATGATCACGTCGGCGCGGGTGGCCTTGGGCGTGCCGACGATGGGCGACTTGGACAGGCGCACGTCGCTGACGACGGGGCCGCCCTTCTGCGCGAGGCCGGTCTGCTCGAGCCCGGCGGCGTGCAGGCCGTCGAGGTGGGCGGCCATCTGCAGGATCTGCGACACGGTGACCACGCCGGTGCCGCCGATGCCGGGCATGCGCAGCACCACGTCGCCGTGGAAGCGTAGCTCGGGATCGGGCAGGTCGGGCAGGTCCGGCAGGACCGGCTTGCGCCTGGTGCCCGGCGTCACCAGCAGGAACGACGGGCAGTCGCCCTTCAGGCAGCTGAAGTCGGAGTTGCACGAGGGCTGGTGGATGCGCGTCTTGCGGCCGAACTCGGTCTCGACCGGCTGCACCGACAGGCACGTCGACACGTCGCCGCAGTCGCCGCATCCTTCGCAGACCCGCTCGTTGACGACGACCTTCTCGGCGGGAGCGGGCAGCTTGCCGCGCTTGCGCAGGCGGCGCTCCTCGGCGGCGCAGCGGTCGTCGTGGATGAGCACGGTCACCCCGTCGACGTCCGACAGCTCCTTCTCGGAGGCGGCGAAGTCGTCGCGGTGCCGTACCGAGGTGATAGGGGCCAGCCGGATGCCCCGGTAGTCCTCGGGCGTCGGCGTGGTGATCACGATGCGGCGCACGCCCTCCAGGGCCAGCCAGTGCGTGAGGGTGGGGATGTCGAGCTTGCCCTCGGCGCGCTGGCCGCCGGTCATGGCGACCGCGTCGTTGTAGAGCAGCTTGTAGGTCATGGTCACCCCGGCGGCGACGGCGGCGCGTACGGCCAGCGAGCCGGAGTGGTGGAAGGTGCCGTCGCCGAGGTTCTGCACGAAGTGGCGGTCGTCGGTGAAGGGCGCCAGGCCGATCCACTGCGCGCCCTCGCCGCCCATCTGGGTCAGGCCCACCTGGGTGCCGCGGCCCTCGCCGGACAGGGCGATCATGGCGTGGCATCCGATGCCGACGCCGACGAGGGTCTCGTCGGCGGTGCGGGTGGAGATGTTGTGCGGGCAGCCGGAGCAGAAGTACGGCGTGCGCGAGGCGAGCAGCGGCAGCGAGCGGGACGGCTTCGGGCGTGACGACGTCGACAGGGCCGCCGACGTCGATGATGTCGTGGCGGGCACCGGCTCGTGGCGGAAGGCGCCGGGCGCGAGCGTGGCCAGCGCCCCGGTCACGTCGGCGGCCGACAGCGTGCCCCGGGCGGTCAGCAGGTCGCGTCCGGCCACGCGCGGCGTGTTCTCGCGCCCGTAGAGCGCGGCCTTGAGGTGGTCTTCTAGGAAGGCCGTCTTGTCCTCGACGACGAGCACGGTCCGCAGGCCCGCGGTCATCTCCGCCAGCGCGTCGGCGTCGAGGGGGTACGGCATGCCGAGCTTGATGAGCCTGAACTCGCCCTCGATGCCCGCGTCGGCCAGGGCGCGCTCGACCACGGCGAAGCTCGTCCCCGAGGCGAGGACGCCGATCGTGGCCCCGGCGGGGTCGGCGACGACACGGTTGAGCCCGGCCTGGCGGGCATACTGCCTGGCCAGCGCGAGCCGCCTGGTGAGCAGGTCGTGCTCGGCCTCGACGGCGGAGGGACCGACGAGGGTGGGCACCGGCGTGTCGGTGCGCCCGGGCATCGGCAGCTCGGGCAGGGCGAGGTCGACGGTGGCGGAGGCGTCGGCGATGTCCGCCACGATCTTCAGCCCCACCCAGAGCCCGCTGGCCCGGGACATGGCGACCGCGTGCAGGCCGAACTCGATGATCTCGGCGACCGAGCCGGGAGCCAGGAGCGGCATGAACAGGCTCTGGCACATCGGCTCGCACGAGCTGGGCACCGTGGACGACTTGCATCCCGGGTCGTCACCGATCCAGGCGACCGCGCCGCCCTGCGCCGCCGTACCCGCCATGTTGGCGTGCCGGATGGCGTCGGCGGCCCGGTCCAGGCCGGGGTTCTTGCCGTACCAGAAGCCGGTCACCCCGTCGTGGCGCTTGCCAGGGGTGGCGCGCAGGAGCTGGGTGCCGGCCACGGCGGTGGCGGCCAGCTCTTCGTTGAGCCCGGCCTGGAAGACCACGCCGGCCGGCTCCAGGAAGCGCTTTGCGCGTCCCATCTCCAGGTCGACCCCGCCCAGGGGCGAGCCCTGGTAGCCGGAGACGAACACGCGGGTGTTCAGGCCGCGGGCGGTGTCAAGGCGGCGCTGTTCGAGCGTCAGCCTGACCAGGGCCTGGATGCCGGAGATCAGCACCCGGCCGTCGGCCGCGGTGTACTTGTCGTCGAGATGGACGTCCACGGGAGAAGCACAACAACCCTGGTCCGGGATGCGCAAGTATCGCATGACAAATTCCGCAACAGACGCAAACTCTTTGCGGAACAGGTCCTGACGCGTAGATTTACTTGCGTGCTGGATGACATAGATCACAGGGTGATCCGCCTCCTGGTGGAGGACGGCCGCCGGACATTTTCGGAAATGGCGGAGCAGGTCGGGCTCTCCGTCGCCGCCGTCAAGCGGCGGGTCGACCGGCTCAGGGAGCTCGGTGTGATCACCGGCTTCACCGCCAAGGTCGACTACGCCAAGCTCGGCTGGGGCATCCAGGCCTTCACCGAGATGCGCTACTCCGGCAGCACCCCGGTGGGCGAGATCGTGCGCACCACCACGGGCTTCCCCGAGGTGGAGGAGGTCTTCACGATCGCCGGCGACCCCGACGCGCTGATCCACCTGCGCGCCCGCGACCTGGAACATCTGCAGCAGGTCATCGACAACCTGCGCCGCGGCGGCAACGTCACCGGCACCAAGACGCTCATGGTGCTCGGCTCGTGGAGCAAGGACTCACGCCAGATCCGCCGCGCCTGAGCGGGCGGCGCGGGCGATGTTGCGCGGCATGCGCCCGAAGATGAGGTGGTGGAAGGGCGAGATGCCCCGCCAGTACAGGTGCCCGAGCAGGCCGTGCGGGTGGAACAGCGCCCGCTGCCGGTAGTGGGTGCGGCCGGGATGCGCGCCGGGTTCGGCCGACAGCTCCAGCCAGGCCAGGCCGGGCAGGCGCATCTCGGCGCGCAACCTCAGGAGCCGCCCCGGCTCGATCTCCTCGACCCGCCAGAAGTCCAGGGCGTCGCCCACGCGCAGCCGGCGCGGGTCGCGCCTCCCGCGGCGCAGGCCCACGCCGCCGAGCAGCCCGTCGGCCAGGCCGCGCAGGCGCCAGGCGACGGGCAGGGAATACCAGCCGTTGGCGCCGCCGATGCCCTCGATCACCCGCCACACCTCGGCGGGCGGGGCGGCGATGTCCGCTTCGCGCTCGTCGGCGTACAGGCTGCCGCCCGCCCAGTCGGGGTCGGAGGGAAGCGGGTCGCTGGGCGCCCCCGGGGTGGAGGCCGACGACCATCGGGTGGCCACGTCGGCGTCCTTCACGCGGCGCAGGGCCAGCCGTACGGCCTCGTCGAAACCGATCAGACCGCCGGCGGGGTCGGGGACGTATCCGGCGATGTCGTGCTCGCGGCAGACCGCCTCGTGACGCAGCGACTCGACCAGCGGGCGGGCGATGCTCGCGGGCACCGGGGTGACCAGGCCGACCCAGTGGCTGGACAGGCCGGGTGACAGGAACGGGACCGGGATGATCATCCGGCGCGGCAGGCCGGCCACGTCGGCGTAGCGGCGCATCATGTCGGCGTAGCTGAGCACGTCGGGCCCGCCGACGTCGAACGCCCGGTTGAGGTCGGAAGCCCGGTTGAGGTCGGAAGATCGGTTGAGGTCGGAAGATCGGTTGACGTCGGAAGCCCGGTTGACGTCGGACGCCCCGTCAGCCCCGGCGGGGAGCTCCGCCCAGGCGACGAGGTAGCGGAGCATGTCGCGGATCGCGATCGGCTGCGTCGGCGTGCTCACCCACCGGGGCGTCGTCATCACCGGCAGCCGCTCGGTCAAATACCTCAGCATCTCGAACGACGCCGAGCCCGACCCGATGATCACCGCCGCCCGCATCACCACCGCCGGCACCGGCGCCGCCAGGAAGATCTCGCCGACCTCCGCCCGTGATCGCATGTGGGCCGACAGCTCCCCGGAGGCGTGCGTGAGCCCGCCCAGGTACACGATGCGCCGCACCCCGGCCTCGTGCGCCGCCCGCGCGAAGGTCTCGGCCGCCCGGCGGTCGCGTTCGGCGAACGAGGCCCCGGCGGCCATCGAGTGCACCAGGTAGTAGGCGACCTCGGCCCCGTCGAGCGCGCGGCGCATCGACTCCGCGTCGCCCACGTCCCCGGCCAGGGCCGTGATCCGCCCCGCCCACGGCAGGTCGCGCAGCCGCTCGGGCCGCCGTGCCACGCAGGTGACCTCGTGCCCGGCGTCGAGCAGTTCCGGCACCAGGCGCCCGCCGACGTAGCCGGTCGCCCCCGTCACCAGCACTTTCCCCATGTCTTCATCTTCGCGAGCCGGGTAGCGCCGGATGCAACCGGCCGCGCCGTCGCTGCGAAATACAGGACATCTGATGAGAAAGGCATGCAAGGTGCGAAGTTCCCTCCGCTGGCTGATCCCGGCCGTGCTGGTACTGGTGTGGTTCGGGATCGGCGGGGCCTTCGGGCCGTTCGCCGGCAAGCTCGGCGAGGTGTCGACGAACGACCAGGCCGCGTTCCTCCCCGAGAGCGCGGAGTCGACCCGGGTCCTGGAGATGCAGGAACGTTTCCGCGAGGGGGAGACGCAGCCGCTGATCGTCGTGTGGACCGCCGGGGGAGGGCAGAAGGTCACGCAGGCGCAGACGGCCGAGGCCGCCGGCGCGCTCGCCTCGCTGCGCGGGACCCCCGGCGTGTACGGCACGCCGACGCCCGCCTTCCCCTCCGACGACGGACTGGCTCTACGCGGCCTGGTCCAGCTCGATCCGGGCTTCGAGGGCCCGCTCGACGGTATAGGCGCGGCCGTGACCGTCGACGGGCTGCGCGCCCAGCTCGCCGGACCGGCCGCCACCAAGGCCGACCTGTCCGACGCGTTCGCCGGCATCGACGGCCTGCTGCTGGTGGTGGCGCTGGTCACGGTCCTGGTGATCCTGCTGGCGGTCTACCGCAGCGTGCTGCTGCCGTTCGTGATCATCCTGGGCGCGGTCTTCGCGCTCGGGCTGGCGTGCGCGGTGGTTTACTTCCTGGCCGACCACGACATCGTGCGCGTCGACGGGCAGGTGCAGGGCATCCTGTTCATCCTGGTCATCGGGGCGGCCACCGACTACGCGCTGTTGCTGACGGCGCGCTTCCGCGAGGAGCTGGCCGTCTCGGGCGACCGGTTCGCCGCCGGCCGGATCGCGCTGCGGCGCTCGGTGGAGCCGATCGTGGCCAGCGCCGCCACCGTGGCGCTCGGGCTGCTCGCCCTGCTGCTGAGCAACCTGACCAACAACCGCGCGCTGGGCCCGGTGGGGGCCATCGGCATCGCCTGCGCCGCGCTCAGCGCGCTCACCTTCCTGCCCGCTTCACTCATCCTGCTAGGCAAGGCGGCCCTGTGGCCGGCCAAGACGAACCGCGACGCCGGGCGCGGCATCTGGGGCAGGGCGGCCAGGCTCATCGACCGCCACCCCCGGCGGATCTGGATCGCCACCGCCCTCCCGCTCCTGGCCCTGGCCCTGTTCGCCCCGCAGGTGAACCCCAAGGGCGTGCCGCTCGACGAGACGTTCGTCAACGACGCGCCCTCGGTCGCCGCCCAGGCCACGCTGGCTGAGCACTTCCCGGGCGGCTCCGGCCAGCCCGCGGTGATCGTCGCCCCGGCCTGGCAGGCGGAGCAGGTGCGGACCGCGGCGCTCGACGTCGAGGGCGTCTCGGACGCGACCGTGGTCAAGAACGGCGACTCACCCAAGATCGTGGACGGGCGGGTCCTGGTGGAGGCCACCCTGGACGCCGCGCCCGACAGCGACGCGGCCCAGGGCGCCGTCCGCGACCTGCGTGCCGCCCTGCCCGCCGAGGTGCTGGTCGGCGGGTTCAGCGCCCAGAGGTACGACACCACGGTGACGGCCGAGCGCGACACGCTGCTGATCGTGCCCGTCGTGCTGGCGATCATCCTGCTGATCCTGATCGTCCTGCTGCGCTCGCTGGTGGCGCCGGTGCTGCTGGTCGTCACGGTGGCGCTGAACTTCCTGGCCACGCTCGGCGTCTCGGCGCTGGTCTTCACCCACGTGCTCGGCTTCACCGGCAGCGACGCCTCGGTGCCGTTGTACGGCTTCGTCTTCCTGGTCGCGCTGGGCGTCGACTACAACATCTTCCTCATGTCGAGGGTGCGCGAGGAGAGCCTGCGGCACGGGGCACGCCAGGGGGTGCTGCGCGGCCTGGTCACCACGGGCGGCGTGATCACCTCGGCGGGCGTGGTGCTGGCCGCCACGTTCGCGGCGCTGGTGGTGATCCCGCTGGCGTTCCTGGTGCAGATCGCCATCATCGTGGCCTTCGGGGTGCTGCTCGACACGCTGGTCGTGCGCTCGCTCCTGGTGCCCGCGCTGGTGCGCGACCTGGGAGCGAAGGCGTGGTGGCCGAACCACGCCATCGGGGAGGGCGAGCCTCAGGTCAGCGAGAGCGCGTCCTTGTGCTCGGAGTTGCCGCGGTCGGGCACGAAGCGGTAGCCGACGTTGCGCACGGTGCCGATCAGGGCTTCGTACTCGGGGCCCAGCTTGGCGCGCAGCCGCCGCACGTGCACGTCGACGGTCCTGGTGCCGCCGAAGTAGTCGTAGCCCCAGACCTCCTGCAGCAGCTGGGCCCGGGTGAACACCCGGCCCGGGTGCTGGGCCAGGTATTTCAGCAGCTCGAACTCCTTGAAGGTGAGGTCGAGCGCCCTGCCGCGCAGCCGGGCGGTGTAGGTGGCCTCGTCGATCGACAGGTCGCCGCTGCGGATCTCGTCGGGCACATCGTCGGCGGCCGACATCGCCAGCTTGCCGCCGGCCATCCGCAGCCGAGCCTCGACCTCGGCCGGTCCGGCGCTGTCGAGCAGCACGTCGTCGACGCCCCACTCGGCGCTCATGGCGGCCAGGCCGCCCTCGGTGACGATCACCAGGAGCGGGCAGTCGATGCCGGTGGTCCTGATCAGCCGGCACAGGCTCTTGGCCTGCACGAGCTCGCGCCGGGCGTCGACGATCACGGCGTCGGCGGGCGGCGCGTCGATCAGGGCGGAGGCCTCGGCCGGGGCGACGCGGACGGAGTGCAGGAGCAATCCCAGCGCCGGCAGCACCTCGGACGACGGTTCGAGGGCGTTCGTCAGCAGCAACAGGTTGCTCATCAGGCCTCCTTTAAACGCAGAAGGACCCGGGGGCTACGTCGCCCAGGTCCTCATAGGTGAGGATAGCCCAGGAGGTTAACGCTCTCCCAACTCCGTTCACGTTATGAGAACCGCACATCCGACCTGCGGCGATTGTGAGGAAAACCATGGCCACCGGCGTCATCCGCTATTGGGCCGCTGCCAAGGAGGCCGCGGGCGTCCCCGAGGAATCTTTCGACGCGGTAACGCTCGCGGAGCTTATGACACAAATCACACAAGATCGCGAGAGCCTTGGACAGATCGTCAAACGCTCGTCGTTCCTCGTCGACGGGCACCCGGTCGGCAAACGTGCGCATGAAGAGGTCTTCCTGGGGGACGGGGTGACCGTCGAAGTCCTCCCGCCTTTCGCGGGAGGTTGATTTTCTGGGAGGCTCGGTCACTGTGCGGAAGCTCCTCTTCTTCCTGATTGTCCTGGCCGGCCTCCTCGTGATCGTGGACCGGGTGGCGGTCGCCGGCGTCGAACGCGACCTGGCCAACCGCATCGCCGCGGCCAACAACCTCAAGCAGTCGCCGAGCGTGTCCATCGAGGGCATCCCCTTCCTGACCCAGGCCGTCTCCGGCAAGTACGAGGAGGTCCGCTTCGACCTCGGCACCCTCACCTACGCCGGGGTGCCGATCAAGGACCTGCGCGGCGCCGCCTACAACGTCACCGCGCCCCTCATGGACGTCATCCAGAACCGGGCGAACATCGTCGCCGGCACGATCGCGATCACCGGCACGATCACCAACCAGACGATCGACAGGTTCGCCCCCCAGGGCATCAAGGTCGCCGCCGACGGCGACCGGCTCACCGCCTCGGGCGAGCTGCCGATCGGGGCCCAGCGCTTCAAGTTCAACGCCCAGATGCGCCTGGAGCTGGTCGAGGGCGGCACCGGCATCCGCGTCATCGCCGAGAAGCTCGACGTCGAGAACCTTCCGAAGGTGCCCGACGCGCTGGCCTCGATGGTCACCTACACCATCTCCTTCAAGGGCAAACTGCCCTTCGACGTCAAGGTGACCAAGCTCAAGCCCGTTCCCGGCGGGCTGGAGCTGTCGGCGGAAGCGAGTAACGTGCCGCTCCGTGGATGACGTTGAACCGGATGGCTCCGCCGTACGTCATGGGAGACGTGAGGGAGCGCAGCGACCGGGTCACGATGACCAGCGGCCACCGGCTGACGGCTGCTCCGAAGGAGCGGCCGTGAGTCCGGCGTCCACTGCCGACGAGGATCTCGTCCGGACACTCTTCGAGGAACACGCTGGGCCGCTCTACGGTTACGTGTTGCGACTGACCGGTGATACCGGGCGAGCGGAGGATGTCGTGCAGGAGACGCTGCTGCGGGCCTGGCGGCATCCAGACGCGCTCTCCGGCCGCCCCATCCGCGCGTGGCTGTTCACCGTCGCCCGCAACCTCGTCGTCGACCAGCACCGGGCCAGGAAGGCCCGCCCGCCGGAGACCACCGACGAGGCGCTCGCCGTGGTTCCGGCCGACGACGAGCTGGAGCGCGCGGTGGAGTCGTGGGCGGTGGCCGAGGCGCTGGCCGCGCTGCGGCCCGAACACCGAGAGGTGCTCACAGAGGTCTACTACCGGGGGAGATCGGTGAAGGAGGCGTCGGCGACGCTTGGCATACCACCGGGCACGGTCAAATCACGCACCTACTACGCGCTGCGCGCGCTGAAGCTCGCGCTCGAGGAGCGGGGGCTGGCGCCGTGATGACGTGTGAGGAGGTACGGCTCTCGCTCGGAGCCCACGCCCTGGGCGCCCTGGAGCCGGACGAAGCCGTCGAGGTCGACAACCACCTCGCCGAGTGCGACGCCTGCCTGGAGGAGTTCACCGGGCTGGCGATACTCCCGCCGATGCTGGCCAAGGTGTCGGAGAAGGACATAGCCCTCGTCGCCGAGCCGCCCAGGCAGGTGCTGGAGCGGCTGCTGACCACGACGGCGCGCAGGAAGCAGCGCGGACGCCTGCTGCTGGGCCTGGCCGCCTCGGTCGCCGTGCTCGCGGTCGGCGGCACGGTCTGGGGCTCGCTCGCCACCGGTGGCGGTGGCGGCACCAGCGCCGCGCGCGAGCAGGCCGCTCCCGCCGCCGCGACCGCGGCGCCCAGCACGCTGGGGTACGGCGCGGCCGAGTCGAACGAGGATTCCGCGAAGGCCACGGAGCGCTCCGCCAAGGAGGCCGCCTCACCCGAGGTCGGCGTCATGATGGCGCCGATGCGCTTCGAGGGCTCCTCCGGCGACGTGCGCGCCGAGGCGACCGCGGTCGAGGAGGACGGCGGCACCAAGCTCACCGTCACCGTCAGCGGCGTGCCCCGCTCGACCAGTTGCCAGCTCATCGTCGTCGACCACGAAGGCCACGAGGACTTCACCGCCGTCTGGGTCCTCGATCCCGAATATCCCGCCAAGGCCAGCTTCGACCGCGTGACCTCCACGCCGCTCGGCCAGATCGCCACGCTCAAGCTCGTCGACGCCGACCGCAAGGTGCTGGCCGAGCTGAAGCCGGCCTGACCACGCGGAAGAACTCGCGGCCCCGCGCGGTTGCACCCAAGGTGACAGGTGTGTGGGTGGCTGTGGCCACGGTGACCCTGGGAGTGGTCGTCGGGCTGGGACGGCTGCTCCTCGACGGCAGGCTGCGGGTGAAGGGCGGATCGATGGTGACGGCCGACGCGCTCGGAGCGCCGCTGGGGGAGCGCGCCACGCTGGTGCAGTTCTCCACCGCCTTCTGCCAGCCGTGCCGGGCCACGCGCCGCATCCTCGACGAGGTCGCCGCGATGGTGCCGGGCGTCGCCCACGTCGAGATCGACGCGGAGTCGCGGCTCGATCTCGTCAAGGAGCTCGACGTCATGCGCACGCCCACGGTGCTCGTGCTCGACAGTCGCGGCGCCATCGTCAAAAGGGCCTCTGGCCAGCCACGCAAGGCCGACGTGATCGCCGCGCTCGGGATGGCCGTGTCTCACGAACCGTCTCACAACGCGGACGAGATGTGACAGATGCCGAGACGCTCAGGTAGTGTCTCAGGTATGTACCCCACGACAGAGCTGCTGACGAAGCGGCGCGCGGTTGATTTCTGCCGCGTAGCCACCGCGCTCTGTCGCGCTGCCTGAGGACGGTCCCGCGCGGATTGCCGATCCGCCCCATCCGACCCCTTCAGGAGCATCTTCGATGCGTGCCGATCCTAGAGCGCTGCGCTTCGGCGCGGCCGTCACCACCGTAGTCCTCGCTCTCGTCCTGATTCTCGGGAGCGTCTGGTTGCTCGCCCTGCAGACCCTGGCCTTCGCCCTGGGCGCGTTCTGGCGGCAGCCGTACGGTCTGCTCTTCAAGGCGCTCGTCACGAGCTCTCCCAAGGAAACCGAAGATCCTCGCCCGCCCAGGTTCGCCCAAGCGGTCGGGCTGGTCTTCGCGGTCGTCGGGCTGGTCGGATTCCTCGCCGGGATCACCCCGCTCGCCTTCACGGCGACGGCGGCGGCGCTTCTGGCCGCCTTCCTCAACGCAGCCTTCGGGTTCTGCCTCGGCTGCGAGATGTACTTGATGATTCGCCGACTAAACCCTGGGAGAGTCTCATGAGCCGTTCCGCCAGCCTGGTGGACGCCGACTGGGTCGAGGCCAACCTCGACACCCCTGGTGTCGTCCTCGTCGAGGTCGACGAAGACACCAGCGCTTACGCCAAGGGCCACATCCCTGGCGCCGTCCGCATCGACTGGAAGACGGACCTGCAGGACCCCGTCCGCCGCGACTTCGTCGACAAGGCCGGATTCGAGGCCCTGCTGTCCGAGCGCGGCATCTCCAACGACGACCAGGTGGTCCTGTACGGCGGCAACAACAACTGGTTCGCCGCCTACGCCTACTGGTACTTCAAGCTCTACGGCCACACCAACGTCAAGCTCCTCGACGGCGGCCGCAAGAAGTGGGAGCTCGACTCCCGCGAGCTGACCACCGACGTCAAGCCCCGCGAGGCCACCACGTACGCGGCCCAGGAGCAGGACACCGCGATCCGCGCCTTCCGCGACGACGTCGTCACCGCGATCGGCAAGCTCAACCTGGTCGACGTGCGCTCGCCCGACGAGTTCACCGGCAAGCTCCTGGCCCCGGCCCACCTCCCGCAGGAGCAGGCCCAGCGCGCCGGCCATGTGCCGACCGCCCGCAACATCCCCTGGTCCAAGGCTGCCAACGACGACGGCACCTTCAAGTCCGACGACGAACTGACCACCCTCTACTCCGAGGCCGGTGTCGACTTCGGCAAGGACACCATCGCCTACTGCCGCATCGGTGAGCGCTCCGCTCACACCTGGTTCGTCCTGCACGAGATCCTCGACCAGGCGAACGTGAAGAACTACGACGGTTCTTGGACCGAGTACGGCTCGCTCGTGGGCGTGCCGATCGAGTTGGGAGAGGCCCGCTGATGTCCGTAGTCGCCCCGGGGTGCGCAGCGCCCGAGCAGACCATCGAACTGCCCGCAGGGATCGACCTGACCACGCAGTCCGTCATCCAGGGCATCGTCACCGGCACCGGTGGCACCGCCTACGCCCGCCTGCTCGACCACTCCGGTGAGTTCACCGGCGAGGTCGTCGTCTCCGACGAGGGCGTGTTCCGCTTCTTCGCCGCTCCCGGCGACTGGACCGTCCGCATCATCGCGGGCGGCGGCGTGACCCGCGACATCGCGGTGCAGGCCAAGCAGGGCGAGATCGCCCAGTTGTCCGTCGCCGTGTGACGATCGCAGCAAGGAAAGGGGGTGGACCCCACGGGGTCCACCCCTTTTCGTGTTCGCGTGATGAAGAGTTTCGTCATCGCAGCCCTTCAATCTGAAGGAAACAGCCAGATAGGGTGAACGCGGCATGTCCCCCAACGGCCTGGAGCTCGCCGATGCCGCAGTTCTCCCGTCGCCAGGTGCTCGCCCTCCTCCCCGCCACGATCCTCCTCAGCGCCGCCCCGGCCAGGGCGGCCGGCTTCGACCACGCCCGCCTCCTGGCCAACACCGTGGAGATGCTCGCGGGAACCCCCGAGATCAACGCCAGACCCGAACTCGCCGCCAAGCTCGCCGCGATGCTGAACACCGCCCGCCAGCGCGTGACCCTGCTCGACAGGGCCGGTGAGGGCGAGCTGTTCCAGGGACTCAAGCTCGGCGCCGACGACGTCAACCTGCGCCTGTCCTTCCAGTACCTGTACGAGATGGCCCTGGGCGCCCGCAACGGCCTGGCGCTGGGACAGCGGGTCGTCGACGGGCTGCGGCGGCTGCACGAGGGCTACTACGGCGACCAGAGCAAGGGCTACTACGGCAACTGGCACAACTGGGAGATCGCCATCTCCACGCATGTCAGCAGGACCTTCGCCCTGTTGGGCGACGCGGTGCCGCCCGAGCTGAAGAGCGCCTACCTCACCTCGATGGACGCCTACTTACGCAACGGCAGGAACGGCGACGTCGACCTCGACTCCCGCTTCCACACCGGGGCCAACCTCGCCGACATCACCGCCAACCGCATCCTGCAGGGAGCCCTCGCCGGCGACGACGCCAGGATCGCCAAGGCCATCGCCGACCAGGCGACCGTCTTCGCCACGATCGACCCGTACAACCTGCGCCACGGCGTCACCGACGGCTACTACGCCGACGGCTCCTTCATCCAGCACCACTCGGTGGCCTACACCGGTTCCTACGGCCGCATCCTGCTGACCCGCGTGGTCCAGACGATCAAGATGCTGGCGGGCGTCACGGAGATCGACACCGACCTGGTGTACCGCTGGATCGCCGACGGCTTCGCCCCGCTGATCTTCGAGGGCTGGATGATGGAGATCGTCAAGGGCCGGGCCGCCTCGCGCACCACCACCGGCTACACCGACGTCACCGTCATCGCCGAGGCGGCGGCCGACCTGGCCGAGCACCGGCCGGAGCTGAAGAGCTACGTCAAGCACCTGCCCGCCGTCGACCCCACGGCCTTCGTCTCCCCGGGCAGCATCGCGCGCTACGCGGCCATCATGGCCGACGCCGCCATCCCCGCCCGCGACCTCAACCCCGCGGCCCGCACGGTGGCCTTCAACGCCATGGACCGCACCGTTCACCGCCGGCCCGGCTACGCCTTCGCCCTGGCGCGCAACTCTGAGCGCATCAGTAAGTACGAGTACATGAGCGGCGAGAACCTCATGCCCTGGTTCCAGGGCGAGGGCGCCTACTACCTCTACCTCGCCGGAGAGGACCAGCGCGAGGTCTTCGGCGTCGACTACTACACCACCGTCTCGCCGTACCGGCTGGCCGGCGTCACCGCGCCGGTTGAGGAGCGGCGCACGGTGCCCGAGCTGTACGGCAGGCTCTGGTACGAGAACCCCGGGCACCCGCTGAACTTCACCTCGTCGTCGGAGTCCCAGAACGCCTACGTCTACTTCCCGCGCGGTGGCCACGCCTTCTCAGGCGGCGCCACGCTCGACGCGTACGGCGTGGCCGGCATGGTCCAGTCCGACGACGCGGCCTACCTGGCCAGGGGTATCCTGCCGGACGACTTCGTCACCTATCGGAACGCCGCCGCCACCAAGTCGTGGTTCATGCTCGACGACGAGATCGTGGTGCTGGCGGCCGGGGTCGACGGCCAGGACGGGCGCCAGGCGGTGACCACGATCGACAGCAGGATCGCCGCGCCCTCCGACCCGGTCACGCTCACGAGGGGGTCATGGGACGGCGACGACAGCGAGCCGAGGTGGCTGCGCTATGCCAACGGCGCCCGCCGTACGGCTGTCGGCTACGTCTTCCTGGCGCGAAGCACCGTGACGGCCGGGGTGGAGACGGTCACCCGCAGCCGCCGGGTCGTGCGGACGGGCAATCCCGACACCAGCGTGACCAAGGCCGTCTTCACCGTCTCCAGCGGCGCCGAGTCGCTTGCCTACGCCCTGGTGCCGAACGCCTCCGAGGGCGCGCTCAGGGCTTACGCGGGCGGGCCGCTGACCGTGCTGGCCAACAACCGCCACATCCAGGCGATCAAGCACGCGGGCCTGGGCATCGTCGCCGCCAACGTCTTCACCCACGGTCCCCGGCACGCCGAGCGCCTCCTCATCGACGGGCCCGCGTCGGTGCTCATGAAGACGGGGGAGCGCACCCGCATCGCCCTGTCGGACCCCACGATGAAGCAGGACAAGGTCTCGGTGGTCCTGCTCGGCAGGGCGCGGCGGCTGGTCGAGGCGGACGACGGCGTGAGCGTGCGCAGGGTGCCGGGAGGCACGTTGATCCAGGTGAACACCCATCACGCGCACGGCAGGAGTTTCGCCGCGACCCTCGCTTGACCTGGAGCGCACTCCAGCAACCAGACTTCCCGTCATGAGATATCGCAAGGTTGGCAACAAGGACGTCAGTGTGATCGCGCTGGGCGCGATGCTCATGGGCAGCGTGACCGACGAGAGCACCTCGTTCGCGATCCTGGACCGCTTCGTCGAGGCGGGCGGCACCTTCATCGACACCTCGAACAACTACGCGTTCTGGGTGGACGGCGGCACGGGTGGCCAGAGCGAGGAGCTGCTCGGCCGCTGGCGGCGCAGCCGGGGCGTGGGCGACGAGATCGTGATCTCCACGAAGGTGGGGGCGCGGCCGACGGCGCCGGGGCTGAGCTACGTGGACGACGCGGAGGGCCTGTCCGCCAAGGTCATCAGGGAGCAGGCCGAGATCAGCCGCGAGCGGCTCGGCGTGGAGCGGATCGACCTGTACTACTCCCACATCGAGGACCGGTCGGTCGAGCTCGAGGAGACCGTGCGGGCCTTCGGCGAGCTGGTCCAGGACGGCGTGGTCGGCATGCTGGGCGTGAGCAACCACCCGATCTGGCGGGTCGAGCGCGCCCGCCAGATCGCCCAGGGCCTGGGCCTGGCCGGTTACGAGGTGCTGCAGTACCAGCACAGCTACCTGCGTCCCCGGTTCGACGTGCCCGAGTCGATCTTCCGTGACGGCAGCCTCGGTCACGCGGGCGCCGAGCTGCTGAGCTACCTGCGGCTGGACCCCGCGATGACGCTGGTGGCCTACTCGCCGCTCATGGGCGGCGTCTACACGCGCGCCGACAAGAAGATCCCCTACGACTACGAGCACCCGGGCACGCCCAAGCGCCTGGCCGTGCTCAAGGAGATCGCCGAGGAGACCGGCGCCACCGCCAACCAGGTCGTCCTGTCATGGCAGCTCGGGCATGAGCTGGCGATCGTCCCCCTGGTCGGCGCCTCGTCGGTGGCGCAGCTGGACGAGACGCTCGGCGCGCTCGACCTGGAGCTGACCGAGGACCAGCGGGCCCGGCTAGACGCCGTCAACTAGCGGGTAGCGCATCAGCAGGGTGGCGTGGACCTCCTCCTCGCCCATGGTCGTGTAGATGTGCTCGGAGTCGGCCGTCCACTTGATGAACTCGCCGGGCCCGGCCGTCAGGGGGCGCTGGGCCGGCCCCGCGCAGAGCGTGCCGCTGAAGACGGTGATGTGCTCGGTGACGCCGGCGTGGTGACCGGGTGAGCGCTGGGTGATGCCGGGCCGCACCCGCAGCCGGTAGAGCTCGAAGGTGACCGGGCCCTCGTCGAAGACCTGCAGCAGGGTGGCCTCGGCGGCCTCGCCGTACACCTGGAGGGGGTCGGCGGGCGGGTCGAGCACGGCGGCGAGGGGGACTCCGAGCTGGGCGGTGATCGCCCAGAGCGTCTCCAGGGTGGGGTTGCGGCTGCCGTTCTCGACGCCGGACAGGGTCGCCTTGCCGACGCCGGCCCGCCGCGCCAGCTCCGACAGCGAGATGCCGCGGGCTTCGCGCATGCGGCGCAACCGGGCGCCGACCTCGTGCGGGTCGGTGTTCAGAGCCGGTCGTGGGTCCATGCGGCCATTGTGGCGGATGGACGATGCCGCTACCGTTCCGTTTATGGAACGCCTCCGCCCGATCATCGCCGGCCTGGTGACCGCCCTCGTCGGCTTCGCCAGCTCCTTCACCGTGGTCCTGGCGGGCCTGCGCGCGGCGGGGGCCGACGAGCGCCAGGCCGCCTCCGGCCTGCTCGCCCTGTGCGTCGCGGTCGGCGTGACCGCGATCTTCCTGGGCGTACGGCAACGCATGCCGATCAGCGTGGCCTGGTCGACTCCCGGCGCCGCCCTGCTCCTGACCACGCCCCACGCAGACTTCGGCACGGCCGTCGGCGCCTTCGTGGTCTGCGGCGGGCTGATCATGGTGGCCGGGCTCTTCCCGCCCCTGGCCAGAGCCATCGAGGCCATCCCGCAGCCCATCGCCAGCGCGATGCTCGCGGGCGTGCTGCTCAAGCTCTGCCTGGCCCCCGTCGTGGCGATGACGCAGATCCCGCTCATGGCCGCCCCGGTCATCCTGATCTGGGTGCTGCTCTACCGCTTCGCCCGCCTGTGGGCGGTGCCGGGCGCCCTGGTCGCCGCGATCGTGGCCATCGCCCTGTCGAGCCCCGGGCTCGGCGGGATCGACCTGGCGCCTCCGGTGGAATTCACCGCCCCGGTGTGGGACCTCAGCGCCATCGCGGGCATCGCCCTGCCGCTCTTCCTGGTCACCATGGCCTCCCAGAACGTGCCGGGCATGGCCGTGCTGGCCGGGTACGGCTACCGCCCGCGCCTGCGCGAGGTGCTGCTGACCACGGGCGCGGCGAGCAGCGCCGGAGCGCTCTTCGGCGGCCACGCGGTCAACCTGGCCGCCATCACCGCCGCGCTGGCGGCCAGTCCCGAGGCCGCCGAGGCGCCCGAGCGTCGCTGGGTCGCCTCGGTGACCGCCGGGGCCGTGATGATCGTGCTCGGCCTTTCCTCGGGCCTGGCGGTGGCACTGGTGGTGCTCGCCCCGCCGGTGCTCATCGAGGCGGTCGCCGGCCTGGCGCTGCTGGGCGCGATGAGCAACGCCCTGCTCCAGGTGCGGGAGGTCGCGGCGGCGATCACCTTCGTGGTCACCTTCTCCGGGGTGTCCTACCTCGGCGTCGGCTCAGCCTTCTGGGGACTGGTCGCGGGCGGGCTGGTTCACCTGCTGATGAGGCCCAGCTTGCGTTCGACGCGGGCGACCGAGTCGACGTAGTCGGGCTCGGGCGACATCGCCGCGGCCATGCGCAGGTGCGTCCGCGCCTCGCCGAGGCGGCCCGAGCGCTCGAGCGTACGGCCCAGCAGGAACCGGGCGTAGTGGTCGGCCGGATCGGTCTCGATCAGCGCGCCCAGCGCCTCGCGGGCGCGGCCGAGCTGGGCCGAGTGGTAGTAGGCGCGGGCGGTGAGCATCCGCACGCCGTAGTGGTCGCCGTACTCCTCAAGGAGCGGCTCCAGGATTCGCAGCGCGCCGAGGGCATCCCGCTGGGCCAGCAGGCGCTCGGCGAAACGGTAACGGTCGAGGTCGTCGCGCATGTTAGTTGAAACATCAACAACTAAATGCGCATTCCCGATGGTACGGCTGCGACATATGGGGCCTCCCGCTACGATTCACGAGATGTCCGGATCGTCAGGAGTGGCGGCACCCCCAGAAAGCCAGCGGATGCCGTCGCCGTACTCGTTGCCCCTGCACGCACTCCGTCTTGCGGGCCAGTGCGCGCTTCCGTTGATCCTGTGGTTCTCCGCGGGCGAGCTGATCAGGTGGGCCCTGTTCTACCTGGCCACCGAGATCTCCCACGGCGACTTCCGGCAGGCCAGGCTGGTGGCCACCGTGGTGCTGCTCACGCTGATCGTGATGCTCTCCATGGTGATCACCGCGGGCACCTTCCACGCCCTTCGCGGCGCGATGTGGGAGATGAAGGCCAGGGGCGAAAACGAGAAGTTCTGGTCGGTGCTCAACCGGGTGGCGCCGACCTACGCGGTGATCTACCTGGCCTGGAGCCTCCACGTCACCGACGTGGTCGCCTTCGACAGCATGGACCGCCTGCACAACATCGACGACAACTTCTACAACCAGATCCTGACCAACGTCGCCAACGGCAACGAAGCCGAACAGGCGACCATGGGCCGGGGTCTCATGGACCTCGACTGGCGCGTCTCGCTCATCGCCTCGGTCGTCACCTTCGGCCTGCGCCTGCTGTTCGGCAAGATGGTGGAGAAGGGCGGCAACAAGTACGCCGGCGTCGCGGCGGCCTTCGCCGAGTTCGCCTTCATGTTCTGCGGCCTGAACGCCGTGCTGACGCTGGCCAAGCTGCGCGGCGGCTGGACCGACCACCGCGTGGTCGTGAGCAACGCCAAGGGCGCCATGGAGCAGGCCAAGGAGACCGTCCCCGGCTGGGACGCCCTGACCTCGTTCATCGCCGACATCTGGCCCTACGTCATCGACGCGCTGTTCCTACCGTTCGCCTGGCTGGCGCTGGCGATCCTGACCTTCGGCGGCTCGGTCGACGACGCCAGGCGCGCCTTCCGCGGCAGCCGCATCGACACCGGTCTGGAGCGCCTCGAAGGCAGCCACCAGCTGACCCAGAAGTCCGCCAACCGGGTGATCGGCGGCTTCCAGGACCGCTGGGTGCCGGTGCTCAACGCGCTCCGCGTGACCAGCCGCGGAGGGCTCGCGCTGTTCGGCATGGTCTGCGTGCTCTACGTCGGCCTGCGGGTGGGCGCCGACTACGCCGAGCGCGGCGTGATGACCCTGATGGGCTCGGAGACGCCCTACCTGTGGCTGGTGAAGTGGTACCCGGTCAGCTTCGTCAAGGGCCTGCTGCTGGCCAGCCTGAGCGCCTGTGTCCTGGCCGCCGCCTACGACATCGCGGCGACCAGGGCACGACTGCGCGGCGAAGAGGTCACTGGCTGAACACCAGCACGTCCTTGTGCTTGGCCTTCTCCACTTCCTCGGCGGACGTCGCCGGACGGAACAGCTCCTTGACGTCCGTGTCCGACTTGTAGGTCGTGTTGGGCCGCACGTGCAGCTGGACGTTCTTGGCCAGCTGCGGCGGCACGACGCCCATGAACTCGATCGTGTATGGCGCGCCGACCTCGTGCGCGTCGGTCGGGCTGTTGTCCTTGGTCATCTGGATCACCCACTCGCGGCCCTCGGCGTCCTTGAAGGCCAGCTCGGGCACGGCGGTCAGCACCGTGCCGTCCTTGTCGAGAGCGGTGCGGGTGACCACGGCCTTCATCCACAGCCGGGTCGGATCGGGCGTGCGGTTCGACGGCGCCTCGGCCGTGCCGAAGGTCGCCGACCACTTGACGTGCTCGAAGTCCATGCTGGCGCCCGCCTTGAGCGAGTGCACGATGTCGCTGGGCTGGCCGCTCTTGTAGAACAGGTAGCGGTCCCCCGTCGGCAGGCCCACGGCCAGCACGAGCGCCGCCACGGCGCCGACGCCCAGCAGCACCGGGCGCGAGCGCCTGGGCGGGGTGGGCTCGGCGGGCTCGGCCGGCGCGGTGGGCGGCTGACCGGGGGGCTGGGGCGGCTGACCAGGTTGGCCGGGCTGACCATGCTGTGCAGGCTGACCGGGCTGGCCAGGCTGACCGGCGTGCGGCGGCTGGAAGAGCGGGCCTGCGCTGGGAAGCGCGGGCAGGGGCTGCGTGCTGCTCCCCACGGGCTCGTAGCCGGACGGCGGCCACACCTGGTGGTCGGGACGCACCGACGGCCGCTGAGGGTACTGCGGAAGCCTCTGCGGCGGCTGCGGGGGCTGCTGCGGATACTGCGGACGCTGCTGCGGCCGCTGGGGAGGCCGCTGCTGCTGCGGTGGCTGTTGTTGCGGTCGCTGGGGCTGCTGCTGGGGAGGCGGCTGCGGCTGCGGCTGTTGCGGCTGCTGGGGCTGCGGCTCTCCGGTCGGGGTGAACCAGTTCTGCCCGGGATCGTTCACTTGGCTTCCAGGGAGTAGAGGTCCTTCGGCGCCGAACCGAGCTGCTTGGCCAGGGCCTCGTCGATGCCCAGGTCGATCTCGACCTCGGGGATCAGCGGTTCGGCGTACAGGGCGCTGGTCGGGGCCTGGACGATGATGCTCGAGCCCTGCAGCGCCGAGGCCGGCACCTCGAAGACCCAGCTGCCGCCCGAGCGCATGCCCGGCTGCACGTACTTGTTGCTGAGGGTCAGGATGTTGCCGACCTTGTCGGTGGCCTTGAAGCGCAGCCCGTCGGGCGTCAGCAGGTAGGGCTCCTGGAACCTCAGCGGCTCTCTCTTGGAGGTGGCCGACAGGTTGACCACCAGGAAGAGCAGGTCGGTGCGGACGAGCTCGTCCCTGGTCAGCCTGATCGTCCGCGCCGAGTCGACGCCCTCGACCTTGACCGAGAAGCGGCCCGCGTCGACCTCCTCGCCCTTGTCGCCCACGTAGGTGAGGGGCAGGTCCATGTCGTCGGGGCTAACGGCCATCGACTGGATCCAGATCGCCCCCGAGGCCAGGACCAGCCCGGCCAGGGCGTTGAGGATCACCGGGCCCTTCCTGCTCCTGCGCGAGCGCGCGGACCGGCGACCGCCCGGCGCCGCCGCCTCCTGCTGCTGTTGCTGGGCGGTGGCTGTCATGAGGCCTCCTGCGGTTTCACCGTGAGAGTCACCTTGGCGATCGCCTTGATCATGTTGTAGGCCCGCGGGCGATCGTCGCCGGTCATGGGCGCCGTGAGGCCCTCCATGGTGAGCGGGTCGGGCTTGGTGACCTTCTCGCCCGCCGCCTCCCATCGCGTGGTGCCGTCGTACTCGTCTTCCGTCTCCTCGAAGCCCGCCACGCTGATCACGACCTGCTCCGGCGCCTTGGCCTTGAGGTCGAGCTCGTAGCGGAGCAGCACCTGGGTGGGCACGCCCGGGTGCAGGAGCGTCGAGCGCTGCTCGCTTGCCACCTCCAGGGTGGGCGAGGTGGTCAGCACGGGCTCCTTGACGATGAGGGATTCGCCGTAGCCGCTGCCCGACTTGTCCGACCCGGCCCAGGGCATGCCGGTCCAGGTGGTCGCGGTGCCCTTGTTGGTGACCTTGAGCATGATGTCCAGGTACCTGTGGTCCTTGGCGAACTCGTTGGGCGCCTTCTGGAAGGTGACCTTCGCGCCGAGGAACTCGGTCTCGTAGAGCGTCTGGTCGATCTTGCCGCCCTCGGCCAGGATCTTCGGCTCCTCCTTGGGCGCCTCGTCGAAACCGTCCATCAGGGCGGTGATCCCCAGGGCCGTCGCCATCACCAGCGCGATCGCGGGTACGACGACCGGGCGTTTGGGCTTGCTGCCGGAGGAGGGTTCCGTCATGGGTAAGCATGCTAATGGTCGCATGTGCCCCATTCATCCCAGACGCTTGAGGAAAAGCTGCGCGATCCATGGTTCAGCTCTTAGGCTGTTGGCCTACTAACGACATAGGGCCGGCCGGAGGGTACACGTGGCGGACGTGCATCCCGAGCACGCGCAGCTGCAGGCGGACCGCATCTACCTGGGCTGGCAATACGTCCTGCTGCACCCTGATCCGGGCCCGCCGCCGAAGCGCCCCTCGCCGGTCGCCGAGGAGACACCGGCGCCCACCGAGCCCGATCCCGAGTTACTCCGCCGCGAACGCCTCCAGGAAGACCTGCTCAACCGCCCGGTCAAGATCTTCCGCGGGTTCATGGCCGCCCTGGGCGTGCTGCTCCTGGTCGCGGGGATCATGGGCTACATCGGCTGGTCGTTCGTGATCATCGGCCTGATCGCCACCGGCGGCGTGGCGGGCATCTGCTCCTACGCCCTGCTGCAGGGCGACCGCGCCGTGCGCCATCGGGTGCTCGAACAGCAGGTCAAGCGCGACAAGGTGCAGCAGGAACGTGACAAAGAGCTGTTCCAGCTGCAGGAGGAGCACGCCGCCCGATACCGGGAGTGGCAGGAGACCAAGGACCGTCACGAGCAGCAGATGACCTGGTACGCGGTCGCCGTACCCGACGAGATCGACCGGGTCGACGTCGCGGGCGGCACTCTGCCCGGCTGGTCGGCGCTGATCACGCTGCTGGGCGCGACCCGGCTGTACTCCGGCGGCCACCTGACCGTCCTCGACCTGTCGGAGGGCGCGATCGCCACCGACCTGATCGAGCTCGCGCGTCGCGGCGGAGACGACCCGCTGGTCTGGGTGCTCCCGGTCGACCTGCCCCGGCTCGACCTGGGCGCCACGCTCAAGCCGGAGGCCTTCGCCGACGTGCTCGCCCACGTCGTGAGCGTGAGCGAGGAGGACCGCACCGACCTGAGCTTCGACCACGCCATCCTGGAGCGGGTCCTCGAAGTCCTCGGCGAGAACGTGACCATCGCTCAGGTCAACGCCGCGCTGCGGGCCCTGGCCCAGGTGGGCGACCCGCGCGACGACATCAGGTTCGGGCTGATCAGCGCGGCCCAGCTGGAGAAGCTGTCGATGCTCTTCGGCAGGGGCGTCAGCGACCAGGTGGTGATCAAGCGGGCCTGGGCGCTGGAATCCCAGCTGCGCAAGCTCGAGAACCTGGGCACCGAGTCCGTACGGCTGCCGCCCGCGCGGCTGCGCGTGGTGAGCATGGACCGCCAGGCCGGCGTCTTCGGCAACCGCGTGCTCGGCACCTACATCGCCACCGCGCTCACCCACATCCTGCGCCAGTCGCCCGCCTCCGACCGGCCGTGGTATCACACGATCATCGTGGCGGGCGCCGACAAGCTCAGGGGCGACGTGCTCGACCGGCTCATGGACGCCTGCGAGACCTCCAGGACCGGCCTGGTCCTGACCTACCGCTCCCTGACCCCCACCGTCCGCGAGCGGCTCGGCCGCGGCCACGCCGCCGTCGCCTTCATGCGCCTGGGCAACGCCGAGGACGCGCGCGTCGCCAGCGAGCACGTCGGCACCGAGCACCGGCTGGAGCTGGCCCAGCTCACCGAGACCATCGGCGCCACGCTGTCGGGGCTCAACGGCGCCTACACCTCGACCATCGCCGACGAGCACCAGGAGCAGCCGTCGGAATCGCGCCACGAGGACCTGCGCGAGGACATCGCCGAGTCGACCGCCTGGGGGCGCACCGTCGACACGATCGGCGAGACCGAGCGCGTGCTCCAGCGCTCGCGCGAGTTCCTGGTCGAACCCCACCAGCTGCAGCAGCTGCCGACGACCGCCGTCATCGTCACCGACGCCACGGCGGAAGGACGCAGGGTCCGGCTGGCCGACGCCAACCCGGCCATCCTGGCCTTCCCCAAGACCACTCTCGGCGAGCTGGAAGAGGTCAGGGACGCCGTGCTCTCCCTGGCCCCCGACTCCGACCCCGACGAGCCCCCGCCCAACCTCGGCCCCCCACCGCCGCGTCTCGACTGGCGCAACAAGCGCCCATGAACGGGTCAAGTGCGGGGTGGTGACTTGATCGACGGGCGATTTTGGACGGCGGGGGGATGACATGCAACTGAGCGGACCCTGGTATCTCATTCAGTCGATCGCGGCGCCGTCGCGCGGTTCGTCGGTGGAATGGGACTTCGTCTCGATCCTGCCCGCCGTGCTGTCCGCAGCGCAGCGCGAGCGCCCCTTCGTCATCGGTTGGTTCTCGCGAGGCTCCGGGGCTCCGCTCGAGCTGGTCACCAACGCCGGGCCGCTGAGCCCGCATCCGCGCCGGGCTCAGCGGCCCACCGGCCCCGAGCCGCTGCTGTTCCCCGGAGGGGCGCGCGGTGTCCGCATGGACGAGGAGCGGCTGGCGGACCTGGCCGACCTCGTCTGGAGCCCGTGCCCCGGCCGCCAGGCCCTCCCGCTGTCGACCTCGCCGGGCGAGCCCGCGGAGGTGTCGCTGTTCGAGACGACGCTGGTCACGCTCATGTCCAGGCCCTTCGCCTGGCTGGTGGCCGCCGAGCCCACCGACCTGCTCGACACCGAGATCGCCCACCTGCGCACCCAGCTCAACGTGCTGCGGCAGTACGGCGACGCCTCGGAGCGCTCCCGCTTCGACGTCGAGCGCGCCGAGCGCCGCCTGCAGGAGCTCGACGCCTACCGCGAGGCGGGGCTGTGGAACGTGCGCGTCCTGGCCGGCGCCGCCACCGCCGAGGAGCTTCGCCAGATCGCGCCGGTCCTGGTCGGATCGGCCGAGCTGAGCCAGCACCCGTACCGGCTGCGCAGCTCGGGCCCCCAGGTCTACGCCCTGCCCGAGGCGCTCACCGTGACCCTGCAGGATCCGGGCGACGGCGCAGCCGTGCCCTTCGCCGCCACCGCGGGAGCGCTGGCGGCCCTGGCCGGGCTGCCCCGCCGCGAGGTGCCGGGGGTGCGCGTGCTCGACTCAGGGCACTTCGACGTGACCTCCGAGGCCGTCGGCGGCGAGCTGGAGCTGGGCGCGATCCTCGACGGCCAGGAGCGGGCGGTCGGCTCCTTCCGCGTCCCGCTGGCCACGCTCAACCGGCACGCCTTCGTGACAGGGGCCACCGGCTCCGGCAAGTCGCAGACCGTGCGGCACCTGCTGGAGCAGCTCACCGCGAGCGGGGTGCCGTGGCTGGCGATCGAGCCGGCCAAGTCCGAATACGGGTACATGGCCGGCCGCGTCGCCGAGGCCGTCACCGTGATCCGCCCGTCGGCGCCCGAGAGCGTGCCGTTCAGCGTCAACCCGCTCGAACCCGAGCCCGGCTACCCGGTCCAGGCGCACATCGACATGGTCCGCGCGCTGTTCATGGCCGCCTTCGACGCCGAGGAGCCCTTCCCGCAGATCGTCTCGATGGCCCTGCAGCGCGTCTACGAGGCCAACGGCTGGGACGTGGTCACCGGCGGCGCCGCTCCGGGCGCCAAGGTGCTGCCCACCGTGCCCACCCTGGAACAGCTGCAGCAGCACGCCATGGACGTGATCAAGGAGATCGGCTACGGGCGCGAGGTCCAGGCCGACGTCGAGGGCTTCATCTCCGTACGGCTGCGCAGCCTGCGCGTCGGCTCGGCCGGACGCTTCTTCGAGGGCGGCCACCCCGCCGACATCGGCGGCCTGCTGCAGCGCAACGTCGTGCTGGCCATCGAGGACGTCGCCAACGACGAGGACAAGGCCTTCCTCATGGGCACCCTCATCATCCGCATCGTCGAGCACCTGCGGATGCGCGCCCGAGTCGAGCGCTCCACGGCCCTGCGCCACGTGATCGTGATCGAGGAGGCGCACCGGCTGCTGCGCGACCGCGGCCAGGGCAGGGCGGCCTCGCACGCCGTCGAGCTGTTCGCCGGGATGCTCGCCGAGATCCGCGCATACGGCGAGGGCCTGGTGGTGGCCGAGCAGATCCCGGCCAAGCTCGTGCCCGACGTCGTCAAGAACACCGCGCTGAAGATCGTGCACCGCCTGCCCGCCTCCGACGACCGGCTGCTGGTGGGCGCGGCCATGAACCTCGACGACGAGCAGTCGCGCCAGGTCGTCTCCTTCCCGCCGGGCATCGCCGCCGTCTTCGCCGACGGCATGGACCGGCCGCTGCGCATCCAGGTGCCGCTGGGGGAGGAGCGGGAGCGCATCCTGCCCTCGCCCGCCCCGCCGGTGCGCGGCAGGCGCTCCGGCGCGTGCGGCTCCGCGTGCCGTACCCAGGCCTGCACCCTGATGGAGCTGCGCGAGGCCGACATCATGGCCGAGGCGCCCGAGTGGACGTGGTTGCGGATCTGGCTGGAGACCGTCGTGCTCGCCTACGTCGCCAACCGGTCGCTGCCGGGGGTGCCGCGCGCGCTGGCCGGGATGTGGGGCGAGCTCCCCGCGCGCCGGCGCGAGTGCGTGCTCGCCACGCTGGTCGAGCGCTGCGTGCGGCGGCGCTCGTGGGCGCTGCGCAGCTGGTACGACCCGGCGCTCGTCACCGAGCAGGTGGCGCAGGTGGCCGCCCGGCTGCTGGCCGGCGAGCAGGGCGGCGCGCTGCCGGGCCACGCGTGGGTGATCCCCCAGGTCCGGTGGCTGCACGAGGTCGACAGGCTCTTCCCCTTCGGCCGCCCGGCGCCCGACCTGCGCAGCCCCGCCCCGCCCATGGAGTACCCCCTGCTGTCGGCCAACGGCTCCGAGCTGCTCGGCCACCGCGCCCGCGCGTTGCGGCACCATCCGCTGTCGATGGAGATGGAGCGCAACCGCGAGCTCGCCTGGCGGGCCATCCTCGGCGACGACGAGGCGGCCGGGCTCCTGGCCGACATCACCGTCGTCGCGATCGGCGTGGAGGCCTCGGCCAGGATCCGGCACGTGGGACAGACCATGGGAGCGGGGTGGCTGGAGAGCGTGCTGTCGTGGCCGCGCCGGTTCGTGCTGCCCTTCGACCACGACGGCGAGCCGGAGATCGCTTTCGTGCCGACGGTGTAATCGTTACGGTGTGCGACCGACCCTGCTCGTTGTGGTGTACATCGTCCTGCTGACAGTGGTGGGCACGGCCTTCTACCGCACGAGGGTGCTGCCCGAGCAGACCGCCGGCCGTACGGCGGGCGCCACGACACCCGTTCCGCTCTCCCCTGAGGGATCCCAGGAAGCCGCGCGGGTCGTGTGGATCAGCGACGGGGACACGATCGTCGTCAGACCCCTCGCCGGGCCGTACGCCGGGCAGGAGCAGCGCATCAGGCTCATCGGCCTCGACGCCCCCGAGACGCACCCCGCCCCGCAGTGCTGGGCACGCGAGTCGACGGCCGCGCTGCTCAAGCTGCTCCCGCGCGGATCGACCGTGAAGCTGGCCTTCGACGACCGCAGGATCGACGACTACGGCAGGCAGCTGCGATACGCCTGGAACGCCTCGGGCACGCTGGTCAACAGCGAGCAACTCGCCCAGGGCAACGCCTTCGTGCTGCGCATCTGGCCGAACGTGGAATACGAGAAGGCTTTCGCCGACGCCGCGGCCGCCGCCCAGCGCGCGAAGCGCGGCCTATGGGGCTCCTGTCCGAATCCGCAACCACCGGTTCACACTCCGAGGGCAAGCTGACCACGTCGGAGGGCCCCGCGGCGACTATGCTCGATGAGCATGACGCAGCTTCCCCTGCGGGCTCAACTCGCCAGCGCATTGGGCCGCAGCGCCGCCACCCTGTCCCGCCTCACCGGGCGCGGTGACGGATCGGTGATCGGCGGCCGTGTCGGCCTCATGCTCGAGCCCGACCTGCTCCGCCAGCTGGCCCGCGACAAGAAGCTGGCCCTCGTCAGCGCCACCAACGGCAAGACCACCACCACCCGCCTGATCGTCTCCGCTCTGCTGGAGATGGGCGAGGTCGCCACCAACGCCTTCGGCGCCAACATGCCCGCCGGGCACGTCTCGGCGCTGTCACAGGGCAAGGAGGCCCCGTACGGCGTGCTCGAGGTCGACGAGAAGTACCTCCCCGAGGTCCTCGACACCACGGGCGCCGGGGTGCTCTGCCTGATGAACCTCAGCCGCGACCAGATGGACCGCGCGGCCGAGATCTGGCTGCTGGCCCAGAAGTGGCGCAGGGCCCTGTCGGGCAAGCCCACCCACGTCGTGGCCAACTGCGACGACCCCCTGGTCACCTGGGGCGCCTCCACCGCCGCCTCCGTCACCTGGGTGGCGGGCGGGCAGCGCTGGAAGGAAGACTCCTGGTGCTGCCCCGAGTGCGGCGGCCCGCTCGACCGCAAGGACGCCGACTGGGCGTGCCGCGAGTGCACCTTCCACCGGCCCGAGCCCCACTGGGTGCTCGACGACACCTTCGCCATCGACCGCCAGGGGCGGCGCTGGCAGCTCGACATCCAGCTCCCCGGTCTGGCCAACCGCTCCAACGCCGTGATGGCGCTGGCCGTCGCCGAGGCCTTCGGCCTGCCGGTCGAGCGGGCCCTGCCGCGCCTTCGCGAGGTCAAGTCGGTCGCCGGCCGCTACACCACCGTCTCCCGCGACTCACGCGACGCCCGCCTGCTGCTGGCCAAGAACCCGGCGGGCTGGCTGGAGGCCTTCGACGTGGCCCTCGGCACCTCCGATGGTCCCGACCCGGCCGCCGCCGGCCTGCCGCCCGTGCGCGTGGCGCCCATCATCCTGTCGGTCAACGCCCAGGGCCCCGACGGGCGCGACACCTCCTGGCTCTGGGACGTCGACTACCGGATCCTGCGCGGGCGCAACGTCTTCGTCACCGGAGAGCGCCGCCTCGACCTGGCCCTGCGGCTCGACGTCGCCGACGTCCCCTTCGTCCTGTGCGACTCCTTCTCCGCGGCCCTGGCCCAGCAGCCTCCCGGCCACGTCGACGTGATCGCCAACTACACCGCCTTCCAGCAGATCCGACAGGAGTTCGGCCGTGCCGTCTGAGAGCGCAGTCCGCATCGTCTGGATCTACCCCGACCTGCTGTCCACCTACGGCGACCAGGGCAACCAGCTCGTCCTGGAGCAGCGGGCCGCCCGGCGCGGCATCCCCTTCGAGTCGATCCGCGTGCGCTCGGCCGACCCGGTGCCCGAGACCGGCGACATCTACCTGATCGGCGGCGGCGAGGACCGCCCCCAGATCCTGGCCGCCCAGCGCCTGCGCAAGGACGGCGGCCTGCACCGCGCCCTGGCCAGGGGAGCGGCCATGCTCGCCGTGTGCGCGGGCTACCAGATCATGGGCTCCACCTTCGGCGGCGAGGAGGGCCAGCCCGTCCAGGGGCTCGGCCTGCTCGACATCTCCAGCGGCCGCGGCTCGGTCCGCGGCGTCGGCGAGCTGGTCGCCGAGGTCGACAGCGCGCTCAACCTGCCGACCCTCACCGGGTTCGAGAACCACATGGGCGTCACCCGCCTCGGCCCTGGCGTCAAACCGCTCGCCAAGGTGGTCACCGGCGTGGGCAACGGCGACGGCTTCGAGGGCTGCCACGCCGGTCACGTCGTGGGCACCTACCTCCACGGCCCCGCCCTGGCCCGCAACCCCGCCCTGGCCGACCTGCTGCTGCGGTGGGCGGTCGGCTCGGAGCTGGCGCCGCTCGACGACTCGCGCTACGAGGCGCTGCGGCGGGAGCGGCTGTCGGCGGTCGCCTCGCGGTGATTTCCGCGCCACGGCCACCCGCTATGTTCGGTGAATGTTGCCTGCTGACAGTCATGTGCACAGCGAGTGGTCGTGGGACGCCCGCAACGGTTCGATGGAGGCCACCTGCGCCAGGGCCGTGGAGATCGGCCTGCCGGCGATCGCCTTCACCGAGCACGTCGACCACACGGTGTGGAGCGTCGAGCCGGGTGAGTTCGACGCCGACGGCTACCTCTCCTCCTTGTGCACCCCCGACGGCCACCTGATCCCGCCCCGGTTCGACCCGGCCGGATACCTGGCGGAGATCGAGCGCTGCCGGTCGCTGTTCCCCGGACTGCGGATCCTGAGCGGCCTGGAGGTGGGCGAACCACACTGGCATGCCGACGCCGTCGCCAAGTTGCTCGAGGCAGGGCCGTTCGACCGGGTGATCGGCTCGCTGCACTGCCTGCCGACCGGCGACGGCGGGTTCACCGAGCCGCCCGCGTTGTACTCCCGCAGGGCGGCCACGGACGTCATGCGGGCCTATCTGGCGGAGATCCCCGCTCTTGTCGCGGGGAGCGAGGTGTTCTCCGTGCTGACGCACATCGACTACCCGGTGCGTTACTGGCCGGAGCAGGCGGGTCCGTTCGACCTGACGGCGTTCGAGGAGGAGTATCGCCACGCGCTGCGGGCCACCGCCGAGTCGGGGCGGGCGCTGGAGATCAACACGCGGCTGCCGATGAACGCGGCCATCGTGCGGTGGTGGCGCGAGGAGGGCGGTCAGGCGGTGACGTTCGGCAGCGACGCGCACGAGCCGTCGGCGCTGGCCCGCGGCTTCCGCGAGGCGGCCGAGATGGCCGGCGCGCTCGGCTTCCGCCCGGGGGCCGACCCGTACGACTTCTGGGGACGCGCGTAGACGGGCCCCCAGCGGACGAGCGCGCTCAGCGGACGTGCGGGCTCAGCGGACGAGCGCGCTCAGCGGACGAGCGCGCTCAGTAGACGAGCGCCTGCACGCCCTCCGCGACGACCTCCTCCACGAACGCCGGGGCGCCCGCGATCCTGACCCCCGGGAGCAGGTCGTCGACCGTGATGTCGCGACGCGCCGCGCACTGCGTGCACACCGTGACCCTCCCCGCGGCCAGCACGGCGTCGAGCAGGTCGGCGAGCGGCGCGGCATGGGGCAGGCTGAACTCCTTGGCCTTGCCGGGGACGGCGAACCACGACGCCTCCCCGGTGAGCCACAGCGAGACGGCGACGCCGCTGGCCAGCGCGGAGGCGGCCACCGTGAAGGCCTGGTTGCAGCGTTCCGGGGCGTCGGCTCCGGCTGTCACTTTGATCACCAGTGATCGTGCCATGCCGTAAACCCTAATGCCCTGGGCCGAACGCTAGGCTTGGGCACCATGGAAGTACATCCCGATCTCGAGCACATCGCCTTCCTCATCGGCCGCTGGGAGGGCGCTGGAGTGGGCGGATACCCGACGATCGAGAGCTTCAACTTCGGCCAGGAGATCGAGTTCACCCACAACGGCAAGCCGTTCCTGGCCTACACCAGCCGCACGTGGCTTCTCGACGAGGCGGGCGCCAAGGTCAGGCCGCTGGCCACCGAGACCGGCTTCTGGCGCGCGCAGCCGGAGCGCCAGCTCGAGGTGGTGCTCGCGCACCCGACCGGCGTGGTCGAGATCTACGTGGGCGAGGTGGTCTTCCACAAGATCGAGCTGCGCACCGACGTGGTCGCCCGCACCCAGACCGCGAAAGAGTACACAGCAGGACATCGACTGTATGGTCTGGTCAACGGCAACCTCATGTGGGCCTACGACATGGCCGCCGTGGGTCACCCGCTGACCTCTCACATGTCCGGTGAACTGAAGAAGGTCGGATGAGCACTCTCTTCACGCCCGCGGTGGTCGACCAGATCAAGCGGCACATGAACGACGACCACACCGACGACTCGCGCATCATCGTGCGCGGCCTGGGCGGCAGGCCCGAGGCCGGCGACGTGGTCATGAGCGACGCCGACGCCGAGGCGATCTACTTCGTCGCCGACGGCGAGCAGGTGCGGGTGCCGTGGGGCGAGACGATTACCGAGCGGCCGCAGGTGCGGGTCGCGGTCGTCCGGCTCTACCAGGAGGCCTGCGACAAGCTGGGCATCGCCGCCCGCGGCGAGCACTGAAAACGGAGAAATGAAGAGCCCCGGGCTCTCTCCGTCCGTGGATGGACGGGCTGGATGGACCAATGAACGGCATTGCGTCGCCGTCCTCCAGCTACCCGGGGCTCCGGTGGCTGTCTCGATTTCGCCTCAGAGGCGCGAGACGACTCGCGCCCTTAGCGGACGGCCACCTCGCTAGCCCAACTATGAATCACCATTGTTAGGACCACCTCCTTTCCGCGTACCCCAGAAGCTATGCGAAGCGTTCGAGGGGCGGCAAGCGATTATTCTCTGGGCATGGCTGAGACGACGTGGCACGAGGAACTTCGCGCCAAGGGCTACCGTGTCACTCCCCAGCGCCAACTGGTCCTCGAGGCCGTCAAGGAGCTGGAGCACGCCACACCGGAAGAGATCTGCACCAAGGTGCGCGAGACCGCGCGCGGGGTGAACATCTCCACCGTCTACCGCACCCTGGAGCTCCTCGAGGAGCTCGGCATGGTCACCCACACCCACCTCAGCCACGGCGCGCCCACCTACCACCTCGCCTCCGAGGCCAACCACGTCCACCTGGTCTGCCGCTCGTGCGGGTCGGTCGGCGAGGTGCCGCTGTCGGCGGCCGACGGGCTGGTCAAGGGGCTGGAGGAGACGGCCGGCTTCGCCGCCGACGCCCGCCACCTGACCGTCTTCGGGCAGTGCCGGGAGTGCCGATAACCTGGAAGGCATGCGCAGCCCACTGCTCGATCTCCCAGGCGCCGTCGCGGCCAACGCCCCCGACGCCGACGTCGCGGCCCACTACGGCGACCTGTTCGCCGAGCAGCGTGCCCTGGCCAAGGGCGAGGCGATCGTCGACCGCAGCAACCGCGAGGTCGTCCGCGTCGCCGGGGCCGACCGGCTCAAGTGGCTCAACGACCTCAGCTCCCAGAAGGTCGACGACCTCCAGCCCGGCACCTGGACCCAGACGCTCATCCTCGACGCGCAGGGGCGGGTCGAGCACCACCTGACGATGGTCGACGACGGCGAGGCCGTGCTGGCCCACGTCGAGCCCGGCGGCTCGGCGGCTCTCGTCGACTACCTCGACCGGATGCGGTTCATGCTGCGCGTCGAGGTCTCCGCGCAGCCCGACCTGGCCGTGCTCTCCAGCGCCGACGAAGACTTCCTGGTGCCGCGCGCCGAGCTGGCCGACCACCTCGGCAGGCCGATGGCGGGGCTGTGGGCCTACGAGGCGCTGCGCATCGAGGGGCACCGGCCGCGGCAGGGGCTCGACACCGACCACAAGACGATCCCGCACGAGGTCGGCTGGATCGGCTCCGCCGTCCACCTCACCAAGGGCTGCTACCGGGGGCAGGAGACGGTCGCCCGGGTGCACAACCTCGGCCACCCGCCGCGGCGCCTGGTCTTCCTGCACCTCGACGGGAGCGTCGACACGCTGCCCGCTCACGGCGCGCCCGTGGAGCTCGACGGGCAGCAGGTGGGCGAGGTCGGGTCGGCGGCCAGGCACCACGAGCTCGGGCCGATCGCGCTGGCGGTGGTCAAGCGCACCGTTCCGGTCGACGCGCAGCTGCTGGCCGGGGGTGTGGCGGCGGCGCAGGAGGTCATCGTGCCGCCGGACGCCGGTCGCAACGTGCAGATCGACCCGTCGCTGCGCCGCCGCATCCGCTGACCGGGCACGCGCCCACCAGGCCCTCCGGGCGGAGAACCGGCCCGACCGGCAGAGCAGTTCGCGTCGCGCACTTACAGGTCGATGACCAGGGTGATCGGCCCGTCGTTGACGAGCGACACCTTCATGTCCGCCCCGAACGAGCCGGTCTCGACGTGCGCGCCGAGACCGCGCAGCTCCTCGACCACCGCCTCCACCAGCGGCTCGGCCACCGGACCTGGAGCGGCCGCCTGCCACGTCGGCCGGCGGCCCTTGCGCGTGTCGCCGTACAACGTGAACTGGCTGACCACGAGCAGCGGCGCCCCCACGTCCGAGCACGACTTCTCCCCGTGCAGGATGCGCAGCCCCCACAGCTTGGCGGCGAGCCTGGCGGCCTCCGCGCGGGTGTCGGTGTGGTTGACCCCCACCAGGACCAGCAGACCTGCCTCGTCGATCGCGCCGACCGGCTGACCGTCGACGACCACTGAAGCGGAACTCACCCGCTGAACCACAGCTCGCATGAGAGCCCATTTTGGCCCACCCATAGACTCGTGGCGAAGGAGGGCGAGAAATGTCGCTGGTTGTCGAGGTTGTCCGGTCGGGGTTCGTGGAATCGGTCCACCAGGCCCGGATGCTCACCGTGGATGCCGACGGCAGGCCCGTGGCGGTGCACGGGGCGGTCGACACCCTGGTCTCGCCGCGCTCGTCCATGAAGCCGCTCCAGGCGCTCGGCATGCTGCGCAGCGGCCTCGACCTCGAGGGGGAGCTGCTCGCGCTGGCCTGCGCCTCGCACTCGGGCGAGCCGTTCCACGTCGACGGGGCCAGGAAGATCCTCGCGGGCGCCGGGCTCGACGAGAGCGCCCTGCAGTGCCCCGAGGACTATCCGGAGGACCGTACGGTCACCGCCAGGTCGCGGCTGTTCATGAACTGCTCGGGCAAGCACTCCGCCATGCTCGCCACCTGCGTGCTGAACGGCTGGCCGACCGAGACCTACCTGGAGCCGTCGCACCCGCTCCAGCGCGCCATCCGCGACACGGTCGAGGAGCTGACGGGCGAGCGGGTGGCGGCGACGGGCGTCGACGGGTGCGGCGCGCCGCTGTTCTTCGTCTCCATGGTGGGGGTCACGCGGGCCTTCCGCGCCTTCCCGCTGTCGGAGCGGGGCAGCCACGAGCGCCGCATCTTCGAGGCGATGTCGGCGTTCCCCGAGTGGACCTCGGGGACGCACCGTCCCGAGGCGAAGCTGATGCGGGCGCTGCCGGGCCTGATGGCCAAGGTGGGCGCGGAGGCGTTCGACGCGTTCGTCTTCGCCGACGGCCGGGCCGGGACCGTGAAGATCGACGACGGCGGCCAGCGGGCCAGGACCCCGGTCACCGTGGCGGCGCTGCGGTCGCTGGGCCTGGACGCCCCGGAGCTCGACGCCCTGGCGGCCACACCGCTGCTGGGCGGCGGCCGCCTGGTGGGCGAGGTGCGGGTCCGCACCGCCTGAGCACGATCGCCCGAGCCCGCGCCGCCTGAGCCCGCATCGCCCGAGCCCGCATCGCCCGAGCCCGATCGCCCGGGCACGCACCGCCCGAGCCCGCACCGCCCGAGCCCGCACCGCCCGAGCACGGGCCGGCTGGTCTCAGGCGGCCGACAGGATCGCGACGATCTCTCGCTGGCCCTTGGTCCGCGCGTGCTCCAGAGCGGTGACCCCGTCCTTGTCGGCCAGCCCCGGATCGGCGCCCGCGTCGAGCAGCAGCCGCACGATCTCCTGGTAGGGCCCGGACCCGTCGCCCAGGATGACCGCCTCGAGCAGCCCGGTCCATCCCAGGTCGTTGACGTGGTTGACGTCGATGCCGGTCTTGAGCACCTCGCGCACGTAGTCGACGTGCCCGCGCTCGCACGCGGGGATGAGGGAGACACCCCCGTAGCGGTTGCGGATGGTCATGTCGGGCCGCGCGGGCAGCAGCGCCTTGAGCATGCCCACGCTCCCGGTCACGCCGGTGACGAGCCACGGGGTGTCGTGGCGGTGGTCGAGCGCGTCGGCGTCGGCGCCCGCGGCGACCAGGATCTCGGCCACCTCGACGTGGTCGGCGGTCGCGGCCAGCAGGAGCGCGGTCTGGCGTTGGGCGTTGCGCGTCTCGAGGTCGGCGCCCTCGTTGACGGCCGACCGCACCGCTTCGGCGTCTCCGGCCGCCGCGGCGGCCAGCAGTCGTTGGTTGAGCACGGTAGATCCTTTCATGGGCGGATCGGAGGCCGGGCTCGGGCTGTCGCGCAGCGCGCTCGGAACGGGGGCCGAGGTCCCGCGTTCCTGCTGGGCGCCGCAGGCAGCGGCGGCGCCCAGCAGGAGACCTGCCAGGAGCAGGGCGCGACGGCTGGGCCGGGGGCCCGAGGGGGTCATGCTCAGCCCAGGCCGTTCTGGACGGCCTTGAGGCCGGCGTTGGCGATGGCCTCGTCGATGTCGCCGCTGGGCGCACCGCCGACGCCGATGCCCGCGATCGGGGCGCCGTCGACGGCGACGGGGACGCCACCGGCGAGCAGCAGGGTGCCGGGGATGGAGGCCAGCGCCTGGTTCGAGGCGAGCTTGCTGGTGGGCTGGCCGAAGGACACGGCGGTGAACGCCTTGCGCTTGGCCGACTCCTCCGTCTGGGGGCCGGAGCCGTCGCCCTTGAGGATCAGGCGGGTGACGCCCGAGCGGTCCACGATCGCGACGGTGACGCGCTGCTTCTGCTTGGCCGCTTCCTTCTGCACGGCGTCGGCGATGCGCATGGCCGCGTCGGCGGTCAGGACGTTCTGCTGGGTGACGGTCTTGGCGTCGGGGGCGGCCATGGCCGGGGCGGCGGCGCCACCCACGAGGGCGAGACCGGCGACGGCGGCGGCAGCGGCGGCGATGCGGAGCTTCATTGGTGTTCCTCCTGGTCAGGTCGTTTCGACACCCCTAACGATGCCGTCCGCGACCGGCCACGCCATCGGGAGACGGATCGAGCTGTGGGAGAGAATCGATGGAGGCGGATCTCAACCGATCGGTTGATGCCCGCCTGCCGTACCCGGCCTAACCTGCGCGGAGAAAGGGGGGACCGATGGAGAACGTGTGGCTGAACAGGGTCATGAACGCCGGCTTCTACCTGCTGCTCATCGCGTCCGCCTCGCGGCTGCTGTTCCGCCACGCGCTCGACGGCCAGACGGTGCTCGCGCTGGTCATCGCCGCGATGCTCGGCCTCATCTACACCCTGGGCACCCTCTACTGGCAGCGGCTCAGCCACAAGGTGCGGCTGTTCTGGCTGGGCAGCCTCCTGGTGTGCTGGCTGATCCTGGTCGAGGTGGCGCCGTCGTTCTCGTGGTGCGCGGTGCCGCTGCTGTTCATGTGCATGCGGCTGCTGAGCGTGCGGATGCTGATCGTGGCCACGACCGTGCTGACCGCCGTCGTGGTGGCGGTGCAGATCTACCTGGGCGACCGCTTCGACCCGAGCCAGATCCTGGCCCCGATCGGCGTGGCCGCGATGACGATCGCGGTCTTCCTGGAGATCCGCCGCGCGGGCGTGCTGCTCGAACGCGAGCGGTTGTCGCGCGAGATCCACGACACGATCGCCCAGGGCCTGACCAGCCAGCGCATGCTGCTGCAGGCGGCCGAACGCGTCTGGGACAACGATCCGGGCAAGGCCCGCGACTATGTACGGCAGGCCGAGCGCGCCTCGGGCGAGTATCTGGAGGAGGCCCGCCGCTTCGTCCGCGACCTGGCGCCCGCCGCCCTGGGCGGGCAGTCGCTGGCCGAGGCTCTGTCGGAGCTGAATCCCGGCGACTTCCGCCTGGAAGGCACGCCGTACCCCCTCGACCCGGCGGCGGAGGCGGCGCTGCTGCGCATCGCGCAGGGCGCGCTGGCCAACGCGCGTGAGCACGCGAACGCGACGCGGGTGGTGGTCACGCTGTCGTACCTGCCCGACGCGGTGTCGCTCGACGTCGTCGACGACGGCGCCGGCTTCGACCTCGACGCGCCGAGCGCGCCCGGCCGCGGCTACGGCCTCAAGGCCATGCGCAACCGGGTCGCCGAGCTCGGCGGCACGCTGGTGGTCGAGAGTGTCCCGGGGGAGGGCACGGCCGTGGCTGCCAGAATTCCGGCATGAAGCTCTTCCTGGTCGACGACCACCCCGTGGTGCGCGCGGGGATCAAGGCGCTGCTCGACGGCGAGCCCGACATGGAGATCGTCGGCGAGGCGGAGAACGCCGACGACGCGCTTCGCCTGGTGGCGCTGCGCGAGCCCGACGTGGTGCTGATGGACCTGCAGCTCGGCGACGGTCCCGACGGGGTGGAGGCCACCCGCCGCATCCGCGAGCTGCCGCGCAAGCCGCAGATCCTGGTGCTGACGACCTACGAGACCGACGCCGACATCGTCAGGGCCATCGACGCGGGCGCGACCGGCTACCTTCTCAAGGCCAGCCCGCCCGACGAGCTGTTCTCCGCCATCCGCGCCGCGGCCAGGGGCGAGAGCGTGCTGTCGCCCAAGGTCGCCGCCAAGATGATGCGCCGCATGCGCGACCCCGGCCCGGCGCTGACGGCCCGCGAGATCGAGATCCTGGAGCTGCTCTCCAAAGGCGCGGGCAACAAGGAGATCGCCCGCGCCCTGTTCATCACCGAGGCCACGGTCAAGACCCACCTCAACCACGTGTACGGCAAGCTGGGCGTCGAGACCCGCACGGCCGCGGTCACGGCGGCCGTCGAGCGGGGCCTCATCAGGCTCTAGATCGAGCGCAGCTGCCTGGTGCTGGAGATGGCGCCGGAGGTGGTCGTGGTGAAGGTGCGCATCGACCCGGCGAACTTCGACAGGTCCCACTCGGCGGGGCCGTGGTACCAGTACAGGTTGTCGCCCTGCTGGGTGATCGAGGCGACGACGCGCGACCAGTGCTCCACGCCGTCGAAGATCACCGCGTAGGGCAGGTAGCGGGAGAACAGCTCGACCCGCTGCTGCTGCGGCACCGCCGAAAGGTCGCCGGAGAACAGGTGGTCGCGGAAGGCCATCGTGTGGGCGAGCGCCGCCGAGCCCTTGGCGGTCTTGGCCGGCATGTACTGCCCGCCGATGGTCAGGGCCGCGCCCGCCATGATCAGGGCGAGCCCGATCAGCCCGTAGGTGGTGAACCAGGCCAGCGCCACCGTCGCGGCGAGGCCGAGGCCGAGGACGATGAGCCCGATCGTGGTCCAGCGGGTGCGCTCGGTGTCGGGACGCCTGGCGAACCAGCCCTGGGTGACGACGTCCTGGTACAGCGCGTCGCGCACCTTGCCGATGCTCTGCGCGAAGGTGCCGCTGAGCTGGGAGAGCATCACCGAGTCGCGACCGTCGAAGATCGCGTCGAACAGCAGCTTCTCGTACGGCAGCAGCGAGCCGACCGGGGCGTTGGGCCGCTTGACCAGCATCCAGTCGGGCGCGTCGTAGGCGCCCCTGGGCTGCTCGTCGATGCGCAGGTAGCCGCGCACCGCCAGGTCGACGATGGTCGCGGTCACGTCGATCACGTCAGCCTGCTCGTCGACGAGGGTGCCGATCTGGCCGGGCCGTACCCCGTCGGGCGGCGAGAAGTGCCCGTCCTGGACCGGGTTGACCGCCTCGCCGGAGTGCGACAGGCGGGCGTCGCGCCCGCGCGTCCAGTAGACGAGGCCGATGCCGCCCAGCAGCAGGATCAGCAGTCCCGCGAGCGCGCCGCCGGTGACGGTGTTGAGCGTGAAGGCGCTCGCCAGCGAGAAACGCTTGTCCAGCAGGGGAGCGGCGCCGGTGGTGCCCTTGGGGTAGCCGACGACGATCGTCAGGGTCTGGCCGGGCGCCAGTCCTTGCTGCTCGAAGTCGGCGTCGAGCCCGGTGTGGTCCATCGAGGCGGAGGTGCAGCCGATGGCGGAGGTGATCTCGCCGGCGAAGCACGACAGGTTCTGGATCTGGGCGGGTGCGGTGACCTTGACCGTCGCCTTCTCGACGGGGACGTTCCAGCCGCTGACGGCGAACCAGCGCAGCTCCTCGATGTCGCCGGCCTGGGCGATGGCGCCCTTGACGTCGTACTCCAGCGTGGTGGGGGCGGTGACGCTCTCCACCTGGGCGCCGGTGACCTGGTAGAGCCGGTCGTTGTCGTCGTCGTAGCGGGTGCGGGTGAGCATGGTCCGCTTGATCGGGCCGCTGCCGGTGATCTTCTCCTTGACGTGGAGCACGCCGTCCTTGCGCAGCTCCATCGTCACCTCGACGGAGATGGGCGCGCCTTCCGCCGCGGCCGGGGTGGGTACGGCGGTCAGGGACACCAGCAAGGCCCCCAGTACAGCAGCGAGTGTTCCCCTCATGGCCGGACATCGTATCTGGGTACAACCCACCTCAGGGGGACCATGCGTAACACCATTGGAGCAATCGGACTCACGTGAGCTCCACCTTGGCCAGTCCCAGGAAGTCGGCCAGCCGCGTGGCTTCGCCGTACACCTCGTCCTCGTCGGGCATGGGCCTGAACGGCAGTACGCGCAGGGCCTTGCCCTTGATCGCCCACATGCCGTGCACGAACCCGTCGACCAGGAAGGTGGGCCTGACCATGCCGGCGCCGTGGATGACCCGTTTGCGGTCGGCGTCGGAGATGATCCTGGTGCGGTCCTTGTGCGCGAGGACCAGGTTGTCGAAGGCGGGCAGGAACCGCACGGGCGCCGGGACGTCAGGCGAGATCTCAGGCATGTCGGGCAGGTCGTAGAGCGTGCCCGACCGCTTCAGCGGCATCTCGTCCATCACCTCGCGCAGCTTCGTCAGCCCCGACCAGGCCTGGACGTCCATCACCGTGGCGGGGCCGTACGCGGCCAGGTAGCGCTCGACCATGCGCCTGACGTCGGGGGCCCGCATCTCGCCGACCAGCGCGACCGTCTGGCCCGGACGCGTGCCCCAGCGCCCCCACGTGCAGCAGGGGTGGTACATCGGCAGGATGAGCTCGGCCGTGGCGGCCAGGAGGCGCTCGTCGCGCCCTGGATACCGCTCGCCGAGGAGCGCGCCCAGCTCCTTGCGGGTCATGACCTCGCCGTCCAGCAGCTCCCGCGCCGCGTCGACGAGTTCGTCGACGTCGATGCCCTGGAGGGCCCCTGTGAAGTAGGGCGTCAGGCTCGTGCGGCCCAGCACCCGCTGGACCGTCGGGCGCAGCCAGCGCAGGTCGTCGGCGGCGACCAGGTGCTGGGTGGTGCGGATGAGGGTGGTGCGCATGGCCTGCCGCCCGTCCATCAGCTCGGTGAGCTCGTCGAGGCGGAAGTCGCGCAGGCGGGTCCAGAGGCCGAGGTAGGGCCAGTTGGGCTCCTGGGCCTGGAGGGCGATCAGGTGCCTGACCGCCTCGAGCGCGGGCATCGAGTGGCGCTCCAGCAGGAGCTGCCGGTGCAGGTAGGTGCGGTTCAGTGCTCGCATGCTGCCACGGTAGGCGCGATTGCGGCACGTTTCTTTCCGCATGTTCTTCTGGTTGCCTGGCCGTCGACGGCCTGCGCACCGCGACGGCCAGACACGGGGAACAGGTTACGAAGCGGCGATTGACAACGAGTCAACGGCCGGTGGCGAATCGGCCCCGGCCGTCAGGACGTCGTCGGCGCGGCAGGAGCAGTAGCCGTGGGCCATGATCAGGTGCGCCCGCTCCGGCGTGAACGCCTCGGGGTGGTCGGCGGGCAGCACGCCCGTGCACGTCGAGCACACAGAGGAAGTCGAAGAAGAGGTTGTCACCGGGCCCCCGTCGTGGTGAGAAAAGGAAGGCGGGGGTGGGACTCCGCGCACCCCCGGAAAGGGGGCTGCCGGCCGATCACCCCCTGACCGGGCCGCAGCCCCGAGGGGAAGCATAGAGTGGCGACCCCATCACGCGGGGTGGGTTTCACGCCTTCCCTTCACACACCCACCACGGTCAGTCGCCGATCTCCAGGCGCACGCGCCGGAAACCGCGCCCCTTGCTCTCGATCTTGGCGACCCGCATGCGGCCGATCTGCCTCGTCGAGGCCACGTGGGTGCCGCCGTCGGCCTGGGTGTCGAGGCCGACGATGTCGACGATGCGGACGTCCTCGACCTCCTCGGGGACCAGGTTCGTGGCGGTCCTGATGATGTCGGGGATCTCGAAGGCCTCCTTGCGCGGCAGCACCTTGACGTCGATGCGCCTGTCGGCCTGGATCTCGGCGTTGCAGGCCGCCTCGACGGCCTCCTTGAAGCCGGGCGGCACCTCGGGCAAGTTGAAGTCCATCCTGGCCGTGAACGGCTCCATGTTGCCGCCGGTCACCAGCGCGCCGTAGTCGCGGAAGACGACCCCGCACAACACGTGGAGCCCCGAGTGGGTGCGCATCAGCGCGCTGCGCCGCTCGTCGGCCACCGCCGCCTCGACGGTCGTGCCCACCGGCGGGATGGGGTCGCCCTCTGCCGGAATCAGGTAGAGATCGTCGCCTTTGCGCAGGCCGACGATGCGGGTTTCCACGCCCAGCCACAGGAGAACTCCGTGATCGGCGGGCTGGCCGCCGCCTCCTGGATAGAATGCCGACCTGCTCAAGACGATCCCGTCGGGCGTCGCGTCCAGCACGACTGCCTCGAAGGTCCGCAACCCTTGGTCGGCCAGTTCGAGCCGTTGCGTGCGTCCGTGGAGATCGAAGCTCATGTCGGCAGCCTAGAGCTATCGAGGTGGTCATGCGCGGCCTTGTTTCCCGCCGTTCGCAGGGACCGGCCGCCGCACTGTTGACGATATGTGCTCTCATTTCGGGCTGCACCTACGCCATCGGCGAATCCGCCGCCGACCCCGTGCCCACGCCCGTCATGCAGAAGGCCGCCCCCGTGATGATGGTCGTCGGCGACAGCTTCACCGTCGGCTCCGGCCCGGTGCCCGCCTGGGGCAGCTACGCCTCGGAGACCGCCAGGCTGCTGCGATGGCAGCCGGTCATCGCGGGTGCGGGCGGCACCGGCTACGTCAACCGCGGGCGCGTCGGCCGCAACTTCCAGGAGTCGTTCGAGGCCGAGCTGGCCTGGCGCCCCGCCCCCGACCTGGTGATCCTCTCGGGCGGCCACAACGACCGCCGGTGGACCACCCTGAAAGTACGGCAGGCGGCCTCGTCGCTGCTGTGGGCGGTGCGCGGCCAGTGGCCCGAGACCCGCATCGTCATGGTGGGGCCGCTGTGGATGGGCAAGCCCCCGCCCAAGGCGTTCGCGGTGCGCGACGCGCTCGCCGAGGTGGCCGAGAGGGAGGGTGTGCACTTCGTGGACCCGATGCGCCGCCGGTGGACGGGACACGTCCTGCCCGACGGCGTGCACCCGACGGCGGCGGGCCACCGCGAACTGGCGCGGTGGCTGGCGCAGGAGCTGAAGAGCTGACGGCCTACCAGGGGCCGTAGGGGCCCTGGTTGCCGCCGCGGCCGCCCATGCCCTTCACGGCGGGCTTGACGTCGACGATGTAGATGGTCGCCGCGATCACCGCGGCGATCGAGAACAGGCCCAGGCCGATCCCGATGAACTGCTGCGTGCCGACGGTGAGGAAGGCCAGCAGGTAGCTGTAGGCGCCCGCGCCGGAGAAGAGGGCGGCCAGGCCGGTGATGAGCAGCCAGATCGGCTTCTTGAGCTTGCCCGCCGAGAGGAAGGCGTTGGGCTGCACGCGCGCGGCATGGGCGAAGGCGTAGATCGACATGCCGAAGATGACGGCGGCGAGCACCAGAAAAAGCAGGTTGAATACGCCGTTGATCAGACCCATCGTCTCTCCCGCTCGTCCTCGCTGCGACCGAACCCCAGCCTATACGCGAAGAGCCCGTCCCCAGGGGGACGGGCTCTTCCGAAATGTCAGGCCTTGGTGGTCGGCTTGGTGGTGGTGGCGCGCGGCTTCTTCACCGGAGCGGCCTTGGGCGGCTCGGCGGCCACGGAGACCTCCTCCAGCTCCAGCGCGGCCTCGCCGCTGGCCTTGCTGACGACCTTGCGGCCGCGGGTGACCGACGCCTCGTAGATGTCGGTCGCGGCGGAGCTGACCTGGTCGGCGTAGACGCGGGCCTTGCTGGGCAGGTCGCGGACGAGGTCCTCGGCCTTGGTGGCGGCGGCGCGGCTCTTCTCGGGAAGCTCGCGGGCCAGCTCGCCGGTGCTGACCTGGGTGCTGAGCTTCTGCAGCTGGCCGGGAAGCTCGCGGAGCTTCTCGACCAGGAAGTCGCCGGCGCCGGCGACGGCGTAGAACGGCTTGGAATCGGTGAGCTTCTTGACCTCGGTGGCGAGCGTCATTGGTTACCCCTCCTGGGTGGACTGGTGACGGGTGCCGTTGCTTGAGGTGACCGCTTCGATCGCGGAGAGAAGCTCCTCTGGCAATGGCGACTCGTCGTCCGCGTCATCCGGCCCCTCGGTGGGGCGGTTCTCCTTGCGGAACGACTCGTAGATATCGATCAGCACCTGGCGCTGGCGCCCGGTGATGAAGGCGTCGGCCCTGATCGCGGCGATCACGTCGCTCGGCGGCTCGCGGTCCTCGATGAGGCCCGCCTGCACGTAGAGCGCCTGGGCGGAGATGTGCAGACCCTTGGCGATCTGGTTCAGGATCTCCGCGCTCGGCTTGCGCAGGCCCCGCTCGATCTGGCTCAGGTACGGATTGGAGACACCCGCTTGCTCGGCGAGCTGGCGAAGAGAGATCTTCGCCTGCTGGCGTTGCTCGCGGATGTATTCACCGATCGAGCCGACCTTGGGTAGTGCCATGCCTCATAGTCTGCCTCGCGGTGCTTGCAATTGCAAACGGAGTGCTAGCAGCAGTTAGCGCAGGTCAGAGCGGGATTACCCACAAAAACGGGGCAGATGTGGTGAGAATCACGCAAAACGTGAGGATCCCGTAGCGCATCCCGCGCGACAGGTCGGGCCCCGGCTTGATCAGCCGGTCGACCCGCGCCATCACGTGGGACTGCGCCCCGAGCATGCCGTGCGGGGCGGGCATCGCGCCTGCCGTACCGAACCTGAGCAGCGCGGTCGCCAGGCGGCGGGGCGAGACGTGACGGCGGGCCCAGTCGTCGGCGGCCATCTCGATGAGCAGCTCGACCTGCGCCTGCGCCTCGGCGACCACCTTCGACCACGGCAGCGCCGCGCGCAGCGCGCCGAAGGGCAGCAACACCAGGTCGTGGCGCTCGCGCACGTGCGCGGCCTCGTGGGCGAGCACCGCGGCCAGTTCGTCCTGCGACAACAACTCCATCGTGCCCGCGCTGACGACCACCTCGGAGTTCCAGCCGGGCACGCAGTAGGCGGCGGCGCTCGGGTGGTCGAGCACGCGCACGCCGGGGATCTCGGGGTCTTCGCGGGCGATGAGCGCCAGCAGCATGCGGTGGCGGCGCCGGGCACGCAGGGTCTGGACCCCGGCGGAGACGGTCACGGCGATGAGGACGGCCAGCAGCGACAACCCGGCGATGAGCGCGAGCAGGTGCGGAAGATCCCACGACGCCGCCGGCGAGCCGCCGCCCGCGAAGGAGATCAGACCCTGGAGCACGCCCTGGTCGTAGGGCTGTACGGCATAGGCCAGCAGGGCGCCCACGCTGGCCAGCCCCCAGGCGACGCCGAGCGCCTGCCACAGGAGGATCGCCACGCGAGGAGCGCGATAGGTCCACCGCGCGGAAGTGAAGCGCCAGGCGCCGAGCGCGCAGCCCAGGGCCAGCGCGGCCAGCACCGCCGCGGTGATCACTCTTCCTCCAGCTCCAACAACGCCTTGCGCAGGATCTCCGCCTCGTCGCCGGAAACGGCCTTGGCGAAGCGCGCGAGGGCGGCCGAACGGTCGCCCGTCATGTCGAGAGCCTCCAGCATAAGCTCGGCGACGTAGGAGTCGCGGCTTTCCGCCGGTTCGTAACGCCATGCCCGCCCGTCGCGGGTGCGCTCAAGGAAGCCTTTACGGGTCAGGCGGTCCAGAACGGTCATGACGGTGGTGGGCGCCAGATCGCGTTCCGCGATGAGGCGGCCGACCTCTCGGGCCGTCAGAGGAGTGTTCTCCGCCCAGAGGATGTCCATGATGCTGCGTTCGAGCTCGCCTAGACCCTTCACACTCACCAGCGTAGTACTACAGAGCGTCGAGCAGGCAGGCGGGGAGACATATCTCACCCGCCGGGAACCTTGATCTTCGCGCCCGTGGAGATCCAGTCGAACCACTGCACGGTGAACTCGCGCCCGGCCATCCCCGCCACGGGGAAACGGCCCCAGCTGTCCAGGCTCTGCCTCGCACCCACGGAGATGTTCTGTCCGATCCGGCCGGAGCAGAAGGTGCTCGATGCGGCGACGCGGCTGTCGCCGAAGTCCAGGTAGGAGCCCCCGGTGGAGGAGCTGCAGACCAGGCTGTTGGTCTGGTTCTCGAGGTTGTCGTAGCGGATGCGCAGGAGCACCCCGTCGCGCTCGACCTCCAGGCCGGTGACGGTCAGCCGCCAGCCCGAGGCCAAGCTGATCACCGCGTTCACGGGTTGGCCGCCCGGCCCTCCGCCCCGGTCGACGGAGAGCAGCACGGCCGCTCCGCCCACCACGACGACCCCGGCCACGACCGTGGGGATCAGCCACCGCCTGGGGGCTGGGACGGGAGGCGGAAGGGTGTGACCCACCGGCGCGGGGGCGGGGGTGCCCGTCAGGAAGCGCAGCAGGTCGCCGGCGCCCGGCCTGGCCCGCCAGTCCTTGTTCAGGCAGTCGAGCGCCATCCGGCGGAACGGCTCCGGCATGTCGGGCAGGTCGTCGTGCTCGTGCATGACGGCGTAGATCGCCGAGTGGGTCGTCTCACGCCCGAAGACCGAGCGCCCTGTCGCGGCGTACACGAGGGTCGCCGCCCAGGCGAACATGTCCGACGCCGGCCCGATGTCGCGCCCGGTGATCTGCTCGGGCGACATGAACGCGGGCGTCCCGATGATCGCCGTGGTGGTCGAGGCGGCGTCCAGAGCCTTGGCGATGCCGAAGTCGATCACGACCGGGCCCTCCGAGCCCATCAGCACGTTGCTCGGCTTGAAGTCGCGGTGCACGACGCCCGCCTGGTGGATCGCCTGCAGCGCGGTCAGCGTCGCGACCGCCAGCCGGTCGAGGCTCGACCCGCGCCGCGGGCCCTGCTTGGCCACCAGGCTCTCCAGCGACTCGCCGGGCACGTATTCACTGACGATGTAGGGCACGCCGCTGGTGAATCCGACGTCGAGGACCCGGGTGGTGCAGAAGGGAGCCACCCGTCGCATGAGCCCGGCCTCGTTCAGGAAGCGCCGCCGGGCGGCCTCGTCGCGGGCGACGGTCGCGTGCAGCACCTTGATGGCCACGTGCTGACCGTCGGGCGAGACGCCCAGGTACACCGATCCCTGCCCGCCCTCACCCAGCGTGCGTACCACCCGATATCCGGCGACCTCGGATAACTGCATGGTCGCCATCATCGCCGAGTTCACGGCGAGACGCAGCTCCATGGGACGCTCAGCTCACCGAGCCGCCATCGCGCCCGGCCGCCCAGCGGAGGGTGGCGGAAGAGCGGCCACTCCTGGGCCAGCAGCCCGGTCGCCCGCAGCCACCGCTGCCGCCGTCCGTGGTTCTCGTACGGCGCGGCGTGCGCCCAGGCCCGGTCCCAGTCGCGCAGGAAGGTGTGGATGCGCTCGCCCGGCACGTTGCGGTGGATGAGCGTCTTGGGCAGCCGGTCGGCCAGGTCGGAGGGCCGCTCGAAGGCGTCGAAGCGGGCGGAGAAGGTGAGCGTGCGCGGCCCCTCGCGGTCGAGTCCCGCCCACACGGCCCGGTGGCCGGTCTCCGAGCAGGTGCCTTCCACCAGGATCCCGCCGGGGGCGAGCTTGCCGGTGAGCAGCTCCCAGTACGACCACGCCTCCGCCTCGCCGTACTGCCTGAGCACGTTGAAGGCCCTGATCAGGGTGGGCGGCCGGTCGACGGGCAGCTCGAACCCGCCGAGCCTGAAGCTCAGGCCGGGCCGTTCGTACGGCTTGGCGACGGCGACCCTGGCCGGGTCGATCTCGATGCCGACGACCTGGGCGCCTCCCAGGCGCTGGAAGAGCTCGAGCGTCGTGATGGGGGAGGCGCCGTAGCCCAGGTCCACGACCAGGGGCCGGTCGGCGGTCCTGAGCAGGTGTCCGTGGGCGGCCATGATCCACCGGTCGGCACGGCGCAGCCGGTTGACACCCGTGGTGCCGCGCGTGATCGTCCCGACCGGTTTGGCCATGGGACTAATTCTCGCGGTGGACCTTGTGCTGCGCCGCCTGGGCGCGCGGCCGGATGACGAGCCGGTCGATGTTGACGTGCCAGGGCCGCGTGACGGTCCAGGCGATGGCGTCGGCCACGTCGTCGGCGACGAGCGGTCCCGGCACGCCCTCGTAGACCTTGTGGGCGCGCTCGGAGTCGCCGCGGAAGCGGGTGAGGGAGAACTCCTCGGTCTGGACCATGCCGGGGGCGATCTCGATGATGCGCAGCGGCTGGCCGACCAGCTCCAGGCGGAGGGTCTCGACCATGGAGGTCTGGGCGTGCTTGGCGGCGCAGTAGCCGCCGCCGCCTTCGTAGGAGACCAGCCCGGCGACGCTCGTCAGCATGACGAGGACGCCGTCGCCGGTGGCGACGAGCTTGGGCAGCAGGGCCTGGGTCATGCGCAGGGAGCCGAGCACGTTGGTGTCGTACATGCGCTGCCAGTCGTCGATGCGCCCCTCGGCGACGGACTCCAGGCCGATCGCGCCTCCGGCGTTGTTGACGAGCACGTCGACGCGCTCCAGGGACCCCGCCAGGGAGTCGACGGATTCCTGTGACGTAACGTCGAGAACAAAGGGGGTGATGTCCGAAATTTCGGACGCGAGCTTCTCCAGGCGGTCACCACGCCTGGCCGCCGCCACCACGTGAAATCCCTCAGCGGCCAGCCTGCGGGCGGTCGCCTCGCCGATCCCGCTGCTGGCGCCGGTCACCACAGCCGTCTTCTTCATGGGGCCAACCATAATGTGCCGGGAATGTCGCGTTGACCTGGTTGGTTAGCAACCTTTTGGAGGTGATGTCCGGTGCGGCGCAGACGCGTGAACCGGGTCGCGACGATCAGCATGCACACGTCACCACTCGATCAGCCCGGCACGGGCGACGCGGGTGGCATGAACGTCTACATCGTCGAATCCGCAAAACGGCTCGCGCAGCTGGGGGTGGAGGTCGAGATCTTCACCCGGCAGACCGGCCGGGACCTGCCGCCCGTCGTCGAGCTCGCGCCCGGCGTCTCCGTGCGTCACGTGACCGCGGGGCCGTACGAGGAACTGGACCGCGCGGACATGCCCGCGCAGTTGTGCGCGTTCCTGTCGGGCGTGCTGCGGACCGAGGCCATGTACGAGCCCGGCCGCTACGACGTCATCCACTCCCACTACTGGCTGTCGGGCCAGGTCGGCTGGCTGGCCAAGGAACGCTGGGGCGTGCCGCTCGTGCACACCATGCACACCATGGCCAAGGTCAAGAACCTGCTCCTGGCCAAGGGCGACAGGCCAGAGCCGCAGGCACGCGTGCTCGGCGAGGAGCAGGTCGTCGAGGTGGCCGACCGCCTCGTCGCCAACACCGCCGACGAGGCGCTCGAACTGCGCGAGCTCTACTGCGCGCCCGAGGACCGCGTCGCCGTGGTGAACCCCGGCGTCAACCTCACCGTCTTCCAGCCCGCTTCACAGGGCGCCGCCCGGCACCGGCTCGGACTGCCACAGAACGCGCACGTGCTGCTCTTCGTCGGACGCATCCAGCCGCTGAAGGCCCCCGACGTGCTGCTGCGCGCCGCCGCCCGCATGCTCATCGAGGACCCCTCGCTGCGCGAACGGCTGGTCGTCGCGTGCGTCGGCGGGCCGTCGGGCAACGGCCTGGCCCGCCCCGACGTGCTCGTCGACCTCGCCTGCGAGCTGGGCATCTCCGACGTCGTACGGCTCGTGCCCCCGGCGCCGCAGCACGAGCTCGCCGACTGGTACCGCGCCGCCGACGTGACCGTCGTGCCGTCCTACAACGAGTCGTTCGGCCTGGTCGCCCTCGAATCGCAGGCCTGCGGCACCCCCGTCGCCGCGGCCGCCGTGGGCGGCCTGCGCACCGCCGTACGCGACGGGGTCTCCGGCGTCCTCGTCGACAGCCACGACCCGCAGGACTGGGCCTCCGTGCTCACCCGCTTCGTCACCAGCCCGCGCTGGCGCGACGGGCTGTCGTCAGGAGCACGCGCCCACGCCGCCGCCTTCGGCTGGTCGGCCACCGCCGCGCGCCTCATGGAGGTGTACGCGGGAGCCGTCACCAACGCGTCTCTTAGGGTTGCCGTATGAGGGAGATCCTGAAAGAGCTCGACGTCTCGTTCGAGGAGCCCCGGCCCGGCCACTTCCTGGTCAAGCTGCCCGGACACCACAAGCTCGCCACGATGACCTGGCTCATCGTCGGGGAACAGGCGCTGCACGTCGAGGCCTTCTTCTGCCGCCAGCCCGACGAGAACCACACCGAGTTCTACAGGTGGCTGCTGACCAAGAACGGCTCCATGTACGGCGTGCACTTCGCCCTCGACCCCATCGGCGACGTGTACCTGGTGGGGCGCGTCCCGCTGACGGCCATCTCGCCTGATGAGATCGACCGCCTGCTCGGCTGCGTCCTCACCTACGCGGACGACGGCTTCGACAAGGCCCTTGAGCTGGGCTTCGCCTCCTCCATCCGGCGCGAGTGGGCCTGGCGGCTCAAGAACGGCGAGTCCACCGCCAACCTCCAGGCCTTCGCCCGCTTCGCGGCTCCCTAGGATGGCCTTCATGGCTACTTTGGTGCTGGTACGGCACGGCGAAAGCGAATGGAACGTCAAAGGCCTGTTCACCGGCTGGGTCGACGCCCCGCTGTCGGCGAAGGGCGAGTCCGAGGCGCGGCGAGCCGGTGAGCTGCTGATCGAGGCCGGCATCCGGCCCGACGTGGTGCACACCAGCCTGCTGAACCGGGCGATCCGCACCGCCAACCTGGCCCTGGAGACCGCCGACCTGCAGTGGCTGCCGGTCAGGCGCTCGTGGCGGCTCAACGAGCGCCACTACGGTGCGCTGCAGGGCAAGGACAAGGCCCAGACCCGGGCGGAGTTCGGCGACGAGCAGTTCATGCTGTGGCGGCGCTCCTTCGACGTGCCCCCGCCCCCGATCGCCGACGGCGACGAGTACTCCCAGGCGGGCGACGCCCGTTACGCGTCGCTTCCCTCCGAGCTCATGCCGCGCACCGAGTGCCTCAAGGACGTCATCGACCGCGCCCTGCCGTACTGGTACGACCAGATCGTCACCGACCTGGCCTCCGGCAAGGTCGTGATGGTCGCCGCGCACGGCAACTCCCTGCGCGCCCTGGTCAAGCACCTTGACGGCATCTCCGACGAGGCCATCGCGGGCCTCAACATCCCGACCGGCATCCCGCTCGTCTACGAGCTCGACGCCGACTACCGCCCGGTCACGCCCGGCGGCCGCTACCTCGACCCCGAGGCGGCCAAGGCCGCCATCGAGGCCGTCGCCAACCAGGGCCGCTGATGAGCGTCATCCTCCGCCCCGTCGAGCCGCACGACCTCGACGTCTTCGACGCCGAGTTCCAGGGCCAGGACGGCGCCGGCGTCCACCAGTGGTTCGGATACCGCAACCCCGTCGCGCCGCGCCGGCGCCTGGCCGAGGACGGCATGCTCGGCGAAGAGGGCGGCGTCCTGACGGTCTGCGACGGCCACAAGGTGGCGGGCCGCATCGAGTGGTCCAAGCTCCTGTGGGGCCCTCCCGGCACCTCGTGGTGCTGGGCGATCGGCATCCGCGTCCTGGCCGACTTCCGCGGCCGCGGCATCGGCACCGAGGCGCACCGCCAGATCGTCGCCTACCTGTTCGACCACACCAGGGCGCAGCGCATCCAGACCAACACCGACGTGGAGAACGTCGCCGAGCAGCGCACGCTGGAGAAGGCCGGCTTCACCCGCGAGGGCGTCGTACGGCAGGCGCAGTGGCGCGAGGGGCGCTGGCACGACCAGGTCCTGTACGCGATCACGCGCGACGACCACCAGCAGAGATGACAGAGCGCGAGCCGGTGCGGCTCGCGCCCTTCACTGCTTCTAGTCGTTGTTGCCCCAGGTGATCAGCGCGCGCCAGGTCTGCACGCCGACGATGCCGTCGATCGAGATGCCGGTGAACCGCTGGAAACGCTTCAGCTCGCGCGCCGTGTCGGTTTCGAAGGCGCCGTCCACCTGCTCTCGGATCAGGTGGCCGTTCTTGACCAGGCCCCACTGCAAGGCGCGTACCTCCTCGCCCCTGTCGCCCCGGCGCAACGTGTTGTCGGCGATGAGGCGCGTCCAGGTGTGCGCGCCGGCCACGCCGTCCTGCGGCAGCCCGACGAGGCCCTGGTAGGCCTTGACGAACTCCTCGGTGCGCTTGCCGTACACCCCGTCGGCGGGGATCGCCTTCACCCACATGTCGCGCTGGCCGCGCAGCAGATGCTGCAGGATCAGCACGTTCGGGCCGCTCTCGCCGCCGCGCCGCAGGACCGGGTACGGGAACGTGGGCGCCGCCTGGGCCGCCACCGGGGCCAGGACGAGCAGGCCTGCGGCGACGACGAGGATCGCGATGATTCTTTTCATGACTTCACCCCCTTGCTGGCTTTGACGCCGATCCGGGGGCGAATGTTCAGGAGGGGCGCGAGCCGGTCACGAGGTAGACGACGTCGCGGGCGATGCGGACCGCGTGGTCGGCGTACCTCTCGTAGTAGCGGCCGATCAGCGTGATGTCGATGGCCGGCTCCATGCCGTGCTTCCAGTCCTTGCCGAGGATCTCGCGGAACAGCTTGCGGTGCAGCCGGTCCATGGCGTCGTCGTCGTGCTCCAGCTCCAGCGCCGACTCGACGTCGCGGCGGGCGATGCAGCTGCCGGCCTTGCTGACGATGTTCTCGGCGATCTGGCCCATCTCCAGGATGGTCGGGCGCATGTCGGCGGGGATGGCGGACTCGGGGTGGCGCAGGCGCGCGACCTTGGCGACGTGCTCGGCCAGGTCGCCCATGCGCTCCAGGTCGGTGCCCATGCGGAGAGCGGTGATGATCATGCGCAGGTCGATGGCGACGGGCTGCTGGCGCACCATGAGCTCGAAGACGGACGCCTCGATCTCCGCGAAGAGCCGGTTGACCTCCTCGTCACGGGAGATCACGCTCTCGGCCAGCTGCAGGTCGGCGTCGAGCAGGGCCGTGGTCGCCCGGGAGATGGCCGAGCGGACCAGGCGGGTCATTTCCACGAGACGCCCGGTGAGGGCGTCGAGTTCTTCATGGTAGGCGTCACGCATGGACTCAACGTACGTGCCGGGCGATGAACGACCCCCAACCGCTAAGTGAACTTTGCGGGAAGGGTCCAGGTCATGGGTCGGTGTCCCGGAAATACCCACCTACCATCGAAGACATGAGTGAGATGGCCATGAGCTTGGCCGCCTTGGCCGGATTCGTGGTGGGCGCGTTCGCTGTGCTGTTCTACCGCAACCAGATCGAGACGCCGAACCGGACCGAGCCTTCGCACGACACGGAGGTCGGCGCGCTGCCGCAGGGCGTCGCCTCGGTGCTGGCGGTGCTCCCGTCGTCGGCCGTCGTACTCGACGCCCACGACCGGGTGCTGCGGGCCAGTTCGGCCGCGCGGGCGTTCGGGCTCGTCAAGGGCGACCGGCTGATGGCGGCCGAACTGCTGGCGCTGGCCAGGCAGGTGCGCAGGGACGGCGAGATCCGCGAGAGCGAGATCGAGGTCGCCGGGCACCGCTTCGGCCAGGAGACCACCAGCTTCGCCGTACGGGTGGCGCCGCTCGGCTCGCACGGCCAGGTGCTCGTGCTGGCCGAGGACCAGACCGAGATGCGACGGGTCGAGGCGGTGCGCCGCGACTTCGTCGCCAACGTCAGCCACGAGCTCAAGACCCCGGTGGGCGCGCTGAGCCTGCTGGCCGAGACCATCCAGGACGCCGCCGACGACCCCGAGGCGGTCACCCGCTTCGCCGGGCGCATGCAGCACGAGGCCGCCCGCCTCGCCTACCTGGTGCAGGACCTGATCACGCTGTCACGCATCCAGGGCGCCGAGCCCATCCCGACGCCCGGCCAGGTGCTGATCGACGAGGTCGTGCACGAGGCCATCGACTACTCCACGACCAAGGCCGCGGGCAAGGACATCACGCTCGTCTCGGGCGGGCTCGAGGGCCTGCGCGTGTGGGGCGACGAGGAACTCCTTGCCACCGCGCTGCGCAACCTCATCGACAACGCCATCGCCTACAGCCCCGAGCACACCCGCGTGGTCGTCAGCACCAGACCGGCCGGGGAATCGGTCGAGATCAGCGTCAGCGACCAGGGCATCGGCATCCCGGAAGAGGCCCTGGAGCGCATCTTCGAGCGGTTCTTCCGCGTCGACGCCGCACGCTCGCGCGCCACCGGCGGCACCGGACTCGGCCTGGCCATCGTCAAGCACGTCGCCGCCGCCCACGGCGGCGAGGTGACGGTCTGGAGCAAGGAAGGCTCCGGATCCACGTTCACGCTGCGGCTGCCCGCCTTCGGCGGCACCGCGGTGGCAGTACCCAAACCCCTGGAGGCGGCCCTATGACTCGCGTGCTTGTTGTGGAGGACGAAGAGTCGTTCTCCGACGCCTTGTCCTACATGCTCCGCAAGGAGGGCTTCGAGGTCTCCGTCGCGGGCACCGGGCCCGAGGCGCTCGACATCTTCGACCGCAGCGGCGCCGACCTCGTGCTGCTCGACCTGATGCTGCCCGGCCTGCCGGGAACGGAGGTGTGCCGTTCGCTGCGGCAGCGCTCCAAGGTGCCGGTCATCATGCTGACCGCCAAGGACAGTGAGATCGACAAGGTGGTCGGCCTCGAACTGGGCGCCGACGACTACGTGACCAAGCCCTTCTCCTCGCGCGAGCTGGTGGCCAGGATCAGGGCGGTGCTGCGCCGCCAGGGTGACGTCGCCGACGAGCCGGAGAACGCCGTGCTGGCGGCCGGGCCCGTGCGCATGGACGTGGACCGGCACATCGTGTCGGTGCGAGGCTCACAGGTGCAGCTGCCGCTGAAGGAGTTCGAGCTGCTCGAGGTGCTGCTGCGCAACGCCGGGCGGGTGCTGACGCGCGGGCAGCTGATCGACCGCGTGTGGGGCGCCGACTACGTGGGCGACACCAAGACCCTCGACGTGCACGTGAAGCGGCTGCGGGCCAAGGTGGAGGCCGACCCGTCGAACCCCCGGTGCATCCTGACCGTGCGCGGGCTGGGGTACAAGTTCGAGCCCAACGAGTGATCAGGTCTTGAGTACGGCAGAGCGGCCGGTTCCTTCGCGGAACCGGCCGCTCTTTCGTTGACGTCGGCGCTGTGCCAGAGGACGAAGTCTTCTTTACGGCGCCCGGCCCGCGCCGGGGTTGCCGAGAAGGTTGTCTAGTGACCGCCCTCAGAGTGGCCCTCAGAGGGCGTAGGGCTCGCCGTGGGCGTCGGGGCGGGCGTGGCGCCCGGAGCCATCGGGTAGGCCGTGTATTCGCGGCTACGGGTCACCACGGGCACGTCCAGGGTCACGGCGCCGGCCGTGGCGAACTGGAAGGTGACCTTGAAGCTCTCGCCGCCGTGCAGCGGCTTGGCCAGACCGTCGATCATCACCTGCGGGGTCGGCTTGCCGGTGTTGATGAGCTGGTTGGCGGGAAGCTGGATCGGGCTGGCGAGGGTGACCGTGCCCAGGCCCTCGGCGGTGACCGCCTGGAGGGTGTCGCCCGAGTAGGAGAGCGCGTTCAGGTACAGCGGGGCCTTGCCGCCCTGGGCCAGCTGCGCGCCGGCGTCGGGGCCGAGGATGAAGACCTGGGGGATGGTCAGGCCCTGCCTGCCGCCGTACGTCGGCAGATCCGCCGCGTGGTCGATGAGCGCCGCGCCTTCGACCGGCATGTACGGCTGGTTGGTGTTGGCATGGAATCCGGCGGAACAGCCGGCCAGAACCGGGGCTGCCAGGAGCGCGGCGGCGGCGATAATCCAGCGTCGGCTGGTCACGAGGGAGTCTCCTTAGCATGGAGAGGAGTTGGCAGCGCCCACCTTATCCACCCGATTCCATGGTCATTCCCGCACCCCTGCAGGTCATTAGCTATGTCAGGGTTTGCGATTCATAGAGTTGTTGGGATGTCAAGCCCAAATATGCGGCTTTGACCTGCAGTTATGGTGATTTCACTGTTCCGGGAGACTCTGGACGCGTGGTACCCTGGAGTACAGCGGAAGGGGTACTTGTCACATGACTTTCCAGGTCGGCGACACAGTCGTCTACCCCCACCATGGGGCTGCCAGGATCGAAGAAATCACAACCCGGACCATCAAGGGTGTGGAGAAGACCTACCTGGTGCTCAAGGTCGACAAGGGCGACCTTACCGTCCAGGTGCCGGCGGAAAACGCAGAACTCGTCGGCGTGCGCGACGTTGTCGGCCAGGAAGGCCTTGAGCGCGTTTTCGATGTTCTTCGCATGCCGCACACGGAAGAGCCGACCAACTGGTCGCGCCGTTACAAGGCCAATCTTGAGAAGCTCGCTTCTGGAGATGTGAACAAGGTCGCCGAAGTCGTTCGGGACCTGTGGCGGAGGGACCGCGAGCGCGGCCTTTCCGCCGGCGAGAAGCGAATGCTGGCCAAGGCTCGCCAGATACTGGTGAGCGAGCTCGCGCTGGCGGAGAAGACCAACGAGGACAAGGCCGAGGCCCTGCTCGACGAGGTTCTCAACTCCTGAACGCGAATCTTCCCCGGGTGGGCGTCGGCATCGACGTCCACCCGTTCGCATCTGGTCGCGAATTGCACCTGGCCGGGCTGCACTGGCCCGGCGAGACGGGCCTCGAGGGCCACTCCGACGCCGACGTCGTCTGCCACGCGATCTGCAACGCTCTGCTGTCCGCGTCCGGTCTCGGTGACCTGGGCGCGGTCTTCGGCACGTCCGACCCCCGATGGGCGGGCGCGTCCGGCGCCGTCCTGGTCGCCGAGACCGTCAGGCTCGTGGGGGAGGCCGGCTTCCTGATCGGCAACGTGGCGGTCCAGGTCGTCGGTAACCGCCCGAAGCTGGCTCCCCGGCGCCAGGAGGCCGAGAAGGTGCTCTCGGAGCTCGTGGGGGCTCCTGTGAGCCTCAGCGCCGCCACCACCGACGGGCTGGGCTTCACCGGCCGTGGCGAAGGCCTCGGCGCGATCGCCAACGCGCTCGTGGTGAACCAATCGCCCGCATCGTGAACCGAACACCCTCGTCGTGAACCAATCGCCCGAATGGCGCGTCATCTAACGGGATGCGTTGAGGGTATCCCGGCGGGTGGTGCCGACCAGTTTCGTACTGGAAGCCCGCCGAGTTCGGGGGCGGCGGTTCGTCACTGGCGCGGTACGGGCCGCCGTCCTCCTTCACCCAGGCGTATTTCTTGGCCGATCAGGGTATCTCCGCATGTGAGGGGGGATACGAATGATCGGATCGATCATCTGGGCCATCGTCTTCGGCATCGTCATCGGCGCCATCGCGCGGCTGCTCATTCCGGGCAAGCAGAACATCTCGCTGACGATGACCTGGCTCATGGGCGTGGTCGGTGCGCTCGTCGGCACGTTCCTGGCGTACCTGTTCGGCGTCTCCGACACCCGAGGCATCAACTGGATCCAGTGGGGACTGCAGATCGGATGCGCCGTGCTGGCCATCCTGATCGTCGCCATGCCGCGCTCAGGAGGGAAATCCGGCGTCTGACCAGCCGATTTTCGAAGGTCGCGCATAACTGTTGGTGAGCGGGTAGCTCGCTGGCCGTGGGAGTGAAGGTGTCACCCTCACGGGGAGGTTTTCATGACCATCGAATCCATTCTCGGCGCAATCGTGATCGGCGCCGTCGTCGGTGCGATCGGCCGTCTGCTCATCCCTGGCCGCCAGGCCATCGGATGGATCCTGACGATCGTCGTCGGCATCGTCGCGGCGTTGATCGGTACGTTCATCGCCCAGGCGATGAACGTCTCCAACACGGCGGGCATCGACTGGATCGAGCTCGTCATGCAGGTGGTGCTGGCGGTCATCGGTGTCGGCCTGGTGGCCGGCCTCCGTCGCGGTCGCGGTAGTCGCCTGTGACATAAGCGCTACAGGCCCGCTCCCACGATGATGTGGGGGCGGGCCTGTTGCGTTGCGGCGTCGCTTACTCGTCGCCCGGGGGGAGGGGGGTGCTCCTCAGGCGGCTGGACGGGGCTTCGTTGTACGGCCTGCGGGCCCGGGGCACCTCGTCGGCGGCATCGGGGCCGTGCTCGGGGTCGGGGTTGTCGGGATCGGCGGGATGCACGAGCTTGTCGGACGCGGCAGGCTTCACCCGGTCACCCCACCGCACCGCCTTGCGCACGGGCTCGGGTTCAGGGTCGGGCTCGGGTTGCGGGTCGGGCTCGGATTGCGGGTCGGGCTCGGGCTGCGGGTCGGGCTGCGGGTCGGGCTCGGCCTCCTGGCCCGGCTGCGGGTCGGGCTCGGTCTCCGGCTCGGGTTCTGGGGCGCGTTCCGCCTCCGGGGCCGTCTCCGGCAGCGACCCACCGCGGTCCGTGGCGTACGGCTCGGCGTCATGGCCGGCGTCATGGTCGGCGTGCGGCTCGGCGTCGTGGTCTTGGTCGGAGGCGTGCGGCCCGCCGTTCTGCGCGGCGTACGCGGCAGGCTCATGCTCGTGCTCGGCGTCCGCCTCCTGCCGCGTCTCGGCGACCGCCCACGGCTCCGTGTCTACGTCAAGCTCACGCTCACGCGCTCCCTGCGGCTCCGGTGCCCACTCCGGCTCCGTCGCATGCCGTTCCTCAAGCTCAGACGCGTGCAGCGCCGCGTGCTCGCGCACAGCCTTGGGCTCAGGCAGCGGCTCCGGCTCGGGCGGCACCGTGGGCTCGGGCTCCGGCGTCGGCTCAGGTTCAGGCAGCGGCTGGGGCACCGGCGCGGGCTCCACCGGCCGCCCTGGCACCGGCTCCACCGGGTCGGGCACCGGGTCAGGCACCGGGTCAGGCATCGGGTCAGGCCCCGGTCCCGGCACCGGGATCGGCACAGGTGTCGGCTCGGGCTCCGGGAGCGGCTCGGGCTTCCTCGGCTTCGGCCTGCTCGGAAACGGGATCGGCTCAGGCACCGGCTCCGGCTCCGGATCCGGCAGCGGCTCCGGCCGGGGCTCGGGCACTTGACGCCCCAACGGCGCGGCGGCCGCCGTCACAGACTCCTTCTCGTCCTCCCAGGGCAGCGCCGGAATCGCCTGCTGCTTCCGCTCCTCGAACGGCACCAGATCCTGCTCCGCCGTACCCTCGGCTCGCGAGCTGCGCCGCTCCTGCACGTGCTTGATGATCACCAGCCACAACCACAGCGCGATCGCCAGCATCACCCAGGGCGCCACGGCGACGCCCACGGCCGCGTGCCGTACGTCGAAACGGAACCCCACCACCGCCCCGACGTTGGCCGCGCCCGCGGCCACGATGAGGAGCACGAGCACCAGCCCCGCCTGCGCGCGCACGAGCAGCCCGCCGGCGCTCAGCAGGAGTACGGCCAGCAGGGCGACGAGCAGGAGCGCCGAGAAGCCGGCGGGATAGAGGAAGGCGAGGTCGGGCGAGGCCCCGCCGCTGAGGGCGAGGTCGCGCAGGTCGTGGAAGGACAGAGCGCAGGCGGTGCCGGCGAGTGCGGCGACGGCGAGCCCGGCGAGGGCGACACCCAGGCGGCGCAGCGTGGAAGGGGGAGTCACGTCCATGGCGATTTCGAGCCTACAGAAGAATGGGGTGGGAAACCGATCAAGGGGGAATCACATGGCCGAGCTGTCAGCGGGCGCGCGCAAGTACTTCGACGCGGCCAGCTACGCGACCGTGACGAGCATCAATCCCGACGGCGGGCCGCAGTCCACGGTGGTGTGGGTGCGGACCGACGGCGACGACATCCTGTTCTCGACCGTCAAGGGCCGTCGCAAGCACCGCAATTTCGTGCGTGACCCGCGCGCGAGCATTCTGATCATCGATTCCGACAATCCCTATGTCTACGTCGAAGTGCGTGGAAAGGTGACGATGGAGGACGATCCGACGGGATCGCTCATTCAGGAGCTGTCGCGGAAGTACTCGGGACAGGACTGGAAGGAACCGCAGGGCAATGAGAGAGTGATCGTGCGCCTGACGCCCGAGAAGGTGACGCTACGAGGCTGACAAATCAGCATGCGACGTCGCGCGAGGCGTTAGCCTTGCCTTTGTGAGCCTGCGCCTTTACGACACCAGCACCCGCACAGTCCGCGAGTTTGTCCCGGTCGAGGCCGGCCGGGTGTCGATCTACCTGTGTGGTGCCACCGTGCAGGCTCCGCCGCATATCGGTCACATCCGCTCGGGCGTCAACTTCGACGTGCTGCGCCGCTGGCTCACGCGCTCCGGCTACGACGTGACCTTCTGCAGGAACGTCACCGACATCGACGACAAGATCATCCGGGTGGCCGCGGCCGACGACGTGCCGTGGTTCGTGATCGCCGAGCGCAACCAGCGTGCCTTCACCTGGGCCTACGACCAGCTCGGCTGCCTGCCGCCCACGGTCGAGCCGCGCGCGACCGGCCACGTCCCCGAGATGATCACGCTGATGCAGCGCCTGATCGACCGCGGCCACGCCTACGCCTCCGGCGGCGACGTCTACTTCGACACGCGGTCGTACGCCACGGAGTACGGCTCGCTGTCGAACCAGAAGCTCGAGAACATGCGCGCCGCGGCCGACTGCGACGACGACTCGGCCAAGCACGACCCGCGCGATTTCGCCCTGTGGAAGGGCGAGAAGCCCGGCGAGCCCACCTGGCCCACCCCCTGGGGCCCCGGGCGTCCCGGCTGGCACCTCGAGTGCTCCGCCATGGCCACCAAGTACCTCGGGCCGACCTTCGACATCCACGGCGGCGGCCTCGACCTGATCTTCCCGCACCACGAGAACGAGATCGCCCAGTCCCAGGCGGCGGGCGACGGCTTCGCCCGCTACTGGATGCACAACGGCATGCTCAAGATCGGCACGGAGAAGATGAGCAAGTCGCTCGGCAACTCCCTGCTCATCCCCGACCTGCTCAAGAAGGTGCGCGCCGCCGAGCTGCGCTACTACCTGGCCACGCCCCACTACCGCTCCTCCATCGACTTCTCCGAGGAGTCGTTGCTGGAGGCGGCCGCGGCCTACCAGCGCATCGAGGGCTTCGTCACCCGCGCCGCCGAGGTCATCCACGACGTCGACGCCCACGCCCCCCTCCCGCAGGCCTTCGTCGACGCGCTCGACGACGACCTCGGCACGCCCCAGGCGCTCGCCGTCGTCCACGAGGTCGTCAGGGAAGGCAACGTGGCCCTGAGCCGCGGCGACAAGGAGGCCGTGGCCCGCCTGCTCGCCGAGACCCAGAACATGCTCGACGTGCTCGGCCTCGACCCGCGCTCCGCCCAGTGGCGCGGCGACAGCTCCGACCTCACTCCCGTCGTCGACGCGCTCGTCAAGGTCGCCCTCGAGCAGCGCGCCGCCGCCCGCGCCCGCAAGGACTACTCCGCGGCCGACGCCATCCGCGACGGACTCACCGCCGCCGGCATCACCGTCGAGGACACCCCCCATGGGGCTCGTTGGCAGCTTTCACGCGGGTAACCTTGGTGCCATGAGGAAACGGGGTCCGCTCAAAGGCAGCGGCGGAAAAGTACGTCGCAGTCTGGAAGGCAAGGGCGCGACGCCACCGAAGGAAGCGCGCCACTGGTACAAGGACAAGTCGCGCACCGAGCGCATCGCGCGTGAGGAGCGCGGCGGGGCCTCCCGCCCCTCGTCCGCGCCGCGCCAGCGCAAGTCCGACGACGCGCCTGAATACATCGGCGGCCGCAACCCGGTCGCCGAGGCCCTCGCCGCGGGAGTGCCCGCCACGGCGCTCTACGTCGCCGCGCGCCTCGACAGCGACGACCGCGTGCGCGCCTCGCTCAAGCTCGCCGCCGAGCGCGGCATCGCCCTGCTCGAGGTCAGCCGCGACAAGCTCGACCGCCTCACCGAAGGCGCCGTCCACCAGGGCATCGCCCTCCAGATCCCGGCCTACGACTACGCGCACCCGTCGGAGCTCATCGAGATCGCCCAGGACGCCGCCGAGATCCCGCTGATCGTCGCCCTCGACGGCGTCACCGACCCGCGCAACCTCGGCGCCATCGCCCGCTCCGCCACCGCCTTCGGCGCCCACGGCCTCCTGATCCCCTCCCGGCGCGCCGCCGGCGTCACCGGCGGCGCCTGGAAGACCTCGGCCGGCACCCTCGCCACCATGCGCGTCGCCCGCGCCGCCAACCTGACGGCCGCCCTGCGCGAATACCGCGAGGCCGGCATCTTCGTCGTCGGCCTCGACGGCGACGGAACCGTCGACCTCGACGAGGTGTCACTGCTCGGCGAGCCCCTCGTCATCGTGGTCGGCTCCGAAGGCAAGGGGCTGTCGCGACTGGTCCGGGAGCAGTGTGACTACGTGGCGCGCATCCCGATGTTCGCGGCGGCGGAGTCCCTGAACGCGGGCGTCGCGGCGGGGATCGCGTTGTACGAGGTCGCTCGTCAGCGGCGCAGGTGAGTGGCTAGACTGTTAGGCCGTGCCGACTTAGCTCAATCGGTAGAGCATCTGTCTTGTAAACAGAAGGTCAGGGGTTCGATTCCCCTAGTCGGCTCTGCTGCTCAGAGGCCCTTCCGGATGATCCGGGAGGGCCTTTGTGATCTCCGTACAGCAACGGATTCGACGGCGGATCATGCTGCGTGACCGTGATGGTAGGACTCCGCTTCGCCTGGCAGTGGTGAGGGCGGACCGCCAGGCAGTTGAGGGGCTCATCGGCGCCGGGCGGATCCAGATGCAACGGACGGGCGTGGGTTGACGCCGTTGCATCTAGCGGCTCAGGAGTATGCCGTAGGCATCGCTGAATTGCTGCTGAGGTTTGACTGAATCCACCGACGCACTGTGGAGGGCGGTATTCAACTCGCGCGGTCGTGGGGAGCTGATCGAGCTGCTGCGAGCCAGGGGAGCTGACCCCGGCCAGGTGAACCGGCATGGGCAGACCCCGTTGGGGTTGGCCAGACTGATTGCCAACTATGACGTCGCACGATTCTTCGACGACCTGCCATAGGAAGGTGCGTTGTGGGCCCGTCCCTCCACCTACCGAGGTTCTGGGAGACGGTTCTCACCAGGGATCTCGATCGGTTGGAGCGTTGGCTATTGCAGGCTGTCGTTGAGCCTGTTGAGCGCCTTCAGGTTTCTGGGTTGGGGATCTGGGTGTAAACGTTCATGGTCACTGAGATCTGCGAGTGGCAAGGGATGCGCATCGCCACGCGCGGGTGGACGTCGAGGGCTGCCAGGAGCGAGGCGCAGGTGTGACGGGTGCTGAAGCTGTCCGCTGACCTGGCGCCGGCATTCGCACCCTTTCGGGAAGGCGTGCTCGTCCACGCTCGTTCATAGTCGAGTCTGCTCGTATCCGCACGTAGAAGCAGGTCCACGCCCGTGTGCGGTCCCGGCGTGGCTGATGTCCAGGCGAGTCGCAAGGGTATGGATCCAGGTCCCCAACGAACTGCGCGTCCGGATCAGGGACGGAACCTACCCGCCTGACGGTCGCTTCCCCGTCGAGGCGGGGCTACTTCGGTCTGCCGATTCCTGGTATTTCAAGGCCCCATTTGTCTCTCTTGGGCGCCCGGACGCCGCGTATCGACCTGCGGGCATCTCCATTGCCGCACCTCACAGCACCAGATGGCATCCGCGATCGGCAGCACGTTCCCACCGGCGTTCGCATCGACGAGTGTTACCGGTTCGAAGTTGATCTGACTCGCACGTGGGCAACGGCCCGATCAGTTGGAATCGGGTCTTGCATCGCACCTACTTCATACATCAGGCCCAGTAGTCCCGCTCGGGCAGTCGTAGCCAGGCGGCAGATGAGCCTGTGATCGGCAGGGCGTCGGCCAGGCGCAGGCCTGTACCGGCGCAGCAAAACGCCGGAGGGTGGTTGCTGTAGAGGTAGGCGGCGAGGATCTCCTCGGCAGGGGCATCCGGAGGAGTCATGTAGGCAGTATGCGTCTCCCCAAGCTAGGAACACGCCGTCTCGAGTGACGTGTCCGCTGATGCCGCCCTTGGGATTGGAGTACATGCTGTAGCAGACAGTGCCCGCCGAAAGGCGTTTGACGAGGCCGGGAGTGTCGAGGGTGTATCCCCAGGGTTGGGTGATTACGCAGCCGCCGGGTACGCCAGTGATGCCGACGATCAAATCGGCGTCCGGGACGTTGTACCAGGCCTCGTACAAGTCGTCGATGTCTATGTTGCCGGCGGGGGAGGCTTCCAGCCGAGCCGTCGCCTCGGCTGCGCTGACGCCGGCAACGCAGGCCAGGCTCAGGCCGTCGAAATAGACGTCTCCTAGTGCGGAAATCAGACGTTTGGCTTCCGCCGCGGCGGAAGCCTCGGCCGGGGAGAGACCGATGTCTGGTGAGGGGATGGGGAAAAGGCCGGGAGTAGGGCCGGCCAGACTGAGGCGGCCGGGAGACCAGCCATCCATCATGAGGCGCCACGGGTCCGCTCCCGCCGCGACGAGGGCTCGGGCGTTGTCGGTGCGGCCTGCGAAGACGGCCATCCAGAGGGCGGTGCGGCCTCGATGTTCGGCATCGACGTCGTCGACGCGCAAGGCCAGCTCGGCGACCACTTCAGGCGATCCACGCTCAGCCGCGATGTGCAGCGGCTTATCAAAGATGTTCACGCCGGAGTTGGGATCCGTGCCTGCGGCGAGTCGGCCGCGGATCAGGTCAAGATCTGTCCATCCATCATGGCCGACGATCAACCATCCGAGGTCATCGGCAGCAGACATGGCAACTCCTGAAATGCAGGGACATGTACGTAAGTGATCATGGCCTGCGGGACAGCCACTTGTGGCATCTTGCGAGGATCGGAGATTTGGTTGTTCACGTTGGTCCGGCTTCGGGGACAGACCCGCGATTCCAGGCATGGCGATCTTGCTAACGCGGATGCTAACAAAGGCCGTCGACTCTCATGGATGAGCAGGCACTCATGAGGCGCGCAAACGGGGAAGTCGGAGGTTCGTGGACATCCGCGAACGATCTCATCCTCACCTGCAAGCAGGAGCGCAGGGGTTCGATTCCCGGCTCTGCTGCTCTGGGGCCCTTCCGGATGATCCGAGAGGGCCTTTGTGATCTTCGAACGGTAACCTCTCCGGCTTCTGTCAGACCTTGCTGCGATGATCTTTCCAATCGCCCTGGTCGATGGAGGTCAAGCGTGGTTGATGCTGAGGTGGTGCGGGAGACCTACCTGCACTACAGGCAACTGTTAGATGACAGCTGGATGGGAGTGGCCATCTGCTGGACGGTGGTCCTGCCTCACGACGGGTCTGCGATGAGCCTCACGGAGACTGCTGATCGGGTAAGCGAGGCGGGACGGTACGAGGTCCATAAGACGGACACCTTCGAGCATGAGGAAACCTTCCTCTATCTGTCGGATAGCGCCCCTTGGGCGATGCTCGTCGAGTGTTCGGATCGGTACGTAGCGCTCTTCGAGTACAACGGATTTCGGGGTGTCTATCCACCGGTTCTTCCACGGCTGAGCTCGGGTGGGCGAGCCTACAGTGCCTACTGGAACGTCAATGCCGTCAACTCGATCGGCTTCGCCGCTGACGGTGAAATGGTGCTCTCCTTCAACGCCCTGTACGCCGAGGAAGCAATGGGGCTGCCAGGTTGGGCTCGGTGGCCACAGGTGCAGGCTGTGCTGCCCTATTTCGATTGGGAGAAGGGGGAGAACTGTTGGGCGGCCGCTCTGACCGCCATTGAACTCGCCACAGGAGTGAGGTTGAGTGAGGGGTGGACCAGCGAAGCGCCGTACTTTCTGATGGGTCGATAGAGCGCGCAGGACCTTTATCCGGGAGAGTTCTGCTCATCGCGTGTCATGAGCTCGTCTGGCCGTCATCCAGGCCGGCGTTCAGCGCGCAAAAGCATGGCGGCTATGGCCGCCGGGATGGTGAGCAGTTCAGCGGCCATACGTGCCGTGGTCGGCGACGGTCGCGGCGAGTGTGGATTCGCCGGGATGTCGCCCTCCGGTGTGCTTCCGGTGGGCGAGCGCGAGGTTCTCAGGGGATCCGGTACGGCAGTGCACCTTCGAAGGGCCAGCCGTTCTTCGACGGGACTGCCCGGGGTGGTCGGCCACATCTAAGGATCTGCCGAAGCTGAGCGTTGGAGGGAACTTTTGCCGACATGGGAGGGATCGCGGCGCAGTGGCATTGGGCTTCAGCGCTTGACGAGCCTACGAACGGTGCCTGCGATGCCGCAGAGCCTGCTGGGATAAGTTGGCCGTGTGGCGACATACGGGGATCTGCCCACAGAATTGGTGACCGAGCGGCTGCGGTTGCGGCCGTGGGTGGTGGCCGATGCCGTGGAGTATCGCGGCCTGTGGCTTGAACGAGACCGGCGAGCCCTGCGCCAGATCGACGCCGATGGACGTCCGACCGTCGACGACTTCCGCGCCTGGATTCTGGACGATCCCCTGGCGAAGGAGCCCGGTCTCGGGTTGTTGCCGATTGAGCTGCGTGCCACTGGCGAGTTCATCGGCTATTGCGGTCTGATCGTCGGCCAGGCGACCTATGACGAGCCCGAGATCGCCTACGAGCTGGCGCGACGCGCTCATGGGCATGGTTACGCGACGGAGGCGGCTCGGGCTGTGGTGGAGGCGGCCATCCGGACGGGGCGCAGGCGGTTGTGGGCGACGGTTCGGGAGTGGAACGCGCCGTCGTTCCGGGTGCTGGAGAAGGTCGGGTTCCAGCGGAGTGAGCGCGTCACGGAGGATGCGGAGCGCGGTGACTCGATTTGGATGACGCGCGTTCTGGATCAGGGTTAGAGCCTGGTGCTGTGCCGGGTGGTTGGGCCCGGCACAGCGAGGGGTGACTAGTTCCACTCGAGGCTGGGTGCGCCCCAGTCGACGCTGGCCGGACTCCACATGAAGTCGCTGTTCATACGGTGCTCCTCTCGTCGTCGGATGTTCTCGACGTTATGGGCAGCCCGCATAGACACCCCGGCGCCAGCCGTATAGGCGCCCGTATAAAGAGCCGGGCGCGGCCCCGAAGGAGCCGCGCCCGTAAGGTCACATCCAACCTCTACGCGAGGCCGGCCTTCATCGCGTTGATGAGCTCTCCGTTGGTCGTGTCACCCGACAGTTCCCAGAAGAACGCACCCCCAAGTCCCTGCTGCTTGGAGTACCCCATCTTCCCTCCGATGGTCGAGGGGGTGTCGTAGCTCCACCACTGGTTCCCGCAGTGCGCGTACGCCGTGCCGGCGATGGTCCCGGTGGCCGGGCAGCGGGTCTTGAGGACCTTGTAGTCCTCGTTGCCCTGCTCGTAGGTGCCGGGTGCGGGGCCTGTGGCGGTGCCGCCGGGTGCGGACTGGGTGACGCCCTGCCAGCCGCGGCCGTAGAAGCCGATGCCGAGCAGCAGCTTGCTGGACGGCACGCCCTTCGACTTGAGCTTCTGGATGGCGTTGTCCGAGTAGAAGCCGGGGGTCGGGATGCCGGCGTAGTTGGTCAGCGGCGAGTGGGGGGCGGTCGGGCCCTGGGCGGCCCAGGCGCCGAAGAAGTCGTACGTCATGACGTTGTACCAGTCGATGTACTGCGCGGCGCCTCCGTAGTCGGCGGCGTCGATCTTGCCGCCGTTGTTGCCGTCGGCGGTGATGGCGGCGGTGACGAGGTTGCTGGAGCCGAAGCGGTTGCGCAGCGCCTGCATGAGGTTCTTGAAGGCGGCCGGGCCGCTGGTGTCACAGGTCAGGCCGCAGGCGTTCGGGTACTCCCAGTCGATGTCGATGCCGTCGAACACGTCGGCCCAGCGCGGGTCCTCGACCAGGTTGTAGCAGGAGTCGGCGAAGGCGGTCGGGTTCTGTGCCGCCTGGCCGAAGCCGCCGGACCAGGTCCAGCCGCCGAAGGAGAAGAGGATCTTGATGTTGGGGTACTTGGCCTTGAGCTTCCGCAGCTGGTTGAAGTTGCCGCGCAGCGGCTGGTCCCAGGTGTCGGCGACGCCGTCGACGCTCTGGTCGGCGGTGTAGGCCTTCTCGTAGTCGGCGTAGGAGTCGCCGATGGTGCAGCGGCCGCCCTGGACGTTGCCGAAGGCGTAGTTGATGTGGGTCAGCTTGCTGCCCGAGCCGCTGGTGTCGATGTTCTTGACGTGGTAGTTGCGGCCGTAGACGCCCCACTGCACGAAGTAGCCGAGCAGCTTGTTGCCGCCGCCGGTGCAGCCGGCGGTGGTGCCGCTGACGGCGGCGCTGGCGGCCGACTCGCCGACGGAGTTGTAGGCCTTGACCGTGTAGGTCTTGGAGGTGCAGGCGGCCAGGCCGGAGATGGTGGTGCTGGTGCCGGTCACCGTGGCCCGCACGGTGGTGCCCTCGTAGACGCGGTAGCCGGTGACGGTTCCGCTGGAGGCGCCCCACGACAGGGAGATCGAGGTGTTGGTGACCCCGCTGACGGAGGGTGTTCCGGGCTGGCCGGGTGCGCCGTTGCCCTGCTGGGTGGAGGCGCTCAGCGGGCTGGACTGCGCCGACCAGTTGCCCGCGGCGTCGCGTGCACGGACGGTGTAGGAGTAGCTGGTTCCGGCGGCCAGTCCGGTGTCGTTGTAGGTGGTGCCGGTGACGGTGGCCACCACGGTGCCGCCGCGGGACAGCTCGTACCCGGTGACCCCGACGTTGTCGGTCGAGGCGTTCCAGGCCAGCGCGATGCTGCTCGTGCTGTTGCCGGTGGTGCGCAGGTTGCCCGGCACGCTGGGCGCCTGGGTGTCACCTCCGCCTCCGCCACCCGCACGCCACAGGGCCGGGACGTTCGGCGGCTCCCAGCCGGGCAGGGAGGTGTGGGCCTGGATGGCGGTGTAGTCGACTCCGTTGTAGGAGACGGCCGCGCCGACCGCATACGAGGTGTACGGCGCCCACGCGGGGGCTGCCATCTGCACGGCGCTCATGGCGCTGGGCGCGATGGCGACGGAGGTGCCCAGGGGTAACAGGAGGGCCCCGAGGACGGCGATCAACTGTCGTTTCATGTTCTGCTCCGGCTGAAGGGGGTGGGAGCAAGGAAACTATTAGGAAAGTTTCCTTTATATTTAGCCGGAAAGTATCCCGAGTCACCGGGGCAAGTCAAGGGCCCCCTGGCGAACCAGCAGGAAACCCGCGAGCAGCGCCAGGGCCACCGTCGGCACGATCAGCAGGAAGCTGAACAGGTCCTGCGCCCCCACGATCGGATGCCCGCCGATCAGCGCCGTGACCCCGCGCAGCCCGAGGCTGCCGACGGTCAGCGTGAAGAAGCCGCCCACCACGAGCTCCAGCCGCGGAGGAAGGGCGGGCGAGCGGGCCAGCAGTGTCGCGGCGGCGCCGAGGGCCGCGCCCGCCACGAGGGTGCCGACGAGATCGCCGCCGAGCTTGGCGAAGCCCGCGTACAGCAGGTAGGTGCCCATCGTGAGCGCGGCCATGATCGGGACGTTGCGCAGGCTCGCGTTGAAGGTCAGCGCCAGGCCGACGGTGAACGGGATCCAGGCCAGCACGATGAACCAGAACGGCAGGGTCCCGGGCTGGGAGGCCTCGAAGAGCGCCTGCCGTCCGGCGCCCGTGGCCTGGGCGGCCAGCTCCACGCCGATGATGATCTGAACGAGGATGAAGCTCGCCCACACCAGCCGGGTGGCCCCGGCCGAGATGCGGCCCACGGCCAGTTCGGCGGAGGCGGCCGACAGGTAGTCGCCGGGGATCACGATGAACAGCGCCGGCAGCATCAGCATCACCGGCCCGGTCGCGTAGGCCGCGTCGGTGAACACCGTCAGCGTCAGGCAGCCGATCACGAACGAGCCGATGAGCGGCAGCAGCGGCTCCCACCGGCGGCCGGTGAAGGCGACGAAGAGCACGCCCATGACCGCCCCGAGCACCACCGTGGTCAGCAGTTCCGTCCAGGTCGGCACCAGGCTCGGTGCGAAGCAGGCGGTGAAGAGGACGACGCCGACGATCCGCAGCCACCAGGGGTAGGGCGGGGGCGCGGCGAGGATGGCGTCGAGCCGCCGCCTGGCCTCGGCGAGGGGCAGGCCCGAGTGCATCTCGGCGACGAGTCGCTTGGCCTGCTCCAGCCGGTCGAGAGACAGGCCGGGCATGGTCTCGATGACGTCGACGGTGCTGGTGGCGCCGTCGTCGATGCGCAGGACGAGCTGGTCGGGCAGGACGAGCAGGTCGGCGTCGAGGCCGTGGGCCGCGCCGACCCGCCTGACCGACTCGCGCACGACGAAGACACCCTCGGCGCTCCCCGCCAGCAGCAACCGGGCCACGTCGATGAGCAGCGCTCGCGCGTCATCCTTCACGGCCTGTGTTTACCCGTGGTGATCAAGATGTCACTTATGGGCGTCAGGTAGAATATGATCATGCAGAAGAAGTTCAGCATCGGCCAGGCGATCCTGCTGCTGCTCCTCATGGTGTTCGCGATCGTCTGCGTCGTCATGACCGCGAACGACACCCTGCCCAGCTTCCTCATGTGATGCGACGGGGTGACGCCCCCGACGGCTCCGGAAGGCCCGCCCTGCTTCAGTAAGCCCGCCCGAAGATCACCCGCTTGCCGTACGCCGACGGCTGGTCGCAGCGCACGCAGGTGCCGCTCTCCGCGGGGCCGGCCAGGGGGATGCAGCGCGGCGTCGCCGCCGTCTCCGCCTTGATGAGGTCTTCGCACGACGGCCGCCCGCAGTGCAGCGTGAGCGCCCAGCCCGTCGAGACGGCCGCGGCGAAGGATTCCCACGTGCCGACCGTGACCGTGTGCTCGTCGCGGAAGGCGGTGGCGCGCTGGAGCAGCGACTCCTGGAACTCCTCCAGGATCACGGGGAGCGCCGACGGGAGCGTGTCGAGCGGCACGCTCTCCTTCCCAGGAGCGAGGCGGCGGGCCAGGACCGCCGCGCCCGACTCCAGGTCGCGCGGTCCCACCTCCAGCCGGATCGGCACCCCGCGCAGCTCCCACTCGTTGAACCGGAACCCGGGCGACAGGTGCGGCCGGTCGTCGACGTGGACGCGCACGCCGGCCGCGCGCAGCCGTACGGCCAGCTCGTGGCAGGCGGGCGCGGTGTCGCGGATCGGGACGATCACGACCTGGTACGGCGCGAGCCTGGGCGGCAGCACCAGCCCCTTGTCGTCGCCGTGCGTCATGATCACCGCCCCGATCATGCGGGTTGTCATGCCCCACGACGTGGTGTGGCACAGCTCCCGCCGCCCTGACGCCGCCGTGTAGCCGATGTCGAAGGCCCGCGCGAAGTTGGCGCCCATGTAGTGGGAGGTGCCGCACTGCAGCGCCTTGCCGTCGCGCATCATGCCCTCGATCGTGTACGTGCGCACGGCTCCGGCGAAGCGCTCGCCGGGGGTCTTCTCGCCGGGCACGACGGGAATGGCCGCGATGTCGCGGGCGACCTGTTCGTACAGCCCGAGCGCGAGCATGGTCTCGCCCATCGCGTCGGCCTCGTCGGCGTGCGCGGTGTGGCCCTCCTGCCACAGGAACTCGGTCGTGCGCAGGAACATGCGCGGGCGCATCTCCCAGCGCACGACGTTGGCCCACTGGTTGAGCAGCAGGGGCAGGTCACGGTGCGAGGAGATCCACTTGGCCATCATCTCGCCGATGATGGTCTCGGAGGTGGGCCGCACGATGAGCGGCTCCTCCAGCTCCTTGCCGCCCGCGTGGGTGACGACGGCCAGCTCGGGGGCGAAGCCCTCGACGTGCTCGGCCTCGCGCTGCAGGTAGCTCTCGGGGATCAGCAGCGGGAAGTAGGCGTTCTCGTGCCCGGTGTCCTTGATGCGGCGGTCGAGCTCGGCCTGCAGCAGCTCCCAGAGGCGGTAGCCGTACGGTCGGATGACCATGGTGCCCTTGGCCGGGCCGCGGTCGACGAGCTGCGCCTTGGCGACCAGCTCGTTGTACCAGGCCGAGAAGTCCTCACTCTGGGGCGTCACACCACGGTTCATGCGGGCGAGGATAGCGAGCGGAAAACCGGTTGACCTCGAATTATCGCTCTGGTCAACTGAACGGCGACGAAGGGAGCACGGGCATGAGGCGCACGTCGATGCGAGAGACGCGAGGACTATCCATCGACGACAAGGGCCTGACGCCTAGTGCAATCGCTGAATCTTGGGATCCTGGCGCATGTAGACGCCGGTAAGACCAGCCTGACCGAGCGGCTGTTGTTCGCCGCCGGTGTCATCGACTCCCTGGGGAGTGTCGATGACGGCAGCACCCAGACCGACTCCCTGGCGCTGGAGCGCCAACGCGGCATCACCATCAAGTCCGCGGTCGCCTCCTTCGCCATCGACGATCTCACCGTCAACCTGATCGACACCCCCGGTCACCCGGACTTCATCGCCGAGGTCGACCGGGTGCTCAGCGTGCTCGACGGGGCGGTGCTGGTCGTCTCGGCCGTGGAAGGAGTGCAGGCCCAGACCAGGGTGCTGATGCGCGCCCTGCGCCGCCTGCGCATCCCCACGGTCGTCTTCGTCAACAAGATCGACCGCATGGGCGCGCGTGCGGACCTCGGCATCCCCGGCTCGGCGCCGGTGGGCCGGATCCGCGACGCGGGCACGCGGCGGGCGGCGTTCGTGCCGTACGGCCCCGCCGAGCTGACCGAGCTGCTGGCCGAGCACGACGACGAGGCGCTGGCCGCCTACCTCGAAGGAGGTACGGTCACCCGATCGCGGCAGGTCATGCCCGTTTTCTACGGCTCGGCGATCACCGGCGCGGGCGTGCCGGAGCTGATGCGCGGCATCAGCGAATGGCTGCCCGCTGCGCAGGGCGACCCCGACGGCGAGGTCGAGGGCACGGTGTTCAAGATCGAGCGCGGAGCGGCCGGGGAGAAGATCGCCTACGTGCGGATGTTCGCCGGGACGCTCCACGTGCGCGACCGGCTGCCGAGCGGCCGGAAGATCACCGCCTTGCAGGACGTCGTCGGCAGGGGCAGCTCGCTGCCCGCCGGTCACATCGGCAGGGTGTGGGGCCTCGACGACGCCAGGATCGGCGACCCGCTGGGCGCCGCCCGCACCACCGGCCGGGTCTTCGCGCCGCCCACCCTGGAGACCGTCGTCGAGTCGCCGGACAAGGGCGCGCTGCAGGCGGCGCTGATCCAGCTCGCCGAGCAGGACCCGCTGATCAACCTGCGCCAGGACGACCTGCGCAGGGAGTTGTCGCTGTCGCTCTACGGGGAGGTGCAGAAGGAGGTCATCCAGGCGACCCTGGCCGACGACTTCGGCATCGAGGTGAGCTTCCGCGAGTCGACCACGCTCTGCGTCGAGCGGCCGGTGGGCGGCGGCGAGGCGGTGGAGTTCAACGGCAAGGACGACAATCCGTTCCTGGCCACGGTCGGCCTGCGCGTCGAACCGGCCGAGCCGGGCGCCGGGGTCACCTTCCGCCTCGGCGTCTCGCTGGGGGACATGCCGTACGCGTTCTTCAAGACGGTCGAGGACACCGTGCACGAGACCCTGCGCGAGGGGTTGCACGGCTGGCAGGTCGCCGACTGCGTCGTGACCATGACGCACTGCGGCTACTCGCCCAAGCAGAGCGCGATGCACGCCGGCTTCGACAAGAGCATGTCGAGCACCGGCGCCGACTTCCGCGGGCTGACGCCGCTGGTGCTGATGGAGGCGCTGAAGCGGGCGGGGACGCGGGTGCTGGAGCCGGTGCACCGCTTCAGGCTGGAGCTGCCGCCCGACACCCTGGGCGTGGTGCTCCCGGCGCTGGCCAAGGTGAACGCCGTGCCGTACACCGCGGGGCCGGTCGTGGAGGGGGAGATCCCCGCCGGGCGCGTGCACGCGCTGCAGCTGGAGCTGCCGACGCTCACCCGCGGCGAGGGGCTGATGGAGAGCGACTTCGCGCGCTACGAGCCGGTCAAGGGCGCTCCTCCGGCGCGGCGCAGGACCGACCACAACCCGCTGGACCGCAAGGAGTATCTGCTCCACGTGATGCGAAGGGTCGGGTGAGGTCACCGCTCCACCAGGACGAAGGGCGCGCTCGCCCGCACCTGGCCGTTGACGACGATCTCGAGCTCGCGGGGGCCGGGCGGCTCGACCCTGGTGGTGACGGGCCGGAAGGAGTGGGACCTGGCCACGGTGAACAGCTCGCCCGCCGCCGTGGCCACCCGCTCGCCCAGGTGGAAGACGCGGCGTGAGCCCTCGCGGCGCACGGCGTAGCGCAGGACGAGCGGGCCGGGCCCGTCGGCGCGCAGGGTGACGGTGAAGGGCAGCTTGTCGCCCACGGCCACGGTGTCGTCGACGGTCAGCGACTCGACGCGCCCGGTGCCCGGGGCCGCTCCGACCAGGGCCAGGGCGCCGGGATGGCCCGAGCGCAGCAACCCGCGCAGGGCGTGGCGCAGCACGCGCTCGACGTGGGAGCCGCCTTCGGAACGCCAGCGCCCGAGCAGGTCGAGGGCGGCCTCGGGATGCTCCTTGGTCAGGTCGTTGACATGGTTGGCGACCGAGCGGCGGACATACTCGCTCGGATCGTCGCGCAGCGCGTCGAGGATGGGATAGGTGGGACCGGGAACCATGAGCCGGCCCACCCGCGTGGCCCACGGCAGCCGCGCCCGCGTGCCCTCGGAGGCCAGGCGGCGCAGGTGCTCGTCGGGCGAGCCGGCCCAGCCGCGCATGATCTCCAGCGCGGCCTCGCCGTAGCGCTCCAGATAGGGACGGACGGCGAACTCGCCGGTGGAGTAGGGGGTCAGGACCGCCAGGGTCCGCATGGCCTCGTCGAGGTGGTCGAGCCCCCGGGCGGCGACGTAGTCGGTGACGGGCCAGCCGCTCCACATGTCGAGCCGGCCGGCGACGGAGCGCAGCAGCGGAGCCGCCGAAGGGAAGGGCATCGGCAGCGACTCGTGGAGCGCCACGGCCACCCGCCTGATGCGCTCCTTCAGCTCCAGCTCCGACAGGGCGGACTCGACGAAGCGCTCGTGCGGGAACTGCGGCCACGCGGCCGCCAGGCCGTCGGCCAGGACGGTCACGGACCGGCGGTTGATCATCTCTTTCAAGGGCTGGGCCACGCACCGTAGGCTGCCAGACGGCACCGACAGTTCAGCGCCCGAGCCGCTCCAGCAGCCGCGCCCTGACCTGCGGCCATTCGGCGTCGATGATGGAGAAGATCGCCGAGTCACGGTAGCGCCCGTCCTCGCCCGGAGCCCACGACCGCGACCAGTTGCGCAGCACGCCCTCGAACGTCGCGCCCGCCTTCGCGATGGCGGCGCGCGAACGCTGGTTGCGCGCGTCGGTCTTCAGATCGACGCGCACCACCTTCCACTCCTCGAAGGCGTGACCGAACAGCAGCAGCTTGGACTCGGTGTTGAACCCGGTGCCCTGGACGTCGCCCGCCAGCCAGGTGAAGCCGACCTCGATGGCCGACAGCGTGTCCGCGTCGAGCCAGAAGCGCGGCTCCCAGTAGGACGTGACGCCGACGGCCCGGCCGGTGGACCGGTCGATCTGGGCGAAGGGGGCCAGCCGGCCCGTCGCCGCCATGGCGACCAGCCGGTCCAGGTACTCCCCGACGTCGTCGGCGCGGGGAACCATCGTGAAGGCGTACGAGCTGCGGTCCACCTCGGCGGCCACGGCCAGGTCGGCGGCGTGGCGGCGGTCGAGGGGCTCCAGGCGCACCAGGGCGCCCTCCAGGGTGGGCGCGTAGAGCTTGAAGGTCACCCCCGCAGTATTCACCGCAGCGCCTCGACGGGCTCCATGCGGGCGGCCCGCAGTGCCGGATAAAGGCCCGCCAGCAACCCCACGAGTGCTCCCGCGAGCGGCGACACGAGGGCCAGCCGCAGGTCGAGGACGGGGGTCCAGGTCTTGACCGCCGAGACCGCCACGACCACGCCGATGCCCAGGCAGGCTCCGACTATCCCGCCGATCAGGCCGATGAAGCCCGATTCCGTGAGGAACTGGTAGGCGATGTGGCGCCGTCCCGCGCCGAGCGCGCGGCGCAGGCCGATCTCGTTGACCCGCTCCATCACGGTGACCAGCGTGACGTTGGCGATGCCGACCGCGCCCACGACCAGCGAGACCAGCCCGAGGATGAGGAAGAGCCCGTTGACGTCCTCCTGCACCCCGTCCTTGGCCCTGGTCGGCGAGGGCGGCGCGATGACCCTCAGCTCGCCCGCGCCGCCGCGCGGGTCGAGCATGAGGGGCGCCTGGCGGGCGATCAGCTCGGCCGCGCCGAGCCTGGTGGAGATCAGCACCCGGGTGACCGAGCGCAGCCCGAACTCGGGGCCGAGCGCGGGCGGGATCAGCACCGCGGTGGCCAGAGACGTCTCGCGCCGGAAGCCGCCCAGGATGCCGATCACCGTGTAGGCCCGGCCGCCGATGAAGACCGCGGGCGCGTGCCGTACGTCCGTGATGCCCAGCATCTCGGCCGCGTCGGCTCCCAGGACGACGACCCGGTCGCGGCGGGCGGAGTGGCCCTCGTCGTAGAACCGGCCCGACAGGATCCGTCCCTTGACGGTCCTGGGCAGGTCGGGCCCGGCGGCGACGACCGCGAGGGTCTGGCCGGACACGCGCGTGGGGTCGATGACGGCGTTGGCGGTGACGCTCTGGTTGGAGCTCTTCTCCGACTGCGCCAGCGCGGTCGCCGACTCGACGCCGTTGAGGCGGGTGAGCCCGGCGACGTCGTTCCAGCCGACGCGGTCCTCGGGCGTCTCGACGATCACCGACGTGGCCGTCAGGGCGTCGAACCGGCCCACGATCTGGTTGCCGGCGGTCGCGGCGATGCCCAGGGTGATCACCAGGGTGCCGATGCCGAGGACGGTGCCGAGCGTCGTCAGCGCCGAGCGCACGGGCCTGGCCAGCATGCCCGCCAGCGCCTCTTCCCACAGGTCGCGCGGGCCCATCACTCCTCCACCAGGGCGCCGTCGGCGATCCTGACGCGCCGGGCCGCGCGCGAGCTGACCTCGTCCTCGTGGGTGATCACCAGGATGGTCAGCCCCTCGGCCCGCAGCGAGTCGAACAGTTCCAGCACCGCGCCGGTGTTGCGGCTGTCGAGGTTGCCGGTGGGCTCGTCGCACAGCAGCAGCGAGGGCTCGCCCATCAGCGCCCGCGCGATGGCGACGCGCTGGCGCTCGCCGCCCGACAGCGTGGCGGGGGAGAAGTCGGTCCTGTGCGTCATCCCGACCCGCCGCAGCGCCTGTACGGCACGCTCGCGCCGCCCGGAGCGCGAACGTCTCCCGTACACCTCGGCGAGCATGACGTTCTCCGCGACCGTCCGGTGCGCCAGCAGGTGGAACGACTGGAAGACGAAGCCGATGCGCCTGCCGCGCAGCCTGGTCCTGTCGCCGTCCTTCAGCGACGTGGTCTCCACGCCGTCGAGCAGGTAGGAACCGGAGCTGGGCCGGTCGAGCAGCCCGAGGATGTTCAGCAGGGTCGACTTGCCGGAGCCCGAGGGCCCCACGATCGCCATGTAGTCGCCCGCGTCGACGCGCATCGACACCGACGAGAGCGCCACGACGGGCCCGAACGAGCGGTTGACGTCGTCGAGCGCGATGACCGGCTCACCCATGACCGACCACCACCAGGTCGCCCTCGTTCAGCGCGCCGTCGACCTCGACCTCGCCGTCGGCGGCCAGGCCGGTGCGCACCTCGACCTCCTCGACCTCGCCCGGCGAGCGCTGCACGCGGACGCGCGCCTTGCCGTCGGCGCCGGTGATGATGGCCGCGATCGGCACGGTCAGCACCTCGCCGTCGGTGGCGCCCACCGAGATCCGTACGGTGACCTGCGATCCCACGAGCCCGGCCAGGGCCTTCGACGCCTCGGGCGTCAGCACGACGGACTTGCCGATCGAGGTGAGCCTGGCGGGGAAGGTGCGGCCGTCGGCGGTCTCCATGACCGCCTTGGCGCCCTTGCGCAGCAACGCGGCCTCCTTGTCCTCCACGACGCCGGTCACCGCGTACCCGGAGCTGGTCACGGTGCCGGCCTTGTCGGCCAGGACCGCCCCGGCCTGCGCGCTGACCTTCTCCAGCCGGGCGGGCAGGTCGGGCAGGAAGACGAGCTCTCCCGCCGGCACGCTGACGCCGTACGTCGTGAGGTAGTCGGCCAGGATGGCGCGGGCGGAGGCCAGGTTGGCCTGGCCGTTGGAGACCTTCTTGGCCAGCGGCGACAGCTGCCTGGCCTGGCGCAGCGCCTGCTCGGCCGAGACGACCGCCTCCTGGGCGGCGCCGGCGGCGGCGCGCAGCTCCTCCAGCCGCTTGTCCCTGGCCGCCGCGGCCTGCTCCAGGAAGGAGGAGACGGCGGCCCTGGCGTCGTCGAGGTCGCGCCGGGCGTTGTCGAGCTTGAGCTGCAGCGCCGGGGTGCTGCCCGCGGCGAGCGCGGCCTCGGCCTCCAGCACCGCCTGCTCGGCGGAGCGTACGGCACGCTCCAAATCGCGAAGCCTGGTCTCGTCCTCCGGCGCGGTCTGCTGCTCCTCGGCCCGTTCGAGGTTGCCCTCGGCGACCGCGAGCGCCTGGCGCGCGTTGTCGAGCTTGAGCTTGAGCGGGAGCACGTCGCGCCCGTTGGCCAGGGCCTTGCGGTCGGTCAGCAGGGCCTCCTCGGCGCTCTGCACGGCCTGCTTGAGCTGCTGCAACTGCTGCTTGGCCGCCAGGTCGGGCTCCTGGGCGCGGTAGCCGAGCTCGTCGTACCAGCGTTCGACCGCCGCGATCGTGGACGCGTCGAACACGCCCGTGACCGGGACGGAGTGTCCGAGCCGCCGCAGTGCCTGCTGCAGCTGCCGTACGTCCTTGCCGGAGGTGCCGGGGGTGAGCGTCCGGTACATGGGCTCCTTGCCCTCCAGCACCACGACCGGCCGGCCGTTGACCTCCATCACCAGCTCGCCCTCGGTGAGCTTGCCGCGCTTGGGCGCCTTGGTCACCCGCTGGATCCCCGGAGCGCCGCCGACGACGCCGGCCAGGGTGAGCGGGGTCGGCGAGCCGTACGAGAGCTCGCCGTTGACGGTGACCGTGCTGACCAGCTTCTTCCTGCGGACCTCCGCCGTGATCGGCGACGGGTCCGGGGCCTTGCGTGAGGCGAGCTCGTCGGCGGGGGAGCGCAGCTTCGAGCCCACCGCCCAGCCGGCGCCCGCGATGACGAGCACGCCCGCCACCACGAGTGCCAGCAGCCGCCTGGAACGCCTCATTCGCGCACGTCCACGCCGTATTCGCCCTTCACCCTCGTCTGCAGCGCCAGGGACTTGGGCTGGTACTCGGCGTAGAACGCCTTCCCGCACTCCAGGTCGTCGAGCGCGGCCTTGATCTCCTTGTCGAGGAGCGGCTTGGCCTGCTCGGGAGTGATCTCGAGGGCGACGACCTTGCCCATGCCCTTGCCGCCGCCTCCCATCTCCTTCTGGAACTTCGACATCTCCTTGCCGAACTCGTCGCGCCCGCGCTTGGCGACGGCGACGGGCTGGGAGGAGTCGACCTTGTAGCCCTTGTCCTGCAGGCACGTGGCCGTGGCCGCCGCCAGTTCCACGAGCTTGGCGTCGCCGTTCAGCTCGCGGGTCCTGAGCTGCTCCATGGCCTTCATGGTCTTCTCGTAGTGGTCGAACACTCCCTTGACGTCCTTGCCGAGCACCTGCTTGACGGCCTGGCCGTAGCAGGCCTCGGAGGCGTCCTGGTAGGCCATGCGCTGCTTCTCGGAGAGCTTCTCCATGATCTTGTGGTTGGGGTCGGGGGAGTCCTCGCCGATGCTGCGGGCCCTGGCGCCGAACTTGCCCGGGTGCACGATCATGGAGAAGACGCCGAAGCCGTACTTCTCGCGGTAGGTCTTCATGAGGGCGTAGTCGCCGCTGCGGCCCTTGACGATCTCCGGGTCCTCGGTGGGCTCCGGCCAGACGAACGCGGTGTAGGTGAAGCCCTTCTGCTTCATGCAGTCGGCCTTCACCGCCTCGACGCGCTGCTGCTGGACCTTGGGGTCGACGGTGGGCGAGGGCTGTGCCTCGGGGGTGGTGGCGGCGCATCCGGCGACGGCGGCCATCACAAACAGAGCGATTACTCGGGACATGGCCGACAAGAGTGGAGTGAACTCCCTGAAGCCACCCTGAAGAGACCTGGAGTCAGCCGCCGAGAATGCGCGGCGTTATGCGCCGGTGGTCGATGAAGGCCAGATAGCTGGCGAACGCGCCCAGCACCCACATCTCGACCTGCTCGCCGGTCAGCATCATGTTCTCACCGTCGTGCAGCACGACCTCGTAGACGTCGGGTCGCTCGAGACTCCAGGCGAGCAGGACGTTCTCGTAGACGAGCACGTCGAGCATGGCCGCGAGGTTCTCGTGCTCGAGGCAGGACATGACCGGGCTCCCGCTGAGTCGGCGTGGATCCCTCGCCGCCCTCATTCTGCCTCACCGAGCCGTCCCCCTGCTCCGGCTCCCCGAGGTGCGTCTCGGGGAGCCGGAGCCCGTCTCACTCGGCGGCTAGCCGCTCTGCCTCCTCGTGCAACGCCAGGACCAGGAGCAACTCCAGCCGGAGGTCGTCCAGATCGGGCGTCGCGAGGCCGTCGATGACGTGCATGGTTGGGCCTCCCTGATCAAGTGACGCCTCAGGAGTCACAGAGGTTTACCGGCCGCCACGCGAAAATCGCGATGAGCGCCATCGCGGCGAACGCGATCCAGTACGGACCGGCCAGCCCGAACCAGCGCGCAAGGTACCCGCCGAGCAGGGTGCCGAGCGCGACGCCCGCCATGTCGGCCAGCCGGTAGGCCCCGCCGACGCGGCCCTGGAGCCGGTCGGGCACCGAGCGCTGCCAGGTGGTCGCGACCACGTTGCCCCACACCATGGCGTGCACGGCGAAGAGCGTCAGGGTCGCCGCCGCCACCCAGCCGCTGGTCGTCAGTGCGAGGACCAGGTGGGTGACGGTCTCGGCCAGCAGCCCGGCCCGCAGCAGCGTGCTGGTGCGGAAGCGGGCCTGCAGCCAGGGGCTGCATGCCGTACCGAGGAGCGCGCCCAGGGCGTGGGCGGTGAGCAGCAGGCCGTACTGGAACGCCGACAGGCCCAGGTGCTCGGTGGCGTAGAGCACCTGGGTGGCGAAGGCGGCGGCGAACGGGACCTGCATGATCGCCATGGTCACGTTCAGCGTGCGCAGGGCACGATGCCGCCAGAGCCAGGCGACACCCTCGCGGATCTCCCTGAGCAGCGGCTTCGGGTCGCCGGGCGTCACGGAGTAGGGCCGCATCCAGAAGACGATCAGGGCGGCCAGAAGCATGGTGGCCGCGTTGGCCCCGAAGGGCAGCGCGGCGCCCATGGTGAACAGCCAGGCCCCGATGGGCTTGGCCATCCACATGTTGATCACCGTGAAGGTCGCGCCGAGCCTGGCGTTGGCGACCGGGAGCAGGTCGGGGTGGACGACGGCGACCAGGCGCCCCGCCGAGGCGGAGTCGGCGAAGACCTCGCCCACGCCCATCAGGAACAGGACGGCGTACAGCAGCAGGACGGTGACCGTGCCGGTGGCGACCGAGAGCGCCAGGGCGGCCAGGACCGCGGCCCTGCAGAGGTTGACGACGATGAACAGCCGTTGGCGGTTGACGCGGTCGGCGACCGCGCCCCCGACGAGGGCCAGCAGCAGCCAGGGAAGTTGCTGCACGAGGCCCGCGCCGGCGACGAGGACGGGGTCGGTGGTCAGGGTGGCGACGAGCAACGGGCCGGCGACGAGATTGAGGCCGTCGCCCAGGTTGGAGACAGCGCTGGCACCCCACAGCTTGTGGAATTCCGCGCCGATCTTGGCACGCAAAGGAGAGCTCCTTGTGAAGGGCCGGATTCAGGGTCCGTATGCCGCTTCCGGAGCTGGACTCAGAGGTGGTCTACAGCGCCGGAGCGGGACCCTTGGCCATACACATGAGCGCTCTCCCTTTTACTCGGATCTGAACCGTTCCCAGGCGGATTGTCTCGTCATACCGAGCGCGGCGCCAATCCTTTCCCAGCTGACGTTGCGCTCGCGCAGGGCGGCGACCCACTCGTGGAGGTTGTTGTCGATCTGGGACTGGACGGCCACGACCTTGGGAAGGTGGTCGAGGATCTGCTGGTCGGTCATCGACTCCCAGAGCGGGAGTTGGGCCTTGAGGTCGGCTTCGAGGATCTCGTTGCACAGGCCGACGCACTCGTTGCAGATGTAGACGCCGGGCCCGGCGATCAGCTTGAGGATGTCGTCCTTGGACTTCTGGCAGAAGGAACAGCGCAGTGTCAGGTCAGGCATGTCCTGACACTAGACCGTCAGGTTGCTCCTGACAATCCCCCAGCAGCTCCTGCCTTTCCTGGTTGATGCGGCGGCAGAGCGTGATGTAGGCGTTGACGACGCGGCAGTAGGCCGCGCGCGCCTGCTCGTACTGGGTGGCGCAGGTCATGATCCGCTCGACGTCGCCCTCCCGCTCGGCGTCGGTGAGCACCCGCTTGGCATGCGTGACGATCTCCTCCGCCCGCTGCCGTGTCTTACGGAGCAAGGCCGAGCACTCCTGAAGTTCCTTGAGTCGTGATGAGGAGACGATGAGCTCGGCAGCACGCACGAGATCAGATCTCATTCCGACACACCTCCCCGGTCAAGGTCGTCTGAGTGTAGACGCGCCATGCTCGCGGCCGGATCACGCCGGATGGCAGGGGGTACGGCACTGTTCCCTGCGGGTTGGTTCTCTCCTCCCGGGTGGTAGTTCAGCCGTCCTGAAGGGCGTTCTAGCAAAAGCCAGCGTCGGGGCAGGCTCTCGTCACATACTGAAATCAGATGGAAGCACAAAGTGACGGGGCGTGTGCTGTGTCTGAATACCGGGGAGATGTGGATGACGGGGTCGATGTCAGTGTGGTCATCCCCGCCCACGACTGCCGGGCCTACCTGGACCGAAGTCTGACCTCGGCCCTCGTCCAGCGGGTCAAGAAGGAGATCGTCGTCGTCGACGACGGGTCCACCGACGGCACGGCCGAACTGCTGGACCTGTACGCGACCTACCACCGGGGAGTGGTCAAGGTCGTGCACCAGGAACACTCGGGAAGTCCCGGAGGGCCGCGCAACGTCGGGCTGCGCCACGCCACCGGACGCTATGTCTTCTTCTGCGACGCCGACGACTACCTCGGCGACGAGGCGCTGGAGCGCATGGTCGCGATGGCCGACCGCAACGGCTCCGACATCGTGCTGGGCAAGGTCGTGGGGCACGGCCGCCGCGCGCCCGCCTCGATGTTCCGCCGCAACGCCGAGCGGGTGAGCCTGCTCGACAGCTCGGTCTACAACAGCCTGAGCTGCTACAAGCTCTTCCGCCGCGACCTGATCGAGCGCCACGACATCCGCTTCGACGAGAAGCTGCTGGTCGGCGAGGACATGCTGTTCACCGTCCACGCCTACTGCCACGCCGAGACGATCTCCGTGGTCGCCGACTACGACTGCTACCACCTGATGGCCAGGCCCGACGGCACCAGCATCATGCAGCGCGAGGGCAGCCGCGACCCGATCGCCTGGCTCGCGATGGTCCGCGGCCCGATCGAGCTCATGGCCGCGCACGTTCCGCCGGGGCCGCTGCGCGACCACCTGCTGAGGCGGCACTTCAAGCTCGACGCCTTCGCCCAGCTCGGCGAGGCCTTCCTGGCCTCGGGCGAGGTGCGGCGCAAGGACATCGCGGCCGAGGTGGCGGCGTTGTGCGACGAGTGGCTCACGCCGGGCGTGCGCGAGACGCTCGGCTCCGCCGACGCCCAGCGCCTGGCGGCTCTCGGCGACATCGAGCGGCTGGTGCGGCTGGCCGACATCGAGGCGGCGACCGTGCACCGCCGGCTGACCGGCGTGCGCTGGGAGGGCGAGCGCCTGGTCGTGACGGGGACGGCCGCGCTGGGCGGCGCCTGCAGCGGCGCCGAGCACGACGGGGTCGCCCTGGTGCTGCGTGCGCGCAACGAGCCCTCGGTGGAGCTGGTGCTGCCCGCCGAGCACGACGGCGCCGGCGGCTTCGTGGCCAGGATCAACCCCGCGGAGCTGCCCTCGGGCGTCTGGGACATCAATGTCGCCGTGGAGCTGGAAGGCGTCCTCCGGCAGGCCCGCCTGGGCGCGCTGCGCGAGCGTGACCTGCTCTGCCCGACGCCCAGGCTGGTCGGCGACGTGGTGACGTTGCCCTACTTCACCAGGGTGGGCGGCAATCTCAGCATCGACGTGGGCGGCCACGTGCTCAGCGTGCCGGGCAGCGCCCGCATCACCAGGACCCGCTGGGCCTTCGGCCACCGGTTGGTGCTCGACGGCCAGATCACCGTCACCGGCGCGGCCCCGGCGGCCTCGGCCGTGCGCGGGCTGGTGTGGCGCGAGCGCAGCAGCGGCACCGAGCGGGTCGAGCGGGTCACGGGCCTGCCGGGCGGCGGTTTCGCGGCGCGGCCGGCCATCGGCCGGTTGACACCCGGCACCTGGGACGCCTACCTCGAACTGGAGCTGGGCGGCCCGCCCGCGCGTTTCCGCATCGAGACGGTGCCGCAGCATGTCGCGGGGCCGCGCCGGTGGTGGCACGGGGCTGTACTGCGCAGCGTCAGGCCCTACGCGACCTCGGGGAAGGGCCGGTTGAGCACGGTGGTGCGCGCGCTCACCCCCCGCACGATCATCAGGCGGATTCTGGCCTAATTGCCATCCATTTGCAGGTGCAAGACGATGTCCTAATGTAAGGGAGTCAATCCCGTCATGGAGGCATGGTCGTGCACGTACCCGATGGTTTCTTCAACGCGGCCGTATCCGTTTCCGCCGGGGTGGTGGCGGCCGCGGGGGTGGCCTTCTGCCTGCGCGGCGCCAAGCGCGAGCTCGACGACCGGACCGCGCCCATGGCAGGTCTGGTGGCGGCGTTCGTCTTCGCCGTGCAGATGCTCAACTTCCCCGTCGCCGCGGGGACCAGCGGCCACCTGCTCGGTGGCGCGCTGGCCGCGATACTCGTCGGCCCCTATACCGGCGTGCTCTGCATCGCCGTGGTCCTGCTGGTCCAGGGGCTGTTCTTCGCCGACGGCGGGCTCACCGCCCTCGGCGTCAACATCACCCTGATGGGCCTGGTCACCGTCCTGGTCGGCTGGGCGGTCTTCCGGGGCGTCACGAAGGTCGCCCGCGGCAAGGGCGCGGTCGCCGTGGCCGCCTTCCTCGCGGCCCTGCTGTCCGTGCCCGCCTCAGCGCTGGCCTTCACCCTGCTGTTCTGGGTCGGCGGCACCGCCCCGATCGACATCGCCGCCGTCGCCGGGGCCATGGGCGGGGTGCACCTGCTGATCGGCATCGGCGAGGGCCTGATCACCGCGATCACCGTCGGCGCAGTCCTGGCCGTCCGCCCCGACCTGGTGTACGGCTACCGCGGCATGGCGCCCGCGCTGATCGTCAACGGCCGGTCCGTCGCCCCCGCCGCCGCCCAGCCGGCGAGGGGCGGAGCGGGACCCTTCCTGCTCGCCGGGCTCGGTGTCACCGCGATCCTGGCCAGCGTGGTCTCCTACTTCGCCTCCTCCAGCCCCGACGGCCTCGAGTACGTCGCCGAGGAGAAGGGCTTCATCGGCCAGGCGGGCGACCACTCGCTTGGCACCTGGGGCCTGGCGGAGTACGGCGAGGCCAACGGCGTGCCGCTGTGGATCGTGGGCCTGGTCGGCGTGGGCATCACGCTGCTCGTCGCCGGTGCGATCGGCTACGCGGTGCGCCGCAAGAAGAGCGCGGTCGAGGCCTGACGATGGGCGCGGGTCACCACCACCAGCTGTACCGTCCCGGCACGACGGCGGTGCACCGGTTGCCGGCGCAGTGCAAGCTGCTGGCCGTCTTCGCCTTCGCGATCGTGGTGGTGGCCACGCCCCGTGAGTCCTTCTGGGCGTTCGGGCTCTACGCCGTGATGCTCGCCGCGACGGCCGCGGTCGCCAGGGTGCCCTTCTCGTTCGTGGCCAGGCGTATGGTGATCGAGGTCCCGTTCGTGCTGTTCGCCTTCTTCATCCCGATCATCGGGCTGGGGGAGCGGGTGACGGTGCTCGGCCTCTCGCTGAGCGCCGAAGGGCTCTGGGCGGCCTGGAACATCCTGGCCAAGGCCACCCTGGGCGTGGTCGCCTCGATCCTGCTCGCCGCCACCACCGAGCCGCGCATGATCCTGCTCGGTGCTCAGCGGCTGCGGCTGCCTTCGCTGCTGGTGCAGATCGCCATGTTCATGCTGCGCTACATGGACGTGATCATGGACGAGATGCGGCGCATGAGGGTCGCCCGCGAGTCGCGCGGATTCGAGGCGCGCAACCTCCGGCACATCCCGGTGATCGCCCGCTCGGCCGGAGCCCTGTTCATCCGCTCCTACGAGCGGGGGGAGCGGGTGCACCTGGCCATGCTCTCCAGGGGATACTCGGGGAGCATGCCGATCGTCCACGACATGTCGGCATCCGCGCGGCAGTGGCTCACGGCCGGGGCGCTGCCGCTGACCGCCCTCGCCGTGATGGGGATGAGCCTGCTGTGAAGTCGCTCGAAGTCAGCCAGCTCGCTTACGCCTACCCCGACGGGACCCAGGCGCTGTTCGGCGTCGACCTGTCGATCGACAGGGGAGAGCGGGTGGCCCTGCTCGGGCCCAACGGCGCCGGCAAGACCACGCTGGTGATGCACCTCAACGGCATCCTCACCCCCGGCCACGGCACGGTCCGCGTCGCGGGCGTGCCCGTCGTCCGCGACCGGCTCAAGGAGGTACGGCAGCGCGTCGGCCTGGTCTTCCAGGACCCCGACGACCAGCTGTTCATGCCCACGGTCCGCGACGACGTCGCCTTCGGCCCCGCCAACATGGGCGTGCGCGGCGAGGAGCTGGAACGGGTGGTCAAGGAGGCGCTCGACCGCGTCGGCATGCTGGAGGCCATCGACCGGCCGCCGCACCACCTGTCCTTCGGCCAGCGCAGGAGGGTGGCGGTGGCGACGGTGCTGGCGATGGAGCCGGAGATCCTCGTGCTCGACGAGCCGTCGTCCAACCTCGATCCGGCGGCGCGGCGGGAGCTGGCCGAGATCCTGCGCTCGCTGGAGGTGACCGTGCTGATGGTCACCCACGACCTGCCGTACGCGCTGGAGTTGTGCGAGCGCTCCCTCATCCTGTCGGGCGGGGTGATCGCGGCCGACGGGCCCACGCGCGAGCTGCTGGCCGACGCCGACCTGCTGGCGGCCCACCGGCTGGAGCTGCCCTACGGCTTCGCTATTCCGGCTCCACCGGCTGGGGAACGTGGATGACGACCAGGCGGTCGGAGGCCTCCAGGCGGGAGATCTCCGCGTAAGGGTGCACCTGGCCGCCGCGGACCACGGCGACGACGATCTCCTCGCACGCCGACGGGGGCTTGCCGACCTCGCCGGGGTGCACGGGGCGCTCGTAGAGGTCCAGGCCCTTGCCGTACACCAGGAAGTCCTCGATCAGCGCGCTGACCGCGGGGCTCTGCGTGGCGACGCCGAGCATGCGCCCGGCGGCGTCGGAGGAGGTGATGACGACATCCGCGCCGCTCTGCCGTACGAGGGGGTCGTTCTCCGCCTCGCGCACGGCCGCCACGATGGTCGCCGACGGGTTGAGCTGGCGGGCGGTCAGCGTGACCAGGGCGGTGGTGTCGTCGCGGTGGGTGGCGATGATGATCTCGCGCGCGGTCCTGGCCCCGGCGCGGGAGAGCACGTCGCTGCGGGTGGCGTCGCCCGTGACCCCGGCGAAGCCGTCGCCGTTGGCCTCCTCGATCACGTCGGGGCGCGGGTCGACGACGACGATCGACTCCTTGGTGCGCTCGTTCTCGAGCAGGGTGCGCGAGGCGGCGCGGCCCTTGGTGCCGTAGCCGATGATCAGCGTGTGGTCGCGCAACCTGGACCTCCAGCGACGCGTCAGGATCTGGTCGCGGGTGCGCTGGGTCAGCACTTCCAGCGTGGTGCCCACGAGGATGACAAGGAAGACGATGCGCAGCGGGGTGACCGCCACGATGTTCACCAGACGGGCGAAAGGTGTCACCGGGGTGATGTCGCCGTAGCCGGTGGTCGAGACGGTCACGGTGGCGTAGTAGAGGGCGTCGAGCAGGCTGACCTTGCCGTCGTGGTTGTCGGTGTAGCCGTCCAGATCCACTGCTACCAGGAGGAACACCGCGCAGAGCGCGGCGGCCGCGTACGCCACGCGCCGCATGACGGCTCTCAACGGGCTCACCGTGATATGCGGCAGCCGTACCCCGGCGTCCTCCATGTCCGTGATCGTAGTTTGTCGGGGCCCTGTACCTGGGGATGTCGAAGTACAGTGGCTCATCGAGGAGGAACGGATGAAGCTACACCTGAAGCGGCAGGCGATGGGGGATGCCGTCGTAGTGGCCGTCGAGGGGGAGCTTGATCTGTTCACCGCGCCCTTCCTCCGCGACGAGGTGCGCGACGCGATCAAGCAGGACGGCGCGCGGCTGGTCCTCGACCTGCAGCAACTGTCGTTCATGGACTCCAGCGGGCTGTCGGTGCTCATCGAGGCGTGGCGGCTGGCCACGGGCGAGGGCGGCGGCGTTTCGCTGGCCGCGCCCCAGGCGCCGGTGGCCAGGATCCTGCGGACCACCGGCCTCGACAGGCGCATCAAGGTCTATGCCGATGTGGACAGCGCCGTGGGTGAGATTTAACCCACCCTGAGTAGAACTTCATTCGGTTCAGGCGTTAAGGTCCGTGTCATGGACGTGAATGGTGCAGCAGCAATCATCTCCGGCGGTGCGAGCGGCCTGGGCGAGGCCACGGCCCGCGAACTCGCCGCGCACGGCGCGACCGTCGTCATCGCCGACCTGAACGAGGAGCGGGGCAAGGCGATCGCCGACGAGCTCGGCGGGGTGTTCGTCCGGACCGACGTGTCCGACGAGGAGCAGGTGCAGGCGGCCGTCGACGCGGCCGTCGCGACGGGCAAGCCGCTGCGCGTCGTGGTCAACAGCGCCGGCATCGGCTGGGCCGAGCGCACGCTGAACCGCGAAGGCCAGCCGCACGACCTGGGCCGCTACAAGAAGGTCATCGAGGTCAACCTGATCGGCACCTTCAACCTCATGCGCATCGCGGCGGCGGCCATCGCCAAGACCGAGCCGGCGTCGGAAGACGGTCACCGCGGCGTGGTCATCAACACCGCCTCCGTGGCGGCTCTCGAAGGCCAGACCGGTCAGATCGCCTACTCCGCCTCCAAGGGCGGCATCGTCGGCATGACCGTCCCGGCCGCGCGTGACCTGGCCGCGATCGGCGTCCGCGTCAACACCATCTGCCCGGGCATCATCGACACCCCGATCTACGGCTTCAACCCCAACGCCGACGAGTTCAAGGCCAAGCTGATCGCGCCGATCGTCTTCCCCAAGCGCATGGGTCAGGCCTCGGAGTTCGCCCACCTGGTGCGCATGCTCGTCGAGAACGACTACATGAACGCCGAGGTCGTCCGCTTCGACGGCGGCATCCGCTTCCAGCCCAAGTAGGGAGTCCGCGTGTCTGACGAAGTGCTCGTCGAGGTCGCCGACGGCGTCGCCGTCATCACCATCAACCGCCCCCAGGCGCGCAACGCCGTCAACGGCGCCGTGGCCAGGGGCATCGCCGCGGCGCTCGACGAACTCGACGCGCGCGCCGACGTGTCGGCCTACGTGCTGACCGGCGCGGGCGGCTACTTCTCCGCCGGCATGGATCTGAAGGGCTTCCTGACCGGCGACTTCCCGCACGTCGAGGGCCGCGGCTTCGGCGGCATCACCGAGCGTCCCCCGGCCAAGCCGCTCGTCGCGGCCGTCGAGGGCTACGCCCTGGCGGGCGGGTTCGAGCTGGTGCTCTCGTGCGACATCGTGGTGGCCTCGTCCGAGGCGAAGTTCGGGCTGCCCGAGCCCAAGCGCGGCCTGGTCGCGGGCGCGGGCGGCATCATGCGGCTGCCGCGGCGCATCCCGTACCACGTCGCCATGGAGATCGCCCTGACCGGCGACCACTACCCGGCGGCCAGACTGTACGAGCTGGGCCTGGTCAACCGGATCACCGAGCCGGGTCAGGCGCTCACCGGAGCCGTCGAGCTGGCGCGCAAGATCGCGTCGAACGCCCCGCTCGCGCTCGCGGCGACCAAGAAGATCGTCATCGAGTCCCAGGACTGGGAGCTCGACGAGATGTTCAAGAAGCAGGGCGCGATCATCAACCCGGTCTTCGGGTCGAAGGACGCGATGGAGGGCGCCGCGGCCTTCGCCGAGAAGCGGGCGCCCGTCTGGAAGGGCGAGTAACGATGGACTTACGCCCTCTTGGGTAATCTGGGAGACAGGATCCCCCGGGAGGGCGTATGGCCAGTTACTCCACCCCGCCAAAGGGCTGGCGGGCGGTGCTGTCGGGAGCGCTTGGAGCCGGACTCGTCCTGCTCGGCATGCTCGCCGTCATGTGGGTGCTCGAAGGTTACGACTACCTGGTCGACGGCGCCCTCGACTATTACGGCATCGCCGGCTGGGACCCCAACGGCCTGGTGGGCATCCTGTTCGCCCCGTTCCTGCACGGCGGTTTCGGCCACCTGATGGCCAACTCGCTGCCGTTCCTGATCCTCGGGTTCCTCACCGCGATCCGCGGGCTCGGGAAGTTCCTGTGGGCGACCGTGATCATCATCCTGGTCGGCGGCCTCGGCACCTGGATCAGCTCGCCGGGCGTCACCGCGATCGGCGCCAGCGGCCTGATCTTCGGCTACTTCGGCTACATCCTGGCCCGCGGGCTCTTCGACCGCAGCCTCGTCGACATCCTCATCGCGCTGGGGGTCGGCGCCGCCTACTACTCCATGCTCGCCGGAGTCCTGCCCAACCAGCCGGGCATCTCCTGGCAGGGCCACCTGTTCGGCTTCCTCAGCGGCATCGTGGCCGCCTGGGTGCTACGCCGCAAGCGCTCCGCGGTGACCCCGCCTCCCGCCTACCCGGCGATCTGACCCCCAGAACCTCCGCGCGAGCAGGGGGAACAGCAGCCGTTCCGCGGCTCCGGGCCGATGCCTGGCCAGGTGCAGGGTGAGGTCGTACATCCGGCTCAGCCCCCGATCACGCTCGCTGTGATACGTCGCGAAGTCGCCGCCGGCGACCGCCCGGCTGAGCAACTCGGCGTCGCGCAACGCGTTCGTCATGCCCTGCGCCGTGATCGAGTCCATGACCACCCCCGCGTCACCGGCCAGCGCCCATCCGGGCCCGTACGGCACGCGGAACCGGTTGGGCTGGTCGGAGGTGGCGCGCAGCCGCTCGGCCCGCCGCCCTGAGCGCACCCGCTCCCCGAGGTCGCCGAACCCGTCGAGCAGCCCGAGGAAGACGCCCTCGGGATCGCTCCTGTAGGCCGCGAATCCGTCGAGCGGCGCCGACACGTAGACCATGGTCAGCCCTTCGTCGGTCGGGAACACCGCGGCGGCCGCCCCCGCCCGCTGGTGCATCTCGCCCGCCTCCACCGGCATCCCGTCGAGGTAGGTGTAGGCCGCGAACGCCCGCGCGGGCCGCTCCCGATAGACCCCGGCCCGCACGGCACGCGCCACGAACGAGTTCTTGCCGTCGGCCCCGATCACCATGGGCGCCCGTTCCTCGAACGCCCCGCCCCGGCGGGCACGTCCGGCGACCCCGCGCACCCTGTCGTCGCTCCACAGCACCTCGTCGACGGTGACGTGCTCGCGCACCTCCGCCCCGGCGGCCGCGGCGGCGCGCACCAGCATCGCGTCGAGCAGCGTGCGCCGCGGGCTGAACATCGGCCCGGGCGGCCGCACGTCCACGACGTGCCTGCCGTGGTGCAGGCGCAGCCGGGTGGTGGCGGGGGTGCCCGCCGCGACGAGTTCGCCGAGCAGTCCCCAGCGCTCCAGAATGGCCGCTCCCGGCGGCTGGAGCTGATGGGAGGACAAGGTGTCGGATCCGATGGCGGAGCGCTCCAGAAGCAGAACGCGGAGCCCCTGGCGGGCCAGCAGCAGCGCGGTCGCGGCGCCCGCCACCCGCGCGCCCACGATGATCGCGTCGAAGGTCATGCGCCAAGCCTCGACCGGGGGCCTGCGAACGACGCAGCATTCGATCTACAGTGAATCGTGGAGGCACGCATAGCAGCCGAGGACCTCGGCGACTTACGGCTGGCCCGCTCGCCCTTGCGCGAGTTGCTCGGCAGCGCGGCGACCGTGCTGCGTCCCCGGCGCGGCCTGGCGCACGCGGCCTGGCTCGCGGCGGCGCTGCCCGCGCTGCGCCCGCTGGCCGTCCCGATGGTGTGGGAGCTGGCCGCCGACCCGCCCGGCTTCCTGCTCCCGCCGCCGCCGCGGCTGAACGTGGACCTCGACACCGAACTCGACCTCGTGCGCGCCGCAGACCCCTGCCTGGTCCGCGGCGAGCTGGAACGCCGCTACGGCCCGGCCGTGCCCGCGCGGGTGCGCGAGCTCCATGAGCACCCCGAGCGCGGGCTCGCGACGCTGGCCGGCGAGCTGGCCGCCTACTGGAAGGCGGCGCTCGACGAGGTGTGGCCGCGCGTCAAGGCGCTGCTGGAGCTGGATCTGATCTACCGGGGCCAGCTGATCGTCAGCGGCGGCCTGCGTACGCTCTTCGACGACCTGGGCCTGGTGGTGAGACCCGGCCCGCCGTCGGAGGGGGTGGTGCTGGTGCCCTCCGTCTTCATGCGGCCCGGCCGCCACGGACGCGTGATCACCTACAGCGCGCGCGGGATCGGCAACCTGTGGACCTCGCAGGAGCCCGACCTGGGCGCGCTGTCTGCCCTGGTCGGTGAGACGCGGGGCAGGCTGCTGGAGCTGCTGGAGCTGCCCAGGACCACGATCGACCTGGCCGCGCTGGTCGGCCTGGGAGCTCCGGCGGTCTCCCATCACCTGGCCGTCCTGCACGCGGCGGGGATGGTGTGGAGGGTCCGCCACGGCAGGAAGGTCTACTACCAGCGCACGCTCAAGGCGTCACAGCTGATGGCCCCCGGAGACATCGCCCACCACGGCCCGCTGGCGCTTTGACGGCCCGCAGATGCCGGGGCAGCGCCCGATCATCGTGTCGTCCTCGACGATGTCGAGCAGCGCCGTCGCGTAGTCGGCCCTGGACAGCTGCGCGGCCCCGCCCGTGGCGTTGGCCTCGAAGTCGATGTGCACCCGCCCCGCGCCGGGCTTGTCGTTGAGCATCGTGGCGCGGGCGACGGTCCAGTCGAGCCCGCTGACCTGCAGCATGCCCTCGGCGCGTGCCAGGTCCACGTAGGCGGTGCGGAAGAACATCCAGGCCAGCGTCACGGGCACGCGGGGACGGGTGGCGGGGACGGAGCGACTGCTCGTCATGACGACGCGCCGCACGCCGGTCTCGCGCAGCGCGGCGATGAGCGTGCCGGCGATCAGGCTGCCGCCGACGGCGGCGATCACGGCGTCCTGACCCCGTACGGCGTCGCGGACGGCGTCGAGGTCGTGGGCGTCGCCCTGGCGCACGCCCGCGAGCCCTGGCACGGCTTCCGGACGGCGGGCGAACGCGGTGACCCGGTGCCCGCGCTCGATGCCCTGCTTCACGACGTGCCGACCGGTGCGCCCGGCGGCTGCGATGACCAAGAGATTCATAGTGCCTCCTTCTATATTGCAATTTGCACTATAAGATGGAGGCATGGCAAGACGTCCCGATCTGGTGGGGCTGACCGTGCTGGCGATCCTGTCGGTGCGCCCCGGTCACCCGTACGAGCTGCATCGCTTCATCGTCGACACGCACAAGGACTACGTGACAGGGCTCCCGCGCAGCCTCTACCACGCGGTCGAGAAGCTCGCGGCCGAGGAGCTCATCACGCCCGTCGAGACCAGCCGGGAAGGCCGCCGCCCGGAACGCACCGTCTACGAGATCACCGACGAGGGCCGCCGCGAGCTGGCCACCCGGCTGCGCAGGCTCGTCGAGAACCCCGGCGCGGAACACCGCGTCTTCACCGCGGCCGTCTCGCTGCTGGGCGTGCTGCCAGTGCCCCAGGCACTCCAGGCGCTGCGCTCCAGGGCCGCCACCATCGACGGCACGCTCACCGCGCTCAACGGCCAGCTCGAAGCGATGCGGGACGGCGGGCTGCCCGAGGTGCTCGCGCTCGAACTCGACTACGAGCGGGCCGTCGGCGAGGCCGAGCTGGTCTGGATCAGGAAGGTCGCCGCCCGCCTGGAATCAGGCGAGCTGGCCTGGACGGGCACGGTCAAACGGGCCCTGATGGAGCAGGCGCTCCACGAAGAGGAGTGACATGACCGCCAAGAGACTGCTCACCGAGGCGTCGGGAGTCCTGGAGGCGCCCCTCGCCAGGGTCTGGGAGGCCCTGGCCGACCAGCTCCTGCCCGACGGGCGCCGCGCGGGACGCTTCACCGTCGAGGACGCCCCCGGGCACACCTCCACGGTCGAGATCGCCGGGCACACGATCGCCTTCCAGGGCGGCTGGTGGTATCGAGGCGAGTGGAGCCTGGAGGCCCACCCCGACGGCACCAGGCTCGTGCACCGCGTCTACAACGTGGCCCGCCGGGCCCGCTGGAGCGTGCCGCTGGCCAACCGGATGTTCGTCGGCTTCGACGCCTCCACGCGGGCCGGGTTCCTCGACGGGCTCACCCGGCTGGGGGAGCGGCTGGGGTGCGTCACGCGCCCCGACTGACCGGGCGCCAGCCCGCCGGCGGGTCCTCGCCGACCCGGCCGTCGACGGCCTCGCGCAGCAGGTCGGCATGGCCGGTGTGCCTGCCGTACTCCTCGATCAGGTCGCAGACCAGCCGCCGCAGGCTGACCCTGGTCCCGTCGGGGAAGGTCAGGTGGGCGAGCTGGTCGAGCCCGCCCGAGGCCAGCGCCGCGTCGAGCGTCTTCCGCGCCCGCTCGACGGCGTTGTCGTAGAGCCGGTACAGGTCCTCGGGCGAGTCGGCGGCGGCCGAGGTGAAGTCCCAGTCGGGGTCCTGGTCCCAGGGCGCGCTCGCCCACGGCTCGCCGAACGAAGCGCCGCTGAGCTTGGCGCCGAAGATCTCCTCCTCGCAGCGCGCCAGATGCTTGAGCAGGCCGCCCAGGGTCAGCGAGGAGGAGGCGCCGATCCGGGCGTCCAGCCCTGCCGCGTCGAGGTCGTCGGCCTTCCAGCGGAAGGTCGTGCGCAGGCGGTCGAGCGATCCGGCCAGATGCTCGGCCTCGGTCCCGGCGGCGGGCGGTTCCCACCAGTAGTCGCTGTTGGTCATGGGGCCACGGTAGGAGGAGTTCCGGACGTTCCGCGTCCGGTTAGTGGGTGCGTTCCGCGGGGGAGGTGGACAGCAGCTTGTCGATCCAGGCCAGGCCGAGGGCCGAGACGACGAAGGCCAGGTGGATGATGGTCTGCCACATGATCTTGGCGTTGTCGATGGCCTGCACCCTGATGAAGGTCTGCAGCAGGTGCACCGACGAGATGCCGATGATGGCGGTGGCGAGCTTCACCTTCAGCACGTTGGCGTTGACGTGGGACAGCCACTCCGGCTCGTCGGGATGGCCGTCGAGGTTGATGCGGGAGACGAAGGTCTCGTAACCGCCCACGATCACCATGATCAGCAGGTTGGAGATCATCACCACGTCGATGAGGGCCAGCACCATGAGCATGACCACGACCTCGGGGCTGGCTGCCAGGTTCGGCGGTGCGTCGTGCCCCAGGAAGGTGATGCCGATCAGGTGCCACAACTCCACCATGAACTGCCAGACGTACACCCCCTGCGCCACGATCAGCCCCAGGTACAGCGGCAGCTGGAGCCACCTGCTGGCGAACATGAGGTAGCCGAGCCCCTTGGGCCGGGCCCCCGCGGTGATGGTCACGCGATTTACTCCCGTAGCAGTTTTGGGCAACAATGTTGCCAACTAAACCGGTCAAGAGGTGGTCGTGGCGAACCTGGGGTCCTTAGAGCGCGCGGTCATGGATGTGCTCTGGGACGCCGAAAAGCCGCTCCTGGTCCGCGAGATCCTGACGAATCTCGACCGCGACCTGGCCTACACCACCGTGCAGACCGTGACGGAGCGGCTGCTCAAGAAGGGCCTGCTGGTGCGCAAGCCGTACCGCAACGCTTTCAGGTATTCACCCGCCCACACCCGCGACCGTTACCTGGCCGAGCTGATGCTTGACGCGCTCTCGGCCAGCACCGACAGGGTGCCGGTGCTGGCCAGGTTCGCGCAGAGTGTCGAGATGGACGACGCCGTCGCCCTGCTCGAGGAGCTGTCGAGGCGGACGGGTCAGACGCGCTCGACCACGTAGTCGATGCACGCGGTGAGCGCCTCGACGTCGGCCGGGTCGATCGACGGGAACATGGCCACGCGCAGCTGGTTGCGGCCGAGCTTGCGGTAGGGCTCGGTGTCGACGATGTCGTTGGCGCGCAGCACCTTGGCCACGGCCGCGGCGTCGATCGAGTCGTCGAAGTCGATCGTGCCGACGACCTGGGAGCGGTACTCGGGAGCCGCGAACGGGGTGGCGTACGACGCCTTGTCGGCCCAGCCGTACAGGCGCGAGGCGGAGTCGGCGGTGCGGTCGGTGGTGAACTTCAGCCCGCCGTTGCCGTTCATCCAGTCGAGCTGGTCGGCCAGCAGGAAGAGCGTGGCGACCGCCGGAGTGTTGTAGGTCTGGTCCTTGGAGGAGTTGTCGACGGCCACCGGCAGGCTGAAGAACTCGGGCACGTAGCGGTCGGTGGCGGCGATCTCCTCGACGCGGGCCAGGGCGCGCGGCGACATGATGGCGATCCACAGGCCGCCGTCGGAGGCGAAGCTCTTCTGCGGGGCGAAGTAGTAGACGTCGGTCTCGCTGATGTCGACCGGGAGGCCTCCGGCGCCGGAGGTGGCGTCGACCAGCACGAGCGAGTCGTCGGAGCCGACGCGCTTGATGGGCATGGCCACGCCGGTGGAGGTCTCGTTGTGGGTCAGCGCGTAGACGTCGACGCCGTCCTCCGCGACGGCCACCGGGTGGGTGCCGACCTCCGAGGAGATGATCGTGGGCTCGGCCAGCCACGGCGCCTTCTTGACCACGGAGCCGAACTTGGAGGAGAACTCGCCGAAGTGCAGGTGCTGCGACTTCTGGCGCACCAGGCCGAAGGCGGCGATGTCCCAGAAGGCCGTGGTGCCGCCGTTGCCCAGCACCACCTCGTAGCCCTCGGGGAGCGAGAACAGGTCGGCGAGACCGGAGCGCACGCGGCCGACCAGACTCTTGACCGGCTTCTGGCGGTGAGAGGTGCCCATGTACGTCGCACCGGAGGAGGCGAGCGCCGCCAGCTGCTCGGGTCGAACCTTCGAGGGCCCGCAGCCGAACCGGCCGTCGGCGGGCTTGATGTCAGCGGGAATCACGATGTCAGCCACCTGCAAGAGCCTACCGACCCGCCGGAACCCACTCGTCACGGGTCCGGATTGTGAGATTCGGACCGTCCGCCTGAAACGCGAAAGACCCGGGCGGTCCCGCAAACGGGCAGCCCGGGTCGTCACGGTGAGATCGGCTCGGCGACCTCGGCGTCAGCCGCCGCTGACGTCGCTGAGCGGACGCGAGGCGGGGCCGACGTAGTTCGCGCTGGGGCGGACGAGCCTGCCCGTGCGCTTCTGCTCCAGGACGTGCGCGGCCCAGCCCGCGGTGCGGGCGCAGGTGAACATCGAGGTGAACATGTGGGAGGGAACCTCGGCGAAGTCGAGGACCACGGCGGCCCAGTACTCCACGTTGGTGGCCAGCACCCGGTCGGGCTTGCGGGCGTGCAGCTCCTCGAGCGCGGCCTGCTCAAGGGCGGCGGCGACCTCGTAGCGAGGCGCGTTCAGCTCCTTGGCGGTACGGCGGAGCACGCGCGCACGCGGGTCCTCTGCACGGTAGACGCGGTGGCCGAAGCCCATCAGGCGCTGACCCTTGTCGAGCTCGCCCTGAACGTACTTCTTGGCGTCGCCGAGCTGCTCGACACCCTCGATCATGTGCAGCACGCGGGCGGGGGCGCCACCGTGCAGCGGACCGGACATCGCACCGACCGCGCCGGACAGCGCGGCCGCCACGTCGGCGCCGGTGGAGGCGATGACGCGGGCGGTGAAGGTCGAGGCGTTCATGCCGTGCTCGGCGGCGGAGGTCCAGTAGGCGTCGATCGCCTTGACGTGAGCCGGGTCGGGCTCGCCCCGCCAGCGCGTCATGAAGCGCTCGACGATGGTCTCGGCCTGGTCGACGCGGCTCTCGGGAACCATCGGCAGGCCCAGTCCGCGAGCGGACTGCGCCACGAACGACAGCGCCATGACCGAGGCGCGGGCGAGCTGGTCGCGGGCCTCGGAGTCGTCGATGTCGAGCAGCGGCTTGAAGCCGTACGCGGGCGCGAGCATCGCCAGCGCGCTCTGGACGTCTACGCGGATGTCACCGGAGTGGACAGGAATGGGGAACGGCTCGGCCGGCGGAAGCCCCGGCTCGAAGCTGTTGTCGACGAGCAGACCCCACACCTTGCCGAAGGTGACACGGCCGACCAGCTCTTCAATATCGACGCCCCGATACCGCAGGGCGCCCCCTTCTTTGTCCGGTTCCGCGATCTCGGTCTCGAAGGCTACGACGCCTTCGAGGCCGGGTTTGAAGTCGGACATTGTCGGCCGCCTCCCTTTCACACTCTGGGCAATACCTTGATGTCGAGATACCGGCCCGTTAATTTAACCCCCTTCCGGGAGGTGGTCTGACGCCGGGCACGCCAAAAAGCCATCCTTGCTGGTAGAGAGCAGGGGAGGAGCGCGACAGAATACGGTGTCGTGGACGCCACCTCGCTGCCCGGCCTGCGCACTTCTTACGAAGGCAGGCCCCTGCTCGAATCCGACATGGCCGCCGATCCCATCTCCCAGTTCGCTTTCTGGTTCCAGGAGGCGCTGGCCGCCGGGCTGCCGGAACCCAACGCCATGGTGCTCGCCACCGCCTCGGCGGGCGGGCGGCCCAGCGCCCGCACGGTCCTGCTCAAGGGTTACGACGAGCGCGGCTTCGTCTTCTACACCAACTACGAGTCGCGCAAGGGCCGCGACCTGACCGAGAACCCCCGCGCGTCGCTGCTGTTCCCGTGGCACCCGATCCGCCGCCAGGTGCGCGTCGAGGGCAGCGTGGTGCGCCTGTCGCACGCCGAATCCGCCGACTACTACGCCTCCAGGCCGTACGGCTCGCGCATCGGGGCCTGGGCCTCGCGCCAGTCGGCCGTCGTGCACTCGCGCGAGCAGCTCGACGAACGCTACGAGGAACTGGCCGCGCGATGGCCGGAGGACCCGCCCGCTCCCGACTTCTGGGGCGGCTACCGCGTGGTGCCGACCGAGGTGGAGTTCTGGCAGGGACAGCTCGACCGCATGCACGACCGCCTGCGTTACCGGCTGACCCACCCTGGTTGGGTTTTGGAGAGGCTTGCCCCCTAATCTGCGGTAATGCCCCTTCTGCTCGACGTCCGCCCGCTGGCCGTACCCGCCTACCGCCGCCTGTGGACCGGGCAGGTAACGGCGGGCATCGGGCTCCAGGCCTCGGTGGTCGCCGTCGGCCAGCAGATCTGGGAGCTCACCCGCGAGTCCCTCTGGGTGGGCATGCTGGGCGTCGCCCACCTGCTGCCGCTGGTGGTCTTCGGGCTGTGGGGCGGCGCCATCGCCGACGCGATGGACCGGCGCAAGCTGCTGATCATCGGCTCCTCCGTCGCATGGGTGAGCACGCTGGGCATCCTGATCCAGGCCCTGCTCGGCATCGGCAGCGTGTGGCTGCTGCTGGCCAACGTGGCTGTGGGCGCGGCGGGCTTCGCCGTCAGCTCGCCCACCCGTGGCGCGATCATCCCGCGCGTGCTCCCCAAAGAGCTCGTCACCTCGGCCAACGCGCTCAACGGCATGGTCATGGGGACCGCCTCGCTCGTCGGCCCGATGGTCGCCGGCGTGCTCATGTGGGCGGCCGGAGGCTACGCGGCCGTCTACGCCTTCGACGCCGTGCTGTTCACCGCCACGCTCTACGCCGCCTACCGGCTGCCGTCGCTGCCGCCCCTGGGCGAGGTCTCCCGCCCCGGCGCGCGGGCCGTCGCCGAGGGCCTGCGCTACATCTTCACCAGCAAGATCCTGCTCATGTCGTTCGTCGTCGACCTGTGCGCGATGATCCTGGCCTACCCGCGCGCGCTCTTCCCCGAGCTGGTCGACACCAGGTTCGGCGGCTCGGAGGTGGCGCTGGGCCTGCTCAACTCGGCGATGGCCTTCGGCGTGGTGGGCGGCGGGCTGCTGTCGGGATGGGCGCGCAACGTCAGGCGCCAGGGGCTCGGGCTGATCGTCGTCATCGCGATCTGGGGCCTGGCCGTCGCCGCCGCCGGGCTGGTCGACCAGCTGTGGCTGGTCGTCGTGTTCATGGCGATCGGCGGCTACGCGGACATGATCTCGTCGGTCTGGCGGCAGACCATCCTGCAGACGTACGCGCCTGACGAGATGCGGGGGCGCATGCAGGGAGTCTTCATGGTCGTCGTGGCGGGCGGGCCGCGCCTGGGTGACCTGCGGGCGGGCGCCTCCGCGGCCGCGTTCGGGCTGACCGGCGCCTGGGTGGGCGGAGGGCTGGCCTGCGTGGCGGCGGTCATCGCGATCGGGCTGACCGTGCCTTCGTTCCGGAAGTACCGGCCGCAGCTGTGAGGTCCGGCTTGCCGGAGACGCCGGCCGCGGCCTTGCGGTTCGTCTTGCCGGAGGTGCCCGCCGCGGCCTTGCGGTTCGTCTTGTCGGAGGTGCCCGCCACGGCCTTGCGGTTCGTCTTGCCCGAGATGCCGGCCGCGGCCTTGAGGTCGGCCAGCAGGCCTGCGTAGGCCTCCTCGCGGTCGGGCGCCCTGAGCACCGCCGACGGGTGGATGGTCGCCACCGCGACCGCCTCGCCCAGAGGCACGGCCTGCCCGCGCTGCTTGGTCACCCGGAAGTCCTTGCCCAGCAACGAGCGGGCGGCCGTGGCGCCCATGATCACGACCACCTCGGGCCTGATCACCGCCAGCTCCGCCTCCACCCACGGGCGGCAGGCGTCGATCTCGGCATTGGTGGGCTTCTGGTGAATGCGCCTTTTGCCCTTCATCGTGAAGGAGAAGTGCTTCACCGCATTCGTCACGTAGACCTCGTCGCGATCGATGCCCGCCTCCTCCAGCGCCCGGTCGAGCACCCGCCCGGCAGGGCCGACGAACGGCTCGCCCCGGCGGTCCTCCTGGTCGCCCGGCTGCTCGCCGACCAGCATGAACCTGGCCTTGGACGGTCCCTCGCCGAAGACCGTCTGGATCGCGTCGCGGTACAGGTCGCAGCCCCTGCAGTCGGCGGCCGCCGTACGCAGCGAGCCGAGCTCGCGGTCGTCGGGAAGGAACCGGGCCGCTCCGGTGTTGGGTTCCGTTGCCATCGTCGGTCGTTCTCCCAATAGGGTTTTCCGTGGGTGACACCACTGCCCGACGTCGGACGTAGCATTCAGGGAGGAGGAGCCTTGACCGCACACGGCCTGATCGACACCACGGAGATGTACCTCCGGACGATCTACGAGCTCGAGGAGGAGGGGATCGTTCCCCTCCGTGCCCGCATTGCCGAACGGCTCCAGCAGAGCGGCCCCACCGTGAGCCAGACCGTCGCGCGCATGGAGCGTGACGGGTTGGTCCGCGTCGAGGGTGACCGGCACCTTTCCATGACCGATCTGGGCCGCACCCTGGCCGTTCGCGTCATGCGCAAGCACCGCCTGGCCGAATGCCTGCTCACCCAGGTCATCGGCCTGCCGTGGGAAGAGGTCCACATCGAGGCCTGCCGCTGGGAACACGTCATGTCGGAGTCCGTCGAGACCCGGCTGGTGAAGCTGCTCGACAACCCCACGACCTGCCCCCACGGCAACCCGATCCCGGGCCTGGGCGAGCTCGGCGCGCAGGACGTCGTCGACTCCGACGCCGGACTTCTGCCGATGACCGACCTCGCGGGACCCAGAGATATACCCGTCGTGGTCCGTCGAATTAGCGAACAAGTGCAAAGCGATCCCGCTGTGATGCTTAAACTCAAGCAAGTTGGGATACAACCCGGACGCGAGGTCACGCTCGCGGCGAGCGACGACGGTGTGCGGGTGACAGGTGACGACGAATCGGACAACACTCTCGCGGAGCTGCCGCGTGAGGTTGCCGTGCACGTCTTCGTCACGACCCGGTGACCGTGGGCGTCCGGGCTGGTTGAATCCCCTATGGGAGGCCCTCCACTCCCCGGACACGACTGTTGCAGGAGCGCCAGTGGTTCGCTTTTCGCACATTCCTCCCCGAGGAGTGGTCTCCGGATGAAACGTTGGGGTGATCTGTCCCAGGACGCGGTGGACCATCTCTCCGCGGCTTCTGTGCTCGATCATGCCGAGATGGCGGTGGTCGTCACCGACCGCTTCAGCAACCTGCTGTACTGGAACCCGTTCGCCGAACGGCTGTTCGGCCGGGTCGGGCGGCCGCCGTCGGGTCAGTCGTCGGTGCTCTCGCTGGGCATCATGGAGAAGGACCATCCTCTCGCCATCGAACTGGCCAAGCACGTGCTCAAGGGCGGCGTCTGGGAGGGCACGTTCGACGTCAAGCGCGGCGACGGCACGATGATCTACGTCCGGGCCCAGGCCGTGCCCCTGCGGCACTCCTCCGGCTCGGTCACCGGCATCGTCATCACCGCCCGCGAGGCGCTGCGCAGCAACGAGCGCGAGAAGGATCGTTTCGGGCTTCTGGAACGTATCGGTGAGAAGCTGGCAGGCTCGCTGAACGTCGAAGAGACGCTCAAGCGCGTGGCCGAGATGCTGGTGCCGCAGTTCGCCGACCACTGCTTCATCGAGCTGATGGAGGGCGACCGGCTGGTGCGCCGGGTCTCCCAGCACGTCCAGGGCTGGACTCCTCCGCCCGGCACGTGGAAGCAGGTGGGCGCCGAGATCCACTACCCGGTCGGCCACTACGCCGACACCGCGATCCGCCGCCAGGAGACCATCCTGGTCGAAGACTTCGCCTCCAGCTCCTTCCCCAGCCCCGGCGAGGGCAGCGCCAAGGCGTGCAGCGAGGTCGGCATGACCTCGGCCATCGTCGCCCCGCTGTCGGTGCGCGGCGAGACCCTCGGCCTGATGTATCTGGGCCTGTCCAACCTGACCGACCGGCGCAGCCCCCACTACGACGCCTTCGACCGCGACTTCGTGGGCGCCATCGCCACCCGCGTGGCCCTGGCCATCGACAACGCGCTGCTGTTCGAGGAGGAGCGGCACACCGCCGAGTCCTTCCAGAAGAACCTGCTGCCCCGCGCGCTGCCCACCCTCGACGGGCTCGACATCGCGGTGCGCTACTACCCCGCCGCCCCGCTGGCCTCCCACGGCCAGGGCATCCAGACCCAGGTCGGCGGCGACTGGTACGACGTGATCCCGCTGTCGGCCGGCCGGGTCGGCATCGTCATCGGCGACGTCGAAGGACGCGGAGCCAAGGCGGCCGCCATCATGGGCCAGCTGCGCGCCGCCCTGCGCGCCTTCGCCCAGGACGACAAGCCGCCCGCCGACATCCTGGCCAAGCTCGACGAGTGGACGCGGGTGATCTCCACCCCCGAATACGACGAGAACGGCCACGAGATCAGCGTGCCGCCGATCGTGACCTGCCAGTACCTGGTCTACGACGCCTGGTCGCGCCAGCTGTCCTACGCCAACGCCGGCCACGCGCCGCCCCTGCTGCTGCGCGACGGCATCTGCACCGAGCTCGACATCCAGGAGGTCGGCCAGCCCCTGGGCGTGCGCGCCAAGGGCGTCCACGCCGACCTCGTCTACAAGGAGGAGACCCTCACCCTCCCGCGCGGCGCGACCCTCCTGCTCTACACCGACGGCCTGGTCGACCGGCGTCCCAGCCGCGAGTCCGGCGGTCACATGCCGAGCGACGAGGAGACGCTGGGCGTCCTGTGCGAAGAGCTCTCCAAGATCACCGATTCTCCCGTCGAGCAGATCGCCGAGGCCGCCACGCAGGCGGTGCCCGGCGAGATCGACGACGACATGGCGATCCTGGTGATCCGCTCCAGCTACGACAACCTCGACGTCGAGGAGCGCACCTTCCCCGCCCAGCCGATCATGGTGGGCGAGGCGCGCCGCATGGCCGCCGAGGCCTTCACCGGCTGGCAGGTGCCGGAGGAACGAGCCGAGCTCGCCTGCCTGCTGGTCTCCGAGGTCGTCACCAACGTCGTGCTCCACGCCGCCAGCGCCAGCATCCCGCGCAGCCGCGAGCTCGTCATGGAGGGCCCGCCGCTGCCGTTCGAGGAGTCCTGGGACGTTCCAGGCTTCGAGGACGAAGTGCTGGGCGACAAGGAGTTCACCCTGCGCATCAGGCGGGGCGAGGAGTCGGTCTGGATCGAGGTCTTCGACCAGGACCTGCGCCTGCCGCGCATCCGCAGCGCCGGAGAGAACGACGAGGGCGGCCGCGGCCTCTACCTGGTCGACCAGCTCGCCAAACGGTGGGGCTCACGCCCGACCAAGGAGGGCAAGGCCGTCTGGTTCGAGATCCCCACACGCGGCCGTTAGGTTTCCGGTCCCTGGCGGGTACTTGGGCGTATCCGCCATGAGTGATTAGGTGGTCGGCATGGAGCTGGCCTTCGAGCGCCGGGGTTCCGGCGAGCCTCTGATCCTCGTGCACGGCATCGGGCACCACCTGAAAGGGTGGGCGCCGGTCATGGACCGGCTGGCGGCCTCGCATGACGTGATCGCCGTCGACCTGCCCGGCTTCGGCGCCTCGCCAGGGCTGCCCGCCGGCGTGCCGTACACCGCCGAGTCCCTGGCCGACGCGGTCGAATCCTTCTGCGCGCTGCTCGGCGTGCGCGAGCCGCACGTGGCGGGCAACTCGCTGGGCGGCTACATCGCGCTCGAGCTGGCCTCGCGCGGGGTGGTCCGTACGGCGACCGCGATCTCTCCCGCGGGCTTCTGGTCGCGCGGCGAGCTGCTGTGGTGCCAGGGAGTCCTGCGCATGATGCGGGCCTCGGCGCAGGCGATGGATCCCGGGCCGATCGCCGAGAACCCGGTCGGCCGCGCCCTGTCGGCCGGCCTGATCGTCGCCCGCCCGTCCCGCCTGGCTCCCTCGGCCCTGGTCGACGCCACGCTGGCGCTGGCCGGATGCGAGGGCTTCGACGAGACGCTGGAGTCGTTCAGCGGGCTCATGCCGCCCGCGCCGCCCAAGTCGCCCATCACCATCGCGTGGGGCGAGCACGACCGGCTGCTGCTGCGCCGCCAGGCCGTGCGCGCGGCCAGGTGGTCGGGGCAGCGGGTCAAGCTGCTGCGCGGCTGCGGGCACGTGCCGATGAGCGACGATCCGGCGCTGGTGGCATCGGTCATCCTCGAAGCGTCTGGCCCCAGATGAGCAACATGGCGATGATGAAGACGATCATCACGCCCGCGTAGCCGACGGGGCCGAGACGTAACTTCTTGCGGACCCAGTTGAGCCCGATGGCGAACAACAACGCCAGGAAGACCAGGAGGATCAGGCCGCCATCCATATCTCCCAGTATGGGTCAGATGTCGAGTGACCGGCCGATGATTTCCTTCATGATCTCGGTCGTCCCGCCGTAGATCGTCTGGACCCTGCTGTCGAGCCAGGCCTTGGCGACGGGGTACTCCATCATGTAGCCGTAGCCGCCGTGCAGTTGCAGGCAGCGGTCGATCACCTTGACCTGCAGTTCGGTCGTCCACCACTTGGCCTTGGCGGCGTCGACCACGGAGAGCTGCTTGGCGTTGAGGGCCAGAATGCACTTGTCGATGTAGTGGCGGGCGATCTCGACCTCGGTGGCGAGTTCGGCCAGCACGAACCTCGTGTTCTGAAATTTCCCGATATTGCGCCCGAACGCCTGCCTGGTCCTGCAGTACTCCAGCGTCATCTCCAGCACGGCCTCCGCCGCCCCCACCGCCACCACCGCGATGGACAACCGCTCCTGCGGCAGGTTGTTCATCAGCTGGAAGAAGCCCTCGCCCTCGTTCTCGCCGAGCCGGTTCTCCACCGGCACGCGCACGTTGTCGAAGAACAGCTCCGCGGTGTCCTGCGCCTTCAGGCCCACCTTCTCCAGGTTCCTGCCGCGCTCGAAACCCTCCATGCCCCGCTCCACGACCAGCAACGTCGTGCCGCGCGCGCCCGCCGACGGATCGGTCTTGGCCACCACCACGACCAGGTCCGAGTTGATGCCGTTCGTGATGAACGTCTTCTGCCCGTTCACCACGTAGTGATCGCCTTCGCGGATCGCCGTCGTGCGGATGCCCTGCAGGTCGCTGCCCGCGCCCGGCTCCGTCATCGCGATCGCCGTGATCAGCTCACCGCTCACGAAGCCAGGCAACCAGCGCTGCTTCTGCTCCTCGTTCGTCAGCTCCGTCAGATAGGGCGCCACGACGTCGTTGTGCAGCCCCCAGCCCAGACCGGAGGCGCCGGTCTTGATGATCTCCTCGATGATCACCGAGTTGTAGCGGAAGTCGGTGATCCCCGACCCGCCGTACTCCTCGCCCACGCCGAAGCCGAACATGCCGATCTCTCCGGCCTTCTTCCAGACCTCGCGGGGGACGATGCCGTCCTTCTCCCACTGGCCATGGTGCGGGGCGACCTCCCGGGCCATGAACTCTCGGAGGGTCTCCTGGAAGAGCAGGTGCTCTTCTTCGAAGAGGTCTCGCTGCATGTGCGCTCCTGGGGTGTTTTTGGAGGCAGAATAACGTTCTACTACCTGCTGGTATACCCCTTGCGACACGGGTTCATCACAAGTGCACGTGCTGGCTCCGCTTGGTCAACGTTTCACCTCTAAGATCTACCTTTGGTTTAGTGTGTGAATGGAGTGACCCGTGAGTCGGATGCGTTTGGCGTTGCTCGCCTCGGCCGTCGGGCTGTCTTCGGCGGTCGCCGTGATCGCCGTCTCCGGGCCGGCTGTGGCTGACACCTCGTTGATCGTGAAGTACCACTGTGTCGGCGGCGTGGCCGGCGCCCTCGGCGTCGACGTCGAAGCGGCCGTCACCCCCAAGGTCGAACCGGGACCCAAGCTGCGCATCGACTGGGCGCTGACCTATCTCGGGCAGCGCCGTTTCGGCTCGCCCGGATACTTCGCGGCGGGCTCGCAGCTGAACCTCCAGGGCACGGTCAACCTGACCGGCGCCTGGAACGGCGAGCTGCGACCGGCGAGCACCACCGCCCAGGACGCGCTCAAGCCCGGCGACTTCCTCAAGGCACCCGCCGGCCTGTCCGACGCCGGGTCCATCGACAAGACCGGCACCATCCGCATCACTCCCACCGGCCTGGCCGTGCGCTTCACCCCCGCCGAGGGCGAGGTGATGGTCAACAACAACGAGACGCCCCCGGTCACGTACAGCGGCACCTGGTGGCACAAGGGTCCGCAGCGGGGCATCGAAGATCACCTCAACGACGTCCACGAGACCGCCACCAAGGACGCCTCCGCGAAGCTCACCTTCATCGGCACCCAGGTCACCTACGTCGGCCGCCGCGCACCCGGCCTCAGCCCGATCAGGGTCCTCCTCGACGGCAAGCCCGTGACCGACCCCCTGGTCGAGCCGGGCAAGGACGAGTCCGGCGAGCCGATGACCGGCACGAGCGCCAAGCAGGACCTCTGGACCTCGCCCGAACTGAAGTACGGCGAGCACACCATCGAGGTCATCAACACCCAGGACGGCACGGCATACCTGGACGCGTTCCGCGTCAAGACCGGCAAGGTCCTCAACCCGCCGGAGCACGACGAGGCGACCTGCGCCCCGATCGGGACGGTCAACTCGATCGACATCACGGTGACCGGACCCTCTCCGAGCCCGACCGGCACCCCCACCAGTACGGGGACGCCCACGAGCACGCCGACCAACACCGCGACCTCGACCCCCACCTCGACGGCCACGACGACGCCACCCACCACGGGCGGGCGTAACCCGGTCATCCAGGCCCCCGAGCACGTCATCGTCAACCACGCCGGCCGCGAGTCGACCACGACGGGCACCCCCACCCCGACCGCCGGGCCGACCGCGACGAAGTACGTCAAGGCCCAGGTCCGCAAGGTCCCCACAGGCGGCGTGGCCTCCGGTGAAGCTCCAGAAACCCCGCTAGAGCCGTACCTCTTGCTGGGAGGCGGGGCCATGCTCCTGTTCTCCAGTACGGCAGGCGGACTGATGTTGCGCCGGCGCAGGGCTGCGCAGGCGAAGGAGGTCTCGGCATGAACAAGAAGGCACTCCCGGCACTGCTGGTGGCGGGCTCGCTGACCGGCGTCGGCGCCATCATGGCCGGGCTCCTGACCCTCGCGCCGAGCATCGACGACGGCTCCCGCCCGCTGGCCCAGCCGGTCACCGTGCAGAACGCCGCCGCCTACGAACTGCCCGCCGCCGTGGGGGGTGGCGGGCTCGGACCCGACGGCATGCCCGTGCCGCTGACGCCGGCCCGCTACGAGGCGCCCCCGCCTCCGGCCGCCGACCCGGCCGCCAAGGTCGTCAAGCCCTTCGCCTCCAGCAAGGGCAAGGCCAAGCCGACCCGCATCCGCATCCCCAAGATCAAGGTCAACGCCCCGATCGGCTCCGTCAGTGTCAACGACAAGGGTGAGCTCGGCACCCCGTCGCTGACCAAGCCCAACCTGACCGCCTGGTACCGCTTCTCTCCGGTGCCCGGCGAGGTCGGCCCCGCGATCATCAACGGCCACGTCAACACCCGCAAGGGCGCCGCCGTCTTCAACCGCCTCCACGAGCTGGCCAAGGGTGACCAGATCTACGTGTACCGGTCGGACGGCAAGGTCGTGCGTTACACGGTCAGCGGCATCGAGCAGGTGGGCAAGTCGTCGTTCCCGACCAAGCGGGTCTACGACAACACTTCGGACTCCCAGCTGCGGCTCATCACGTGTGGCGGTGTGTACAACAAGACAGACCACAGCTACACGGACAACGTCATCGTGTACGCGACGCTGACGGCGAAGAAGGGTTAAGGTCGGTCTTTTTTGGGAGTTTCTAGGCGATTTTCAGGGACAGTTCGTAGGATCTCTACCTAACTGTGACCCACGACTGGAATCCTGGGTCGCCTGTTGAACCTGGCCCGTGATGAACGGAGAGAGACAGTGCTGACGTCCAAGGCGTGGCTGGATCGCCTCGTCAAGAAGAGTTCCGCCTTGGGCATTGCGAGTGTGCTCGTCCTCCCCGCGGGTTCTCTGGTCGGCGCCACGACTGCGGCTCAGGCCGCCGTCTTGGCGGACCAGACCATGACGATCAACTACACATGCACGGGCGGGGCCTTCGCCGGGACGACGAACGTCCAGGCGAAGATCACGACCTCGGATACTCTGGCCACGAGCACGACGAATGTGCCAGTGAAGCTGGATTTCATTTCGATCAAGCCCACGAAAGAACTTGCTGCCCAGACCAAAGTCGAGGTCGAGGCCGATCTCACCATCACAGGCGGAACTCCGACTCCGTTGGCGGTCGATCAGGAAGTCACGCTGACCACGGCAGTGGCTGCGAACACCAACGTCACTGTCCCCCAGGACTCTGCCCCGGTGACGGTTGCGTCGGGCAGCACCTCCGTGACCGTGGCGCCCACGACGGTCGGGTCGCTGGGATTGACTCTTCGGACCGTAGTCGGAACCACAGAGGAGGAGTCGGTCTGTAACACCACCAGTTCGACTCCGGCGAACCTCATCACGACCATCGGTGGCGCCGGTGGGGGCGGGACCGCCAAGATCGTCGACTACAAGTGCACTGGTCCGGGCACTAATGACGTTCAGAACGTGCAAATGACCGTCGATCTCACGATGCCGACCAACGCGAAGGTAAATACCCAGTTCAATATCGGCTGGAAAGGCACGTGGGTAGCCGGTAAGGAGCTGAAGGCGCCCGCCACGGGAACATTGCCTGACGCAAAAATCTTCGCCTACGCAACCATCACCGGAATCACGGGCCTGACCTCCGCTACTGGTGAGGGCACCACGGGTGCGATCACGGCGGGTGCGATCATCCCCCTTCCGGCTGCCGCATTCGATCTCAAGACAACCGCGAGCACGGCCGGATCCGGAAAGGTCAAACCCGGTGCCGTCAATTTCGGCTCCAATGCCGGCACGGGAACCACGCCGAAGATCGCGTGTGAGGTCCAGAACGTGAGCGCACTTCAGACGTATGACTTGACCGTTGGCACCGCCACGTCAACCAGCCCCACGGCCACCGCCACCACGAGCACACCCAACCCCACCACCACCCGCACCGTGGTCGTCACCAAGACGCCCGTCGGTGGTGGCGGTGGCGTCACCAAGACGCCCAAGGCCGGTGCCGAGACCGGCGGTGGTGGTGAGCTGGGGCCCGATGGGCGCATGTTCGTGCTCACCGGCTCGGTGATGATCGCCGCTGCGGGAGTGGGCGGCCTCATGATGCGCCGCCGCCGTACCCTCAGAGGGTGACGGTGGACGGAGGAGGCCGGGTTCTCAGGTCCACGCTGATCCTGGCGGCGGTCCTGGGCGTGGTGACGGTCCTGGTCGGGCTGATCGTCATGGTGATGAACCCGGAGGAGTACGGCCTGGCCGACGGCCGTGAGTCGTTGAGCCTGGCCGCGCAGCCCGAGGCGAAGAAGCAGGAGCCGAAGCAGATCCTGTGGTCGGCTCCGCCGGATCAGCCGCCGCCGTTGCCGTCGATCACGCCGGCGGCGCCGATGCAGCCGAGCACGCCGACTCGGTTGATCATTAAGCGGCTCGGCATCGACGCGCCGGTCGAGGACGTGGGGATGGACAGGGAGGGGTTCATCGAGACCCCGCCGATCTCCAACAAGAACCTGGTCGGCTGGTACCGGCATGGCCCGACGGCGGGGGAGAACGGCCCGGCGGTGATGCTCGGGCACAAGGACACGCGCACGGGCAGCGCCGTGTTCAGCCGGGTGGGCGAGATCAAGTACGGCGACGTGATCGAGGTGAAGCGTCGCGACGGCACCACGGCGGTGTTCACCGTGGGCGGCGTGGAGCAGGTCGGCAAGAAGGTCTTCCCGACGCAGCGGGTTTACGGTGATCAGACGAACGCTCAGCTACATCTGATCACCTGTGGCGGCATCTACAACAGGAACACGGGCCACTACACCGACAACATCATCGTCTACGCGACGATGACCAGTTCGTTCAGGTCGTGAGGAGAGCGGCATGGGCTGGTTGGCAAAGCGCAGGTTGAGGACCGGCCCTACGGCGGCGTTGCCGCGCAAGCCGGAGGATCTCCTGGAGATCGTGAAGCTGGCCGACCCGGACGCCCGCAAGGACGGTGAGGACATCCTGGCGGCCGACTGCCGCATTCACGCGCCGGTCGAGGTCGAGCCGGAGCTGGTGGGCGGCGAGTTCGAGACGGTGTGGGCGATCCAGGTCAAGGCCGAGGGTCCGCTGCCGTTCGACTACTTCGACCGTTATCTGGCCGAGGGGATCGCCAGCCGCCTCGACGGGCTGGTGGTGTGCCGTGGTGAGGTGACGGATCCGCAGGACGAGCCGGGCAAGTGGCTGGTGCTGCTGCAGTCGATGCCGCCGCTCGAGCAGTTGGAAGAGCTGCTGGGCGAGTCGGAGGAGAAGGAGTACGGGGTCGTCGCGTTCGGGGAGGAGGCGGTGCTGATCCCGGTCGGGGATCCGTCGCCCATGGGCCGCACGCTGGAGCCGTACTCCGACGAGCCGGTGCGGATCGAGACGAAGGAGGAGGGTGACGCGATGCGGATCGCGGAGGCCTTCCAGGGGATCGTGGTGGATCGCTGGCGGTTCCGCGTCGATTAGTGGAATAGATCATTCCGTTCTGCTATAGTAGAGGCATGACGGAAGGAACCATCATGAGCTGGGAAATCCTCGACGACGCACACAAGGCGCTGCGCACGGCTGTCGCGGGCGTGTCCGGGCAGGACGGCTGGAACCAGGCGACCCCCTGCGAGCGCTGGACTGTCGCGCAGGTGTTGCAGCACGCCGCGGGCGACCAGATCGGCTTCGCCGCCGCGATCACCGGTGGTCCTGGTCCCGACGAGGACCCCTTCGCCCCCTCGGGCACGCTGGCGGGGGATCCCGCCGAGCTCGCAGAGCGGGCGATGCGGGCCTCCGCCGCGGCCTTCGGCACGGTGGCCCGTGACGACGAGGCGGTGCCGACGCCGATCCCGCCGCACTCGTTCCCGGCCGATCTGGCCGTGGGCGCCTGTGCGCTCGACGCCGCCGTGCACGCGTGGGACATCGCGATGGCCACCGGTCAGGACTCGCCACTCACCCCTGAGCTGGCGCGGGCGCTGATGCCCACGGCCCGGGTGATCGTCGACCCGGTGCGTGCCTGGGGCGCGTACGCCGAGGCGCTGCCCGAGATCGAGGGCGACGACGATGTGGAGGCGCTGCTCCGCTACCTGGGCCGCGACCCTCACTGGAAGGCCTAGGCGCAACGGCGGCACAGCGCTGGGCCGTGCCCCTGTAGCAGAACGAGGTTCTGTTATAAGCTTCCACTGACCGAATAAAGCTCTGGAGGCATCGTGGCAGAGGCGTACATCGTCGGGGCGGTCCGAACCCCGGTCGGAAAGAAGAAGGGTGGGCTGTCCACGGTCCACCCCACCGACCTGGCCGCCCACACGCTGAAGGCACTCATCGAGCGCACGGGTGTCGACCCCGCCGCCGTCGAAGACGTGATCATGGGCTGTGTCATGCAGTTCGGCCCGCAGAGCATGGACATCGCGCGCAACGCGTGGCTGTCGGCCGGGCTGCCGGAGACCACCGCCGGTGTGACCATCGACCGGCAGTGCGGCTCTTCGCAGCAGTCCATCCACTTCGCCGCGCAGGGTGTCATGTCGGGCACCCAGGACCTGGTGGTCGCCGCCGGCGTGGAGTCCATGAGCATCGTCCCGATGGGCTCGTCCATCACCGCCGCGCTGGAGAAGGGCATGCCCTTCCCGTTCGGCCAGGGATGGGTCGACCGGTACGGCAAGCAGGAGATCTCGCAGTTCCGCGGCGCGGAGCTGATGTGCAAGAAGTGGGACCTGTCCCGCGAAGACCTGGAGAAGTTCGCCTACGAGAGCCACCAGCGCGCCGCCAAGGCGATCGCCAACGGCTACTTCAAGGACCAGATCGCCCCGATCAACGGCGTCGAGGACGACGAGGGCCCGCGGCCCGACTCCACCCTGGAGAAGCTGGCGGGCCTGAAGACGCTGAAGGAGGACGGCGTCATCACCGCCGCCACCTCCAGCCAGATCTCCGACGGCTCGGGCGCGGTCCTGATCGCCTCCGAGGCGGCGGTGAAGGCGCACAACCTGACCCCGCGCGCCCGCATCACCCAGCTCGCCCTGCTCGGCGACGACCCGGTCTACATGCTGACCGCGCCGATCCCGGCGACGCAGCTGGCGCTGAAGAAGGCCGGACTGTCGATCGACGACATCGACGTCACCGAGATCAACGAGGCGTTCGCCCCGGTCCCGCTGGCGTGGATCAAGGAGCTCGGCGCCGACCCGGCCAAGGTCAACCCCAACGGCGGCGCGATCGCCCTGGGTCACCCGCTGGGCGGCACCGGCGCGATCCTGATGACGAAGCTGCTGCACGAGCTCGAGCGCACGGGCGGCAGGTACGGCCTGCAGACCATGTGCGAGGGCGGCGGCCAGGCCAACGTCACGATCATCGAGAGGCTCTAGCCGGAAAAGCGGAACCCCGCCTCGTCAGACGAGGCGGGGTTCCCAGGTGTGGTCATCGGCCCTTCGGCGGGATGCGGCGCGGCGGCGCGATGGGCCGCTGCGGCATCTTCGGCAGCGAAGGATGGATCTGACCGGGAAGCTGCTTCTTCTTGCCAATGGCGCGGACGCGCATGCGAGATCTCCTTTACCTGGTGAGTTCGGAACGGATTGAGCTGCTGACGAATCACAGGTAAATGCGCATGCCGTACACGTTAGGAGCTCGCCGGGGCGAGCCGCAACGCATTTATTTGATGGAGCCGGCGGTCAGGCCGCCCACCACCTTCCGCTCGATGAGCGCGAACAGGATGATCACCGGGATGGTGGCGATCACCGAGCCGGCGAACAGCTCCTGCCAGTTCACGGAGTACTGCCCCATGTAGGACTGCAGGGCCACCGGCAGCGGCTGGTTCTCGGGCGAGGTGGTCAGCGTGAGGGCCACCACGAACTCGTTCCACGCGGCGATGAAGGTGAAGATCAGCGCGGTGATGACACCCGGCATGGCCAGCGGCAGCGTCACGCGGAAGAGCGCGCCGAAGCGGCCGTTGCCGTCGATGAAGGCGGCCTCCTCCAGCTCGCGCGGGATGGAGGAGAAGTAGGCGTTGAGGATCCAGACCGCGAAGGCGAGGTTGAAGCCGCCGTTGACCAGGATCAGCGAGAGCACCGAGTCGACCATGCCGAAGGTGAAGAACTCGCGGTAGATGCCGACGACCATGGCGGTCGGCTGGAACATCTGGGTGACGAGCACCAGGACCAGGAAGACGTTGCGTCCCCTGAAGTTGTGCCGGGCGGTGTAGTAGGCCGCGGGCAGCGCCACCAGCAGCACCAGGATCGTCGAACCCGCGGCGACCTGGAGCGAGACGTTCAGGTTGTGCGCCAGGCCCGTGCTCCAGAAGCCGGTGATGGCCGAGAAGTCGAACCGCTCGGGGAACCACACCGCGCTGCGCAGCTCGGTCTGCGGCCGCAGCGAGATGAGGATCATCACCAGGTACGGGAAGAGGAAGAAGAACCCGATCAGGTAGGCCGCTGCCGCGATGATCGTCGTCTTCAGCCTGGGCATGCCGCGGCTGCGGCGCCGGTGGGGGGCGACGTGCCGGTGACGGACCGGGGTGGGGGCGGTCTGGGTCGCCATCAGGCCACCTCCTGCTTCCAGCGCGAGACCTTGAGGAAGATGAGGGTGAGCACGATCACCATGCCGAAGTTGACCACCGACATCGCGGCGGACTCGCCGATGTTGGAGCCCTTGAGGATGTACATGAAGATCGTCGACGTCGAGGTGTCGTACTCGGGCCCGCCCTTGGTCATCGCCCAGATGATCGGGAAGCTGTTGAAGACGTTCATCACGTTGATCAGCGCCGCGACCATGAGCGCCGGGCGCAGCAGCGGCAGGGTGATGGACCAGTACGTGCGGAACTTGCCCGCGCCGTCCATCCTGGCCGCCTCGTAGACGTCGGCCGGGATCGTCGCCAGACCGGCGAGCAGCGCGTAGGTCGTGAACGGGACGGAGACGAAGACCGCCACGAAGATCAGCCACGGGAACGACGTCGAGGCGTTGCCGAGCTGGTCGGCCGCCTCCCCGCCCATCGCGCTGAGCAGGCCGAGCGAGCTCGGCTCGATGCCGAACGTGTCGTGGACGAACGTGCCCAGATCCCACCGGATCACGTTGAGGATGCCGACCTCGGGATCGAGCATCCAGCGGAAGACGATCGCCGTCATCAGCACGGAGGCCGCCCACGGCGCGATCAGCGCCCACCTGGCCAGCTTGCGGCCGGGGAACTTCTGGTTGAACAGCTGCGCCAGGGCCAGCGAGATCACCACGGTGAGGGCGACGACCGCCACCACCCAGATCACGCTGCGGACCATGACGTCGCCGAAGACCCGCTCGCCGAAGAGCTTGGCGTAGTTGGCGAAGCCCGCCGAACCACGAACGACGCCGAACCGGCTGATCTCCAGGAACGACGACCGGATCATCTCCACGACCGGCCAGATCACCACCGCGGCGATCAGCAGGACCGCAGGCCCCACCCAGGCGAGGGGCTCCCACTTCTTCATGTCACCCTCCATAGGGGTACGGCGGAGCCGGTCGTGCCCGGCTCCGCCGTACGACGATCAAGATCAGCCGGCCTCAGCGACCTTCTGGAGCTCACCGAGGACCGCCGCCGGGTCGCCGCTGACGGCCCCGCCGATGGTCTGCTTGATCTGGGTGTTCACGTCGGACCACTTCGGGTCCTGGAACGGGTAGAAGCTGGCGTTGGGCAGCGCGTCGAGGAACGGCTTGAGCTTCTCGTCGCCCGACAGCTTCTGGATGCCGCCGTTGGTGACGGGCAGCAGCTTGTAGAGGTCCACGATCTTCTCGGCGGCCGGGCCGGTGTAGAAGAAGTCGAAGAACTTCTTGATCTCTTCGCCGTGGTTGTTCTTGTTGAACGCCATGATCCAGTCCATGACGCCCAGGGTCGTGTCGAGCGGGCCGGTCTTGCCGGGGATCGCCACGACGCCGTACTTGTCCTTCACGGCGCCCTTGTCGAAGATCGGGATCGACATGGGGCCGCCGTTGGCCATGCCCACCTTGCCCGCGGCGAAGTCCTCCCAGACCGTCTTGCGGTCCTTGGTGCCGGGGTTCGGGGTGGTCAGGCCGGCGTCGACCAGGCCCTTGATGTACTGGAAGGTCTCGACGTTCTGGGCGGAGTTGATCGCCCACTTGCCGGAGGCGTCCTTGTAGCCGCCGCCGTTGCCGAGCATCCACAGGAACGACTCGCCCTGTGCCTCCTCCTGGCCCAGCGGGAGGCCGAAGGGCTGCGAGACACCGGAGGCCTTGAGCTTCTCGGCCGCGGCCTTCAGCTCGTCCCAGGTCTTCGGCGGCTCGGTGATGCCGGCCTTCTCGAACAGCTCCTTGTTGTAGAACAGGGCGCGGGCCGAGGAGACGAACGGCAGGCCGTAGGAGGTGCCGTCGACCTTGCCGAAGTCGGCGAACTTGGTCAGCAGGTCCTGCTGGACGTTCGGGGAGACGATCTCCTCGACCTTGTGCAGCAGGCCGTCCTTGACGAAGCCGGAGTAGTCGCCGGTCTGCAGGATGTCCGGCGGCTGGCCGTTCTGGACCATCGTCGCGACCTGCTTGTCGATGTCGTTCCAGTTGATGACCTGGACGTCGACCTTGATGTTCGGGTTGGCCTTCTGGAACTCGTCGACGACGCTCTTCCAGAAGCTCTCGCCGGAGTTGGCCGCTCCGGGGCCGTCGCCGTAGTCGGCGGCGACCATCTTCAACGTCACCTGACCGCCTTCGGCGGCCTTGGTCTCGCCGCCGCCCTGAGTTCCGGTGCCGGAACCGGAGCCGCAGCTGGCGAGGGTGAGCATGGTGGCGACGGCCAGTACGGCCCCGCCCACGAACTTCTTGTTCACCGTCTGAACCGCCTTCTCGTCGGGCGGGTGGTCCATACCAGTTGGGACCCCGCCCAGGATTGGGGGTGCGACAGAGCGACAGCTCCACGCGTTTGCGTCAGCGTAGGCCGGTGTTTGAGGTGCGGTCTATACCGGGGCATATCGGTTTGAAAACGGAAGAGCAAAGCCGGTCTAGACCGGCTAGTCACGAAATGGGGCGTCTGACGTTTTCGCCACCCGAAGGCGAACCGATCCACGGGCCGTCCACGGAGGGGTCGAGAATGCCCTCCTCCAGGAAGGAGTACCTGCCCTCCAGCACGTATTTCGCCAGCCTGACGTCCTGGCTGTCGCTGTTGTCCCACAGTTGCGAGAACAGCGCGTCGACCCGTCCCCTGGCCTGGCGGCAGAAGGTGTCGGCCAGTTCGTACGGCTTGCGCCCCAGATCGCGCGAGTCCTCCTCCGCCTTGACGCAGACCGCGGTCATCGCGAACAACTCCGCGCCGATGTCGATGATGCGGCCCAGGAAACCCTGCTTGTGCTCCAGGCCGCCCTGCCAGCGGCTCATGCCGTAGAAGGTCGAACGCGCGAGCTTGCGGCTGGTGCGCTCGACGAAACGCAGATGCTGGGCCAGCGGGCCGAAGTCGCCGTACCCGGTGGGCAGGTTGCCCGCCCCCGCGACCAGGCTCGGCAGCCACTTCGCGTAGAACGCGCTCGCCCGCTTCAGCGCGGCGGCACGCTCCTGCCTGGTGGCGTCCGGCTTGATCAGCTCGCCGGCGGCGGTCAGATGGGCGTCGACCGCCTCCCTGGTGATCAGCAGCTTCATGATCTCGGAGCTGCCTTCGAAGATGCGGTTGATGCGCAGGTCACGCAGGATCTGCTCGGCGGGCACACCGCGCTCGCCGCGCGCGACCAGCGACTCGGCGGTCTCGTAACCCCGCCCGCCCCTGATCTGGACCAGCTCGTCGACCGACTGCCAGGCCATCTCGCTGGCGTACAGCTTGGCCAGCGCCGCCTCGATGCGGATGTCGTTGCGCTGGTCGTCGGCCATCCTCGCGGTCAGTTCCATGACCGCTTCCAGGGCGTAGGCCGTGGCCGCGATGAAGGCGATCTTCTTGGCGACCGCCTCGTGGTCGCCCACCTTCCTGCCCCACTGGACGCGTGCCGTACTCCACTCGCGGGCGATCTTGACGGCCCACTTGGCGCCGCCCGCGCAGGTCGCCGGCAGGCTCAGCCGGCCGGTGTTGAGCGTCGTCAGCGCGATGCGCAGGCCGTCGCCCTCCTTACCGACCAGGTTGCGCGCGGGCACCCTGACCTGCGAGAACTCGGTGACGCCGTTCTCGATGCCGCGCAGGCCCATGAACTGGTTGCGCCGCTTGACGGTGATGCCCTCACTGGAGGCCTCGACGATGAAGGCGCTGATCTTCCTGCCGGTCCTGGCCATGACGACCAGCAGATCGGCCACGACGCCGTTGGTCGTCCACAACTTCACCCCGTCGAGGACGTAGTCGTCGCCGTCCCTCGTCGCCGTGGTCGACAACCGCGCCGGATCCGAGCCGACGTCGGGCTCGGTCAGCAGGAAGGCCGAGATCTCGCCGCGCGCGCACCGCGGCAGGAACTCGCGCTTCTGCTCCTCGGTGCCGAACAACTTCAGCGGCTGCGGCACCCCGATCGACTGGTGCGCCGACAGCAGCGTCGCGATGGCAGGGCTGTAGGAACCGACCAGCATCAGGGCCCGGCAGTAGTACAGGTACGGCAGGCCGAGACCGCCGTACTCCTCGCCGATCGTGATGCCGAAGGCGCCCAGCCCGGCCAGGCCCTTGACGACGGGATCGGGGATGACGGCCGTGCGCTCGATCTCCGCCGGATCCACCTTGGTGTCGAGGAACCTCCGGACCGCCCTGACGAACTCCTCACCCCGCTTGGTCGCCTCCTCGGGCAACGCGGGGACCGGATGCACCAGGTCCAGCTGGAAATCGCCCAGGAACAGCTGCTTGGCGAAACTCGGCCGTCGCCATTCCTTCTCCCGGGCCTGCTCACCGAGCTCTCTTGCCTTGGCATAGTCGCTCATGCTTGCCTCCCGCCTCCCGCCGACGTTACGCCGCGGTTCCGCCTCCGTGAAGACACCGGCCCAGCCGGTCGCTGGGGCGGCGAACGCAGAGGCACATGCCCGGGAGAGACGGATTCACCCGTCTTCTCGGCTCAGCCGCAGCCTTCTTGGCTCAGCAGTCGCAGCAGCAGCCGTCGCAGGAGCAGCCGTCGCCGCCGCCGCGCCCGCACCGGCAGCAGGCCGTGCAGTCGCAGTCGCAACTGCAGTCGCAGTGGTCGCGGCACCTGCCCTTGCGCTGCCGCCGGCCCGCCTTGTGGCGGTGGCTGATGCCCGCGGAGAAGGTGCGCTGGATCGCCCGGCCGACCTCGTCGACCAGCAGCGCCCTGGCCAGAGCCCCGTCGACGAGGTCGAGGTCGGCGAAGGCGAGGGTGATGCCATGGTGGGCGTCCTCGCACAACTGCCTGGTACGGACCAGTGAGGTGCCGGTGGCGTCGAGAGGGTTGAAGGCGCCTCGCTTCCTGTCCTCCACCAGGTCTTCCGCCGCGTCGAGCAGGTGCACGACGCGGCCGAAGCACCGCCCGATCTCGGTCAGCGGGAGCTCGTTGGCGGGCTTGGCCGTCAGGACGGCCGTGTGCCTGAAGGCCGCGGCCACGGCCGTCTCGGCGGGCTCGGTCAGCTCCAGCAGCGTGCTCGGCCGCGCTTCCAGCACCGCCTGCCGTTCGACGGCGTCCGTGAGCACCGCGCTGTCGAATCGCACGCCCGCCGCCGTGTGCGCCCCGCGCTCCGCCCAGCTCCGCGCGATCCTGCCGGAGACGCCCGCCACGAGCCGGCTGCGGAAGTCGCCGTCGTCGATGTGATCGCGGATTTTCGTGGCCGCCAGCACCAGCGACACCGCCGCCGCCAGCCGCGCGCCCTCCGACTGGGCCGACACCACCTCGGCGCCCTTGAACCCCCGCAACGCGCAGGCCAGAGCCTTGCGATGAGGAGCCGACGGCGGGCTCTGCGCCTCCGTCAGCACCGACACCAGCAGGCCGTCGTAGTTGGTGACCAGCCGCGCCAGGTGCCCGTGCTCGTCCCGCAGGGTCAGGCACAAGCCGCACAGATGCGCCATCCACGCCTGGTGGAGGCCACCGCACAGGCGGTGGCGGCAGGGGCGCACGATTCCGAACATGTCGCGAACCCTAGGGCTCGGGGCAGGTTGGTGACCAGATGCTGACGTTTGAATACTAGTGATACCGTCAGTCTCGTGATGGACGTCGAGTTCCCGATCCTGGGCGGCGAACCGCTGCCCGTCGAGTTCGCCAACACCCTGTACGGCATCGGCGAGCAGACGGACTACCTGCAGAGCGCCGCATGGATCGACCAGTGGTTCACCCAGATCCTCGGCGCCGCGCCACACCCCGCGATGGGCCCTCACGCCGACGAGGTCCGCCTGCTGCGCGACACCGTCCACGCCCTGCTGAGCGCCGCCACCCAAGGCCGCACCCCAGAGCCCGAGGCTGTGCGGCGCCTCAACTCCTACACGGCCGCCGCCCCCACCTACCCGAGCCTCACCTGGCCCTCCGGCGGCCCGGCCGCGCAATGGCAGGACACCGTCGAAGGACCGGCGGCCGTGCTCGGCCGCATCGCCGCCTGCTGCATCGAACTCCTCACCGGCCCCCACTCCGGCGACCTGCGCCGCTGCCAGGGACCCGGCTGCTCGATGTTCTTCGTCAAGGCCCACCCGCGCCGGCGCTGGTGCCACCCGTCCTGCGGCCACCGCGACCGCCAGTCCCGCTACTACCGCCGTCACCTCACCAGAGGAGCAACCCGATGATCACCTGGCGCAGGCTCGACCACGACGACCTCCCCCTGCTCAAGAGCTGGCTGGAACAACCCCACGTGGCGCGGTGGTGGAACCACGAGACCTCCATGGAGGCGGTCCAGCGCGACTTCGGCCCCTCGGTGCGCGGCGAGGAACCGGGAGAGGACCTGCTCGTCTTCCTCGACGGCCACCCGCTCGGCCTCGTGCAACGCTCCCGGCTGGCCGACTACCCGGAGGAACTGGCGCCGCTCAAGGAGATCGTCGACGTGCCGGAGGGGGCCGTGCAGATCGACTACCTGATCGGTGACCCCGCCCGCGTCGGCCGGGGACTCGGGACGTCCATGATCGGCGCGGTCCTCGACCGCACGTGGAGCGAACTGCCGCAGGCCACATGCGTGGTCGTGCCGGTGTCGGCGGCGAACATCGCGTCGTGGAGAGCCTTGGAGAAGGCGGGCATGCGGCGGGTGGGCGAAGGGGACCTGGAGCCGGACAACCCGATCGACGAGCTGCTGCACTTCATCTATCGGGTCGATCGTCCGGCCAGCTGACCCGCGTCATCGGGGCCGACGATACCTCAGCTCCACGATCCCGTTCCTGGAGGCCTCGCTGGACATCAGCTCGAGCGCGTATGACCGCGGAACCCCGTCGAACAGCCGGGTCCCCTCGCCCGCCACGTACGGGAACATGCTCACGTGCAGCTCGTCGATCAGGTCGAGCCGCATCAGCGACCGCCAGAGCGTGACGCCGCCCCAGACGACGATGTGTCCTTCGCCGCCCGTCCGGAGCTTGTCGATCTCCTCGGTCGTGTCGCCGGAGGCGATCGTGGTGTTGGCCCAGTCGGCCGTCTTCAGGGTGCGCGAGAAGACGACCTTGCGTCCGGCGGTCATGATCTCGGAGAACGGGTGGTCGGTGGCCGTCGTCATGGCCGGGGCGATGCCCTCGTAGGCGGTGCGGCCCATGACGTGGGCGTAGGTGTTCCGGAGGAATTCGAGCTGCCCCGCGTCGTCGGGCTCGCGGTTCTCGGGCAGGTCGAAGCAGAACTTCCAGAACTCGGTGTCCTCGTCGGCGATCAGGCCGTCGAGGGAGTAGTTGAAGACTGTCGCTATCAGCTTCCGCATGGAAGGGACAGACTCGGGCGCCGCGCGAAACTCATCGGTCACTCGTGGGGGACACGGGCGACGCAGAAGACGGTCTGGCCGAAGGGCGGCCGGACGAAGCGCTCGATGAACCGCGTGACGGGCACCACGGTGCGGTCGTAGATCTTGACCAGGCGAGGGTCGGGGTAGCCGACTCCGCCGCGGCGTACGGCCAGCCACCAGGCGATGCCGCCGAGGAAGTTGATCGGCTTGAGCACGTCGATGTCGAGGCCCGCCTTGGCGACGGTGGCGCGCAGGGTGGCGGGGGTGTAGCGCTGGACGTGGCCGACCTTGCGGTCGAAGTCGCCGTAGAGCTGCATGTAGCCGGGCACCCAGATGACGATGCGCCCGCCGGGCTGGGTGACGCGGGCGAGGGAGCGCAGGGCCTCGGCGTCGTCCTCGATGTGCTCGAGCACGTTCATCATGACGACGGTGTCGACCTTGTCCTCGAGCGGGATGTCGGTCGGGAGCCCGAACTGCAGGACCGACACGTCGGCGTTGTCGGCGAAGCGCTTGCGCAGCTGCTCGACGCAGTAGGGGTCGAAGTCGCTGACGACGAGCCTGTCGAGGCGCGGGCGGAAGAGCTCGGCGAAGTGGCCGAGGCCGGAGCCGATCTCCAGCAGGGAGCGGCCCACGTGAGGTGCGACCATGTCGAACTCGTACTGCCGGTAGTTCTTGCCCTCGTCGCCACCCAGGTGGTTCTCCAGGGCCTCGTCACCGGCGGCCGGTTGTACTACACGGTCGTAGCCAGACATGCATGCGGTCCTTAGCAGGAGACTTCGGGATGGCCTGAGTCTAGTGCCCGTCAGGTTCGGGCAATCACCTGAATGTCGGATGTCGCGAACGGCCGTTCCGCAGCGCAATGGGCGCGTTACTATGCGCTCACTCGGAATTCCCCACACGCGAGGCATTTGATGCTGCAGGGCGACCTCCCCGCGGAGTTGACCACGTTCGTCGGGCGACGCGCGGAGCTCAAAGAGGTGAAACGGCTGCTCGGCAGGGCGCGGCTGGTGACCCTGACGGGTCCTGGCGGCGTGGGCAAGACACGGTTGGCGTTGAAGGCGGCGCATGCCGTACGGCGGGCTTTCGAGGATGGCGCGTTCTTCGCCGATCTGTCGGATGTGCGGGCTCCGGAGATGCTGGACCGGGCGCTGGTGAGCTGCCTGCGGCTGGTCGACCAGACGGCCAGGCCCGCCTCGGAGGTGCTGCACGCCCATCTGGCCGGCAAGCGCATGCTGCTGGTGCTCGACGGGGTGGAGCATCTGGTCGAGGAGTGCGAGGCGCTGCTGGGTCCGTTGCTGAAGGCGGCGGCGGGGTTGTCGGTGCTGGTGACGAGCCGGCAGGTGCTGGAGACCGACGGCGAGCACGTGGTGGTGGTGCCGCCGATGTCGGCGGGTGACGCGGTGAGCCTGTTCGCCGACCGGGCGGGCGACACGAAGCTCGAAAGGGGCCAGGCGGAGCTGGTCAGGCAGTTGTGCCTGCGGCTGGACCTGCTGCCGCTGGCGATCGAGCTGGCGGCGGTACGGCTGCGCGTGATGTGCCTGGAGGAGGTGGTCATCCAGCTGCTGCCGCTGGACCTGGGCAACAGGAACACCACCCTGCGCACGGTGATCGGCTGGAGCCACGAGTTGTGCACGCCGCACGAGCGCCTGCTGTGGGCGAGGTTGTCGGTGTTCTGCGGCTCGTTCGCGCTGGAGGCGGCGGAGGCGGTCTGTTCCGACGGCTGCCTGCCCGCGGTCGAGATCGCCGACGTGGTGGGCGGCCTGGTCGACAAGTCGATCCTGAGCGCCGAGGAGACGGCCGGCGGCCTGCGGTTCCGGATGCTCGACTCCATCAAGGACTACGGCGCGGAGTGGCTGGCCAGGCTCGACTCGCAGAGCGAGCGGCTGGAGCGCCGGCACAAGGACTTCTACCTGGCCCAGGCCAGGGCGAGCGCGGCCGCCTGGTTCGGTCCTGACCAGCAACGCATCTTCGTGCGGACGCGGGCGCAGCTCGACAACCTGCGGGGCGCGTTCGAGCGGTGCGAGGTCGACGAGGCGCTGGAGCTGGCCTCGACGTTGTGGTTCTACTGGGTCGGCTGCGGCCAGCTGGGCGAGGGCTGGGCGTGGCTGGAGCGGGCGCTGGCCAGGGGCGGCTCCACGGGGCCCAGGGCGCGGGCGTTGTGGGTGGCCGGTTACGTCGCGGTGCTGATCGGGGAGTTCTCGCGGGCCAGGGAGATGCTGGAGGAGTGCCGCGCGCTGGAGGATCCGGCGACGAAGGCGTACGCCGTGCACCGCCTGGGCTGCCTGGCGCTGGTGAGCGACGATCACGACCGGGCGGTGGAGCTGTTCAACGAGGCGGTCGAGCATTACGCCGCCAACCGCACGCTCGAGTGCAACGTGCTGATGGCCTGTGTCGAGCTGGCCCTGGTGATGGCCTTCCAGCATCAGGTGGAGGCGTGCCACGAGCTGTGCGACCAGGTGCGCGAGAGCTGCGAGAGCGTGGGCGAGCTGTGGGTGCGCTCGTATGTCGACTACGTGGAGGCCTACACCGCCTGGTTGTCGGGTGACGGCGATCTGGCGCTGACGTTGTCGGTGCGCTCGCTGCAGGTCAGCCACCACTTCCACGATTTGTTCGGCACGGTGCTGGTGATCGAGTTCGTGGCGTTGCTGCGCGCCGAGTCCGGTGACGTGGAACGGGCGGCGGTGCTGCAGGGCGCGGCGGCGCGCATCTGGGAGTCGGTCGGCCCGCGCCTGCTCGATTCGAGCTACTTCAACGCCGCCCACGTCGCCTGCGCCGAGTTGTCGCGCAAGGCGCTGGGCAGGCACGCCTACGCCGGCGCTCACGCCAGGGGCGCCCGCATGGACCTCGACGCGGCCGTCGCGGTGGCGATGGGCGCGGCCGAGACGCGCCAGGAGCTGCCGCTCACCCCGCGCGAGTGGGAGGTGGCCGAGCTGGTGTCGCTGGGCCTGTCGAACAGAGAGGCGGCGGGCAGGCTGACGATCTCGAAACGAACGGTCGACACGCATGTGGAGCACATCCTGGCCAAGCTCGGCTTCTCCACGCGTGCGCAGATCGCGACATGGGTGACGGAGCAGCAGGATGAATCTGCCCGCTGAGGTCTCCGCCTTCGTGGGGCGGGCCGGGATGAGCGACGACGTGGTCGCGCTGCTCGACGGCAGGCGCCTGGTGACACTCACCGGGCCTGGCGGGGTCGGCAAGACCCGGCTGGCCCTGCGGGCGGCCGGGCGGGCCGGTCGGTTGTGCCCGGACGGGACGTGGCTGGTCGAGCTGTCCCAGCTGCAGGACCCCGAGCTGCTCGGCCTGACGATCACCGAGCTGCTGGGCGCCAGGGGCACGCCGACCCGTCCGCAGAACGAGGTCCTGGCCGACCGCATCGGCGAGCGGCGCGTGCTGCTGGTGCTCGACACCTGCGAGCATCTGCTCGACGTCTGCGCCGAGCTGGTGACGACGCTCCTGTCCAGGTGTCCTGGGCTGCGCATCCTGGCCACCAGCAGGGAGCCGCTCGACGTGATGGGCGAGCACGTGCACCTGGTGCCGCCGATGGGCCTGGACGCGCCGCTGCTGTTCGTGGACCGCGCGCGTGCCGTACTTCCGGAGTTCGAGGTCACCGACGAGCGGCTGGAGCTGGTCGCCGAGATCTGCGAGCGGCTCGACGGGCTCCCGCTGGCGATCGAGCTGGCCGCGGCCCGGCTGCGGCATCTGTCGCCGGCCGATCTGGCGCGCCGGCTCGACGACCGGTTCAGGGTGCTGGCGCGCAGGAGGTCGCCGGCGCTGCCGCACCGCCACCACGCGTTGTGGACGACGATCGGCTGGAGCCACGAGTTGTGCACGCCCGAGGAACGGTTGTTATGGGCGCGGTTGTCGGTGTTCGCCGGTTCCTTCGAGCGCGGGCTGGCCGAGGAGGTCTGCCATGACGAGCGGCTCGGCGCCGGCCGGATCTTCCCCCTGCTGTGCCGCCTGGTCGACAAGTCGATCGTGGTCCGCGAGGGGCGCAGGTACCGTCTGCTCGACAGCGTGCGGGAGTACGGCGCGGAGTGGCTGCGCGAGCTGGGGGAGCAGGATCAGGCGCGCGACCGCCACGCGCGGGTGCTGCTGGAGCTGACCCGCAGGGCGGAGGCGGGCTGGCGGGGGCCCGAGCAGCTGACCTGGACCGAGCGGCTCTGCTCCGAGCTGCCCGACCTGCGCCTGGCGCTCGACCACAGCCTGCGCGCCGACCCGCCGCTCGCGCTGGAGCTGGCCAGCGGGCTGTGGGCGTTGTGGAGCGCCTGCGGCCTGCACCGCGAGGGCAGCTACTACCTGGGCAGGGCGCTGGCGGCCAACCCGTGGCCCTCGCCTGCGCGGACGAAGGCCCTGTGGGTGGCCGCGTGGGTGGACATCGAGCACTTCGACGCCGCCGCCGCCCTGGCCAGGCTGGACGGCGTCGACCACGCCTACGCCGACCACATGATCGGGGTCGCGCACTTCGTCAACGGCGACGACGAGCGCGCCGCGCGCTCCTTCGACCTGGCCCTGACCAGGCGTGACCAGCTCGACGCCGCCGGCCCGGGCCACACGCTCACCACCGCGCAGCTGGGCATCTGCCTGGCCAGGCTCGGCAACGCGCGTGCCGAGCAGGTGCTGCGCGAATGCGTGCGCCGATGCGCGGCCTCGGGGGAGCGCTGGAGCCGCTCCATCGCCCACTACGGCCTGGCCCTGCTGCTGCACGAGCGCGGTGACGTGAGCGGCGCGGCCCGCGAGAACCGGGAGTCGCTGCGGATCAAGAAGGACTTCGGCGACGTGCCGGGCGCGGTGCTCGGCATCGAGCTCCAGGCGTGGCTGGTCGCCGCGAGAGGGGAGGGCTCCCGTGCGGCCGAGCTGCTGGGCGCCGTCGACAGCCTCTGGCGTACGGCGGGGCTGCAGGCGCTCAGCCTGCCGTACTGGGCCGAGGGCCACATGCGCTGCGAGGCCGAGACGCGCGAGCTCGTCGGCTCCTCCGCCTTCGAGGCGGCCTTCACCCACGGAGCGGCGCTCGACGTGCTGTCCGCCTACGAGCTCGCGATAAATACGTAGGGTCCGTCGCGATCTACGGATGTCACGGCGAGTGTTCGTCGAAAGACTGTGTGTAGCGGGATGGTGGGCGGAGGAGGGGCGGCTCACCATCCCGCTGGCGCAACCGCGTCCGAATGCGATGAAATCAGACTCCGCATGGACGACGCAGAGGCGGTTGCCCGCTCCCTGGCCGGCGATCTGAGCGCCTACGAGGCCCTCGTCGCCCGCTACAGCGCGCTCGCCCAGCGCACCGCCGCCATGCTGGGCGCCGGCGACGAGGCCGAGGACGTGGTCCAGGAAGCCTTCGTCAAGGCCTACCGCCACCTGGCGAGCTTCCGCGCCGACGCGCCGTTCCGCCCGTGGTTGCTGCGGATCGTCGCGAACGAGACCCACAACCTGACCCGCTCCAGGGGCCGCCGATCGGAGCTGACCGTACGGCTCGGCGCGCAGGCCCCCGTGACGGCCCCCGACGACCCGGAGGGCACCGCCGTCGCCTCCGACCGCCGGGCCAGGTTGCTCGAAGCGGTGCGTAAGCTCCCTGATCGGGAACGCGAGGCGGTCGTCTGCAGGTACTTCCTACAGCTGTCGGAAGCCGAGACGGCCCAGGTCCTCGACTGCCCGCTGGGCAGCGTGAAGTCCAGGACCCACAGGGGCCTGGCCAGGCTGCGGGAGGAGGTGGGCGGCAGTGGACTCTGACGACTTCGGCGACCTCGAACGCGAGCTCCTGGCGCTCGGCGACTCCATCGAGGTGACGGGGCCGCCGCCCGCCGAGGTGGCCTCGGCCGTACGGGCACGCCTGCAGGCGCCCGACCCGGCGCACGACGCCCCGGCGAGGCCCGCCGCGGAGCCGGAGCGGCCGGTCAGGCCCATGTCGAAGGTGCGCCGCTGGCAGCTGGTGGCCGCGGTGGTGGTCCTGGCACTCGCGCTGACCGCGGCGGCCGTGGTCTGGGTGCTGCGCTCCACGGGCGTCGAGATCCGCGTGAACGACCCCAGCCCCTCTCCGACCGTGACCAGCGAGATCCCCGGGGCACGCTCCGCCGATCTCGAAGAGGCGGCGCGGCAGGTCGGCTTCAGGCCGAAGGTCCCCACCGAGCTGGGCGAGCCCTCCGAGATCCTGGTGGGCGACGGCCGCGTGGTCAGCATGTTCTGGGGCCGCGTCAGGCTCGACCAGTTCGCGGGCGGCGTCAGCCCGATGTTCGTCAAGCAGCTCGGCGGTCCTGAATGGCCCGAGGACGTGCTGGTGAACGGCGCCCACGGCTGGTGGATCGCCGAGGCGCACAACCTCACCTACGTCACCAAGGGCAACGGCGAGACCACGCCGCTGCGCGTGGCCGACTCGACCCTCGTCTGGGGCGACGACTTCACCGGCTACCGCCTGGAGGGCGTCAAGACCCTGCAGGACGCCCACAGGATCGCCAAGTCACTACGCTGAGAGCCACTCGTCGATCTCCCTGAGCAGCTCCTTCTTCATCGAATCGGGAGCGGCCGACGACCGGATCGACTGGCGCGCCAGCTCGGCGACCTCCGCGTCGCGGAAACCGTACACATGCCTGGCCAGCTCGTACTGCGGCAGCAGCCGCGCGCCGAACAGCAGCGGGTCGTCGGCGCCGAGCGCGAGCGGCACCCCGGCGTCGAACAGCTTGCGCAGCGGCACGTCGGCGGCCTGCTCGACCACGCCGAGCCCGACGTTCGAGGTGGGGCACACCTCGCAGCAGATCTGCCGGTCGGCCAGCCGTTCCATCAGCCGCGGCGACTCGGCGGAGCGCACGCCGTGGCCCACGCGGTCGGCGTCGAGGTCGTCGACGCACTGCTCGACCGAGCGGGGTCCCTGCAACTCGCCTCCGTGCGGCACGGCCAGGAGCCCGGCCCGCTTGGCGATGCGGAAGGCGGCGTCGAAGTCGCGCGCCTGGCCTCGCCGCTCGTCGTTGGACAGCCCGAACCCGACCACGCCCCGGTCGGCGTACTGCGCCGCCAGCCTGGCCAGGGTCCTGGCGTCGAGGGGATGGCGGGTGCGGTTGGCGGCCACGATCACCGCGATCCCGATGCCGGCCAGGGCGGCGGCCTTCTCGGCCGCGTCGAGGACCAGCTCCAGCGTCGCGGTCAGCCCGCCGAAGCGGCTGGCGTACCCCGAGGGGTCGACCTGGATCTCCAGCCAGCGTGAACCCTCCGCGGCTTCGTCCTCGGCCGCCTCGCGCATCAGCCGGTAGACGTCGTCGGGCCTGCGCAGCACCGACCTGGCGATGTCGTAGAGGCGCTGGAAGCGGAACCAGCCGCGCTCGTCGGTCGCCCGCAGCTTGGGCGGCCAGTCCTCCTCGAGCGCGTCGGGCAGGTGGAGTCCCTGTTCGCGCGCCAGCTCGATGAGGGTCCGGTGTCTCATGGACCCGGTGAAGTGCAGGTGCAGGTGTGCCTTGGGCAGCGTGTGCAGCGGTCGTTCCATATTGCCTGTCAACCTTATGCGCTGCGGGCGCGTTGGGAGGGGCGAAAGGGGAGCTGATGACCGAAGAACAGGAAGCGGCGTTCGACCAGTTCCTCGCCGCCCGAAGCACCTCCCTGCTGCGCACGGCCGTCCTGGTCTGCGGAGCGGCGCCGCACGACGCGGAGGACCTCGTCCAGCACGCGCTGGAGAAGGTCTACAAGCACTGGCCGCGCATCTGGCAGGACAACCCGGAGGCGTACGCGCGGCGAACCGTGGTCAACGCGGCGATCTCACGGTCGCGGCGCAGGCGGCTGATCCAGGAGATCACCTTCTCCCGGCCGCCCGACACCGCGGCCGCGGAGCTCGACCTCGACCTGCGCGACGCGCTCATCGGGGAACTGCGCAGGCTGCCGCCCAGGATGCGAGCCGTCCTGGTGCTGCGCTACTGGGAGGACCGATCGGAGTCCGACACCGCGGCTCTGCTCGGCTGCTCGGTCGGCACCGTCAAGAGCCAGGCCGCACGCGGGCTCGCCCGCATGCGCGAGCACATGGGAGCGTTGGCATGAGTGTTGAAGAGCAGCTCAAGGAGGCCATGGAGCGGCACGTGTCCGGCATGCAGGCCTCGCCGGGCCTGGGGCGCGCGGTGCGCCGCGGCCGCCGGGCGAGCACGATCAGGTTCCGTACGGCGGGCGCGCTGCTCGCCGTGGCCGCGGTCGCGGGGGCCGTGCCCGCCTACCAGGCGCTCACCGCGTCACCGGGCACGCAGGCCAGGGACGTCGCCAGCGCGAAGGTGGCGACCGAGGTCGCGGTGCCCGACGTGATGAACATGACGTGGGAGCAGGCCGCCGGCGCGATCAGGGCGGCGGGCCTGGTGACCGACGAACCCCGCGAGGGCGAGGACAGGGTCTTCGAGCAGCGGCCGGCCGCCGGGACGATGGTCACGCCGGGCACCGAGGTCGAGCTGGTCTTCACCGCCGAGCTCCCGCAGGATCTCGGCGACCTCGGCGACGGCCGCACGATCGGCGGCGTGCGCCTGACCTACCTGCCCGACGGGCTGGCGTGGGGGAAGTGGTCGGGCAAGGACGGCTTCGGCGCGGGCAGCTACACCACGACGTACGACACGCCGGACGCGCCCGCCGGCCAGTACTCCATCCAGATCGTCGTGCGCGAGGGCGAGGCGCTCCAGCACGGCGAGAGCGGTCTGGACAAGCTGCCGCAGAAGCTCGACGTCAACGGCCGTCCCGGTGCGGTCGGCAACGTCGGCGAGGGCGGCGAGGCGAGCGAGGTCGGCGTCGACACCTTCAACGAGGGCAGCACTCCCACGCTGATCTTCAAGATCACCGATGAGAAGGCGGTCGAGCTCATGATGAGCCCGCTCCGCGCCAAGGAGCTCGGCAAGGACGCCACCGTCGCCGAGCTGAAGAAGATCGCGGAAGGTATCGAAATCGCCAAAACAGGGCAGTAATCGCCCATGATCCAGGAAGCGGCGAGCGGCCGGTGGTGGCGCGCCACGGTCGCCCTGCTGGCCCTCGCCGCATCCGTCCTGGCCATCGGCCAGCTGTTCTCCTCCGGCTTCGGCCGTACGGCGGCGCCCGCAATCGTCCAGCCCCGGCTCGTCCCGCTGACCATGCCGCCCACGCCCAGCCCGTCGCCCACCATCGCCGTCATCTCCGACGACCTCTGGCTCACCTACCTGCCCGGCGGCCTGGAGCGCACCGGCGGCGGCCTCGTCGAACCCGCGTCGGGCGTGCACGGCGGCCGGGTCCTCTTCGGCGGCGGCGACCGGTCGGTCGAGGTCCAGATCGAACACGGTTCCTTCGGCTGGGACGCCTTCCTGGCGCGCAACGCCGTGCTGGACGCCAGGCCCGTCATCGTGCGCGGCAAGCCCGCCGTGGTCGGCCGCCATCCCGGCGGCGGACGCCTCATCGTCTGGCTCGAACGCCTCGGCACCGGAGCGTGGATCAGGGTGAGCGAGTCGCTGGCGGCCGACCTCCTCACGATCGCGCTCTCGGCGAAATCGCCCGTGCGAAACTAGGCAACCCTTTCCGGCAGCCGAGCGTACATAAGGGTCATGACGCCGTTCCCCGAGTTCGTCGCCGCCCGCGGCACCAGCCTGCTGCGGCTGGCGTACCTGTCGTGCGGGTCGGCGGACGACGCCGAGGACGTGCTCCAGACCGCGCTCGAACGCGCCTACCGCCACTGGTCGCGGATGCGCTCAGAGAGCGACCCCGAGCCCTACGTCCGCCGCATCATCGTCAACACCGCCATCAGCAGGGCCCGGCGCCGCGCCCTCCTGCGCATCGTGCCCACCGGGACCCTGCCCGACCACCCCGCGCCACCCGCCTCCGGCGTGGAGCTGCGGCAGGTCCTCGTCGACGGGTTACGGCGGCTGCCTCCACGCCAGCGAGCCGTCCTGGTGCTGCGCTACTGGGAGGACCTCACCGAGACCCAGACCGCGGCCGTCATGGGCTGCTCCGTGGGAACCGTCAAGAGCCAGAGCTCCAAGGCGCTGGCCAGACTCCGTGTGCTGATCGGGGACGAACTCGTCGAGGGAGTGACCGCCGATGCTTGAAACCCACCTGCACGAGGCGATGGCGGAGCGGACGGCCCACCTCCAGGCCCCGCACGACCTGGCTGACCGTGTCGTACGGCTGTCGCGGCGCCGCCGCCGCACCCGGCTCCAGGTCGCGGCGGTGGCCGCGGCGCTCGTGGCCCTGACCGGGTACCTCGTGATCGAGCCGCCCGCCGCCCCCGAGGCCGCCTCGCCCACCTCGATGGTCAGCCCGATCCCCGGCATCGAGTTCGGCTACCTGCCCGCGGGACTCGGGGAACCGGTGCGCGAAGGCGACGGGGTGCGCTGGGGCAGGACCGTGACGGTCACCGTCCACGAGAACCGCTCCGCCGCCCTCGACTACGCGGGGCTGCGGCAGCTGGAGCAGGTGTCCGACCCCGACCCCCTGCCTCTGGTGCACAGCGGGAGGCTCGCGGTGGTCTCCAAGGACCGGCGCCAGGTCTTCTGGCAGCCCCACCCGACCCGGCTCGTCAAGGTCACCGCGCCCGTCGGCCAGGCGGAGAAGATCGCGGCCGGGATGCGCTTCACCAACGTGGGCGACGCGGCGGCGGACGTGATCAAGCTCGGCTACGTGCCCAGAGGGCTCACCCTGTCGGCGCAGCAGCCCCCGAAGGACACGAGCTGGCTGGCCTACCCGGCGTGGGAGGGCGACCAGGGCCGCTGGTTGTGGCTGTCGTCGGCGCGCGGATCGCAGGTCGAGACGCTCGAGTCGGTGATCGCGCAGGTGGGCGACGCCTACTCCGGCCTGGAGCGGATCACGTGGCGGGGGAGGCAGGCCTACCTGGCCGACGTCGAGGCCCCCGGCTACCGGGGACGTGCCCTGCTGTGGCTGGAGGAGCCTGGCGCGGCGTTCGTCCTCAGTGCGGGCGGCGGGGCGGAGCAGGAGCTCGACCGCATCATGGCCGGTGTCGAGCGGATCGACCCGCCAGGCCAGGACGTGGACGGCGTCGCCGTGCCCCATGGCCGGCCGCAGGGCCCGGTGAAGCGCACGCTGCACGACAAGAGCACCACCAGCGCCCAGGCCTGGACCGGCGGCACGACCGTCACCGTCCACCGCGGAAGCGGGCTGCCGGAACACGCGCGGACCGGCTGCACCCTGGAACGGCTCGGGCTGGTCCTCGCCGTGGAGACCTGCGGGAGGTGACCGGGCGGGACCCCGGTGTCAGGGGTCCCGCGCCGGGTCGTCTAGCGGGCCTCTGACAGCAGCTTGGCGATGCGGCTGACGCCCTCGGCCAGGTCGTCGTCGCCCAAGGCGTACGACAGGCGGAAGTAGCCGGGAGTGCCGAAGGCCTCGCCGGGGACGACGGCGACCTCCGCCTCCTCCAGCACCAGCTCGGCCAGCTCGGCGGAGGTCTGCGGCCGCTTGCCGCGGATCTCCTTGCCGAGCAGTTCCTTGACCGACGGGTAGACGTAGAACGCGCCCTCGGGCTCGGGGCAGAGCACCCCGGGGATCTCGTTGAGCATCCGGACCATCGTCTTGCGGCGCCGGTCGAAGGCGGTCTTCATCTCCTCGACGGCCGACAGGTCGCCCCGCACGGCGGCCAGCGCGGCCACCTGGGCCACGTTGGAGACGTTGGAGGTGGCGTGCGACTGCAGGTTGGTCGCCGCCTTGACCACGTCCTTCGGGCCGATGAGCCAGCCCACCCGCCATCCGGTCATGGCGTAGGTCTTGGCCACGCCGTTGAGGATGACCCAGTGGTCGGCGGGCAGGTAGTGGACGATGCTGGTGAACTCCGCGCCGCCGTACACCAGGTGCTCGTAGATCTCGTCGGTCACGACCCACAGGCCGTGCTCGCCCGCCCAGCGGCCGATGGCCTCGACCTGCTCGCGGCTGTAGACGGCGCCGGTCGGGTTCGAGGGGGAGACGAACAGCAGGACCTTGGTGCGCTCGGTGCGCGCCGCCTCCAGCTGCTCGACGCTCGCCAGGTAGCCGGTGGACTCGTCGGTGACCACGTCGACCTGCACGCCGCCCGCGAGCTTGATCGCCTCGGGGTAGGTCGTCCAGTACGGCGCGACGACCAGGACCTCGTCGCCCGGGTCGAGCAGGGTCGCGAAGGCCTGGTAGACGGCCTGCTTGCCGCCGTTGGTGATGAGCACCTGATCGGCCGACACCTGCACGCCCGAGTCGCGCAGCGTCTTGTCGGCGACCGCCTGCTTGAGCTCCGGCAGGCCGCCCGCGGGGGTGTACTTGTGGAACTTCGGCGTCTTCGCCGCCTCGACGGCGGCCTCGACGATGTAGCCGGGCGTGGGGAAGTCGGGCTCGCCGGCGCCGAAGCCGATCACCGGGCGCCCGGCGGCCTTCATGGCCTTCGCCTTGGCGTCCACGGCCAGGGTCGCGGACTCGGCGATGGCGGAGATTCGTGCGGAGATACGAGGTCGGGTGGACATGTCTCCCATGCTTTCATAGGGCCGTGAGCTGGGCGATCGGGTTCCGGTTCGACGTACGGGTCAATGTCCCGATACACTCTGGCCTGGCCGAGCTACCGCATGTCGAAGTGCGGATAGGTACGGGCAGCGACGACAACCAGGTAGTCTGGTTGACGACATAGGGCAATGGCGCAATTGGTAGCGCTCCGGTCTCCAAAACCGGCGGTTGGGGGTTCGAGTCCCTCTTGCCCTGCGAGTTGCGGTCCGCGCACCAAGGCGTGAAAGCGCGCCGCGATGTGCTGGACCCGACGACAGATTCAGGTGAGGACTGTGGCGATCGACACCCGCGCCGAGAGCGCAGACAAGCCGAGCGGTGAGAAGAAGTCCAGGACCACTCCCGCGCTGTTTTACCGGCAGGTCGTCAACGAGCTTCGCAAGGTCATCTGGCCGACACGCAAAGACCTCATCACCTACACCACGGTCGTTCTGATATTCGTTCTGATCGTGGTCGGGATCGTGTACGCCCTCGACTGGGCGCTCGGCGAGCTCGTCCTCCGGGTCTTCAGCTAGGCGTGAAGTGGGCATCCTCTTCGGATGCCCGTTCAATTCGACGGAAGAGGAAGAGCCACCGTGTCCGAGTCTTCAGTGCCCGCCGACGAGTCCCGCGACCAGTTCGGGGACACGTGGGAGTCGGAGCCGGAAGAGGCTGCCGAGGACGACTTCGAAGACGACGAGGCCGCTGAGGAGGCCGACGACGTCGAGGAAGCCGACGCGGACGAAGACGGTGACGACGACGCCGCCGAGGACGACGACGAGGCCGAGGCCGCGTACGTCGACCCGGTCGAGGAGTTCAAGCAGTCGCTGCGTGGCCAGCTCGGCGACTGGTACGTCATCCACTCCTACGCCGGCTACGAGAACCGTGTGAAGTCCAACATCGAGACTCGCACCGTCTCCCTCAACATGGAGGACTACATCTTCCAGACCGAGGTGCCGACGCAGACCCGCGACGAGTTCAAGAGCGGCAAGAAGGTCCCGGTCCGCGAGCGTGTGCTGCCCGGCTACGTCCTGGTGCGCATGGAGCTGACCGACGAGTCCTGGGCCGCCGTGCGTAACACGCCCGGCGTGACCGGCTTCGTGGGCCTGTCCAACAAGCCCAGCCCGCTCAGCCTCGACGACGTCGCCAAGCTGCTGGCTCCCGAGCCCAGCGAGGAGGTCAAGCAGGCCAAGAGCAAGGCGGCCGCCGGACCTTCCGTGGAGTTCGAGATCGGCGAGTCGGTCACCGTCATGGACGGCCCGTTCGCCACCCTGCCGGCGACCGTCAACGAGATCAGCCCCGAGTCGCAGAAGCTCAAGGTGCTGGTTTCGATCTTCGGTCGGGAGACCCCGGTCGAGCTTTCGTTTAACCAGGTCTCCAAGATCTGACATACACTGAGTCGTTCGGGTCCCCGTCCCATCGCGATAGGGCGGGGCTCCGGCGTGTTATCACCCGATCAGGACCCGGAGTAGGACATGCCTCCGAAGAAGAAAATCGCCGCGCTCGTCAAGGTCCAGCTCCCCGCTGGCCAGGCGACCCCGGCCCCGCCCGTCGGTACCGCCCTCGGTCCGCACGGCGTCAACATCATGGACTTCGTCAAGCAGTACAACGCTGCGACGGAGGCTCAGCGGGGCAACATCATCCCCGTCGAGATCACCATCTTCGAAGACCGTAGCTTCACCTTCGTCACCAAGACGCCGCCGGCGCCGCGCCTGATCCTCAAGGCTCTCGGCATCGACAAGGGCAGCGCGGTCCCGCACAAGGACAAGGTCGGCAAGCTCAGCCGCGAGCAGCTGCGCGCCATCGCCGAGCAGAAGATGCCCGACCTCAACGCCAACGACATCGAGGCCGCCGAGAAGATCATCGCCGGCACTGCCCGGTCGATGGGCGTCACGGTCGCCGAGTAACCCTTTCCGAACGTCGTGGGAGGGCCCGTCACACGGCCCGCCGAACCACAAGGAGTCAAGAAGTGAAGCGCAGCAAGGCGCACAAGGACGCAGCGGCGAAGATCGACCGCGCGAAGCTGTACTCTCCGGTCGAGGCCGCGAAGCTGGCCAAGGAGACGACCACCACCAAGTTCGACGCCACCGTGGAAGTCGCCTTCCGCCTCGGCGTCGACCCTCGCAAGGCGGACCAGATCGTGCGCGGCACGGTCAACCTTCCGCATGGCACCGGTAAGACCGCCCGGGTCCTGGTCTTCGCGACCGGTGACCGTGCCGAGGCCGCCCGCGAGGCGGGCGCCGACATCGTCGGCGCCGACGAGCTGATCGACGAGATCGCCAAGGGCAACCGGCTCAACGAGTTCGACGCCGTCGTGGCCACTCCCGACCTCATGGGCAAGGTCGGCCGCCTGGGCCGCGTGCTCGGTCCGCGTGGTCTCATGCCGAACCCGAAGACCGGCACGGTGACCCCCGACGTCGCCAAGGCCGTGACCGAGATCAAGGGCGGAAAGATCGAGTTCCGCACCGACCGTCAGGCGAACCTGCACTTCATCATCGGCAAGACGTCCTTCGATGACCGTCAGCTCATCGAGAACTACGCTGCCGCTCTCGACGAGGTGCTGCGTCTCAAGCCGTCGGCCGCGAAGGGTCGTTACCTGAAGAAGGTCACCTTCTCGACCACCATGGGCCCCGGCGTGCCGGTCGACCCGAACCTCACGCGCGGCCTCACGGCCGAGCTCGAGGCCTGAGCTTCCTGAGCTCTCAGAAGCGCCCGCTCCGACTCGTTCGGGGCGGGCGCTTCGTCGTGTACCCCCTTGCCCCCCTGAGATTTCCCTGATTTCCACGCAAGATCATGTGCGGATTCCCCGCACGTTTCCCGGAGATATGGCGGGGAAGTCGGGTGGGCGTGAATCGACGACGTAAGGTCGAAAGCATGCTGAAGAAGACGATCGCGGCCGCGGCGGTCTCCGCGGGCGCGCTGTTCACAGTCGCCGCTTGTGGCACGGTCGCGCAGCCCATCCAGGCGAACCTGGCGGCCAGCGAGGTGCTCCAGCAGGCCGCGCAGAAGACGCAGCAGGTCACGAGCTACTCCGTCGACCTGGTGGCCGATGTGACCCACCCGCAGCAGGGCGCGGGCAAGGTCCAGGGCCGCATGACATACCAGAGCCAGCCCGAGCTGGCCGTGGACCTGACGCTCGACACCGTCGACTTCGGCGGGCAGAGCCTGCCTGGCGGCGCCCGGGCGATCCTTCGCGGTGACACCGCCTACTTCAAGGTCGACGCCCTCAACCAGATGCTGGGCTCCGCCAAGCCGTGGGTGCAGGTGAAGCTGACGGACATGGGTCCGGCGGCCGAGGTGCAGAAGTACCTCGACCAGGTGCGCCAGTTCGACCTGGCGACCGTGACGGCCATGGTGACCGCTTCGAAGGACGTCAAGCAGGCCGGAACCGAGTCGGTGAACGGGGTCGACACGACCCGGTACAGCGGCACCTTCCCGGTCGAGCTGGCCCTCCAGCAGTTGCCCGCCGAGCAGCAGGAGCGTGCTCGCCAGAACCTGGCCGAGCTGAAGGACGTCAAGTTCGACATCTGGGTCGGCTCCGACGGCCTGCCCCGCAAGCTGGCGCTCAACGGCGCGCACGAGGGTGCGACGCTGAACGCGAACCTGTTCTTCAAGGGCTTCAACGAGAAGGTGTCGATCGAGGCGCCGCCCGCCGACCAGACGGGTCCGCTGCCCACCAACCCGCCCGTGCAGCCGTCGGCATCCCCGACCAGCTAGGGCTTCGTCACCATCGCGCGGGCCGATTTGGCATCTTGACAGAAGTACGCGTACTCTGGCTGATGCCAAAGACCGCCGGTCGTCATGTTTGCATGACCTAAGGATCCACTTCATGTGGATGGCCCGCGCAGGTGATGTGAGTTCATCGGCTTTGCCATGAAGTCCCGTTGCGCCTGCGCACGGGGCTTTCTTCATGTCTGGGGGCTGGCGGCACATCTGGAAGGAGGCCCATGGCGAGGGCAGATAAGGCGACGGCCGTTGCCGAGCTCAAGAGTGAGTTCGAGAGCAGCAGCGCCGCCGTTCTGACCGAGTACCGCGGTCTCACCGTCGCGCAGCTCAAGCAGCTGCGTATCGCGCTCGGTGGGAACGCGCAGTTCGCCGTGGCGAAGAACACTCTGACCAAGATCGCCGCCGAGCAGGCCGGCGTGACGGGTCTGGGCGAGCTCCTGACCGGCCCGACCGCCGTCGCCTTCGTTAAGGGTGACGTCGTCGAGGCCGCCAAGGGCCTGCGTGACTTCGCCAAGGCCAATCCCCTTCTGGTGATCAAGGGCGGCTTCATGGAGGGCAAGACCCTCGATGCCGCCGAGGTCACCAGGCTCGCTGACCTCGAGTCCCGCGAGGTTCTCCTCGCGAAGCTGGCCGGTGCGATGAAGGCCAAGCAGTCCGCTGCTGCCGCCATGTTCGCCGCGCTGCCCACGCAGATGGCGCAGCTGGCCGAGGCTCTGCGCGCCAAGCGCGACGAGTCGGGCGAGTAACAGCCCGGGGATTGTCACCCACTTTTAGTTAGATCCATACGGAGGAAACAATCATGGCGAAGCTCAGCACCGACGAGCTGCTCGAGTCGTTCAAGGAGATGACCCTTCTCGAGCTCTCCGAGTTCGTGAAGCTCTTCGAGGAGACCTTCGACGTCAAGGCCGCCGCCCCGGTCGCCGTCGCCGCCGCTGCCGCCCCCGGCGCCCCGGCTGCTGAAGAGGCCGCGGAGCAGGACGAGTTCGACGTCATCCTCGAGGCTGCCGGCGACAAGAAGATCCAGGTCATCAAGGAGATCCGCGCGCTGACCTCCCTCGGCCTGAAGGAGGCCAAGGACCTGGTCGACGGCGCTCCGAAGCCGGTCTTCGACGGCAAGGTCAACAAGGAGCAGGCGGAGAAGGCCAAGGCTGCCCTCGAGGGCGCCGGCGCGACCGTCACCGTGAAGTAACTTTCACGCGTCTCCGAGAGGGGCGGCCACACCCAGGTGCCGGGTGTGCCGCCCCTTTCGCATGTCCATAGGCTGCGGGGCATGACGGAACTCGACGGATTCTCCCTCCAAGACCTCGTGCGCGCCTGGGTGAGCGGCTGGGCCCTGTCCCGCGCCACCGAGACGCCTGTCGCCGAGCCGTACGGCTATCGCATGGAAGTGGGCCTGCCGGACATGCCGCGCAGGCACGTCGTCGTCGACCCGGTCCTGCTGGAGCAGGTGGTGCCCACGATCACCGGGCGGGGCACCTGGCTGAAGTTGTTCGTCCCGGAGGCCGAAGTGGCCCCGTACCTGAGCGACGCGTGGAAGATCACGGCGCCCGGCTTCATGATGAGCGTCACGCTGGAGCCGCAGGAGGTGGTCTGCCCGCCGGGCTACGAGGTCGCGCTGGAGGAGCTGTCGCCGCACGCGACGAAGGCGTGGGTCACCAAGGACGGCGAGCCCGCCGCCTGGGGGCAGATCGCGCACGGCGCCGTGGCCGTGGCCGACAAGATCGAGACCGACGGGAACCACCGGCGCCGCGGCTTGGGGAGCGTCGTCATGAGGACCCTGCAGAACCACGCCCACGAGCGGGGAGCGCGTCGCGCGGTCCTGGGCGGCACGGTCGAAGGCCGGGCGCTTTACACCAGTCTGGGATGGCGCACCGAGTGCCCGCTGACCTCAGCGCAGCTTATTGGAATCGAGTCCAATTTGTGGGAAGGTCGCTTTCAGCGCAGCACTGAAGAGTAAAGTGCACGCCAAGTTACCCCCAGCGAAGGGAAGGTGACCGTGGGCGTCGAGGTTGTCGTCGAGGGCCTGACCAAGTCGTTCGGCCGGCAGGTCATCTGGGAGGACGTCACCCTCACCCTGCCCGCCGGGGGTATCTCGGTGCTGCTGGGCCCGTCGGGCACGGGCAAGTCGGTCTTCCTCAAGACGCTCGTCGGCTTGCTGCGCCCCGACCGCGGCCACATCTGGATCGACGGTCACGACCTGGCCAACTGCAGCGAGAACAAGCTCTACGAGCTGCGCCGGCTGTTCGGGGTGCTCTTCCAGGACGGCGCGCTGTTCGGCTCGATGAACATCTACGACAACATCGCCTTCCCGCTGCGCGAGCACACCAAGAAGAACGAGTCGCAGATCCGCCGGATCGTCATGGAGAAGATCGAGCTGGTCGGCCTCATGGGGGCGGAGAGCAAGCTGCCGGGGGAGATCTCCGGGGGCATGCGCAAGCGCGCGGGGCTGGCGCGCGCGCTCGTGCTCGATCCGGAGATCATCCTGTTCGACGAGCCCGACTCGGGCCTCGACCCGGTGCGCACCGCCTACCTGAACCAGCTGATCGTCGACCTCAACGCCGAGATCGAGGCGACCTTCCTGATCGTCACGCACGACATCAACACCGCTCGCACCGTGCCCGACGACATCGGGCTGCTGTTCCGCCGCGAGCTGGTCATGTTCGGCCCGCGCGAGATGATGCTCTCCAGCGGCGAGCCGGTCGTGCGGCAGTTCCTCAACGCCCGCAGGCACGGGCCCATCGGCATGTCGGAGGAGAAGGACGTCTCCGAGCTGGAGGCCGAGGCCCAGCAGGGTCACGACCCCGGCGCGCTGCCGCCGATCCCGCCGCAGCTCATGCCGACCGCGGGCCGGCTGCGCCGCAGCCAGCAGGCCCCCGGCACGTGGCTGGCGGCCAACGGGGTCGCCGCTCCGCCCGGCTCATTCGTCGACGAGCGCGGGCGCGACTGGCTGCAGGAGTATCCCCGCCTTCTCAGCGCCCATCTCGACGGCGTCAGGTAAATCAGCTCATGCCAGGCTTCTCCTTTCTCGCGGCCATCGACCGTCACTCTCCGCGTCCAGTCGCTCACATCGGGCGATTCGTCGCCCTGTCGCTGGACACCGCGCGGGCGACGCTGAAACGCCCCTTCCACTGGCGCGAGTGCCTGCAGCAGGCGTGGTTCATCGTCAGCGTCAGCGCCCTGCCGACCGCCCTGGTGGCGATCCCGTTCGGCGCGGTCCTGGCCCTGCAGGCGGGCAACCTCATCCGCCAGTTCGGCGCCCAGTCCTTCACCGGGGCGACCGCGGTGCTCGGCATCGTGCGCGAGGCCAGCCCGGTGGTCACCGCGCTGATGGTCGCGGGCGCCGCGGGCAGCGCGATCTGCGCCGACCTGGGCGCGCGGAAGATTCGCGAGGAGATCGACGCTCTGGAGGTGCTCGGCGTGGATCCGCTTCAGCGGCTGGTCGTGCCCAGGGTGGTCGCGTGCGCCGTCGTGGCGCCCTTCCTCAACGGCCTGGTCACCACCGTGGGGCTCATCGCCAGCTACCTGTTCAACGTCGTCGCCCAGGGCGGCTCGCCCGGCGCCTACCTGCAATCGTTCAACTCCCTGGCCGAGGTCGGCGACCTGTGGGTCTCCGAGATCAAGGCGCTGGTCTTCGGGGGTACGGCAGGCCTGATCGCCTCCTTCAAGGGCCTGACGGCGGCAGGGGGGCCCAAGGGCGTCGGCGACGCGGTCAACCAGACGGTGGTCTTCTCCGCGATGGCCCTGTTCGCCGAGAACTTCCTCATCAGCGCGGTGACCACGTGATCAACGAGCAGGCCGAGTTCTACGCCAAGGCTCTGGGCAGCCTTCCTCGCGCGGCCAGATATCGCAGGGAGGTGCTGCGGCTGCTGGCCGAGGTGAGCCTGGGCACCGGCGGCCTGGCCGTCGTGGGCGGCACGATGGCGATCGTCGCGTTCATGACGTTCTTCACCGGCACCGAGGTGGGGCTGCAGGGTTACACCGCGCTCGACCAGATCGGCACCTCGGCCTTCACCGGCTTCCTGTCGAGCTACGTGAACACCCGCGAGATCGCGCCCCTGGTCGCCGCGATCGGGCTGTCGGCCACGGTCGGCTCGGGATTCACCGCCCAGCTCGGCGCGATGCGCATCAGCGACGAGATCGACGCCCTGGAGGTGATGGCGATCCCGTCGCGGCCCTTCCTGGTGGGCACCCGCCTGATCGCCGGATTCTGCGCCGTCATCCCGCTCTACGTGCTCGGCCTGCTGGCCTCCTACCTGGCCACCCGGACCGTCGCCACGCTGTTCTACGGCCAGTCCAGCGGCACCTACGACCACTACTTCGGGCTCTTCCTGGTGCCCTACGACGTGTTGTGGTCCTTCGGCAAGGTGATGGTCTTCTCGGTGCTGGTGATCCTCATCCACTGCTTCTACGGCTTCCACGCCTCCGGCGGGCCCGCGGGCGTGGGCGTGGCGGTCGGCCGGGCCGTACGGGCCGTCCTGGTCACCGTGAACGTGGCCAACGTCCTGCTCGGGCTGGCCATCTGGGGGACCACGACGACGGTGAGGCTGGCCGGATGAGGTACGCAGCCGCCCTCGTCGCCCTGATGGCCGCCTTCGTGGCGGTCACGCTCGGCGCCTACTTCAAGGTCCTCTCCGGTGCCACCGAGGTCACGTTGCGCACGCCCAGCGCCGGGCTGCAGCTCGGCCCGCGCGCCGACGTGAAGGTGCGCGGAGTGATCGTCGGCGAGGTGTCACGCGTCCGTCAGGTGCCCGGCGGCGCCGAGCTGCTCCTGGCGCTCGACGAACCGGTCGACCGCGCCTCCACGGCCAGGCTGCTGCCCAAGACGCTGTTCGGCGAGAAGTACGTCGACCTGATCCCGCCCGCGCGTCCCACCGCGCCGGTCAGGAACGGCGACGTGCTCACCGCCACCGGCAACCCGGTCGAGACCATCCAGCTCCTCGACCGCCTGCTCCCGGCGCTGCGCGGCGTGCGGCCAGATCGGCTCAGCGCCGCGCTCACCCAGCTCGCCACCACGCTCGACGGCCGCGGCGCCGCGATCGGCACGACCATCGACAGGGCCGACGCCTACCTCACGGCACTCGAACCCCACCTTCCCGCCATCAGACGCGACATCACCGCGCTGGCCGACGTCCTGCGGCTGTACGGCGAAGCCGCCCCCGACCTGCTCAGGCTCCTCAACAACGGCGCCGAGCTCGGCCAGGCCGTCACCGCCAACCGCGCCGCCCTCGACACGCTGACCGGGCAGAAGCTCGTCAGCAAGCTCGACGCGCTGCTGAAGGAGCACGAGCCGGGCATCGTCGGCCTGCAGCACGTGATCAGGCCCGCCCTGGGCGTCACCGCGCGCTACGCCCCCGCGATCCCCTGCTCCTTCCGAGGGCTGGAGCGGCTGCGGCCCCGCCTGGAGCGCGTGTTCGCCGGCGGCAGGGTCAGGGCGGTGCTGGAGCTCGTCCGTCCCGCCAGGCCGTACCAGCCGGGGAGCGACGCACCTCGCTACGCCGACACCCGCGGCCCGAGCTGCTACGGCCTGCCGAACCCGCCCGTGCCCTTCCCCGGCGTCGCCTTCGACGACGGGACCCGCCCATGAAAACGGCGGTCAAGCTGGCCCTCTTCATGCTGCTCACCGGCTCCTGCGTCGCCGTCCTGGCGATCACCATCTCCGGCGTGCAGTTCGTGGAGACCAGCGACTACCGGGCGTTGTTCACCGACGCGAGCAGCCTGCGCGAGGGCGACGACGTGCGCATCGCGGGCGTGCGCGTGGGCCGCGTCGAGGGTGTGGCGCTGGTGGCGGGCAGGGCGGAGGTGCGCTTCAGCGTCCAGCGGCGCCACAGCCTGCCCAAGGGCGTGACCGCCGCGATCCGCTGGCGCAACCTCATCGGGGAGCGTTACCTGGCGCTCGCCACCGGCAAGGGCGGGCCGGGCACGCTCGCGGCGGGCGGGACCATCCACGACACCCGGCCGGCACTCGACGTGACCGCGCTGTTCAACGGCTTCCGCCCGCTGCTCGAAGCCGTCGACCCCGCGCAGGTCAACCGGCTCAGCTGGCAGATCGTCCAGGTGCTGCAGGGCGAAGGCGGCACGGTCGAGAGCCTCCTGGGCCACATCGCCTCGCTCACCACCACGCTCGCCGATCGCGACGCCGTGATCGGCCGCGTAATCGGCAACCTGAACACCGTGCTCGGCCGCGTCGCCGCCCGAGACGAGGAGTACGCCAGGCTGATCGACGACCTGCACGCCCTGGTCAAGGGGCTGGCGGGCGACCGCAGGGCGATCGGGGAGTCGCTGGTCACGCTCGACAGGCTGACGGGCGTCACCGCCGGGTTCCTGACGCGGGCACGTCCCGACCTCAAGGCCGACCTCGCCCACACCGAAAGCTTCCTGGCCGGGCTCAACGCCGACGGCGAGCGCGTCGACGCCGCGCTCGACGCCGTGCCGCTGCGGCTCAACCAGCTCACCCGCGCGGTCTCCTACGGCTCCTGGTTCAACTTCTACCTGTGCTCGCTGCGGGTGGGCGTGAAGATCGAGAATGCGAGCGCACGATGTTCAGGAGGATGAACCCCGCTCCGCTCGGCCTGGCCTCCGTGGCCGTCGTGGTGGCGGCGGTGGTCGTGGCGCTCGGGGTGCGCCTGCCGTCGGGCGCCGCCTACTCGGCGCACTTCGCCGAGTCGGCCGGGCTGCGGCCGGGCGAGCCCGTGCTGATCGCGGGCGTGCGGGTCGGCGAGGTGGAGGCGGTCGAGCTCGACGGCGCCAGGGTCCGCGTCGACCTGCGGGTCGAGGACGCGGTCGCGCTCGGCTCCGCGACCCGGGCGCACATCCGGCTGGCCACGCTGCTCGGCTCGCACTCCGTCGTGCTCGAACCGGGCGGACCGGGAAGGCTGGCCGGACCGATCCCGCTGACGCGCACCAGCGTGCCGTACGAGATCGTGCCCGCGGTCGGCGACGTCACCCGCAGCGCCGACCGGCTCGACGCCGGCGCGCTCAGGCGGGCCATGCAGGTGCTCGCCACGACGATCGACGGCTCGTCGGAGGAGATCCGCTCGTCGCTCGACGGCCTCGGCAGGCTCGCGCGGACCGTCTCCGAGCGCGACGACAGCCTCCACGAGCTCGTACGGCACGCGGAACGGGTCACCGGGCTCCTCGGCGAGCGCAGGGAGCGCCTGAGCGACCTGGCCGCCGACGGCGACCTGCTGCTGCGGGAGATCCTGGCCAGGCGGGCGGTCATCCACAGCCTGTTGATCAATACCGTCGCCCTGACCGGCCAGATCGACGGCCTGATCGCCGACAACCGTGCCCGGCTGGGACCGGCGCTCAGGGAGCTGAGATCGTTCGTGGCGCTGCTGCGGCGCAACGAGGAGAACCTCGACCGCACGCTGCGCCTGCTGGTGCCGTACACCCGGCAGTTCGCCGACGCGGTGGGCAACGGCCGGTGGTTCGACGCGATCGTGCAGAACCTGGTGCCGCTACCGGCGGGCGCCGGGCCCGATCCGAGCCTGGGAGGGCTGGTGCCGTGAGAGCGCTCCTGGTGGTGCTGCTGGCCGCGGCGGGGTGCGCGGTCCAGGACATGCCGTTGCCCGGCGGCGCCGACCTGGGGGAGCGGCCGCGCGAGGTGACGATCGAGTTCGCCGACGCCCTCGACCTGGTGCCGCAGTCGTTGTGCAAGGTCGACGACGTGACCGTGGGCAAGGTGACCTCGATCGAGCTGGTGTCGTGGCGCGCCGAGGTTGTGTGCACGGTCCGCGGCGACGTGGAGCTCCCGCCCGCGACCGGCGCCGCGATCGCGCAGACGAGCCTGCTGGGGGAGAAGTACGTCCGGCTCGAACCCGCGGGCCGGGGACCGGCGGCCACGCGTGTCCCGATCGCGCGCACCGGCCAGGGCGCCGAGGTCGAGCAGGTGCTCGCCGCCGCCTCCCTGGTGGTCAACGGCGGCGGCCTCGAACAACTCGGCACCATCACCAGGGAGCTCGACCAGGTGCTCGGCGGGCGGACCGGACGGCTCAGGAGCCTGCTGCGCCGGCTGGACACCTTCGCCGCGGGCCTCGACCGGTCCAAGGGCGACATCGTGCGGCTCATCGGCGACCTCGACCAGGTGGCCGCCACGCTCGCCGCGCGGACCGGGACGATCGACGCGGTCGCCACCCGCATCGGCCCGGCGGTGAACCAGCTCAGGCGCCAGCGCGAGGACCTGACAGGGCTCGTACGCGGCCTGGGCGAGCTGGGGCGCACGGCCGAGCGGGTGGTGCGCCGCTCGCACGACGACACCCTGGCCAACCTGCGCCACCTGCGCGCCCTGCTGGCCCAGCTGGACCGGGCCAAACGCGACATCGCGCGCGGGCTGGGCACCGCGATCACCTTCCCCTTCCCGACCGCCGGCATGGTCAGGGGCGACTACGGCAACGTGGACGTGACCCTCGACCTGAGCCCCTCGACGACGCTGGAGAACCTGCTGGGATGCGGCTCAAACTGCTGATCTTCCTCGTGGTCACGGTGACGGCCACGGCCTACACGCTCGTGGAGTACGCCCGGGTGCTGCCCGGCGGCTACCTGGTCGCGGTGGACCTGGCCGAGACGGGCGGGCTGTTCGAGAACGCCGAGGTCACCTACCGGGGCGTCCCGGCGGGCAGGGTCGAGTCGCTGGGCCTGACCGCCGACGGCGTGCGAGCGCGGCTGCGGCTGGAGATCCCGGTGCCGGGCGCGGGCACGCGGGCCGTGGTCGCCAACCGCTCCGGCGTGGGGGAGCAGTACCTCGACCTGCGCCCGGAGGGTACGGCGGGGCCGTACCTGGCCGACGGCGACGTGATCCCGCGCGAGCGCACCCTCCTGCCCGTCTCCACCGCGCGACTCCTGGAGAGCGCCGACGGGCTGCTGCGCTCCGTGGACCCGCGCGACGTGGAGATCATGGTGACCGAGCTGCAGCAGGCGCTCGACGGCCCGCACCTGCGCCGGCTGCTGGAGGCCGGCTCCACGCTCGTCGACTCGGCCGCCGCCGTCCTGCCCGAGACGATCTCGCTGGTACGGCACGGCGAGACCGTCCTGGGCACCCAGCGGGAGCTCGGAGGGGAGCTGCAGGCGTTCTCAAGGGACCTGGCGGCCTTCACCGACGCCCTGGAGGCCCGGGACCTCGACGGGGCGATCGACGCCTCGGCGGCCGTCGTCCCGCCCATCGAGAAGCTCGTCGACGGGATCTCGCCCCATTTGCGGCCCCTGCTGACCAACCTCGTCATCGGCGGGCAGGCCGCCTCGTCCCGCGCCCACGCCCTGCGCCAGCTGATGATCGGCTACCCCGCCGGGATCGCCGGCGCGTTCACCGTGGTCCGGGACGACGGGCTGCACTTCGGGCTCAACCTGAACCTCAACGTGCCTCCGCCGTGCCGGGAGGGATACCTGGTCGAGCGCCGATATCCGCAGGACGTCTCCGTCAGGGCGGCCCGGCTCGACACCCACTGCAAGGCCTCGCGATCGAGCGAGACGGATGTCCGTGGCTCGCGCAATGTGCCCGATCCGCTCCCCACGCCCGGGATTCCTGGCTTGCGAGCCTGGCTGGCCGGTTATGATCCCGTGACATGGCGCGACGGCTCCTGATCCCCTCGCTGGCAGTGCTGGTCGCGCTGCTGGCCGGCGCCGCGCTGTGGACGGGCGGGCAGGTGCGCGAGGCCCATGCCCAGGCCGACGAGCGACAGGCCGCCCTCGACGCGGCGGGCACGCATGCGATGAATCTCATCTCGATCAGCCACACGACGGTCGACGCCGACATCCAGCGCATCCTGGCGACCTCCACCGGGCCCGCGCGCTCCGAATACTCGGCCGGCGCGGCGAAGCTGAAGGAGACCACGCTGGCCAACAAGGTCGTGCAGACCGGGGTGCTGCGGGCGACCGGGCTCGAGTCCATGAAACCGGGCTCTGCCAAGATCCTCGTGGTGGCCGACGTGGACATCCGGTGGGAGGGCTCGAACTCCCCGCCGCAGAAACGGTTCTACCGGTGGTCGATGGAGTTGATCAAGGTCGGCGGATCGTGGCTGGTGGCCAAGGCGGTGCAGGTCCTGTGAGATGGATGATCATCGTCGTGCTCGGCCTGGCCGTCCTTGGGCTGGGGGGAGCGGTCGCGGTGATGGCGACCGACCTGGGCCGCATGCGGGCCGCCGACGCGGCGGGCGCCGAGGCCGTGGCGGCCGCGAGGGCGGTCACGCCCGACCTGCTGTCGTACAACTACCGCACGATCGAGCAGGACCTGGCCCGCGCCGGCGAGCACACCACGGGCGAGCTGTCGAAGCACTACGCCGAGCTGACCAAGACGCTGGTCGGGCAGGCGCGGGCCGACAAGAAGGTGCAGCAGGCGGCGGTCGCCGGCGCCGCCGTGGAACGGGCCACGCCCGACCGGGTCGACGTGCTCGTCTTCGTGAACATGGGCATCGCGGTCGGCGCCGAACAACAGTTCAGTCAAAACCGTGCCCGGCTGACGATGGTCCGCACCGATTCGCGCTGGCTGGTGGCCGAACTCTCGACCCTGGTGGGCAAGGCCTGAGTCTCGGGCGCGCCGCGTCCTTCAATTGTTATCTAAATTCAGGTTTGGCCAGGGCGCTCCAGCGGGTACCACCGTCACAGTTCCACCTGGGTTCTGCCTTGGTTGTAACGCTGCGTTAGCCGTCCTTGATCGCGGGTATCGTCTGGGCGCGACGGTTCGCACAGTGTCTCTCAGGGAAGAAATCCCAGCGTCTGGGCCACGAATACGGCGAAAGTCCGGCTCACGGGCTTGACGTTTCCGCCTGGACGGGCGATGCTGCGAGCAACGTGGAGCATGCAGCGAGAGCGGAGTGGACAGGCGTGGGCCGGTAGGCTACACTGCCCTTTTGCGCTGCCCTTTGACGACCCGTTTTGCTGCTCACGGAGCGAGGTCGTCTGGCGTGCGTGTAGTCAGTCCGCCGCGAGCCCTCGGAAGGACATCTGTTGGCAGCCTCGCGCAACGCCTCCGCCGTATCCGGTCCCCGTCGCGTCACTTTCGCGCGTATCCAGGAGCCCCTTGGGGTTCCTGACCTTCTTGCCCTGCAAACCGAATCGTTCGACTGGTTGCTCGGCAACGAGAAGTGGAAGGCCCGGGTCGAGGCGGCTCGCCAGGCCGGGCGAAAGGACGTCCCGACTCAGTCGGGCCTCGAAGAGATTTTCGAAGAGATCAGTCCCATTGAGGACTTCTCGGGGACCATGTCCTTGTCGTTCCGCGACCACCGGTTCGAGCCGCCGAAGTACTCCGTCGAGGAGTGCAAAGACAAGGACATGACCTACTCCGCCCCGATGTTCGTCACGGCGGAGTTCATCAACAACGAGACAGGTGAAATCAAGAGCCAGACGGTGTTCATGGGCGACTTCCCGCTCATGACCCCGAAGGGCACCTTCATCATCAACGGCACCGAGCGTGTCGTCGTTTCCCAGCTGGTCCGCTCGCCGGGCGTCTACTTCGACCGCAGCGTCGACAAGACCTCCGACAAGGACCTGTTCGGGTGCCGGGTCATCCCCTCGCGTGGTGCCTGGCTCGAGTTCGAGATCGACAAGCGCGACAGCGTCGGCGTCCGCATCGACCGCAAGCGCAAGCAGGCCGTCACCGTGCTTCTCAAGGCACTGGGGTGGACCAACGAGCAGATCCTCGAGCGTTTCGGGCAGTACGAGTCGATGCGCGCCACCCTGGAGAAGGACCACACGGCCGGCCAGGAAGACGCGCTGCTCGACATCTACCGCAAGCTGCGTCCGGGCGAGCCGCCGACCAAGGAGTCCGCGCAGACCCTGCTGGAGAACCTCTACTTCAACCCCAAGCGTTACGACCTGGCCAAGGTCGGTCGTTACAAGATCAACAAGAAGCTCGGGGTCGACAGCGAGATCACGCAGGGCACGCTGACCGAGGAAGACATCGTCGCCACCATCGAGTACATCGTCCGGCTGCACGCCGGCGAGGAGTCGATGGCCGGAGCCGAGGGCCGTGAGGTCATCGTCGAGACCGACGACATCGACCACTTCGGCAACCGCCGCCTGCGCAGCGTCGGCGAGCTGATCCAGAACCAGGTCCGCCTGGGCCTGGCCCGCATGGAGCGCGTCGTCCGCGAGCGCATGACCACGCAGGACGTCGAGGCCATCACGCCGCAGACCCTGATCAACATCCGCCCGGTCGTGGCGTCGATCAAGGAGTTCTTCGGCACCTCGCAGCTGTCGCAGTTCATGGACCAGACCAACCCCCTGGCCGGACTGACGCACAAGCGCCGTCTGTCCGCGCTGGGCCCCGGTGGTCTGTCCCGCGAGCGGGCGGGCTTCGAGGTCCGAGACGTGCACCCGTCCCACTACGGCCGGATGTGCCCGATCGAGACCCCCGAAGGCCCGAACATCGGTCTGATCGGCTCGCTGGCCTCCTACGGCCGGATCAACGCCTTCGGCTTCGTCGAGACGCCTTACCGCAAGGTCGTCGACGGCAAGGTCACCGACCAGATCGACTACCTCACCGCCGACGAGGAGGACCGCTTCGTCAAGGCGCAGGCCAACACGGTGCTCAACGCCGACGGCACCTTCGCCGAGGCCCGCGTCCTCGTCCGCACCAAGGGCGGCGAGACCGAGCTCGCGCGTGCCTCCGAGGTCGACTACATCGACGTGTCGCCGCGCCAGATGGTGTCGGTCGCCACCGCGATGATCCCCTTCCTCGAGCACGACGACGCCAACCGCGCGCTCATGGGCTCCAACATGCAGAGGCAGTCCGTGCCGCTGCTGCGGAGCGAGGCGCCGCTGGTCGGAACCGGCATGGAGTACCGAGCCGCGACCGACGCCGGCGACGTCATCACCGCCGAGAAGGCCGGTGTGGTCGAGGAGGTCTCCGCCGACTACGTGACCGTCATGAACGACGACGGCACCCGGATCACCTACCGCGTCGCCAAGTTCAAGCGGTCCAACCAGGGCACCTCCTTCAACCAGAAGCCGATCGTCGCCGAGGGCGACCGCATCGAGGTCGGACAGGTCGTCGCCGACGGCCCCTGCACCGACACCGGTGAGATGGCGCTGGGCAAGAACCTCCTCGTGGCGTTCATGCCGTGGGAGGGTCACAACTACGAAGACGCGATCATCCTCTCCCAGCGTCTGGTGCAGGACGACGTCCTCTCCTCGATCCACATCGAGGAGCACGAGGTCGACGCCCGCGACACCAAGCTGGGCCCCGAGGAGATCACCCGCGACATCCCCAACGTCTCGGAAGAGGTCCTCGCCGACCTCGACGAGCGGGGCATCATCCGGATCGGCGCCGAGGTCGTCCCCGGCGACATCCTGGTCGGCAAGGTCACCCCGAAGGGCGAGACCGAGCTGACCCCGGAGGAGCGCCTGCTCCGCGCGATCTTCGGTGAGAAGGCGCGCGAGGTCCGCGACACCTCCCTGAAGGTGCCGCACGGCGAGTCCGGCAAGGTCATCGGCGTCCGCGTGTTCAGCCGCGAAGAGGGCGACGAGCTTCCCCCCGGTGTCAACGAGCTGGTCCGCGTCTACGTGGCCCAGAAGCGTAAGATCACCGACGGTGACAAGCTCGCCGGCCGCCACGGCAACAAGGGCGTCATCTCCAAGATCCTGCCCGTCGAGGACATGCCGTTCCTCGAGGACGGCACGCCGGTCGACATCATCCTCAACCCGCTGGGCGTGCCCGGCCGAATGAACGTCGGCCAGGTGCTGGAGACCCACCTCGGGTGGATCGCCGCCAGAGGCTGGGACGTCACCGGGATCAAGGAGGCGTGGGCCGAGAGGCTCACCGAGAACGGCTTCGGCCAGATCGACGCCTTCACCAACGTGGCCACGCCCGTCTTCGACGGCGCCCACGAGGAGGAGATCGTCGGTCTGCTCAAGAACACCACGCCCAACCGCGACGGCGACCGCATGGTCCAGGAGACCGGCAAGGCGAGGCTGTTCGACGGCCGCTCAGGCGAGCCGTTCCCGTACCCGATCTCGGTCGGCTACATCTACATCCTCAAGCTGCTGCACCTGGTCGACGACAAGATCCACGCTCGCTCGACCGGCCCGTACTCCATGATCACCCAGCAGCCGCTCGGTGGTAAGGCGCAGTTCGGTGGCCAGCGCTTCGGTGAGATGGAGGTGTGGGCCCTGGAGGCGTACGGCGCCGCCTACGCCCTGCAGGAGCTGCTCACCATCAAGTCCGACGACGTGCTCGGCCGCGTGAAGGTCTACGAGGCGATCGTCAAGGGCGAGAACATCCCCGAGCCCGGCATCCCCGAGTCCTTCAAGGTCCTCATCAAGGAAATGCAGTCGCTGTGCCTGAACGTCGAGGTGCTCTCCAGCGACGGCATGTCCATCGAGATGCGGGACACGGACGAGGATGTCTTCCGCGCCGCGGAAGAGCTCGGCATCGATCTTGCCAGGCGTCCCAATGAGGGCGCGATGTCCGTCGACGAGGTCTGAGGAATAGGGGGAACAAGTGCTCGACGTCAACTTCTTCGACGAGCTCCGCATCGGCCTCGCCACTGCCGACGACATCCGCCAGTGGTCGCACGGCGAGGTCAAGAAGCCGGAGACCATCAACTACCGGACTCTCAAGCCGGAAAAGGACGGACTCTTCTGCGAGAAGATCTTCGGCCCGACCCGCGACTGGGAGTGCTACTGCGGTAAGTACAAGCGCGTCCGGTTCAAGGGCATCATCTGCGAGCGCTGCGGCGTCGAGGTCACTCGCGCCAAGGTGCGTCGTGAGCGGATGGGCCACATCGAGCTGGCCGCTCCCGTCACCCACATCTGGTACTTCAAGGGTGTGCCCTCGCGTCTGGGCTACCTGCTCGACCTGGCCCCGAAGGACCTCGAGAAGGTCATCTACTTCGCGGCCTACATGATCACGCACGTCGACAAGGACATGCGCGAGCGTGACCTGCCGTCGCTGGAGGCCAAGGTCTCCGTCGAGCGGCAGCACATCGAGCAGCGCCGTGACGCCGACGTCGAGGCGCGCCAGAAGAAGCTCGAGGCCGACCTGGCCGAGCTCGAGGCCTCCGGGGCCAAGGGCGACCAGCGTCGCAAGGTCCGTGAGGGCGCCGAGCGCGAGATGCGCCAGCTGCGCGACCGCGCCCAGCGCGAGCTCGACCGCCTCGAAGAGGTCTGGAGCCGCTTCAAGAACCTCAAGGTCCAGGACCTCGAGGGCGACGAGATGCTCTACCGCGAGATGCGCGACCGCTTCGGCCGCTACTTCAAGGGCGGCATGGGCGCTCAGGCGATCCAGGAGCGTCTGGTCAGCTTCGACCTCGACGCCGAGGCCGAGAACCTGCGCGAGACCATCCGCTCGGGCAAGGGCCAGAAGAAGGCCCGCGCCCTCAAGCGGCTCAAGGTCGTGTCGGCGTTCCTGAACACCACCAACACGCCCAACGGCATGGTGCTCGACTGCATCCCGGTCATCCCGCCGGACCTGCGCCCGATGGTGCAGCTCGACGGTGGCCGGTTCGCGACCTCCGACCTCAACGACCTCTACCGTCGTGTGATCAACCGGAACAACCGCCTCAAGCGTCTCCTTGACCTCGGCGCCCCCGAGATCATCGTGAACAACGAGAAGCGGATGCTCCAGGAGGCCGTCGACTCCCTGTTCGACAACGGCCGCCGTGGCCGCCCGGTCACCGGGCCCGGCAACCGGCCGCTGAAGTCCCTGAGCGACATGCTCAAGGGCAAGCAGGGCCGATTCCGTCAGAACCTGCTGGGCAAGCGAGTCGACTACTCCGGCCGTTCGGTCATCGTCGTCGGCCCGCAGCTCAAGCTGCACCAGTGCGGTCTGCCCAAGCAGATGGCGCTGGAGCTGTTCAAGCCGTTCGTGATGAAGCGCCTGGTCGACCTGAACCACGCGCAGAACATCAAGTCGGCCAAGCGGATGGTCGAGCGGGCCAAGCCGGTCGTGTGGGACGTCCTCGAAGAGGTCATCACCGAACACCCCGTGCTGCTCAACCGCGCGCCCACGCTCCACCGTCTGGGCATCCAGGCGTTCGAGCCGCAGCTGGTCGAGGGCAAGGCCATCCAGATCCACCCGCTCGTCTGCACCGCGTTCAACGCGGACTTCGACGGCGACCAGATGGCCGTGCACCTGCCGCTGTCGGCTGAGGCCCAGGCCGAGGCACGCATCCTGATGCTCTCGACCAACAACATCCTCAAGCCGGCCGACGGCAAGCCCGTGACGATGCCCACCCAGGACATGGTCATCGGCCTGTACTGGCTGACCACGCAGAAGGACGGCGCAGCCGGCGAAGGCCGCGTCTTCGGCTCGGTGGCCGAGGCCCAGATGGCCTTCGACCGCCGCGAGCTGGAGATCCAGGCCAAGATCCAGATCCGGATGAAGGACGTCCTGCCGCCGCGCGAATGGGTCGCTCCCGAGGGCTGGGAGCAGGGTGACCCGATCCGCCTGGAGACGACGTTCGGCCGCCTGCTGTTCAACGACACGCTCCCGGCGAGCTACCCGTACGTCAACTTCCAGATCGGCAAGAAGCAGCTCTCCGCGATCGTCAACGAGCTGGCCGAGACCTACCCCAAGATCGACGTGGCCACGGCGCTCGACGCGCTGAAGGACGCCGGGTTCCGCTGGGCGACCCGCTCCGGCGTCACCATCTCGATCGAGGACGTCGTGGCCCCGCCGAACAAGGCGGAGATCATGGAGAACTACGAGCGCCGGGCCGACAAGGTCCAGCGCGAGTACGAGCGCGGCCTGATCACCGACGACGAGCGCCGTCAGGAGCTCATCGAGATCTGGACCCACGCCACCGCCGACGTCGAGACCGACATGGTCAACGCGTTCCCGGCCACCAACCCCGTGTGGATGATGGTCAACTCCGGTGCGCGCGGTAACAAGATGCAGGTGCGTCAGATCGCCGGTATCCGTGGTCTGGTGTCCAACACCAAGGGTGAGACCATCCCGCGTCCGATCAAGGCCTCCTTCCGTGAAGGCCTGTCGGTGCTGGAGTACTTCATCTCCACCCACGGTCAGCGAAAGGGTCTGGCCGACACCGCCCTGCGTACGGCCGACTCGGGTTACCTGACCCGACGTCTGGTCGACGTGGCGCAGGACGTCATCGTGCGCGAGATCGACTGCGGCACCGACCGCGCCGTCCCGCTGCACGTCGGTGAGCGCGACTCGTCGGGCAACCTGGTCAAGGCGGAGAACGCCGAGTCCAACGTCCACGGCCGCATCCTCGCCGAGGACGTCGAGGTCGACGGCAAGCTCATCGCCCAGGCCGGTGTCGACATCAACGACATCCACGTCACCGACCTCGTCGAAGCCGGCATCGAGACCGTGCGCACCCGCTCCGCGCTGGTGTGCGAGGCCAAGATCGGTGTCTGCGCGACCTGCTACGGCCGCTCGCTGGCCACCGGCAAGCTCGTCGACGTCGGCGAGGCGGTCGGCATCATCGCCGCCCAGTCGATCGGTGAGCCCGGCACCCAGCTGACGATGCGTACCTTCCACACCGGTGGTGTGGCGGGCGCCGACATCACCCACGGTCTGCCCCGTGTCCAGGAGCTCTTCGAAGCGCGTATCCCCAAGGGTGTCGCGCCCATCTCGGAGGCCTCCGGCCGCGTGCGGATCGACGAGACCGACAAGACCCGCAAGGTCGTCGTCACTCCCGACGACGGCTCCGACGAGGTCGCCTACCCGGTCTCGATGCGGTCGCGCCTGCTCGTCGGCGAAGGCCAGCGCGTGGAGGTGGGCCAGCAGCTCATCGCCGGTGCGGTCAACCCCAACGAGGTGCTGCGCATCCTCGGCCCGCGTGCGGTCCAGCTGCACCTGGTCGCCGAGGTCCAGCAGGTGTACCGCTCGCAGGGTGTGTCGATCCACGACAAGCACATCGAGATCATCGTCCGCCAGATGCTCAAGCGCGTGAACGTGCTGGAGTCCGGCGACGCCGACCTGCTGCCCGGTGAACTGGTCGAGCGTCCGCGCTTCGAGCAGATGAACCGCGAGACCGTCGCCGAGGGTGGCACCCCCGCCTCCGGCCGTCCGGTCCTCATGGGCATCACCAAGGCGTCGCTGGCCACCGAGTCGTGGCTGTCGGCGGCCTCCTTCCAGGAGACGACCCGCGTCCTCACCGACGCGGCCATCCACGCCAAGTCGGACTCCCTGCTTGGCCTGAAGGAGAACGTCATCATCGGTAAGCTCATCCCGGCGGGAACGGGTATGCCCCAGTACCGCAATGTCCGGGTGGAGCCTACCGAGGAAGCCAAGGCCGCCATGTACACCGTCGGCGGTTACGACGGATCTGCGGCCGACTACACCTTCGGCACCGGGAGCGGCGAAGCCGTTCCGCTGGAGGAGTACGACTTCGGGCAGTACAACCGCTAACACATATTGGTCGGCTTCTGGCTGACCCCCTGGAAAGGCGCTCTCCTCGGAGGGCGCCTTTTCTTTGGCCTCGCTTGTCGTCCTCCTTCAGTGCTTTGGGCCTCGCTGGTCGTGCGCCTTCGGCGCTTTGGGCCTCGCGGATCGTGCGCCTTCGGCGCTAGTCGAGCTCGGGCTGTGCCTGGTGGGGGTGGTCCTTCGGCCCACCCCCACACCCCCAAGGTCGATGGCCTGGCGGCCATCGACACCCCGCACGGGGTTCTCACGGCGCGCATGCTTGCCACGGCTCGGGCCTTGCGCATCGGGCGCTTCCGGCGATGGCGGGTATGGGCTGTGCGGAGGGGGTGGTCCCTAACGCCCGAGCCATCGACACCCACACGGGGTTGAGTCGCGCTCCAGGCGTGCTCCTCTGGCGCAACGACCGGAACCGATCACCGTGATGGTGCGCAGGACGACCGGTTGATCATGTTAGGCAGCCTCAGGGAGAGGCAGCATGGTGCGATGCTCAGGACCGCGAGACGCTAACGCCTCCCACGGCGCCTGTCGTGCCTGCGCCGCACCGTGTCAGGCGCGGGAGCGGGAGGGGCACCCAGCACCGCGTCGGGAAAGAGCCTCACCCAGTGCCAAGGCATGCCACAGTCGTTCGCCTCGGCGGCGACCCCTTGGCCACATCCCGCACAGTTGAGATTGGGCCCGTGCGGGTCCAAGCCGCAACAGCCGAATCCCATGGCTCCGGGGTCTGGATGGGGCTCCACCGCGATGAGATCGTCGACGTTCATCAGGATCGTCCTGCGCGGCCCCTCGTCCGACACCATCCGCTCGATCCCGGGAACGAACGTCATGACGCTGAAGGGTTCCGGGTCGATGGCGAACCGGCCGCGCGGGATCAGTTGCGGGGCGTCTTCGTGGCGCTCACGTGGAGGCGGCCGGCGGGCGGGCTGGTAGGCGGTCTCCACCAGGTCCAGCGTCACCGCCGTCCCGCACTGGCTGCACGTGAACATGACCATGACGAGAACCTTAGCGCGTACGCCGGTGAGGGCGATCACGATCACGCTGTGCGAGCAGCCCTTGGCGGCTTCGACGGTGGTTCCCGCCGCGAGCCGCGCGGAGGGTGAGGTGCGCGATGGCTGGCGCGACCGGTAGATGCCGGGGCCCAGGTGCCAGATGGGCGGGTCGGTTCACCGGATGGTCATGTCTCGGCGATGGTGACGAATGCCGAGTTTGTGCCCTATGACCTGAGGAAACAGGCCAATCACCGTTCTGGTCCTGTACGGGGAGATGACCGATGCGTGTTCTCGCGGCCCCGGCCACCGTTGACGCCGACGCCCAGCTCGCCGATGTGGTGTTCGCCGACGACCGGGTGGACGGCGATCGGGTTCTGTTCCGGCGCCGTTCGGGTGACAGAAGCTGGCGGCCGGTCACGAGTGGGCGGTTCGCGGCCGATGTGCGCGCGATGGCGGCGGGCTTCATCGCGGCCGGGATCCAGCCGGGCGATCGGGTCGCGCTGCTGGCCGCCACCAGCTACGAGTGGACCCTGGTCGACTACGGCCTGTGGACGGTGGGGGCGGTGCCCGTCCCGATCTATGAGACCTCCTCGGCCGAGCAGGTCGCCTGGGTGCTGGAGGATTCGGGCCCGGTCGCGGTGGTGGTCCAGACCGAGGCTCATCGCCTGCTGGTCGAGAGCGCGCCCGGGTCCCCGAAGATCTGGCAGATCGACCGCGGCGGGCTGGACCGGCTGCGCGCGGGCGGCGTGGACGTGGGTGACGCCCAACTGCTCGAACGCCGCCGGGCGGTGTCGGCCGACGACCTGGCGACGATCATTTACACCTCGGGCACCACCGGCCGTCCGAAGGGCTGCATGCTGACGCACGGCAACCTCCTGCACGAGGCCCGCGCCGCGATCGCCGGCCTGGAACAGATCTTCACCAAGGACGCGTCGACCCTGCTGTTCCTGCCGCTGGCGCATGTCTTCGCACGGGTGATCCAGGTGGCCGCCGTGGAGCGCGGGGTGTGCCTGGCGCACAGCGCCGACCGTTCTCGGCTGACCGCGGATCTGCGGGTGCTGAGGCCGACGTTCCTGCTGGCCGTACCCAGGGTGTTCGAGCGGGTCCACGACGCGGCCCAGCAGCGGGCCTACAAGCAGGGCAGGAGGAAGATCTTCGACTGGGCCGACCGGACCGCCGTCGCCTACAGCCAGGCGCTGGAGAACGGGCGGCCGGGCCTGCGCCTGCGCTTGGCGCACCGGCTGGCCGACCGGCTGGTCTACCGGCGGCTGCGGGGCGCGCTCGGTGGGCGGGTCGGCTACGCCATCTCCGGCGGAGCGCCGCTCGGTGCCCGGCTCGGCCACTTCTTCCGCGGTATCGGCGTCCCCGTGCTGGAAGGGTACGGACTGACCGAGACGAGCGCCGCGGCGACCGTGAACCCGCCGCACGGACAGAAGATCGGCACGGTGGGGCCGCCCCTGCCCGGCGTCGAGATCCGGATCGACGACGACGGCGAGATCCTGATCAAGGGCCCGGTCGTGTTCCAGGGCTACTGGGGCAACGAGGGCAAGACCAGGGAGGTCATGACTCCCGACGGCTGGCTGCGTACCGGCGACCTGGGCACTGTCGACGAGGACGGGTTCCTCACGATCGTCGGCCGCATGAAGGAGATCATCATCACCGCCGGCGGCAAGAACCTCGCCCCGGAGCCGATCGAGGACCGCCTGCGCGCCCACTCGCTCATCAAGCAGGCGATCGTCGTCGGCGACCGGCGCCCGTTCATCGCCGCGCTGCTCGTCCTGGACGCGGGGGCGCTGGCGTCTTGGAAGCGGGCCGCCGGACGGCGGCCGGGGGCCGAGGTGCGTGAGGATCCGGAGTTGCTGGCCGAGCTGCAGAAGGCGGTGGACGAGGTCAACACGTCGGTGAGCCGGGCGGAGTCGGTGCGGAAGTTCCGGATCCTGCCCATCGACCTGACCGAGCAGAACGGCTATCTGACCCCGACGCTCAAGGTCAAGCGTTCCCTGGTCCACAAGGACTTCGCGGACGACATCGAGGAGCTGTACCGCTGAGCGGTCCACGTTCGCAGCTGGACCGGCTGGTCGAGGCCACACCGGCGTCCCGCGACCGGGTCGTCGACGCTGCCCGCGCCCTGTGCATCGTGGTCGTCACGCTCTGGCACTGGACCCTGTCGGTCACGCACCGCACCCCCGACGGCAGCCTCGGCATGCCCAACCCGATCCACACCGTGCCAGGCGGCTGGCTGGCCACCTGGGTGCTGCAGATCATGCCGGTCTTCTTCCTGGTGGGTGGGTACGCCAACCTGGTCGGCTGGGAGCGGGCGCGATCACGCGGTTCGTCCGCAGGCGAGTTCGTCCGCGTCCGGCTGCGCCGGCTGCTCTGGCCGACCGCCGTCTGGGCCCTGGTGTGGCTCGCCGTCGAGCTGGTCGCCGCCGCCCTGCCGGGCCCGCACAGGTGGATGTGGGAGTGGTTTCCCGGCTACCTGACGCCGATGTGGTTCCTCGGCGTGTACGGCGTGCTGATCGCCATGGTGCCGTTCACCGCCGGTCTGCATCTCCGCTACGGAGTCTGGGTCCTGGTGTGGCTCGTGCTGCTGATCGTGCTCGGCAGCGTGGCGCACCGGGGCGCCGGACTGGGCTGGGCGGGCTGGGTGACCTCCGCGGTGGTGTGGGTGTTCTGTCACCAGCTCGGCTACGCCTGGCGCGGCTGGGACCTGGGGCATCGGCCGCTCCGGCAGCGGCTGGCGATCGCCGGGGCCGGGCTGGCGGGGCTGGTCGGGCTGACGTGGGGAGCCGGGTATCCCGCCTCGATGGTGAGCACCGTCGGCGGTGGTGAATCCAACATCTTCCCGACCAACGCCACGATCGCCGCCCTGGCCGTCTTCCAGCTCGGTCTGCTGATCCTGATCACGCCGCCCGCCGAGCGCCTGCTGCGCCGTCCGGGCGCCTGGAAGCCGGTGGTGGCGCTCAACGTGGTCGCGCTGACCATCTTCCTCTGGCACATGACCGCGTACCTGGTGGTGGTGTGGGTCTTCGAAGGGGTGGGCGGCACGTTGCCGGCGCAGCCCACCGCCGAGTGGTGGGCCCAGCGCTGGCTCTGGCTCCTGGCCCCGTCGGCCGTGCTCGCCGTGCTGGTCGCGCTGTTCGCCCGCGTGGAGCTGGCCGCCCGCCGGCCCAGGTAGCGCTCAGCTCCCAAGGTGGGCGGTGAGCGCCTGCGTCGTGAACGGCAGCGTGAAGCCGCCCCCGGCGGCGTCGATCGCGGCGCCGACGGCGGCCAGCACCTCGGCGAGCTGCCCTGGCGTCAGCCGCGTGAGCCCGCCGGTGGTCGGCAGCAGGTCGAGCCACTCGTCCCGGGTGTACCACCGCTCCCACCGCACCTCCCACATCTCCGGTTCGGCGAACGCGCCGCAGGCCCGCACGCCGTCGGCGAATCCGGCGAACATCTGCTGGTACAGCTGCCGCGCCGGAGCGCGGACGTCGCCGAAGGGCGCGTCAGGTACGGCCCGGCGCAGGGCGTCGGTCAGCGCCCGCACGATCGGTTCCGGAGGGTCGTAGACGTGGGCGAACAACGCCAGCAGCCCGCCCGGGCGCAACACCGCGGCGGCCTTCGCGGCGCCTGCGACGGGTTCCACCCAGTGCCACGACTGGCCGGCGATCACGGCGTCGAAGGTGCGCCCGCCGGCCTGCCACGACTCGAACGTCGCGACCTCGACGTCGACTCCGGTACGGCGGGCGAAGGCGGCCATCCTGGCGTCGGGCTCGATCCCGAGCACCGTGCACCCGGCGGCGAGGAACTGGCGGGCTTCGATCCCGGTGCCGCAGCCGACGTCGACGACATCGGGACCGGGACTGGCGGCGACGATCCGCTGGACCATCGCCTCGGGATAGGCGGGCCTGGCCCGGTCGTAGCGTTCCGCGTCGTTGCCGAAGGACTCGGCGATCTGCCTGGCCGTATGCGCAGGAGGAGGAGTGGGCATGTGCCCACTCTAGTGGGCGTCTGCCCACTCGCCAACGGGATAACGTTTCGCCTAGCGCGAAGGATTCACGGGAAGGACGTGCGGTGCCGACGGGAGTGGCTCTGCGGGACGTGCGGCAGCAGTTGTTCGAGGCCGCCGAGCGGGTGCTGCTCCGCGACGGGGCGAACGGCCTGACCAGCAGGGCCGTCACCGACGAGGCGGGCGTGGCCAAGGGCGTGCTGCACCGGCACTTCGCCGACTTCGACGACTTCCTGGCCGAGCTGGTGCTGGCGCGCATCGCCCGGCTCGACGCCGAGGGCGCCGAACTGCGGGCGTCGGCGGGGAGCGGACCGGTCGCGGGGCACCTCACCGAGGCGCTGATCCGGCTGTTCGACCCGGTCACCGTGTCCGTGGTCGGCCTCGTCATCTTCCGCGACGGGCTGCGGGCCCGGCTGCGCAGGGCCGGGACCGCGCCCGGCATCCCCGTGCTGACGCAGGCGGCGGGCGTGGTCGCCGCCTACCTGCGAGACGAGTGCGAGATGGGACGCATCGCCGCGGACGCCGACGTGGACGCGCTCGCGCTCTCGCTCATCGGGGCCGCGCACCTGGTGTACGCCGACCGGGAGGCGGAGCGGCCCGGCGACCTGCACAAGGTCGTCGAGGCGGTCATCGCCGACGTCGTCCAACGCCGCCTTCTGTGAACGTCACACGGCTCAGCTCAGCCGTTCCTGAAGGTGGAAGCGCACCTCCTCGCCCGCGGCCTCCTTGCCGATGAGCTTGCACAGGGCCTTCTTCACGGGGAGCCAGTGCGGGCCCTCCCCGGACGGCATGAGCGTCGCCGCGAACGGGTGCCCGTCGATGGTGCCGCTGACCTTGACCGGCCGGCGGGTGCCCAGGAGTTCGGCGGAACCTGGCACCGTCACGAAGGTCGTGAAGGCGCCGTCCTTCTCGAGCGGGGCGGTGAAGGTGTAGTCGAGAGCAGTCATACCCCCATGACCGGCGAGCTGAGCGAGAATCGTCGCTTGTGAGCGAAGTTCTTCTGAAGAAGGCGCGAGAGGGCGACGACGACGCCTTCGCGCGCCTGGTGGGGCCGCTGCGAGGGGAGCTGCACGCGCACTGCTACCGCATGCTCGGCTCGCCGCACGACGCCGACGACGCGCTCCAAGAGGCGATGGTCAGGGCCTGGAAGGGCCTGCGCGGCTTCGAGGAGCGCGGCTCGTTGCGCGCGTGGATGTACTCCGTGGCGACCAGGACGTGCATCGACGCCGTCAACGCCAGGGGCAGGCGGGCGCTGCCGGTCGATCTGGGCCCGGCCAGTGAGCAGGTGGTCGCCGACGCGGAGCCGCTGCAGGAGGTGCGCTGGCTGGAGCCGTACCCCGACGCGGGGTACGAGCGGCGGGAGACGGTCGAGCTGGCTTTCGTGGCGGCCCTGCAGCATCTGCCGGGCAACCAGCGGGCGGCGCTGCTGCTGTTCGAGGTGCTCGGGTTCTCCGCGGCCGAGATCGCCACCATGATGGAGACCACGGTCACCTCGGTGAACTCGGCGTTGTCGCGAGCGCGCCGGCTGGTCGCCGACAGGGTGCCGGAGCCGAGCCAGCAGCAGACGTTGCGCAAGCTGAACGACGGGCGGCTGCGGCAGATCGTCGAGCAGTACACCGCCGCGATGGAGGAGGGCGACGCCGGCAAGCTGGTCGCGCTGCTGACCGAGGACGTGACCTGGTCGATGCCGCCGCTGCCGAGCTGGTACACCGGCGTCGAGGCCGTCATGGACTTCGCGATCCGGGTGCCGCTCACCTCGTGCGGGTCGTGGCGGATCGTGGAGGCGAGCGCGAACGGGCAGCCCGCCATGGCCGCCTACCTGTGGAACGAGCGGGAAGGACGCCACCTGCCCTGGTCGGTCACGGTGCTGACCCTGCGCGGTGACCGGATCGCGGCGCTGACGTCGTTCATCGGGGTCGAGCACTTCCGCATGCTCGGCCTGCCGGTGATGATCGGGGAGTGACCATCGATCCGGCCCAGCCGTACGGGCCCCTCGTCCACACCACGGTCAGGCTCGTCACGTGGAACGTGTGGGGCGGGTTCACGTCGTGGCCGGACCGGTTCGAGGCGCTCAAGCTGGAGCTTGCGCGGTGCGAGCCCGACGTGATCGCCCTGCAGGAGTGGACGGACGGCGGGCAGGCGGGGGAACTGGCCTCGCGGCTCGGGTTCGGCCACGTCGCGCTGGCCAAGGGCGGCGACGAGGAGGCGCTCGCGTGCGCGATCCTGTCGCGGTGGCCGGTGGTCAGACGGGAGACCTACGGCCTGGCGGGCGGCAGGATGCCGGGCACGGCACTGCTGGCCGAGATCGACGGGCCGCGCGGCACGCTCCAGGTGGCCAGCACGATCATCGGCTCGTTCCACCTGGCCGAGAGCGAGGTACGGCAGCAGCAGGTCAGGCAGCTCGTCGAGCAGGTCACGGCGGCGACGTCCAGGCAGCACCCGACGATCGTGTGCGGCGACTTCAACGCGCCGCCCGACAGCGACGAGATCCGGATGCTCACCGGCCGGGCGGCTCCCGCGGTCGAGAGGGTCGCCTTCTACGACGCCTGGGAGGTGGCCGGTGACGGCGGCCCAGGGCACACCTGGAGCAACGCCAACCCGTGGGCGGCTCCCGGGCTGCTGCCCGACCGGCGTTTCGACTACGTCTTCAGCGCTTGGCCGAGGGCGGGGGGTGCGGGGCATCCCGTGCGGTGCGAGGTGATCGGCGCGCGGCTGCCGTACCCGTCGGACCACTTCGGCTTGCTGGCCGAGCTCAGGTACTAGTGTCCCGGTCCGGAGATGCGTGAGCAGTATCGACAGATCCGGTCGATGATCTGATCTGCGGTCTTGGTCCAGTGGAAGGGTCGCGCCTGCTCGTTCCAGGTTTTGATCCACTCCTCCAACGCGGTCTTGAGGGCATCCAGCGAGCAGAACACCCCGCGTTCCAGACACCTGCGCTCCAACTCGGCGAACCACCGTTCGACCTGGTTGATCCATGAGGAGTAGGTCGGGGTGAAGTGCAGGTGGAAGCGGGGATGCGCGACCAACCAGCGTTGCACCGGCGGCGCCTTATGCGCCGCGAGGTTGTCGCAGATCACGTGGACCGCCAGCCCCGGTTCGACCTGGCGGTCGATCACATCGAGGAAGTCACGGAAGTCCTCGGCGGCGTGCCGGGCCGAGAGTGTGGTGATCACCTGACCGGTAGCGACGTTCAGCGCGGCGAACAAGTCCACGGTGCCGTGCCGGATGTAGTCGAAGCTGCGCCGCTCAGGGGTCCCGGGCATCATCGGCAGCACTGGGGCGGTGCGCTCAAGCGCCTGGATCTGCGGCTTTTCATCCACGCAGAACACCGCGGCCTTGGCCGGCGGCGCCAGGTAGAGCCCGACGATGTCACGAATCTTGTCGATCAGCAGCGGATCGGGGGAGATCTTGAAGGTCTCCACCCGGTGGGGTTGCAGACCGAAGGCGCGCCAGATGCGGTGCACGCTGGTAGCCGAGATGCCCACCCTCTTGGCCATCTCGCGCTTGGACCAATGCGTGAACCCTTGCGGTATCTCCTCCAAGGTCCGCACCACCACCTCCTCCACCTGGGCGTCGGTGATGGTGCGAGGCACTCCGGGGCGTGGTTCGTCGCTTAACCCGTCCAAGCGGCGGGCCAGGAACCGGGCCCGCCACTTGGTCACCGTTTGGTCACCGTGCTGCGGTTGACCCGCAGCCGGGCCGCCACGGCGGTGTTGCTGCGGCCTTCGGCGCATTCCAGCACGATCCGAGCCCGCACGGCCAGGCCTTGAGCGGTCGAGCGGCGTGCCGCCCAGCCGCGCAGGATCTGCTGTTCCTGGGTGGTCAACTCCACCGGTTCCAGTCTGGTGTCGCCCATGAGGCCAGCACACAACCTCCAGCAGGGTCGCGCAGCAGGTCTGCCGAAAGTGGGACGCCTGACGGCTCATGAGGCGACTACTCACCTCAAGACCGGGACACTAGAGCGACTTGGCCAGGTACCGCCCGGTGTGGGTGTCGGCGGCGGCCAGGTCGGCGGGCGTGCCCTCGAACACCACGGTGCCGCCGTGCTGGCCCGCCTCTGGGCCCAGGTCGATGACCCAGTCGGCGTGCTTGACGACGTCGAGGTCGTGCTCGACGACGATGACGGAGTTGCCCGCGTCGACGAGCCGGTCGAGCAGCGCGAGCAGCGTGTCGACGTCGGCCAGGTGCAGGCCGGTGGTGGGCTCGTCGAACACGTAGACGTTGCCGGTCTCGCGCAGCCGGTGGGCGAGCTTGAGCCGCTGGCGTTCCCCGCCCGACAACGTGCTGAGCGGCTGTCCCAGCGTCAGGTAGCCGAGCCCGAGCTCGCCGAGCGTGCGCAGCCCTTCGAGGTCGAACAACCCTGCGGCCTCGGTGGCGGTCATGGCCAGGACCTCGGCGATCGTCCTGCCATCGTGGAGGTACGACAGCGCGGTCGGGTTGTAGCGGGAGCCGCCGCAGCTGTCGCAGACCGAGGTGACCGGGTCCATGAAGGCCAGGTCGGTCTTGATGACGCCGCGGCCTTCGCACGCCGGGCAGGCGCCGGCGGCGTTGAAGCTGAACCAGCCCGCGTCGACGCCGTTGGCCGCGGCGAACCGTCTGCGGATGCCGTCCATGACGTTGAGGTAGGTCGCGGGAGTCGAGCGGATCGAGCCCGTGATGGCCGACTGGTCGAGCAGCACCCCGTCGGCGAAGGTCATCAGGGTGCTCTTGCCCGACCCGGCGACGCCGGTGACGGCGGTGAGCACGCCCAGCGGCACGCGCACGGAGACCTCGCGCAGGTTGTGGAGCGAGGCGCCCTCGATGGCCAGCCAGCCCGACGGCGTGCGCGGCGACGGCTTCAGCGGCGTGGCCCGCTTCATCATGCGGCCCGTGAGCGTGCCGGAGCGGCGCAGCCCGGCCACCGTGCCCTCGTAGACGACCCGTCCGCCCGAGAGGCCCGCGCCCGGACCCATGTCGACGATGTGGTCGGCCAGCTCGATGATGTCGCGGTCGTGCTCGACGACGATGACGGTGTTGCCGTTGTCGCGCAGCTCCAGCAGCAGCTCGCCGAGCAGGTGCACGTCACGCGGATGCAGGCCGGCGCTGGGCTCGTCGAAGATGTAGGTCATCCCGGTCAGCGACGACCCGAGATGGCGCACGGTCTTCAGCCGCTGCGCCTCGCCGCCCGACAGGGTGCCGGTCTGCCGGTCGAGGCTGAGGTAGCCCAGCCCGATGGCCTCGATCCGGCCGAGCGCCTCGATCGCGGGCTCGGCCACCGGGTTGCGCAGGCCCTTCAGTACGGCCAGCAGGTCGCCGACCTCCATGGCCGCGTGGTCGGCGATGGAGTGCGGGCCGATCCGCGAGGCGAGGGCGGCGGCGTTGAGCCGGGCTCCGCCGCAGGCCGGGCAGGGCCCCTCGACCATCATGTCCCTGGCCCTGTCGCGGTCGCCCTTGATGAAGAGCCGCTCGAAGCGGTCGGCCACGCCCTCGTAGGTGCCGCGTTCCAGCTTGAAGCCCTCGCCGTGCAGCAGCGTGCGCAGCTCCTGCGCGGTGAAGTCGCGCACCGGCTTGTCCATGTCGAACAGCCCCGACTGCTCGTAGAGCCGCCAGGTCCACGAGCCCACCGGCCACAACCTGATCGCGCCCTCGTTAAGCGACAACGAGCGGTCGATCGCGCGGTCGAGGTCGAGCCTGACCGTCTTGCCCAGGCCGTCGCACTCGGGGCACATGCCGTGGGGGTCGTTGAAGGAGTAGGCGCTCGCCGGTCCGGCCGACGGCGTGCCGTACCTCGAGAACAGCACCCGCAGGACCGAGTGGATCTCGGTCATCGTGCCGACGGTCGAGCGCGCGTTGCCGCCGACGGGCTTCTGGTCGACCACGATCGCGGGTGTCAGATGGGCGAGCTTGTCGGCGAGCGGCCTTTCGTACTTGGGCAGGCGGTTGCGGATGAAGGCGTTGTAGGTCGCGTTCAGCTGCCGTTGTGACTCGGTGGCGATGGTGCCGAAGACGACGGACGACTTGCCGGAGCCCGAGACGCCGGTGAAGACGGTGAGGCGTTCCTTGGGCAGGCGTAGCGAGATGTTCTTCAGGTTGTTCTGCCGCAGACCGGTCAGGACGATATCCAATGTCGCACCTCCAGCTAATACCATTAGCTTAAGCTACGGGTATGAAAGATCGGCGGGCCCGCAGGCGGGCGGAGACACAGGAGGAGATCCTCCGCATCGCCCTCGACGTGATGGCGGAGGAGGGCGTGGCCGCGCTGACCATGGCGACCGTCGCGCGGCGCCTGGGCGTTCAGCCACCGTCCCTGTACAAGTACTTCCCGTCGCGCGCCGCCGTGTACGACGCGCTCTTCGAGCGCGGCCAGCTGGGCTACCTGCATGCCGTACGGCAGGCGGCCGAGGGCATGGAGCCGGGGCTGGAGGCGATGGGGGCGTCGCTGGAGGCGGGAGCGCGCTGGATCATGGGCAACCAGGTCCTCGCGCAGCTGCTGTTCTGGCGGCCGGTCCCCGGATTCCGCCCCAGCGAGCAGGCCTACGCCCCGGCGCTCGGTATCCACGCGCACTTCAAGGGGCTCATCGAGGGGGCGGTGGCGCGGGGCGAGGTCCACCAGGACGCCGCGGGTGAGGAGGGCCTGGCGCTGGCGGCGAGCCTGATCGCGGGCGTGGTCTCGCAGCAGCTGGCCAACCAGCCGGAGGCGGGCTACGAGGACGGCGCCTACACCAGGCTGGTGCCGAGGCTGCCGGGGATCTTCGCGGCGTCCTATCCGTGCCGCGGAAAAGGTCGGAAGATGCCGGGAGAGCGGGTAAACTAGTCCAGGGTCTGATAGCGGTTAGGCGTAAACCGACCGCGGACCACGACACGGAGATGCGGCCGTCCCGGCGGCGGCCGAGGAAACGCGGCCGTTTTGACGTGCCGTGCTGGGCTGGGTAGCCTTGCTCTTCGTGCCCGTGGACTCATGGGCTCTCACGCGTGCAATCGATCAAGTGGTTGGTGCCGCGTGACATCCCCCAGCGAAAGACCGCGCGGGGCGTGGCTCTCACAGAGCGCGACACGCCCGACCGCGTGGGTCGAAGCGGGGGAGAGAACAGCAGGTCATGACACCGGCAGTACCTGCGAAATGCACGACCTTTGACGTAGTACCGGCCAAGCACGAAATGGAGTGGCAGTGCCCACTATCCAGCAGTTGGTCCGAAAGGGCCGGCAGGACAAGGTCTCCAAGACCAAGACTCCTGCTCTGAAGGGGAGTCCGCAGCGCCGCGGCGTCTGCCAGCGCGTCTACACCACCACGCCCAAGAAGCCGAACTCGGCTCTGCGCAAGGTGGCCCGTGTTCGCCTCACCAACGGCATCGAGGTCACGGCTTACATCCCCGGTGTGGGTCACAACCTGCAGGAGCACTCGATCGTGCTCGTCCGTGGCGGTCGCGTGAAGGACCTGCCGGGTGTTCGCTACAAGATCATCCGCGGCACTCTCGACACCCAGGGTGTCAAGAACCGCAAGCAGGCTCGTTCCCGTTACGGCGCGAAGTTGGAGAAGAAGAAGTAATGCCTCGTAAGGGTTCTCCTGGCCGCCGCCAGCTCATGGCCGACCCGGTCTACAGCTCGCCGCTGGTCACCGCGCTGATCAACAAGGTCCTCCTCGACGGCAAGCGCTCCATCGCGCAGTCGATCGTCTACGGCGCCCTCGAGGGCTGCCGTGACAAGACCGGCAACGACCCGGTCGTCACGCTCAAGCGTGCGCTCGACAACGTCAAGCCGACCCTCGAGGTCCGCAGCCGCCGTGTCGGTGGCGCGACCTACCAGGTCCCGGTCGAGGTTCGCGCCTCCCGCAGCACCACTCTGGCGCTGCGCTGGCTGGTGCAGTACTCCCGGGCCCGCCGCGAGAAGACCATGACCGAGCGCCTCATGAACGAGCTCCTCGACGCCAGCAACGGCCTCGGGGCGAGCGTCAAGAAGCGCGAGGACACCCACAAGATGGCCGAGTCCAACAAGGCCTTCGCCCACTACCGCTGGTAACAGCGGTTACGACGAGACGACGAGGACGCGAGAGAAGTGGCCAGCACAGCTGCCCTTGACCTGGCCAAGGTCCGCAACATCGGGATCATGGCCCACATCGACGCGGGCAAGACCACCACGACCGAGCGCATCCTGTTCTACACCGGTATCAACTACAAGATCGGTGAGGTCCACGACGGCGCTGCCACGATGGACTGGATGGAGCAGGAGCAGGAGCGCGGCATCACGATCACGTCTGCCGCGACGACCTGTGAGTGGCTCGGCCACACCATCAACATCATCGACACCCCGGGCCACGTCGACTTCACCATCGAGGTGGAGCGTTCGCTCCGCGTCCTCGACGGCGCGGTCGCGGTGTTCGACGGTGTCGCGGGTGTTGAGCCGCAGTCCGAGACGGTGTGGCGTCAGGCCGACCGCTACGGCGTGCCGCGCATCTGCTTCGTGAACAAGATGGACCGGGTCGGCGCGGAGTTCCACCGCTGCGTCGACATGATGATCAGCCGCCTGGGCGCCACCCCGGCTGTCATCCAGCTTCCCTGGGGTGTTGAGGCCGGCTTCAAGGGCGTCATCGACCTGGTGAAGATGAAGGGTCTGCTCTGGCCGGAAGAGGCCGCCAAGGGCGAGATGTACGAGACCGTCGACATCCCGGCCGACCACGCCGACGCCGCTCGCGAGTGGCGCGACAAGCTGGTCGAGACCGTCGCGGAGAACGACGACGAGCTGATGGAGCTCTTCCTCGAGGGCAACGAGCCCACCGAGGAGCAGCTGGTCGCGGCCATCCGCCGCGCCACGCTGGCCAGCGCCATCAACCCGGTCCTCACCGGCACCGCGTTCAAGAACAAGGGCGTGCAGCCCCTGCTCGACGCGATCGTGGCCTACCTGCCGGCGCCCAGCGACATCCCCGCCTTCAAGGGACACGCTGTCGGCGACGAGAACGAGGTCATCGAGCGTCACGCGGACACCACGGAGCCCTTCTCCGCGCTCGCCTTCAAGATCATGAGCGACCCGCACCTGGGCCGTCTGACCTACATCCGCATCTACTCGGGCACGCTCGAGACCGGCACCGGGGTCGTCAACTCGGTGAAGGGCCGGAAGGAGCGGATCGGCAAGATCTACCAGATGCACGCGAACAAGCGCGAAGAGCGCCCGTCCGCGCACGCCGGTCAGATCGTCGCCGTCATGGGTCTGAAGGACACCACCACCGGTGACACCCTGTGCGACCCGTCCAACCAGGTCGTCCTCGAGTCGATGACGTTCCCGGCGCCGGTCATCAGCGTCGCGATCGAGCCGAAGACGAAGAGCGACCAGGAGAAGCTGTCGACCGCGATCCAGCGGCTGGCCGAGGAGGACCCGTCCTTCCAGGTCCGTCGTGACGAGGAGACCGGCCAGACCGTCATCCACGGCATGGGCGAGCTCCACCTGGAGATCCTCGTCGACCGTATGCGCCGCGAGTTCAAGGTCGAGGCCAACGTCGGTCGCCCGCAGGTCGCCTACCGCGAGACCATCCGCCGCAAGGTGGAGAAGGTCGACTACACCCACAAGAAGCAGACCGGTGGTTCCGGTCAGTTCGCGCGGGTCATCATCAACCTCGAGCCTCTGGGCGACGGCAACGACGGCTACGAGTTCGAGAACAAGGTCTCGGGTGGTCGTGTCCCGAGGGAGTACATCCCCTCGGTCGACGCGGGCGCCCAGGAGGCGGCCGAGTTCGGCGTGCTGGCCGGTTACCCGATGGTGGGCGTGAAGGTGACGCTGACCGACGGTGCCGCGCACGACGTCGACTCCTCGGAAATGGCCTTCAAGATCGCCGGATCGATGGCCTTCAAGGAGGCCGCTCGTAAGGCGGACGCCGTCCTGCTGGAGCCGATGATGGCCGTCGAGGTCACCACGCCCGAGGACTACATGGGTGACGTCATCGGTGACCTCAACGGTCGCCGCGGGCAGATCCAGGCGATGGACGAGCGCGCAGGCGCCCGTGTCATCACGGCGCTCGTGCCGCTGTCTGAGATGTTCGGCTACGTGGGTGACCTGCGTAGCAAGACGCAGGGGCGCGCGAGCTACTCGATGCAGTTCGACTCCTACGCGGAGGTGCCCCCGGGCATCGGCAAGGAGATCGTCGCGAAGGCCCGGGGCGAATAGTTCCTGGACCCTGGTGGCCGGGCGTCAAACCCCGGCCACCTGGTACGGCGCAAGCCGTACCGCTATAGGGGTTCGGGGCTTCCCGGGCCCGAGTCTGAAGTAAGTCAGTCAGATTCTCTAAGGAGAGAACCAGTGGGCAAGGCCAAGTTCGAGCGGACTAAGCCGCACGTGAACATCGGCACCATTGGGCACATCGACCACGGCAAGACCACTCTGACCGCGGCGATCACCCAGGTGCTGCACAAGCGCTTCCCCGACATCAACGAGGCGACTCCGTTCGACAAGATCGACAAGGCGCCCGAGGAGAAGGCTCGTGGCATCACGATCTCCATCGCGCACGTCGAGTACCAGACCGAGAAGCGCCACTACGCTCACGTGGACTGCCCCGGTCACGCCGACTACGTGAAGAACATGATCACCGGTGCCGCCCAGATGGACGGCGCCATCCTGGTGGTCGCCGCCACCGACGGCCCGATGCCGCAGACCAAGGAGCACGTGCTCCTGGCCCGCCAGGTCGGCGTCCCCTACATCGTCGTGGCTCTGAACAAGTCCGACATGGTGGACGACGAGGAGATCCTGGAGCTCGTCGAGCTCGAGGTCCGTGAGCTGCTCTCGGCTCAGGAGTTCCCCGGCGACGACCTGCCCGTGGTTCGCGTCTCCGCGCTCAAGGCGCTCGAGGGCGACACCAAGTGGGAAGACAGCATCATCGAGCTCATGACCGCTGTCGACGAGAGCGTGCCGGAGCCGGCCCGCGCCGTTGACAAGCCGTTCCTGATGCCGATCGAGGACGTCTTCTCGATCACCGGTCGTGGCACCGTCGTCACCGGTCGTATCGAGCGCGGTATCGTGAAGGTCAACGAGACCGTTGACATCATCGGTATCAAGGAGACGAAGACCACCACCACCGTCACCGGTGTGGAGATGTTCCGCAAGCTGCTCGACGAGGGCCAGGCGGGCGACAACGTCGGTCTGCTCCTCCGTGGCATCAAGCGCGAGGACGTCGAGCGCGGCCAGTGCATCATCAAGCCGGGCACCACGACCCCGCACACCGAGTTCGACGCCCAGGTCTACATCCTGAGCAAGGACGAGGGCGGCCGTCACACGCCGTTCTTCAACAACTACCGTCCTCAGTTCTACTTCCGTACGACTGACGTGACCGGCGTTGTGAACCTGCCCGAGGGCACCGAGATGGTCATGCCCGGCGACAACACCGAGATGCGCGTTGAGCTGATCCAGCCCATCGCCATGGAGGAAGGCCTCAAGTTCGCCATCCGTGAGGGTGGCCGGACCGTCGGCGCCGGCAACGTCGTCAAGATCCTCAAGTAGGTGGGAAGCGGCCGGTTCCTCCGGGAACCGGCCGCCTCTCTGTAGAAGGCTCCACTGAGAGCCGTGATCCAGCAGTTAGTTCGGTCACAGATTCCGAAGTAACTGCCGGATCACGGAATGAAACGGCAGATCGACAACGTCTGTCATGTGGGGTCACCCGGGAGAGAAAGTGCTTGGCCCGAGCATCTGCTCACAGGCGGTAACCTCTCCCACGCGGCAACCTGCCGCTCGTTACTTTTTCAGACGACAGTGAAGGACACCGAGGCCACTATGGCGGGACAGAAGATCCGCATTCGGCTCAAGGCCTATGACCACGAGGTCATCGACAGCTCGGCCAAGAAGATCGTCGAGACTGTGACGCGGACTGGAGCGAAGGTCGCTGGCCCGGTGCCGCTGCCGACCGAGAAGAACGTGTACTGCGTCATCCGCTCGCCGCACAAGTACAAGGACAGCCGCGAGCACTTTGAGATGCGCACGCACAAGCGGCTGATTGACATCATCGACCCGACGCCCAAGACCGTCGACTCGCTCATGCGACTCGACCTGCCGGCTGGCGTCGACATCTCGATCAAGCTCTGAGGGACACACTGACATGGCTAAGACGATCAAGGGCGTCCTGGGCAAGAAGCTCGGCATGACCCAGGTCTTCGACGCGGACAACCGGCTCGTTCCGGTCACCGTGGTCGAGGCCGGTCCGTGTGTGGTGACCCGTATCCGCAACGCTGAGAAGGACGGCTACTCCGCCATCCAGCTCGGCTTCGGTCAGGTCGACCCCCGGAAGGTCAACAAGCCGCTCGGCGACTACCTGCGTAAGCACGACATCACCCCGCGCCGTTACTTCACGGAGATCCGTACCGACGACGCGAGCGACTACACCCTCGGCCAGGAGCTCCTCGCCGACACCTTCGAGGCCGGCCAGTACGTCGACGTGACTGGCAAGTCCAAGGGCAAGGGTTTCGCGGGTGTCATGAAGCGCCACGGCTTCAAGGGCCTAGGCGCCTCGCACGGTACGCAGCGCAAGCACCGCTCGCCGGGTTCCATCGGTGGCTGCGCCACCCCGGGCCGCGTTTTCAAGGGCCTGCGCATGGCTGGCCGGATGGGTAACGTCCGCACCACCGTGCAGAGCCTCAAGGTTCACGCCATCGACGCCGAGAAGGGCCTCATCCTGATCAAGGGTGCGATCCCCGGCGCGAACGGCAGCCTGGTTCTCGTCCGCACCGCTGCTAAGAAGGGGGCCAAGTGAGCACCATCGACGTCCTCGACGCCAGCGGCTCCAAGACGGGCTCCGTCGACCTTCCCGAAGACATCTTCGGCGCCAAGGTCAACGTTCCGCTGATCCACCAGGTGGTCGTGGCCCAGCTCGCCGCTCGCCGGCAGGGCACCCACAAGGCCAAGACCCGTGGCGAAGTCCGCGGTGGTGGCAAGAAGCCGTACCGCCAGAAGGGCACCGGTCGCGCCCGTCAGGGTTCGACCCGCGCGCCGCAGTTCACCGGCGGTGGCACCGTCCACGGCCCGGTTCCGCGCGACTACTCGCAGCGGACCCCCAAGAAGATGAAGGCCGCCGCTCTGCGTGGCGCGCTGTCGGACCGCGCGTCCGGCAACCGCGTGCACGTGGTGAGCAGCCTGGTCACGGGTGACACGCCCAAGACCAAGGCGACTCTGGAGGCCCTGCGCAAGATCACCCAGGGTGTGCGCGTTCTCGTCGTCGTCGACGAGACCGACCAGCTGACCTGGCTGAGCCTGCGCAACGCCCCGGAGGTCCACCTGCTGGACGCCGGGCAGCTCAACACCTATGACGTGCTCTGCAGCGATGACGTGGTCTTCACCCAGGAGGCGTACGACCAGGTCGTGGCTCGGCTGAGCCAGGGCGCTGGGAAGGAAGACGCCTGATGGAGAAGATCGCCGACCCGCGCGACATCATCATCAAGCCCGTGGTCTCCGAGAAGAGCTACGGCCTGATCGATGAGAACAACAAGTACACGTTCCTGGTGAAGAAGACCGCGAACAAGACCGCGATCAAGATCGCGATCGAGAAGATCTTCGAGGTCAAGGTCACCAGCGTGAACACGATCAACCGGCAGGGCAAGCGCAAGCGCACCCGCACCGGTTTCGGCAAGCGTCCCGACACCAAGCGCGCGATTGTGAGCCTGGCCGAGGGTGACCGCATCGACATCTTCGGTGCGGTCGGCTGAAGCCCTTCAGGGGGCTGAATCGGGCCAGGGATCCACGGATCCCCGGCCCACCCCTCCCGGCCTGACCGGGAGAGGCCTCCACGACCGCGACCAGCGGACGAGGAGGCGCGCTTGACCAGCGAACCCCTCCGGGGCCGCCCAGGTGGCACCCGGCAGGGGTCGTGGCATGCGCACTGTAGTGAAAGAAGAGGCGAGGAGCCTCATGGCTCTGAGTCTCACCGACAAAGGATGAACGAAAAAGATGGGCATCCGTAAGTACAAGCCGACGACCCCGGGTCGCCGCGGCTCGAGTGTCTCGGACTTCTCCGAGATCACCCGCAGCACGCCCGAGAAGTCGCTGCTTGCTCCCCTTCACAGCAAGGGCGGCCGCAACGCTCACGGTCGAGTGACCGCTCGCCACCAGGGCGGTGGCCACAAGCGCGCCTACCGGATCATCGACTTCCGCAGGCATGACAAGGACGGCATCCCGGCCAAGGTCGCTCACATCGAGTACGACCCCAACCGCACCGCCAACATCGCTCTGCTGCACTACGCCGACGGCGAGAAGCGCTACATCATCGCGCCGACCGGCCTCAAGCAGGGTGACCGCGTCGAGAACGGCGCCGGCGCTGACATCAAGCCGGGCAACTGCCTCCCGCTGCGCAACATCCCGACCGGTACCTTCATCCACGCGGTGGAGCTCCGTCCGGGTGGTGGCGCGAAGCTGGGCCGGTCCGCGGGCGCTCAGATCCAGCTGCTCGCGAAGGAAGGCCAGTACGCCACGCTGCGTATGCCCTCCGGCGAAATGCGCATGGTCGACGTCCGCTGCCGCGCCGCGGTCGGCCAGGTCGGCAACGCCGAGCAGGGCAACATCAACTGGGGTAAGGCCGGCCGTATGCGGTGGAAGGGCAAGCGCCCGACCGTCCGTGGTGTCGCGATGAACCCTGTGGACCACCCGCACGGTGGTGGTGAGGGTAAGACCTCCGGTGGTCGCCACCCGGTCAACCCGAAGGGTAAGCCCGAGGGCCGTACCCGCGCGGCGAACAAGGCCAGCGACAGGCTGATCATCCGCCGTCGTTCTAAGAGGAAGAAGCGGTAGGAGCAGCCAGTATGCCTCGTAGCCTTAAGAAGGGTCCCTTCGTGGACGGCCACCTTCAGAAGAAGGTCGACGTCCAGAACGAGAAGGGCACGAAGAACGTCATCAAGACGTGGTCGCGGCGCTCCATGATCGTGCCGTCCATGATCGGTCACACGATCGCCGTCCACGACGGCCGCAAGCACGTGCCGGTGTTCGTCACCGACTCGATGATCGGCCACAAGCTCGGCGAGTTCGCGCCGACGCGCACGTTCCGCAGCCACGTCAAGGAAGACCGCCGCAGCCGGCGGTAGCCAGCAGAAGTAGGAGAAAGCGATGGAAGCCAGGGCTCAGGCGCGGTTCGTCCGTGTCACGCCCCAGAAGGCCCGCCGTGTGGTGGACCTCATTCGCGGACTGCCCGCTTCGCAGGCGCAGGCCGTGCTGCAGTTCGCTCCGCAGTCCGCGAGCGAGCCGATCTACAAGGTGCTCAGCTCCGCCATGGCGAACGCCGAGCACAACTTCGACCTCGACCCGGCCACGCTCGTCGTGAGCCGCGTGTGGGTCGACGAGGGCCCGACGCTGAAGCGGTTCCGTCCGCGCGCCCAGGGTCGTGCCTACCGGATCAACAAGCGGACCAGCCACATCACTGTGATCGTGGAATCCCGCGAGCCGAAGGGAAGGACCCGATAGTGGGCCAGAAGGTTAACCCGCACGGGTTCCGCCTCGGCATCACGACCGACTTCAAGAGCCGGTGGTACGCCGACAAGCTCTACAAGTCGTACGTCGCAGAGGACGTTGCCATCCGCCGCATGCTCCAGAAGGGCATGGAGCGCGCCGGCATCTCCAAGGTCGAGATCGAGCGCACGACGGACCGCGTGCAGGTGGACATCCACACCGCGCGTCCCGGCATCGTCATCGGCCGTCGCGGCGCTGAGGCGGACCGTATCCGTGGCGACCTCGAGAAGCTGACCAAGAAGCAGGTCCAGCTGAACATCCTCGAGGTCAAGAACCCCGAGATCGACGCGCAGCTCGTCGCCCAGGGTGTCGCCGAGCAGCTGTCCAGCCGTGTCTCGTTCCGCCGCGCCATGCGCAAGGCGATGCAGTCCGCCATGAAGTCCGGCGCCAAGGGCATCCGTGTCCAGTGCTCCGGTCGTCTCGGCGGCGCTGAGATGTCCCGGTCGGAGTTCTACCGCGAGGGTCGCGTGCCGCTGCACACCCTTCGCGCGGACATCGACTACGGCTTCTACGAGGCCCGTACCACCTTCGGCCGCATCGGCGTGAAGGTGTGGATCTACAAGGGTGAGGCTCCGACCAGCCGCGCCGAGCGTGAGGCGGCTGCCGCCGGCGCTCGTGCCGGTCAGCGTCGCGAGCGCGACGACCGTCGTGGCGGTGGCGGTGGAGACCGTCCGCGTCGCGGTGGTGCCGGTCGTGGCGAGCGTCGCGGTGGCGGCGCGGGCCGCGCCCCCCGTTCCGAGGCCCAGGCCTCTGAGTCCCAGGCCGCTCAGCCGGTCGCTGAAGGGAGCTGACCATGCTGATCCCTCGCAGGGTCAAGCACCGCAAGCAGCACCGTCCTGACCGCAGCGGCGCTGCCAAGGGCGGCACCAGGGTCGTGTTCGGCGAGTTCGGCATCCAGGCTGTCGAGCACAGCTACGTGACGAACCGTCAGATCGAGTCCGCTCGTATCGCCATGACCCGTCACATCAAGCGAGGCGGAAAGGTGTGGATCAACATCTACCCCGACCGCCCGCTGACCAAGAAGCCGGCCGAGACCCGCATGGGTTCCGGTAAGGGTTCGCCGGAGTGGTGGATCGCCAACGTCAAGCCCGGTCGCGTGATGTTCGAGCTCAGCGGTGTCGCGGAGCCCGTGGCTCGTGAGGCGCTCAAGCGCGCGATCCACAAGCTCCCGATGAAGTGCAAGATCGTCAAGCGTGAAGTTGGGGAGGCGTGATGGCTAGGGGTCTGACCGCCGGCGATCTGCGTGAAGAGGACCAGGAGGGCCTGGTCCAGAAGCTGAAGGAAGCCAAGGAGGAGCTCTTCAACCTCCGCTTCCAGGCAGCCACCGGTCAGCTGGAGAGCCACGGGCGGCTCCGCGCTGTCCGCCGTGAGATCGCCCGAATCTACACCGTCATGCGTGAGCGCGAGCTCGGCATCATCCAGACGGTCGAGAAGGAGTCGAGCGATGTCTGAGGCTACCGAGACCACCCAGCGGAGCTACCGCAAGACCCGTGAGGGTCTGGTCGTCAGCGACAAGATGGACAAGACCGTGGTCGTGTCCGTCGAGGACCGCGTCAAGCACCCGCTGTACGGCAAGGTCATCCGCCGGACCAAGAAGTACAAGGCGCACGACGAGCAGAACGCCTGCGGCGTCGGCGACCGTGTCCTTCTGATGGAGACCCGTCCGATGTCGGCCACCAAGCGGTGGCGCGTCGTGGAGATCCTCGAGAAGGCCAAGTAGTACCTGGAGCCGGTGTGCTTGTGGTAATGAGCACACCGGCTCTAACGGTAAGCTGAGATTTCGCGCCTCCAGTGGGCTGTCGGCCCGGGAGGCGCGTTATCGCGCCTGCGTGGGGCTGTCCCCATGGAGGCGTCCAAGGGCAGGGTCCTCGAGCCCGCCGCCTGCGGGGCGATCCGCTGTGCCGTACGGCAGAGCAGGTTGTCGCCGTGGGACCAAGACCATGAAGTTCCGCAAGGCTCGCGCACGCGTGAGAACCGGCGGAGACCAACAGGAGTAGACGTGATCCAGCAGGAGTCGCGGCTCAAGGTCGCCGACAACACTGGTGCCAAGGAGATCCTTTGCATCCGTGTTCTCGGTGGCTCCGGCCGTCGCTACGCCGGCATCGGTGACATCATCGTCGCCACCGTCAAGGATGCCCTTCCCGGCTCGACCGGTGTGAAGAAGGGCGACGTCGTCAAGGCGGTCGTCGTTCGCACGACCAAGGAGCGCCGTCGTCCCGACGGTTCCTACATCCGCTTCGACGAGAACGCCGCCGTCATCATCAAGGACAGTGGCGACCCCCGTGGCACCCGCATCTTCGGCCCGGTCGGCCGTGAGCTGCGCGACAAGAAGTTCATGCGCATCATCTCGCTCGCTCCGGAGGTGCTGTGATGCCGAAGTCTCTGCACGTGAAGAAGGGTGACCTGGTCCAGGTCATCGCTGGCAAGGACAAGGGCGCCAAGGGCCGTGTCATCGCCGTTCACCTCGCCGCCGAGCGCGTCGTGGTCGAGGGCGTCAACATGGTGACCAAGCACCAGAAGGAGAACTTCCAGGGCCCGCGCGGCGCCAAGAGCGGCGGTGTGCAGCGCATGGAGGCTCCTATTCACGTGAGCAACGTGAAGAAGGCCAAGGACGACAAGCCTGCCGACAAGAAGGCCGACAAGCCGGCCAAGGAGTCGGAGGGTGAGGACAAGTAATGACTGAGACGACTGTCGAGCGTCCCACCCCTCGCCTGAAGACGAAGTACCGCGAGGAGATCATCGCCAAGCTCCGCGAGGAGTTCGGCATCGAGAACGTCATGCTGGTGCCCGGCCTGACCAAGATCAAGGTCAACATGGGTGTCGGCGAGGCCGCTCGCGACTCCAAGCTGATCGAGGGCGCCGTGCGCGACCTCACCGTGATCACCGGCCAGAAGCCCGCCGTGGTCCGCGCCCGCAAGTCCATCGCGCAGTTCAAGCTGCGTGAGGGCATGCCGATCGGCGCCCACGTCACCCTGCGTGGCGACCGCATGTGGGAGTTCCTGGACCGGCTGCTGTCGCTGGCGCTGCCGCGTATCCGTGACTTCCGCGGCCTTTCGCCCAAGCAGTTCGACGGCAACGGGAACTACACCTTCGGTCTGACCGAGCAGGTCATGTTCCACGAGGTCGACCAGGACAAGGTCGACCGGCCCCGCGGTATGGACATCACTCTGGTGACCACCGCGAAGACCGACGACCAGGGCCGGGCGCTGCTCAAGCACCTCGGGTTCCCGTTCAAGGAGGCCTGATCATGGCTAAGACGTCCCTGAAGGTGAAGGCCGCGCGCAAGGCGAAGTTCTCCGTGCGCGCCTACACCCGGTGCTCGCGCTGCGGCCGTCCGCGCGCCGTCTACAAGAAGTTCGGCCTGTGCCGCGTGTGCTTCCGTGAGATGGCGCACCGCGGCGAGCTGCCGGGCATCACCAAGTCCAGCTGGTAACAGCTTGCATGTCCCGGCGCCTGCGAAGGCGCCGGGGCACATATGCCCGGTTCTCCGGGCTGGTTATGTAAATCAGGTCGCTTCCGCGACCGTGACCACGCTGTAGGTCCACCGGTAGAGCTCTGCTCGGCCGACTGGAAACCGCGGCGAGGAAGGCCGTTGGCCATGACGATGACCGACCCGATCGCAGACATGTTGACACGTCTGCGCAACGCGAATTCGGCATACCACGACTCCGTGACGATGCCGTATTCGAAGATCAAGGCGCACATCGCCGAGATCCTCCAGCAGGAGGGCTACATCCAGTCTTGGACCGTTGAGGAAGCCAAGCCTGCGAGGCAGCTCGTCGTGGAGCTGAAGTTCGGGCCGAGCCGTGAGCGTTCGCTTGCGGGGCTGCGCCGGGTTTCCAAGCCCGGGCTGCGTGTATACGCGAAGAAGGACAACCTGCCTCGAGTCCTGGGCGGGCTGGGCGTCGCGATCATCTCGACGTCCGCCGGTCTCATGACCGACAAGCAGGCCGGCAAGCGTGGCGTGGGCGGCGAAGTCCTCGCCTACGTCTGGTAACGAGGGGAGGTACTTAGCATGTCGCGAATCGGACGACTGCCGATCCCCGTGCCAGGCGGCGTCGAGGTGAAGATCGACGGCCAGAGTGTCGAGGTGAAGGGTCCCAAGGGCACCCTGAACCACACGGTGGCCGACCCGATCACGGTGGCGCTGGAGGACGGCTCTGTGACCGTCGCCCGCCCGACCGACGAGAACAAGGTGCGTGCTCTGCACGGCCTGTCTCGCACGCTGATCGCCAATATGGTGCAGGGTGTCACGCAGGGTTACACCAAGACGCTTGAGATCGTCGGTGTCGGTTACCGCGTCGCGGCCAAGGGCCCGACGCAGCTGGAGTTCGCTCTCGGTTTCAGCCACCCGGTGATCGTCGATGCCCCTGAGGGGATCACCTTCCGCGTGGAGAAGCCGACGCTCTTCCACGTCGACGGCATCGACAAGCAGAAGGTCGGCGAGATCGCCGCGAACATCCGCAAGATCCGCAAGCCCGACCCCTACAAGGGCAAGGGTGTGCGGTACCAGGGTGAGCAGATCCGCCGCAAGGTCGGAAAGGCTGGTAAGTAACGATGGCTGGCAAGATCGCACACGGCAGGCACACCGCTGCTCGCGCCGTCTCGCGGGCCCGTCGCCACAGCCGGATCCGCAAGAAGGTCTTCGGTACGGCGGAGCGCCCGCGCCTCGTCGTCAACCGCTCGACCCGTCACATGTTCGTCCAGATCGTGGACGACAACGCCGGCCACACGCTGGTGAGCGCCTCCACCATGGACGCCTCGCTGCGCACGGTCGAGGGCGACAAGACGGCTAAGGCCAAGAAGGTCGGCGAGCTTCTCGCTCAGCGGGCCAAGGAAGCCGGTATCTCCGCGGTCGTCTTCGACCGTGGCGGAAACCGGTACGCCGGCCGCATCGCGGCCCTGGCGGACAGCGCCCGCGAAGGTGGGCTCGAGTTCTAATGGCTACTGAGATGAGGAACCACTGATGGCTGCAGCTCCGCGTCGCGGTGGCGGCACCGGTGGCGAGCGGCGGGACCGTCGTGACGACCGCCGCGGCGGCGCCGCCGACAAGGGCGTCTCGTACATCGAGCGCGTAGTAAAGATCAACCGAGTGGCCAAGGTCGTGAAGGGTGGTCGTCGCTTCAGCTTCACCGCCCTGGTCGTCGTCGGTGACGGCAACGGCATGGTCGGCGTCGGCTACGGCAAGGCCAAGGAAGTTCCCGCGGCCATCGCCAAGGGCGTCGAAGAGGCCAAGAAGCACTTCTTCCGCGTGCCCCGCATCCAGGGCACCATCCCGCACACCGTGCAGGGTGAGGAGGCGGCCGGCGTGGTGTTCCTGCGTCCGGCGTCGCCCGGTACCGGTGTCATCGCCGGTGGTCCGGTCCGCGCCGTCCTGGAGTGCGCCGGCATTCACGACGTGCTGTCGAAGTCGCTCGGCTCCGACAACCCGATCAACATCGTCCACGCCACCGTGGCGGCGCTGAAGGGTCTGTCGACCCCCGAGGCGATCGCCGCCCGTCGTGGTCTGGCGATCGAGGACGTCGCTCCCAAGGCCATGCTGAAGGCTCGCGCCGACGGTCTGGCCGAGGCTGCCGCGGCGGCTAAGGCGGTGAGCTAGTCATGGGGCGCCTGAAGATCACTCAGGTTCGTTCGAAGATCGGTGGCAAGCAGGACCAGCGTGACTCGCTGCGTTCGCTTGGCCTGAAGCGAATCGGCGACGTCGTGGTCAAGGAGGACCGCCCGGAGATCCGCGGCATGGTCCACAAGGTCACGCACCTCGTCGACGTGGAAGAGGTCGACTAGTCATGACTGACAAGGCTCCGCTCAAGATTCACGACCTCCGTCCGGCCCCTGGCGCCAACAAGGCCAAGATCCGCAAGGGTCGCGGCGAGGCGTCCAAGGGTAAGACGGCCGGTCGCGGCACCAAGGGCACGCACGCCCGCAACACGGTCCACCTCGGTTTCGAGGGTGGCCAGGTGCCGCTGCAGCGCCGCCTGCCGAAGCTCAAGGGCTTCAGCAACGCGCTGTTCAAGACGACCTACCAGGTCGTCAACCTCGACAAGCTCGGCGAGCTGTTCCCCCAGGGTGGCGACGTCACCGTGGAGACGCTGGTCGCCAAGGGTGCCGTGCGCAAGAACCAGCCGGTCAAGGTCCTTGGCACCGGCGAGATCTCTGTCGCTGTGAACGTGACGGCTCACGCCTTCTCGTCCTCGGCGAAGGAGAAGATCGCCGCTGCCGGTGGTTCCGCCACCGAGCTGTAACAGCAGCCACGGGAAACGTGGCCACCGGAGCGCGTCCGCGCGCTTCGGCCCACGTTTCCCATTGGTTACGAGGCGCGGGGGTTCTGCAATGGGCTCCCGCGCCCGTAGTGCGTTAGAGTTCGCCGAGACGGCATTACTGCCGTCTTGTCTGACCCGAGAAATCAGATGGCAGATCCCCGCACCATCGCAGACCCATATCGCCTTCCAGGCGCGCAGGAGGGACCGTGCTGACCGCGTTTACCCGGGCGTTCCGGACGCCGGACCTGCGCAAGAAGTTGCTCTTCACTTTGGGCATCATCGCGCTGTTCCGCTTCGGCTCGGTTCTCCCGACTCCGGGTGTTGACGTCAACAACATCAGAGAGTGTTACGCCATCGCGCGTGAAAGCTCCGCTAGCAACATCTACGGGATGGTGCAGCTCTTCAGCGGCGGCGCTCTCCTGAAGCTGTCGGTGTTCGCGCTGGGCATCATGCCGTACATCACGGCAAGCATCATTCTGCAACTGCTCGTGGTCGTGATCCCCCGACTCGAGGCCCTCAAGAAGGAGGGCCAGGCCGGTCAGACGAAGATCACGCAGTACACCCGTTACCTGACCATCGGTCTCGCGGTGCTGCAGTCGACCGCCTTCATCGCCCTGGCCCGCAGCGGCCAGCTGTTCCAGGGCTGCAACCTCGACGTGCTGCTCAACCCCGACGACGTCTTCCAGATCATCACCATGGTCGTCATCATGACGGCCGGCACCTCGGTCATCATGTGGCTGGGTGAGCTGATCACTGACCGCGGCGTCGGCAACGGCATGTCCATCCTGATCTTCACCCAGGTCGTGGCGGTCTTCCCGTCCGAGCTGGCCAGCATCTTCCAGCAGAGCCCGTTCACCTTCACGGCGGTTCTGATCGTCGGCATCTTCATGATCGCCGCGGTCGTCTTCGTCGAGCAGGCGCAGCGCCGCATCCCGGTGCAGTACGCCAAGCGCATGGTGGGCCGGCGGATGTACGGCGGCACCTCCACCTACATCCCGCTGAAGGTCAACCAGGCCGGCATCATCCCGGTCATCTTCGCCTCGTCGCTGCTCTACCTCCCGCAGCTGCTGACCTCGCTGTTCGCCAACACGGAAGACCCCAACCCGGTCATCCAGTGGATCGCGACCAACCTGGCCACCGGCACGGGTCCGTGGTACATGGGCATCTTCTTCGCGCTGATCATCTTCTTCACCTACTTCTACGTCTCCATCACCTTCAACCCCGTTGAAGTCGCTGACAACATGAAGAAGTACGGTGGGTTCATCCCGGGCATCCGTCCGGGCCGGCCGACAGCCGAATATCTGGGCTACGTGCTCAACCGCCTGACCGCCCCCGGTTCGCTTTACCTGGGTCTGATCTCCATGGTCCCGATCATCGCGCTGTCGATCGCAGGCGCGAGCCAGAACTTCCCGTTCGGAGGGACGAGCATTCTGATCATGGTCGGCGTTGGACTTGACACCGTGAAGCAGATCGAAAGCCAGCTCCAGCAGCGCAACTACGAAGGTTTCCTGCGGTAGATGCGTCTGGTTCTGGTTGGGCCCCCCGGAGCGGGTAAGGGGACGCAGGCCCAGTACATCGCATCGAATCTGTCGATCCCGAAAATCTCGACAGGTGACATCTTCCGTGCCAACGTCTCTGGCGGCACGGAGCTCGGCAAGCTCGCCAAGTCCTACATGGACAAGGGCGACCTGGTGCCCGACGAGGTCACCGTCGCCATGGTCCGTGACCGGCTGTCCGAGGACGACGCGCAGGACGGTTTCCTGCTCGACGGCTTCCCCCGGAACGTGCCGCAGGCCGAGGTCCTCAAGAAGATGCTCGAGGAATGGGGTCGTCCGCTCGACATCGTCCTCAACCTGATCGTCGACGACGAGGAGGTCGTGCGCCGGCTCGCCGGTCGCCGCACCTGCAGCCAGTGCGGTCGCATCTGGCACGTCGAGTTCGACGACAAGAAGGACGACAAGTGCGACGCGTGCGGGGGCCAGCTCTTCCAGCGCGACGACGACAAGGAGGAGACCGTCAGGCACCGCCTGGAGGTCTACCAGGAGCAGACCGCTCCCCTCATCGAGTTCTACGCCGATGAGGGCATCCTGGTCGGGGTCGACGCCACCGGACCGGTGGAGGAGATCACCCGGCGCGCCATGGACGCGCTGAGGCCCTTCCAGGACTGACGTTCGTTGTTTGTGAGAGAGGTCCCTCGCGGATTGCGCGAGGGACCTTTCTGTTGATGCCGTTATTGTTGGGGGATTAGCCCGATGGGGGGTGGCCGCAAGGTGTTCAAGAAGAACAGGCATGGCATCCAGATCAAGTCGGCCGAGCAGCTGGAGAAGATGCGTGCCGCCGGACTGGTCGTGGGGCGCACGCTGGAGCTGCTGCGGCAGTCGGTCCAGCCGGGGATGACCCCGCTCGACCTCGACGCCATCGCCGAGAAGGCGATCCGCGACGAGGGTGCGATCCCGTCGTTCAAGGGCTACCAGGGGTTCCCCGCCACGATCTGCGCGTCGGTCAACGACGAGGTCGTCCACGGCATCCCCGGCGACTCGCGCAAGCTCGCCGACGGCGACGTCATCTCGATCGACTGCGGCGCCATCCTCGACGGCTGGCACGGAGACTCCGCGATCACGGTCCCGGTGGGTGAGGTCGACCCCGCTCTGACCGAGCTCATGCGGGTGACGGAGGAGTCGATGTGGCGGGGGATCGCGGCGCTGACCGTCGGCCGCCACCTGTCCGACATCGGCTACGAGATCGAGAAGTACATCCGCTCGCAGGGCAAGTACGGCATCCCGCAGGAGTACGGCGGACACGGCATCGGCACCGAGATGCACATGGACCCGTGGGTCGCCAACCACGGCAGGCCGGGCAGGGGACCGGTGCTCGAGGCGGGCATGTGCCTGGCCATCGAGCCGATGGTCAACCTGGGCACCCACCGCACGCGCGTCCTGGCCGACGACTGGACCGTCGTCACGATCGACGGCAAGGCCTCCGCACACTTCGAACACAGCGTCGCCGTGACACATAATGGTCCTTGGGTGCTCACCGCCATAGATGGGGGCGAAGGGCGCCTTTCGACCCTGCTGAACTAGATCCGCCGGGAGTGGTGGCAATGGCGCAGAGCCCCGAGATGCGTGCCTCCGATGTCGATCGTGACCGGGTGGCCGCGGTGCTGCGCGAGCACACCGCAGAGGGCCGCATCACCGTCGACGAGTTCAACGAGCGGCTGGAAGACGTCTACAAGGCCAAGACCTACGGCGAGCTGGCCAGGGTGACGGCCGACCTGCCCGACGTCGACATGCGCGCGCGGCCCGCCCGCACGCCGGCGCCGATCGCGAACAAGGAAGCGCACACCGGCATGCGCGCCGCCTGGGCGGCCTGGGCCGCGGCCAGCGCGGTCAACTGGGTGATCTGGCTGATCATCAGCCTGTCGACCGGCGACTTCATCTACCCGTGGCCGCTGTGGGTGATGGGCCCGTGGGGCGCGATCCTCCTGGTTAGCACGCTGTTCGGTACCGGCCCCCAGAAGCGTTGAGTGCACTAATACGTTCTGTGCATTCCTCCACAGAAGTGGAAAGCGAATCTTCCTAACGTGTGCGGTGTCGGAACAAGCCGGCACCCACACCGAAGGATCAGAAGATGCGCAAGATTCTCGCAGCGGCCGCCCTTACCGGCTCCATCGCGCTGACCGGCATGGCCGTCGCGCCCGCCGCCCAGGCCGCCACCGCCGCCCCCTCCACGAGCGCCGGATCCTGGGGCAAGTACTTCTCCAGCGACGGCAAGGCCTACACCTTCGGCAACACCTTCAAGAAGAGCGGTGTCGTCCACACCTACTGGTACGGCGTCGACAAGAAGTTCGGCAAGAAGGGCTACGTCTGGTTCTGGTACTACAAGAACGGACACTGGTTCAAGAAGCTGTACTCCTGGGACGGCAAGACCGGCAAGCAGCACTGGTCGGGCCACGGCATCAAGAAGATCTACACCTACACCTGCTGGGGCGGCTCCCACTCCAACTGCGGCGGCAAGCACTGGATCTACAAGTAAGTCGCAGCGGTCTTCAGGGGGGTCCTGAACTTTCACGAGCGGCCCGCCGGCGCACATCGCCGGCGGGTCGCTCGACGTCTGTCCCAGTACGGCAGGCAAAAGACGGACTCTTTACTGCTCGCCATAGTTGGCGGTGGTGAGGTCGGGTAGGTGATCTTTGAGGTCAACCGTCGTATGGGGGAAACGATGGGCGGAGTCGTACAGGTCGCGCTGGGTGTGTTGGCAAGTGCCACGTTCGCGACCGGTGCGTCCGCCGGCGACCCGCGGGTCACCATCTATCCCCCCAACGCCAAGGCCGGGGACAAGGTCAGAATCTACGTGCACGAGTGCAGCACGACGACGACCGACATCTACGCCTCGTCGATGGCGTTCGAGGGCCGCCACGTGCAACTGGCGCGCAACGGCGGCCAGGGCGGCTGGATGGGCAGCGTCGAGATCGACGACGAGGCCGACTCCGCCGCGCACGAGGTGGTCGTCAGGTGCTCCAACCGCTACATCAAGGCCTACCTGACGGTGAACGGGCGGGGAGGCTACCCGCGCGTCGGACCGGACACCGGTGGCGGCGGGCTGGCCATGTCGGCCGCCGAGAGCGAGTCGGTGCGCACCATCTGGCTGATGGCCGCGGTCGGCACACTGATCGCGGCGAGCGGCCTGGGGATCGTCGCCGCGCGCAGGCGGCGCGGACAGTAGCACCGGTGGTCACGAAGACTCGTGCCTGCCCCGCGCCGCATGTCGGCGGCTTGCGGTGCGGGGCAGGCACGTGAAAGCGCGGGCCGGCGGGTGGGTGGTGCCGGCGCTCTTGATGCTGACCGCCTGCCTGCCCGTTCCGAGTGCCGTACCTCCTGAGCGGGCCGCCGTACCCGTGCCCGCGCCTGTGCCCGTGCCCGTGTCTGCGCCTGCGCCCGCTCCCGTGTCCATGCCCCTGGCCGCGCCTGCTTCCATGCCTGCGTCGCTGCCTGCCTCCATGCCTTCGCGGGCTGAGGGGGACTGGCCGCGGCCGTATGGCGGGGAGCTGGGCCGTGCGGAGCCGACCCGAGTGATCATCCCGAGGCTGAAGGTGAGCGCGCCGCTCGTCGTGCTGGGCATCGAGTCCGACGGTTCGCTCGCCGTACCGCCACTCGACCACGCGAACGTCGCCGGCTGGTTCAGCGGCGGGCCGACGCCGGGGGAGTGGGGCTCGGCGGTGATCGCCGGGCACCTCGACACCAGGACGGGGCCCGCGGTCTTCGCCCGGCTCGGCGAGCTGGCCAGGGGAGACGTCGTCGGGGTCGCCCGCGCGGACGGGACGGTCGCGGTCTTCGAGGTGCGGCGTCTGGAGCGCACGCCCAAGGCCGAGTTCCCCGCCGACCGGGTGTACGGCCCGGCGGACGGGCGGGAGCTGCGGCTGGTGACATGCGGCGGCGACTTCGACAGCGCCAAACGTTCGTACAGCCACAACGTGATCGTGCACGCGTTGTTCAGCGCGGCGTACCTGGCAACCGATCTGAGGTAGTCTGGAGCATGGTTGTGTCGGGACACCCGGCGCGCGTTTCGCGTTTTCCGCCAAGGTGTCGTACACTCCTTAGTCGGCTCACTATGACCATTGTGCGTGAGTGACCTAGCTGGTTACCGCTCTCTCAAGCGTTGCGCATGGTCGCGGCTGCTAGTGAACCGATGCCTCAGACGACCGATCAGTGAAACGCGAGGGATTTTGGCCAAGAAAGACGGCGCCATCGAGATCGAGGGCACTGTTATCGAGTCGCTCCCGAACGCCATGTTCAGGGTGCAGCTCGACAACGGCCATAAGGTCCTGGCCCACATCAGCGGACGGATGCGGATGCACTACATCCGGATCCTGCCTGACGACAGGGTTGTCGTGGAACTGAGCCCTTACGACCTCAGTCGTGGGCGGATCGTCTACCGGTACAAGTAAGAGCGTCTGAGGACACGAAGGACTATGAAGGTCAAGCCGAGCGTCAAGAAGATCTGCGACAAGTGCAAGGTGATCCGCCGGCACGGTCGCGTCATGGTGATCTGCGACAACCTGCGCCACAAGCAGCGCCAGGGCTAGTCGCCACAAGGCTTTTCCGAGAGTCCGCTCCAGTAGCGGGCTCTACGCATGGAAAGCCTGCAATCTGATAGCGCGCCAAGCATTCACCGCCAGGTGAATCACCCTCGGTCGGAGGCCGAGGCCCTCGCCCCGGGCATGGGGAGGGGAGCAAGGCGCAGGACCTCCGCCACACGAAGGAGAATGCCCGACCATGGCTCGCCTGGTTGGCGTCGACCTCCCCCGCGACAAGCGGCTGGAGATCGCTCTCACCTACATTTACGGCATCGGCCGTACCCGCGCTCTGGAGATCCTCCAGGCCACCGGCATCAGCGGCGACCTGCGGGTCCACCAGCTGAGCGACACTGAGCTCGTCCCGATGCGTGACTACATCGAGGGCAACTTCAAGATCGAAGGTGACCTCCGCCGCGAGGTGCAGGCCGACATCCGTCGCAAGATCGAAATCGGTTGCTACCAGGGCATCCGTCACCGGAAGGGTCTTCCGGTCCACGGACAGCGCACGCAGACCAACGCGCGTACCCGTAAGGGCAAGAAGAAGACCGTCGCCGGCAAGAAGAAGCCCGGTAAGAAGTAGTCCTCGCAGCCGCGGGACCGATGAACTCAGGAGTGAAGGCAAAGAATGCCTCCTAAGAGCCGTCAGGGCGCACCGAAGAAGGTGCGTCGTAAGGAAAAGAAGAACGTCGCTCACGGGCACGCCCACATCAAGAGCACGTTCAACAACACGATCGTTTCGATCACCGACCCGAACGGGAACGTGATCTCCTGGGCCTCGGCCGGCCACGTGGGTTTCAAGGGCTCCCGTAAGTCCACCCCGTTCGCCGCGCAGATGGCTGCCGAGAACGCCGCTCGCCGCGCCATGGAGCACGGCATGCGCAAGGTCGACGTGTTCGTCAAGGGTCCCGGCTCCGGCCGTGAGACCGCGATCCGTTCGCTGCAGGCGACCGGCCTCGAGGTTGGCTCCATTCAGGACGTCACCCCCGTGCCGCACAACGGCTGCCGCCCGCCCAAGCGCCGCCGCGTCTGACCAGGAGATATTGAGAAATGGCTCGTTACACGGGTGCGGACTGCAAGCTCTGCCGTCGGGAGAAGACCAAGCTCTTCCTCAAGGGCAGCAAGTGCGAATCCGCCAAGTGCCCCATCGAGATCCGTCCTTACCCCCCGGGTGAGCACGGTCGCGGCCGTCCGAAGGAGACCGAGTACAACACTCAGCTCCGGGAGAAGCAGAAGACGCGTCGCATCTACGGCATCCTCGAGAAGCAGTTCCGCAACTACTACGAGGAAGCCAACACCAAGGGCGGCAAGACCGGCGAGAACCTGCTCCAGATCCTGGAGTCGCGCCTCGACAACGTGGTCTTCCGCGCCGGCTTCGCGCAGTCGCGCGACGCCGCTCGCCAGCAGGTGCGCCACGGCCACGTGCTGGTGAACGGCAAGAAGGTCGACATCCCCTCGTACCGCGTGCGTGAGCACGACATCGTGGAGATCCGCGAGAAGTCGCGCAACCTTCTGCCCTACGAGGTGGCCCGCGCCACCGCCGGCGACCGCACCGTCCCCGCGTGGCTGGGCGTCGTGCCGGACAAGATGCGCATCCTGATCCACCAGCTGCCGGTCCGTCAGCAGATCGACACGCAGGTGCAGGAGCAGCTGATCGTCGAGCTCTACTCCAAGTAGCGGCTCGTTCTCGAACCCCCGGTCTCATCGGCCGGGGGTTTGGGGCTGTGTACGGCTCGCCGTACACAAATCATGGGTGGCGTCATATAGCGGTCGCCACACTGATCAGGGGAGATCCCAACCATGCTGATCGCTCAGCGTCCGACTCTTCTCGAGGAGTCGATCGACGAGTTCCGTTCCCGGTTCGTGATCGAGCCGCTGGAGCCGGGCTTCGGTTACACCATCGGCAACTCGCTTCGCCGTACGCTGCTGTCGTCCATCCCGGGCGCCGCGGTGACGTCGATTCGCATCGAAGGCGTGCTGCACGAGTTCTCGACCGTTCCGGGCGTGAAGGAGGATGTCACCGACATCATCCTGAACCTCAAGGAGCTGGTCGTCTCTTCCGAGCACGACGAGCCCGTGGTCATGTACCTGCGCAAGCAGGGCCCCGGTGAGGTCACCGCCGCCGACATCGCGCCTCCGGCCGGCGTCGAGGTGCACAACCCCGACCTCAAGATCGCCACGCTGAACGGCAAGGCGAAGCTGGAGATGGAGCTGACCGTCGAGCGCGGTCGCGGCTACGTCTCCGCCGCCCAGAACAAGCAGCCTGGCCAGGAGATCGGTCGCATTCCGATCGACTCGATCTACTCGCCGGTGCTCAAGGTCACCTACAAGGTCGAGGCCACCCGAGTCGAGCAGCGCACCGACTTCGACCGCCTCATCCTCGACGTCGAGACCAAGCCGGCCATGAAGCCCCGCGACGCGGTGGCCTCCGCCGGTAAGACCCTCGTCGAGCTGTTCGGCCTCGCCCGCGAGCTGAACGTCGAGGCCGAGGGCATCGACATCGGCCCGTCGCCGACGGACGCGGCCCTGGCCGCCGACCTGGCGCTGCCGATCGAGGAGCTGAACCTCACGGTTCGTTCCTACAACTGCCTCAAGCGCGAGGGCATCCACACCGTGGGTGAGCTCGTGGCCCGCAGCGAGCAGGACCTTCTCGACATAAGGAACTTCGGCGCGAAGTCCATCGAAGAGGTCAAGCAGAAGCTGCACGAGATGTCGCTGGCGCTCAAGGACTCCCCGCCCGGGTTCGACCCGAGCGCGGTGGCCGGCGGCGGCTACGACGACGACGACTCCGCGTACGTGGAGACGGAGCAGTACTAAGACGTCGGGCGGCCTCCGGTCGCCCGCGAAACCCGGGGCCCGCGCCCCGGGTCGCACTCTGACTATCGCGGGCTCCCTGCGGGGAGCCTGGCGGCCCGATCCCGGTACCTGACACGGCCGGGGCGGGTTGACTCTCAAGGAGAACGAAATGCCCAGGCCCACTAAGGGTGCTCGCCTCGGCGGCAGCCCGGCTCACGAGCGGCTCATCCTGGCGAACCTCGCCACCGAGCTGTTCAAGCACGGCAAGATCCGCACCACCGAGGCCAAGGCCAAGCGCCTTCGCCCGCTGGCCGAGAAGCTGATCACCAAGGCCCGCAAGGGCGACATGCACAACCGTCGCCAGGTGCTGACCGTGGTCAGGGACAAGGGCGTCGTCCACCACCTCTTCACCGAGATCGCCGTGCAGTTCGCCGAGCGTCCCGGTGGCTACACGCGCATCACCAAGATCGGTCCGCGTAAGGGCGACAACGCCCCGATGGCGGTCATCGAGCTCGTGAGCGAGGCGCTCAACCCGGTCCGCACCTCCAAGGCTCCGGCCGCCGAGGCCGCCCCTGCGGCTGCTCCGGCCGCCGCTTCGGAGGAGACCGCTTCCGAGGAGACCGCTTCGGAGGAGACCGCTTCCGAGGAGGCCGCCGCTTCTGAGGAGACCTCCTCCGAGGAGAAGTCCTCCGAGGAGAAGAAGGACGAGGCCTGATCCGTCAGGCTCCGTGACATCGGCCCGGCTCCCCGTCTCTCGGGGTGCCGGGCCTTGTCTCGTTTCGTGGAAGGTTCATCGTGATGCGGCTCCGGCTCGATCTGGCCTACGACGGCACCGACTTCTCCGGCTGGGCACGCCAGCCGGGCCTGCGCACCGTCCAGGGCTGCCTGGAGGACGGGCTCGGCCGCATCCTGCGCACACCGGTCGAGCTGACCGTGGCCGGCCGCACCGACGCGGGGGTGCACGCCCGCGGTCAGGTCGCGCACGTCGACGTGGAGTCGCTCAGCGGGGTGCTGGGCAACCGGGAGTCGGAGGAGGCGAGCGTCGATGAGCGGCTCGCTGCGCTGTTGCGACGGCTCGCGGGGGTGCTGGATCCGGATGTACGCGTTCAGCGCGTCAGCGTGGCTCCTGAGGGCTTCGACGCGCGCTTCTCGGCGTTGTACCGGCGGTACGTGTACCGGGTGAGCGACGAGCCCGGCGGGGTCGACCCGCTACGCCGGCGCGACGTGCTGTGGCACAACCGGCCGCTGTCCGTGGAGGCGCTGAACGCCGGGGCCGCGCTGCTGCTGGGCGAGCACGACTTCGCGGCCTTCTGCAAGAAGCGGGAGGGCGCGACGACCATCCGCGAGCTGCAGCGGCTGTCGTGGGTGCGGGACCCCGGGAGCGGGGTGCTGGAGGCGACGGTGATGGCGGACGCGTTCTGCCACTCGATGGTCCGGGCGCTCGTGGGGTGCCTGCTCGCCGTGGGCGAGGGGCGGATGCCGGCGGAGTGGGCGGGCCAGGTGCTGGCGCGTGCCGTACGGGACCCGGGGGTGAAGGTGGCGGCGGCGCACGGGTTGTGCTTGGAGGAGGTCGGGTATCCGGCCGACGCTCGAGAGCTGGCGGAGCGGGCGCGGATGACGCGGCGGGTTCGGACGCTGGCGGGGGACTAGGACGCCTGCCAGCGTCCGGTTCGGACGCCGGCGGGGGACTAGGACGCTTGCCGGGACGGTGTACGGCTTCAGGCACACTTCGTGCCGACGCGCCCCCGCCTCAGCGTGCGGGCGGGGGCGGCTTGGGCGACGAGCCGCTCAGCCGGTGCTCACGCGGCGTTCGAGCACCGTCGAGGTGTGGTCGCGGAAGGCGCCGCTGATCGTGCCCAGGCCCTTCTCCTTCGCCTCCGGCGTATGGCCGTCGGCGTAGGTGGCGTAGCTGAACACGATGTAACGCCCCCACACCAGGCCCGCCGCGTACCCGCCCGCGATGTGCACGCGGTCGGCGCCCGAGCCCGACGGGCCGGGGAGCGCGCGGAACCACAGGTTGCGGCCCAGGTTCTTGGCCTGGTCGGCCTGCATCGCGGCGTCCTTGGTCGGGAGCACCGCCAGGCCCGTCGTGACGGCGTACTTGCGCTTGGCGTCGACGTACGTGGCGCGCAGCACCCTGCTGCACTGCTGATCGCGCAGCGCGTCGGCGAACGGGCCGGACGCCGCCTTCGAGCAGTCCTCCGCCACCTCGGCCTTGACCCGCGTGTAGACGGTCTTGCCGATCTTGATCTTCTTGTCGGGGAACGCCTCCGACAGAGCCAGCGTCTTCGGGTCCGTCTCCTCGGAGTTGAGGATCGTCGTCGTCTCGTCGGTCGTCGGCTGCTCGCTGGGGGCCTGCTGGGTGGCGCTGGGCACCGGGGCCGTGGCGACGGCTCCCGCGGCCTCGTTGGAGGTGTTCATCGTGCGGTAGACGAGCACGCCGCCCGTCGCGACCCCGGCCACGACGAGCACGCCCAGGGCGGCGAAGGCCACCTTCTTGCCCTTGCCGCCCGCCGCCGGGGTCTCGACGACAGGCGGCGGGGGCTCGGCCGGGGCCCACTGCGCGTAGGAGGGCTCGGGGAGCTGGAAGCCCTGGGGCGGGGTGGGGGCGTTCTCAGCCTTGGGGCCCCAGACCTCGGGGCCGAAGGGGAGCTCGGGGAGGTTGGGGGGCGGCTGCTCGTGCTCCTGCGGGTGCTCGCCGACCGGCTCCGGAGCCGTCTGCTCGGGGGCGGGGAGGGGCGCCGGCGTCTGGTGGGGCATGGGGGGCCAGACGGGCACGTCGCTGGGCTCGGCCGGGCGGGGGACGGCGATCGTCACCGACGGGTCGACGGGGGTGCCCTCGAGGATCGGGGTGTCCGCGTCAGGGGACGGCGGCGCGTCGTGGCGCGCCTCGGTCCACTGGGTGCCGAGTTGGGGGCCTACGTGGGGGTTCGGCTGGGTGTCTGGTTGGGCGTGGGGCTGGGTGTCCGGCAGGGCGTGGGGCTGGGTGTCCTGCTGGGCCTGTGGCTGGGTGCTCGGTTGGCCGTGAAGCTGCGTGTCCCGCTGAGCGTCGGTCGGCGTGACGGTGGCCGACGCGGGGTCGTCAATCGTGGCGTCGTATGCGGGGGCGTCGTATGCGGGCACGTCGCGGATGGCCGCGTCCAAGGGGGCCGCGTCGAAGGTGGCCGCGTCGAAGGTGGCCGCGTCGTAGGGGGCCGCGTCATCCGCCACGGGCTCGCCGGTCGCGGCGGGCCACGGGGGCATGGACGGGCTGTCGGAGACCGGGGCGGGCCACACACGCATGCCTGCGGCGGCCGCGGTGAAACCGGGCGGGGGCTGCCACGGGGGCGCGCCCGGCACCACCGGCGGCAGCTCGGGGTGAGCGCTGCCGGGTTGCGTCTCGGGCTGGCCGGAGGACGGCGGCACGGGGTGCTCGCCGGGCTCCGGGTCGACGAACCAGTCGTACGGCCCAGCGTCCTTTTCGGTGAGTTCCCAGGGATATGCGCCGGGGAAGGCGGGCAGGGCGGGGAGGTCCTCCTGCGCAGCCTCCGAGCGCTCGCCGTTCATCGGAAAGGCACCGGGGGTGTTGAGTGGGTGGTCGCCCGGGAAGGCCTGGCCCGCGTCGGGCAGGTCGGCGCGGGGAGCCGCGAGGGGGTCGTGCTGGTCGGCGCGCGGAGCCGTAAGGGGGTCGTGCTGGTCGGCCTGGGGACCCGGGGTCTGGGCGATCGGGGGCACGGCGGGCTCTTCCCGCTCGGCGGCCGATGCCGGGGATTCGGCGCGCGGCTGGTCGGCCCGCACGTCGAAGGGCAGGTTCCGCCAGTCGACCGTCGTGTTCGCCTCGTGCTCGGGCTGGTCGAAGTCGAGGATGTCGTGACCCGAGCCGCCGAAGGGAGGCGGCTGGACGAGGTAGGACCCGCCGAAGCCGTTGGGCGAGGAGACCTCGGGGCCGCCGGGCGGCGCGAAGGGCGAGCCGATCGGCTGAGGGCCGCTGCGGCGATCCTGTGATGGATACGCCGGACTCGACGACTGGGGTCCGCTGTCGCCGCCGTGCGACGCGTACGGCGGATCGATGGGCTGAGGTCCGCTATTGCCGCCGTGCGACGTGTACGGCGCATCGATCGGCTGTGGCTCGTTGTGGCGCTCGTGGGGCGGGAACGCCGGGTGGATGTGCTGAGTCCCGCTGTCGCCGCCGTGAGCCGCGTTGAGCGCGTCGGTGGGCTGCGGTCCGCCGTCGGGCGGTGCCAGTGGCTGGGGCCCGCTGTGGGGGCCCTGTGCGAAGGGCGCGTCGGCAGGCTGGGAGGCATCCATCGCACCTCCGAAGCCCGGAGGGCGCGAGCCTTCAGCCCCAGGCGCCTCGGAGCCCAGGGCTCGGGGCATGGGCATGCCCTGGGCCGGGGTCGTCAGGCTGTGGTCGGCCGCCTGCTCGGGCTCGGGGAGCCCAGGTGGGGGTCCCTGGTAGATCGGGATAGGCGGACGCTGGTCGGGAGTCTGTGCACCGAAGGGGGTCCATGCGGCACCGGGCTCGGCGTCGGGGAACGCCGGAGTGGGCTGCGCCTCACCGGAGGGCGGCAGCTGGCCGAAGCTCGGCGGTGGCGTCGCCGGAGCGGCCGAGGCGTCGGTTGCGTCGCGCTCGTGCTCAGACCCAGATTCCTGGCCACGCATAAACGGGAGCCTAGCGAGAGTCAGAAGATCGTCATGCCGGTATGACTGTTCCCAGTCGAATCACTCGTCCCATTTGTGCACCCTTTCCCGAAAAGTTAGGCGGGGTAACCGGTGAGCCGGCGTGCGTCGAGGGCCTTGAAGACGGTGGCCTTCGCGACGTCGTTGGCCGCCTGGGCCAGCTGCTTGCTCTCCTTGGACGACGGCTTGTGGCCGTCCTTGAACTGGAACCAGATCATGACGGCATAGTGGCCATAAGGCCAGACCTCCGCGCCCGCTTCTCCGGCGCCGAGGAACTTGGTGATCTCGTCCTTGCCGGGCAGGGCCTTCAGGTAGTCCTGGCGTTCGCCCTTGCCGCCGGCGGACTCGGCCTTCTTGGAGGCGGCGGTGTCGAGGAGATTGGCGACGCCGATGGTGCCGATGATCTTGTCGTCGGAGCTCTTGAAGCTCCCACGAATGATCATCGTGCACTTGCCGGACTTGAGTGCCTTCTCGAGCTTCGCACCTTCGACTGCCTCCGCGCACTTGGTGTCCTTGCGCGAGGTGGTCATGGTGTACTTGCGGCCGTCGATGGTGATCTTCTTGCCGGCGAAGACCTCCTTGACCGTGAGCGGCTCGGGATCGGTCTCGCGCTGCTCCAGGTAGGCGAACTCGCCCGGCGGCGCTGAGGGCAGGGGGTCGGAGGTCTGGCGGGCCGCCGTGGTGGCCGGTGCGGACGTCTCCGCGTTGAACATCACCACGAGGCCGCCGGCCAGCAGGCCGAGCACGCCGAGTCCACCCAAGACGGCCCAGAGCGGCCCGCGGTTGCGCCGCCCCTCGTCGTAAGGGCTCCACATCTGCCGGGCTTGCTGCTGCTGCGGTTGGTCCTGCGGCTGCTGCTGCTCCGGCGGAGAGGGTTCCGAACTGCTTTCACGTTTCTTGGGAAAACCCATGCGGAGAGATTAGCCGCTCGGTGACCCCACAAGCCTCAGGAGTAGCCGAAATCCTGAGTCCACCAGGGTCCGCCGGCGTCGGCGACCACGCCCACGCCGATGGCGCGGATCTCGCAGTTCAGGATGTTCTTGCGGTGGTCGCGGTTGGCCATCCAGCCCTGCACGGCCTCCTCGGCGGTGACGTAGCCGCGGCCGATGTTCTCGGCCGCGCCCTGGGTGTAGCCGGCGCGCGCCATGCGGTCCCAGGGAGAGGAGCCGTCGGGGGAGTCGAAGGAGAACTGGCCCGAGCGCGCCATCTCCAGGGAGTGCAGCTCCGCCGACCTCGTCAGCCGCTGGTCGGTGCGCAGCGGGCGGCAACCGTGGCTCCGCCGTACGGAATTGGTCAGTTGCACGACCTGGGTGGCCAGCGGGGTCGACACGTCGAGGTCGTCGCCGCCGAAGACCTTGGTGGGGTCGTTCATGTCGCCGGCCACCTGGCCGCCGGTGGAGGGCGTCGGCTTCGGCGTGGCGCTCCGCCGTACGCGGGGGTTCTTTGGGGTTTCGCGGGGGATCGGCTCGGCGAAGGCCTGCGGCTCGGGCGGCGGGCTGGCGGCCGCGACCGTCGGCGACGGCTGGGTGTTCTTGAGGTAGATCTGGGCGGCCGGATCGGGGGTGCCGCTGCTGAGGCGGCCGATGAGCACGCCCACGAACAGGACTGTCAGCAGACAGGCCAACGGACCCAGGAGGCTCCTGCGCCGTGCGCGCCGCTGGGTCTGCCGGGTGTGAGGGGTCTGCCACATACCGCAGTCAACGATAGGGAAGGGGGGTGGTGGGAAAGAAGGGATTGCAGGGAACCGAAATAGAACCGTTCTGTCGTCCGTCGTTTTGCCTTGGCCGCGCAGGTCGGCTATGGTGTTGGTCGTTGTGTGCACTGGTCCGACGCGACCAATGCGCGGCGCGTCCGGCGTCATCTCCCATTTCTGAGCGGAGACGGAAGGTCCGGGCTGTCGTGCGCCCGCACCGACCGACCCCAAGCTGTCTGTTTCCGACAGCGCCGTAGACGCAAGCAAGATAAGGCTTACGACCGTGCGCACCTACACACCGAAGCCCGCCGAGGTGGAGCGTCAGTGGTACGTCATCGACGCCACCGACATCATCCTGGGCCGGCTGGCCAGCCACGCCGCGATCCTGCTCCGCGGCAAGCACAAGCCGATCTTCGCCAACCACGTTGACACCGGTGACTTCGTCATCATCATCAACGCCGACAAGATCGCGCTCAGCGGCAACAAGCTGGAGCAGAAGAAGGCCTACCGCCACTCGGGCTACCCGGGCGGTCTGCGTTCCGTGACCTACGGCGAGCTCATGGACAAGCGGCCCGACAAGGCCGTCGAGAAGGCCGTGAAGGGCATGCTGCCCAAGAACTCCCTCGGCCGGAAGATGGCCAAGAAGCTGAAGGTCTACAGCGGGTCCGAGCACCCGCACCAGGCCCAGAAGCCCGTGCCGTTCGAGATCACCCAGATCGCCCAGTAGAAGGATTTGAGGACAAACCGTGGCTGAGACCACCGGTATCGAGACGGCCGTCGAGGCCGAGGTGGAAGAGTTCTCCGGCGAGGACTTCCCGTCCGAGTACACCACCGAGTCGAGCGCCCTCGCCGAGGCCCCCGTGCGTCGTCCGGTCACCACCGGCAACTCGTACGGCACCGGCCGCCGCAAGGAGGCGATCGCCCGCGTGCGCATCGTCCCTGGCACCGGCAAGTGGACGATCAACGGGCGTTCGCTTGACACCTACTTCCCGAACAAGGTCCACCAGCAGATCGTCAACGAGCCCTTCGTGGTGCTCGGTGCCGAGGAGGCCTTCGACGTCATCGCCCGCATCGACGGCGGCGGCGTGACCGGCCAGGCCGGTGCGCTCCGCATGGGCCTGTCCCGCGCGCTGGCGATCCTCGACGTCGAGAACAACCGCCCGCCGCTGAAGAAGGCCGGCTTCCTCACCCGTGACGCCCGCGCCACGGAGCGGAAGAAGTACGGTCTCAAGAAGGCCCGTAAGGCTCCCCAGTACAGCAAGCGTTAATTTTGGGCCGCTTGTTCGGCACCGACGGGGTACGTGGGGTCGCGGGTCGCGACCTCACGGCCGAGCTCGCCATGGACCTGTCCGTGGCGGCCGCGCACGTCCTTGGAGACGCTTCTGACGGCAAACGAGCTGTTGCCGTCGTAGGCCGGGACCCTCGCGCTTCAGGTGAATTCCTGGAGGCAGCGGTGGTCGCCGGCCTTGCGTCGTCTGGGGTGGACGTGCTCAGGCTCGGCGTGCTTCCCACCCCGGCGGTGGCCTATCTGACCTCCGCGCTCGGGGCCGACTTCGGCGTCATGCTGTCGGCCTCGCACAACCCCGCACCCGACAACGGGATCAAGATCCTCGCCCGCGGCGGCGTCAAGCTGTCCGACGCGATCGAGGACGAGATCGAGCAGCGGCTGCGGGAACCCTGGGATCGGCCGTCCGGCGCCAAGGTGGGCCGGGTCCGTGACGCGTACGGCGAAGCGGACCGCTACATCTCGCACGTCCTGGCCACCCTGTCCGGCAGCCTCGAGGGGCTCAACGTGGTCGCCGACTGCGCCCACGGCGCCGCCTACATGGTCGCCCCCGAGGCCCTGGTGCGTGCCGGGGCCTCGGTCGAGACGATCGGGTGCCGTCCCGACGGGCTCAACATCAACTCCGGCGTGGGCTCGACCCACCTCGACAAGTTGCAGCAGGTCGTCATCTCCCGTGGCGCCGACTTCGGTCTGGCCTACGACGGCGACGCCGACCGCTGCCTGGCCGTCACCCACGACGGGCGGATCGTCGACGGTGACCAGATCATGGCCGTCCTCGCGCTCGACCTGCACGCCCAGGGGCGCCTGGCGCAGGACACCGTCGTCGCGACCGTCATGTCCAACCTCGGCTTCAAGCTCGCCATGCGCGAGGCCGGGATCACGGTCGTCGAGACCGCCGTGGGCGACCGGTACGTGTTGGAACGTATGAAGGCCGACGGCTACAACCTCGGTGGTGAGCAGTCCGGGCATGTGATCATGCTGGACCACGCGACCACCGGCGACGGGCTGCTCACGTCGCTGCACCTGGCGTCCGTCGTGGCCCGCACCGGCAAGTCGCTCGCGGAGCTGGCCTCCGTGGTGACGCCGATGCCGCAGATCCTGATCAACGTGAAGGGTGTCGATCGGGGCAAGGCGGGGGCCGACGAGCTGGCCGAGGCCGTGGCCGTGGCCGAGGCCGAGCTGGGTGACACGGGGCGGGTGCTGATCCGTCCCAGCGGGACCGAGCCGATGATCCGGGTCATGGTGGAGGCCGCTTCGGAGGACCAGGCGTCGAGCGTGGCCTCCCGGCTGGCCGACGTGGTCCGGGTGGCTTGCGTCTGAGTTTTGCTGTTCGTGCGTGGTTGAGGGCACGGCTTCCTGATGGAGGCCGTGCCCTCTTCTCGTGTCGCGGGGCCTTGATCTGACGGCAATCGGTGCGCTCTAGGCTCGCCGCATGACGACGCTGCGGGACAAGGTGGTGCTCATCACCGGGGGCCGGGCGCCGGTGGCGCTCGATCTGGCGAGGAAGTTCGCCGCCGGAGGCGCCCGCGTGCTGGTCGCGGAGAGCGCCGCCGCGACCCTGTGCGGCCGGTCCAGGGCCGTGGCGGGGGTGTTCAGGGTCCCGCCGCCGAACAGGGCGCCCGAGCGGTTCGTCCGCGCGCTGGTGGAGATCGTCCGGCGCGAGGGCGTGGAGCTGCTGGTGCCCACCTGCGAGGAGATCTTCTGGGTGGCCAGGGGCCGGGACGAGCTGGCCGAGCATTGCCGGGTGCTGGTGGCGGGGCTGCGGGAGCTTCGGGGACTGCACAGCAAGTGGGAATTCGTTCAGAAAGCTCGTGAGCACGGGTTGCCGGTACCGGAGACGAGGCTGGGCGAGGCGATGGACCGCCTGCCGTACATCGTGAAGCCGGAGTTCTCCAGGTTCGCCACGAAGGTGCGGACCGTGCGGAAGGCCGGGCCGGTCCCGAAGGGGTGGGTGGCGCAGGAGCTGCTCGAAGGGCGGCAGTTGTGCACCTACTCGGTGGCCGATCGGGGGCGGTTGGTGGCGCATGCCGCCTATGAGGTGGACTTCACCGCTTCGGGGGCGTGCGTGAACTTCGCGCCCGTGGAGGATACCGGGACGGAGCGGTGGGTCACGGCGTTCCTGGCAGGAGAGCGCTTCTCGGGGCAGGTGGCCTTCGACTTCATCGACGGGCGGCCGCTGGAGTGCAATCCGCGGGCCACGAGCGGGGTGCACCTGTTCGGGCCCGAGCTGGCCGCGGTGATGGCGGATCCGGGGCGGGCCGAGGGGGTGCTGCGGCCGGAGGCGGGCCGGCGGGCCATGATCGCTACGGCGATGCTCAGCTTCGGGCTGGCGGGCATGGTGCGGGAGCCCCGGCGGTGGCTCCGGGTCGTGCGCGAGGCGGAGGACGTGATCGCGGTGCCGGGCGACAGGGGGCCGTTCCTGTCCCAGTTCGAAGTGGTGTGGCGCAACTGGCTGCGCTCGATGTGGACGGGGCGGTCACTGGTGGAGTGCTCGACCTATGACATCGAATGGGACGGGCGGTGAGGGCGCAGCTGTACGGCGGGCAGGTGCCATGGCCGGATACGCCCGATGGTCAATTCGCCAGGAAGTATCTCGAACCGCTGATGGGCGGGGAGACGGCGGAGTTTATCCACAACGTGCGGACTGACGTCCGGACCCTGCTGGTGGATGGTGAGACCATTCTGCCCGTCACCGTCAACGACGGGGAGTACGGCAACGCGTGGGTGTGCTCGCCGTACACGCACTACGTCACCTATGCGGGGGAGGAGCTGTATCTCGTCGAAAGTGGGGTGCTGCGTGCCGTCCTGCGGGCGGCGCTGGGGGTGCTGGGGTGGTTGTGCAAGTTCTCGCGGGTCAACCGGGTGGTGCTGGTCAACAACTGGCTGCTGTCCACGAATCTGTATCCGCGGATGAGGGAGGGCCAGGTCGAGGCGGCCATCGAGAGGCTGAGGGAGGAGTTCCCCGATCACGCGATCGTGTTCTGCTCGGTCAACGAGCCGATCCCGGGGTGCGTGAACGTTCCAGGGCGGCAGATCTACCTGATCGAACCCGGCAAGACGGTCTCCAGGGCGCGCAAGCGGTGGCGGCGGGAGCTGCGGATGATCGAGCGTGAGGGCTACGAGGTGGTGGTGCCCGACGATCCGAAACGGGTCGTCGAGCTGTACGACAAGCTCTACCTCGACAAGTACTCACGCAACAATCCGCAGTTCAGCGAGCGTTTCGTGGCCGAGCTGCCGTTCACCTACCGGGCCCTGGCCAAGAACGGGAGGGTCGAGGCGGTGCTCGGTTACTACGAGCGCGACGGGGTGATCACGACGCCGGTGTTCGGCTACGACACCGATCGGCCGCGTGAGGAGGGGCTGTATCGCATGCTCAGCGCGCTGCTCTACGAGATCGCGGAGGAGCGGGGACTGAAGGTCAACGACAGCGCGGGGGCGGGGCATTTCAAGCGGCTGCGCGGGGCCGAGCCGCAGATCGAGTATCGGGCGGCGTATGTCGAGCACCTGCCGTGGCGGCGGCGGGCGGCATGGGTGGTGCTGGAGGCGATTCTGGGGAGGTTCGTGGTGCCGATGATGCGCAGGGAGGGGTGGTGAGCGTGGACCTGGTCGCCGAGGTGCTGGCCTCCTGCGCCAGGACTCCGCGGGCTACGGCGATCATCGACGCCAAGGGGCGGGAGGTGACGTTCGGGGCGCTGCGGGAGCGGTCGTTGCGGGTGCGGGACGCGCTGGTCTCGGCGGGGCTGCGGGCGGGCGAGGGGGTGCTCTACGCCGTGCGGCCCTCGCCGGAGGCGATCGCCGTGGCGTTGGGAGTGGTGGGTGCCGGCGGGACGCTGATCCTCGCCGACCCGGGCCTGGCTCCCGGCGTGCTGGAGGCGCGGCTGCGGCTGGCCGCGCCGGGGTGGGTGGTGGCGGAGTCGCTGCTGTACCTGGTGACGTCGGCCCGGCCGCTGCGCGGGCTGGCACGGCGACGCGGGGTGCTGCTGCCCGCGCTGGGACGGGCCGCGGTACGGCACGCGTACACGGGACCGTGGCTGCCGGGAGTGCCGGGCGGGGCGCTACGGCTCGACGGGGGACGGGCGGGGTCGCCTCGGCGGGGTGCGAGGGGTGGCGCTTCCGATGGCGGCCCTGGGGCCGATGGCGGCGCCTCGGAGACGCACGGGCTCGGCCTGGAGTCGGCCGCTGCCGTGGAGATGTATGGCCCCGGGCTTGAGCCGCCCGCTGCCGTGGAGACGTACGGCCCGGGCCTTGAGCCGCCCGCTGCCGTGGAAACGCACGGGCCTGACCTCGAGTCGCCCGCTGCCGTGATCTTCACCTCGGGCACCACGGCCCACCCCCGTGGCGTCGTCCACACCCGCGCCTCGCTGGCCGCCGGCCTGGAGATCTTCCGCACCCGCTTCCCCCTGCAGCCCGGCGACGTCGTCCACACCGACGGCCTGATGCTCGGCCTGCCCGCACTGATCGGCGGGGCGACCTGGTCCATGCCGGGCGCGACCATGCAGGGCCGCGAGATCACCCACCTCTACCAGGTGCCCGTGGAGGCGGCCAGGCTGGAGAGCATCCCGCCGTCGGTGCGCCACCTGCTCCTCGGCTCGGCGCCGGCGCCACCCGCCGTGCTGAGGAAGTGCATGACGCTGACCGGCGGCCAGGTGCACAGCATCTACGCGATGACCGAAGCCCTGCCCATCTCGGTGGCGAGCGCCGAGGAGAAGCTCGACTACCCGCAGGGCGATCTGCTCGGCCCGCCGCTACCGGGGGTGGGGGTGCGCTTCACGGAAGAGCAGGAGCTGGTTGTCAGCGGGCCGCACATCGCGCGCGGCTACCTGGGCGAGCCGCCGCTGACCGAGGTGCCCACCGGCGACCTGGTCCGCCTCGACGCCGACGGCAACCTCGTCCTGCTCGGCCGCAAGAAGGACATGCTGCTGCGCGACGGGTTCAACATCTACCCCAGCCTGTACGAACCGTCCATCGCCGCGCTGCCGGGCGTGCGTGAGGCGGCCATCGTGGGGCTGGCCGATCCCGAGACCGGTGACGAGGAGGTCGTGCTCGCGCTGGTGGCAGATGAGGGCTTCCACGAGGGGGCGGTGCGCAGGCGCCTGCCCGATCTCATGGACGCCGGCGCGTTGCCCGACCGGATCGTCGTGCTGCCGGAACTCCCTGTGTCAGGGCGGTCGCAGAAGCTCGATCGGGCCGCTTTGCGGGAGATAGTGAATTGACGGGGCATTCGACTCTTGGCAATGCTGCTGCGATGACTCTGAAACGATCTGTGGCGGGCGTAGCGCTCGCGGCGGCCTTAGTGACCGGTGCGTCCACCGTGCCGGCGGAGGCCGCGACCTCGGTATCCGTGCAGGCGGAGGCGCTGGCCAGGCCGGCCAACGGGAAGATCCTCTACGCGGGCATCTCCGGCGGGTCGGGGGTGCTGAAGGTCAAGAACGGCACGAAGCGGGACGCCGTGGTCACGCTGGTGAGGGGCAAGAGCAAGGCGATCAGCATCTACATCCGGGCCAAGTCGACGGCCAAGGTCTCGTCCGTGGTGGACGGGACTTACCGGATCTACTTCACGTCGGGGTACCGCTACAGCACCAGCAAGCGGCGGTTCACGAAGAGCGCGAGTTACCAGCGGTTCGATGACAGGCTGCGGTTCAGCACGAGCTCGACCAGCTACTCGATCTGGACGCTCACCCTGCAGCCGGTGGTGGGCGGTAACGCGTCCACCAGTGGGGTGAATCCGAAGGACTTCCCCGTCTGACCCGCGTCGGGGCTTCTCCCGGGTTCCGGTCTGACTTGGGGCCGCTCTGGTGCCCCTCGGTCTGCCGGCGAGGCGACCTGGGCGGCGGCGCTCGTCGTCGCCGCCAGGTACGCCATTCGCTGGCCGCCGCTCCAAGGCCGCCGCACCAACGCCGCCGCATCGGGACAAACCGCGCCGGACAACCGTGCCGGGACGGGTCAGGCCGACCCGGGGTGGGGCGACCGAGGTGGGGCGACCGAGGCGGGGCGTAGAGAGCGGAGTCGGGCGGGGCGAGCGGGGCGAGGCAAGGAGAGCGGGGCAAGGTGGGGCGAGGCGGGGCAAGGCGGGGCGGGGCGAGCGGGCGAGGCAAGGGAGCCGTCCTGAGCGTGCCGTGCCGTGCTGTGCCGTGCTGAACCAAGCCCGCCCCGTCGCCCTCCTACTCGTCCCCCGTGAGCGAGAACGACCGTAGCCGTAGTCCCGCCAGCACCACCGCCCCCACCGTGACGATCACCAGCGCCGGCACCGCGAAGCCGATCGCCACGTCCGACTTCAAGAACGGCACGTCCGTCAACTGGTCCGCAATCGTCTGCCCCCACTGCTGGATCGAGAACTTCCGCGCCCCCGGCACGAAGTTGCCGATCAGCCCCTCCCAGATCAGCGCGTAGACCACCCCGATGGCCACCGCGTGCTTGGTCACCACCCCCAGCAGCAAGAACACCGCCGCGTAGGCGAAGCCCGCGACGGTGGCGCCGATGGCGAAGCCGAGGGCGATGCCCGCCTCCTCGCGGATGAGGATCCAGGCGGCCGCATAGGTGGGGATCGCCGCGAAGAGCACCAGCATGGTCGCCGCCACGAGGAACTTGGTCTGTGCGATGACCGGCCGCGAGATCGGCTTGGACAGCAGGTGGATGATGGTCCCGTCGTCGATCTCCGGGGCGATGACGCCGGTGCCGGCGATGAGGCCGAGCAGCGGCAACATGGTGCCGATGGAGAAGGCCTGCAGCAGGCTGACGGCGGTGGCCTGGTCGGCGTCGCCGAGCAGGCGCAGGGCGAAGGCCATGCCGATGAGGAAGACCGGCAGCAGGATGAGCAGGACGATGCGGCGGCGCCCGAGCATGGCGCGGAAGGTGATCCCTGCGACCACGGTGTTCATCACGCGCTCCGGTTGATCAGGTAGGCGAAGACGCTCTCCAGGTCCTCGTCGGCGGGCGAGACCTGCTGCAGGTGGATGTCGTTGGCCTGGGCGACGCGTGGCAGCAGCCAGGTGAAGCGGCGGAACTCCAGCGCCTGCACCTCGAGTCCGTCGGGGCCGAGGGTGACGCCGCCGGTGCTGCCGTCGACGATGAGCGCGGCGGCCAGTTTGCGGTCGTCGCTGGAGCGGATGCGGAACAGGTGGGGCCGGTCGGTCATGAGCCGCCGGATCTCGCGGAAGTCGCCGGAGGCGGCGTGCCGTCCGGCGACGAGCACCTCGATGTGCTGGGCGACTCGTTCGACTTCTTCGAGGATGTGCGAGCTGAACAGGATGGTCTTGCCGGAGGCGCCCATCTGGCGGATGAGGTCCATCAGGTGCAGGCGCTGGCGCGGGTCCATGCCGTTGAACGGCTCGTCGAGCAGGAGGACGGCGGGGTCGTGGACGAGGGCGGCGGCGACCTTGACGCGCTGCTTCATGCCCTTGGAGTAGGTTTCGACGCGCCGGTCGCGGGCGGCTTCCATGTCGACGACGGCCAGCGCCTTGGAGGCGGCGGAGACGGGGTCGGACATGCCGTGGAGCTTTGCGGCGGACAGGACGAACTGCCAGCCGGTGAGGAAGCCGTAGACGCCTTCGCGTTCGGGGACCAGGCCGATGTTCCGGTAAATGTGGTGGTTCTTCCATACCTGGTTACCGTCGAGGGTGACGGTGCCATTGGACGGGGCGAGAAAGCCCGCCATCATGTGAAGAAGCGTGGATTTTCCGGCGCCGTTGGGTCCCAGCAGGCCGGTGACGCCCGGCCCGATCGTCATGGTGACGTCGTTGACCGCCACGACGTTGCCGTACCAGCGGGAGACCTGGGAGAGCTCGATCTTCATCGGGCCGCCGCCTTCCGGTATCGCAGGAACAGCGCGCCGAGGACCAGGGCGATCAGCGCGACCACGATCAGCGCGGGGCCCGGCCCCGGCGGGTAGGCGCCGCCGCTGGCCACCTCGCCGCCGAACAGCCACACCCGCACCGCGTCGACCAGGAAGAACGGGTTGATCAGCCAGGCCCACTCGGCGGCCGTGGTGCGCCCCACGGACTCGAAGGTGCCCACGAGCGCGCCCGAGACGGCCAGGCACAACATGTAGACGGCGATCACCGAGGCCACCCCGAGCCCGCGCCGCGGGGTCAGCGAGGCCAGCAGCAACCCGACGCCGGCCAGGAGGACGGCGAGCACCAGCGAGGTGAAGAGCCCTGCGACGAACTGCTGGGTGCGCAGCGGCTCGTCGGGCATGTCGACCAGCAGCTCGCCGACGAACATGAGCACCAGCGGCACCGCCATGAGCAGGAAGAGCGCCAGCACCATGGCCGCGTACTTGGCCAGGACGTACTGCGTGACGCCCACCGGCCTCGACAGGTAGAGGGGCAGCACCTTGTAGCGCAGGTCGGGCGCGACCGCCGTGGGCGCCTGGGAGGCGAGGAAGATCGCGGGTACGGCCTGCATGATGGTCGGCATCGAGGTGTAGGTCATCGCGGTCTCGTTCATGAGCGCCATGACGACGATCGAGACGACCGCGGGCAGCAGCATCACCGTGGCCAGGAAGAACGGCATCACCTTGCTGCGCGCCGGGCGCCCCAGGCCGAAGATGCCGCGCAGGGTGAAGACGAACAGCGCGCGCGTGCCGTACGCGGAACCGAGCCTGGCACCGTCGTAGTGACGGTAACCGATGTCGTGGATGACTCCCTCAGACACCTGCCACCTCCTCGCGGAAGACGTCCTCGATGCGCTGGCGGCCCTGCTCCAGACGGATCAGGCAGAGTTCGAGCTCGACCGCCGCGTCGCGGACGGCGTCGTAGGTGCCCGGCCCGTCGACCTTGACCAGGAGCGCGCGGCCCTGCGAGGTGACGGTCTGGCCGGCCTCGGTGAGCTTGGCCAGCAGGGCGTCGGTGCCCTCCTCGACCTCGACCGTCAGCACGGAGGTGGCCTGGGTGAAGTCGCCGATCGCGCTGGAGCGCAGCAGCCGCCCGGAGTCGATGACGATCACGTGGTCGCAGACCCGCTCCAGCTCGCCCAGCAGGTGCGAGGTGACCAGCACGCTGATGCCGAACTCGCTGCCGATGCGCCTGATCAGGGCCAGCATCTCGTCGCGTCCCTGCGGGTCGAGCCCGTTGGTGGGCTCGTCGAGGAAGACCAGTTGCGGGTCGTGCACCAGGGCCTGGGCCAGCTTGACGCGCTGCTTCATGCCTGTGGAGTAGCCGCCGATCGGGCGGTAGCGCTCTTCGTAGAGGCCCACATGCCGCAGCACGTCGGCGGCTCGCTCGCGCGCAGCCGTACGGGGCAGACCGGACATCTGTCCGAGGTGGACCACCAGCTCGGTGGCGGACACGTCGGGGGGCAGGCAGTCGTGTTCGGGCATGTACCCGACGACCCGGCGGATCTGCGCGCCTTGGGTCGCGATGTCGAGGCCGAGGACCTGCGCGCGTCCTGACGAGGGCGGCAGCAGTCCGAGCAGCATCTTGATGAGCGTGGACTTGCCGGCCCCGTTCGCCCCGACCAGACCCGTCACGCCGGGTCCGGTCGTGACGGTGAGCTGGTCCAGCGCGGTGACGCCGGGGAAGCGTTTGGTCAGCCCCTCGGTGACGAGGATGTGCATGATCCGGACCCTACCCGCAGGCCCTTGATCAGGGCCTCCGTCACACGGAGGATTTCCCGCCTCGTCCCGCGGATTGACCAACCTGAGGCCAGAAGGTCCTTTGGACGATCAGCGTCGCCGTACCTGAGAGCACCATGCCCGAGATGTTGATCGCGAGTTGCGCCGCCGCGCCGCCCACCGCGCCCCAGTCGGCCAGGGCCACCGCCACGGCCGCGTAGCCCGCCGCCGGGATGGTGGTGACCGAGATGAAGACGCCGACCAGCGACGACGACTTGCCGGCGGTGACCGACAGGACGCCCGCCACGCCCGCGAGCAGCGCCACGATGAACGAGAACTTGTCGGGCAGCACGATGAACTGCACCTCGGCGTTGAGCTCCAGCATGCTGTGGTTGACCCAGCCGAGCCATGAGGAGACCAGGGCGCACGCGAAGGTCACCGCGATGCCCACGGAGAACCCGACGATCAGGGTGACCGACGAGCTGCCGATCAGGTGCCACCTGCGCAGCGTCAACCCGAAGCAGATGGCCGCCACCGCGCCGAACTCCGGGCCGAGCACCATCGCGCCGACGATCAGGATGGGAGAGTTCAGCAGCACGCCGATGCCCGCCAGCTGTGTGGCGATGGCGAAGAAGGCCAGATAGGCCCAGGTTATCCGGGAGTCGCCCTGGACCCGCTGGCGCAGCTCCTCCCAGATCACCGCGTCGTCGCCCTCGCCCGGCGCATCCTCCTTGGCCTCCTCCGACACCCGCGAGATCGACAGGTCGACCTGCTCGACGGCCATCGACCCCTCGGCCTCCAGCCACTTCAACCGGCCGATGACCGTGTTGGCGGACTCGCGAGCCAGGTCGCAGAAGATCAGGTCGCCCTTGGGCAGGCGCGCCGCGCCCGGCAGGACCGCGATGTTGGTGACACCGGTGCAGCTCTCCAGCGTCTCCAGCACCTCGTCGGTCCGGCCGGGCGGGCTGACCACTCGCATATGCAGCACCACGCCATTGTCGTGTATCCGGCGTTGACGGAACGTTGATGGCGCCGCGCCAGGCTGCCCCCATGAGACCCACCTGCCATGAACACGGCGAGCAGTGCTGGTTCGCCGCCATCGACGACCGCGAGTGCTGGGGGCGCCTGGCCACCTACCTCATGGAGGAGGTCAGGTACGGCGGAGCCGTACGCGTCTGATGGAGTGGTCGGCGCCCTTCTGCAGCACCAGCCCGGCCCTGCCGCGGGTCGGCAGGATGTTCTCCACCAGGTTGCGTTCGTTGATGTCGCGCCACACGTTGCGCGCGAACGTGCTCGCCTCCTCGTGCGACAGGTCGGCGATGAACCTGAAGTAGGACTGGGGATCCTCGAAGGCGGTCTGGCGCAGCTTGTGGAAGCGGGCGACGTACCAGTCGCGGATGTCCTCCACGCGAGCGTCGACGTAGATCGAGAAGTCGAAGTAGTCGCAGACCGCCAGGGCGGTCGGAGGAGCGGGCTGGAGCACGTTCAGCCCTTCGAGAATGAGGATGTCCGGATTTTTCACCGTCTGGGTCTCACCCTGGACGATGTCGTACTCCAAGTGGCTGTAGATCGGCGCATGCACTTCGGCGGCGCCCGCCTTCACCTCGGCCACGAAACGCACCAGCGCCCTGCGGTCGTAGCTCTCCGGGAAGCCCTTGCGCTGCATGATGCCCCTGGCCTCCAGCACCGCGTTCGGGTACAGGAAGCTGTCGGTGGTCACCAGCGCCACGTTCGGGTGCTCCGGCCAGCGCTTGAGCAACGTGTGCAGCAACCGCGCCGTCGTCGACTTCCCGACGGCGACGCTGCCCGCGATGCCCAGGATGTACGGCACGCGCCGCTCGGGCCCGCCCAGGAAGGCGTTGAGCGCGGTGCTCCGCTGCTTGGACCCGGTGAAGTGCAGGTTCAGCAGCCGGGTGAGGGGGAGGTAGATGTCGGTGACCTCGGCCAGGTCGATGGGGTCATCGAGGCCGCGCAGGTCTTCCAGCTCGTCAGCGGTGAGAGTCAAGGGCGTGTTCTTGCGGAGTTCGCTCCACTGCTCCCTGCTCAGTTCCACGTAGCCGTTATTCACGCAGGCAGCCTAACGAGCTAGCTTGACCTCATGGGGGACGGGTCACCCTTCACCTCCGCCCTGTCCGCGGGGGAGTTCGCCGCGATCCGCTCGGTGGGGTTCGAGCCGGTCGGGCAGGTCATGGGCACATCGGTGCACTCGCCCGTGACGAAACGCGGCCAGCTCGACTGCATGGCCCGCTCGCAGGACGCCTATGCGGCCAGGCTGAGCCTCCCCTACGACAGGGTGCTGCTGCGCCTGCGCCAGGAATGCTTCGCGCTGGGCGCCGACGGTGTCGTCGGCGCGACCATCCGCAGGCGGACGGTGGCGGGAGCCGTCGAGACCACCGCCATCGGAACCGCCGTACGAGCCACCGGCGCCCGCAGGCTGTACACCCCGTTCATCGCCCACCTGAACAGCCATGACTTCGCCAAGCTGGTCGCCTCCGGCTGGATGCCCGTGGGAACGGCCTACGGCTTCGCGGTCGACATCGTCCACGCCTACGCCCCCTGGGGATGGCAGCCGAACACCGAGATGCGGGTGACGACCGGCCTGGTCCAGCGCGTCAGGCAGGCGGCGCGCAAACAGCTGGTCGCCGACATCGCCCGCCAGGGAGGCGTCGGCTTCGTCCTGGCCAGGCACGATCACGAGCGCCACCTTCATGAGTGCGTGATGCGGGAGGGCCGCGAGGACCTCGTCCTCGAGTCTTCTTTCCTGGGCACCGCCATCGTGCCCTTCCGCACGAAGTCCCCTCTTTCGCCCAAGACGCTGACGGTGATGCCGCTGTAAAGTGATCTCGTGGGGGATGGGTTACCGTTCACATCTAATCTTTCCGCGGGGGAATTCGCTGCTATCCGGTCGGTGGGGTTCGAGCCGGTCGGGCAGGTCATGGGGACGTCGATACGCACCCCGCTTCGCAAGAAGCACGTGCAGTGCGGCTCGTACTCCCATATCGGCCTCATCAGACGACGGCTCGACCCGTACGACAGGGTCCTGAAGGCCCTGGTCGCCGAATGCGTGGCGCTGGATGCAGAAGGCGTCATCGGGATCACCGTGACGACCAGGGACCTCTCGATCGGGATCGAGTACGTGGCGTTCGGCACGGCGGTGCGATCCGCCACGGGCCGTACCGAAAAGCCCTTTCTGGCGCACCTGAGCGGTCAGGACTTCGCCAGGCTGGTCGTCGCCGGTTGGATCCCGGTCGGGATCGCGAGAGCCACCAGCCTGCTGGCCGTTCACGGGGTGCGCCCGCAGGGCAACGGCAGGTCCGAGCTGGGATGGCAGACCGAGGCGCTGGCCCGCAGCAAGGACCTGGCGCGACGGGACCTCGTGACGGACATCGCCCGTTGGCGGGGTGAAGGATTCGTCATGGCCACGCGGTGGAGCCGCCACCACGAGCGAGATTGCGAGCCGCGGGGCTCGGCCGACATCGTGGCCGAGTCCTTCTTCCTGGGCACCGCCATCTCCCCGCTCCCTGCCGCCGTCGCCCCCTCCAAGGCGCTGACCATCATGAGGTTGACGTGAGCGAAGACCTGTCCGCCGACGCCGTCCACCGCCTGCGGAACCTGCAGCCCACCACCGAGGGCTCGATCTTCACCAGCGACCTGTCCGTCAACGAGTTCCTCCTCGTGCGCGAGGCCGGTTTCCGTCCCCTCGGCCTCGTCCTGGGCACCTCGATCTACCACGTCGGCTTCCAGATGGCCCGCTGGGGCAAGAACATGGAGCTCACCCAGCTCACCGAGGCGATGTACCACGCCAGGGAGCTGGCGATGAACCGCATGGAGGCCGAGGCGGACATGCTCGGCGCCGACGGGATCGTGGGTGTGCGCCTGGAGATGGAGTTGCGCGACTTCGGCGAGCACATCGCGGAGTTCATCGCCATCGGCACGGCGGTGAGGGCCGACGAGCCCGGCGAGTGGCTCAACAACCGGGGCAAGCCGTTCACCAGCGACCTGTCTGGCCAGGATTTCTGGACCCTGATCAGGGCGGGTTACGCGCCGCTCGGGCTGGTCATGGGGACGTGTGTCTATCACGTCGCGCACCGCAGGATCGGCGCGCTGATGGGCAATCTCGGGCGCAATGTGGAGATCCCGGAGTTCACGCAGGCGCTCTACAACGCCCGGGAACTGGCCATGGACCGCATGCAGAGCGAGGCCAAGCAGCTCGACGCCGAGGGCATCGTCGGTGTGGATCTCAAGCACCTGCACCACAGCTGGGGCTCGCACACGATGGAGTTCTTCGCCGTCGGCACGGCGATCAGGCCGCTCAGACCCGACCATGTCATCGACCGCCCGCAGCTCGTGCTCCCCCTGGACTGACGATGGATCTTCATCTGGTCACGGCCGCGCTGCGGCAGGACTCCGCCGACGTCGCGATCTACGCGGCCGTGCTGCTCAGCTCCCTGGAGGAGATCCTGCCGGGTGACTGCGTGGTGGTGCGGCGCGCCCGCCTGTCGAAGAAGATCAAACGCCTTGCCGTACGGCTCGGCGACTGGCTCCTGACGCTCACCCCGGCAGACGGGCGGCCGGTGGCCGAGATCTGCCATGAGGTGCACGGTGTCACCCTGTCGCGTCGCACGGTGTCGCTGGACGCCTGGATCGAGAAGCTGAGCGGTTTGCTGGTGGAGCGGGCGCGGGTCGATGCGCAGGCGGCGGAGGCCCTGCGGCGGATGGTTCAGTGACTTTGGCGAATTGCGACATATGGCGATCAGGTGGGCGACGATTAACGTGCGGTGAACAACCGCGCTCGGAAAGGCAGCACCCATGGATCGTCGGAGCTTCATCACCGGTGCCGGAGCCCTCGCCGCGGCCGGCGTCGCCGGGCCGTTCGCAGGCGTCGCCCAGGCGGGGGTGAACGGAGGCCTCAGGCCCGGCCCCGGGTACGGCCCGCTGCTGCCCGTGCCCGACGAGCGGGACGGCGTCGTCCGCCTCCACCTCCCGCAGGGCTTCAAGTACCGCTCCTTCAACGCCGCGGGCGAGGCCTTCACCGAAGGTTCGACGACCCCGGGGCGGCACGACGGCATGGCCGCCTTCCACGGCAGGCGCGGCCACGCGATCCTGGTGCGCAACCACGAGGTCAACGGTCCGGTCGGCGCGTTCGGCGACCCGGCCAAGGCCTACGACCCGGCGGCGGGCGGCGGTACGGCGACGCTGGAGGTGACCCGCTACGGCGAGGTCATCAGGAGCGGCCCGTCGCTGAACGGCACCATGATGAACTGCTCGGGCGGCCCCATGCCGTGGGGCGCGTGGGTGACGTGCGAGGAGACCGTCAACGGCCCCGACGTGGGCAACGACTTCTCCGGTGGCGACAACTCCAAGCTCGCCCAGAAGCACGGCTACATCTTCGAGGTGCCGACGGACCGCAGGGCCAGCGCGCAGCCGATCCGGTCGGCCGGCCGCTTCGCCCACGAGTCGGTGGCCTTCGACCCCGGCTCGGGGGCGCTGTTCCTGAGCGAGGACAACTTCGCCTTCCCCAGCGGCTTCTACCGCTACCTGCCGCCCAAGCACCCGATGGCCGCCAGGAGGCTGCTCGACGGCGGCAGGCTGCAGATGCTGGCGGTGAAGGGCGAGCCGAACAAGGACCTGTCGGTCGGGCAGCAGCCGGGCGCCAGCTACAAGGTCACCTGGGTGGACATCGACGACCCCGATCCCACCTTCACCGGCACGCCCAGCAACGACACCGCCATCCAGGCCGTCGGCCTGCAGGGACGGGCCAAGGGCGCGGCGGGCTTCTCCCGGCTCGAAGGCGCGATCTTCCACCACGGCACGATCTACTTCGTCTCCACGCAGGGCGGCGCCACCGCCCCCGGCGACACGCCGCCGTCGGGGTTCGGCAAGGGCCGCGGCCAGGTGTGGGCCTACGAGACCTGGAGCAACACGCTCAAGCTGGTCTACGAGTCGCCCGGCTCGACCGTCCTCGACCTGCCCGACAACGTGACCACCAGCAACCGGGGCACGCTCGTGCTCTGCGAGGACGGCGGAGGCGACAACTACCTGCGCGGCCTCACCCGCAAGGGCGAGATCTTCGACTTCTCGCGCCTGGCCGCGGTCCCCGGCGACTCCGGCGCCGAGTTCGCGGGCTCCAGCTTCGGGCCGGGCGGGCACACGCTGTACGTCAACGTGCAGTCCTCCCAGGGCCGCTCCTTCGCGATCTGGGGCCCCTGGCACCGGGGCGGCTTCTAGGAGCTCATCCACTTCTCCGGACCGCCACCGGACACGACGTGGTCGCCGGTCTCCCCGGCGACCACCTCGTACGCGGAAAGGACATGCCGCCAGGGTTACTGTGGGTGGATGATCCTTGGCATCGGTGTGGACGTCGTGGACATCGCCCGGCTGACGGCGGCGCTGGAGCGTACCCCGGCGCTGGCCGCGAGGCTGTTCACCGAGCACGAACGCGAGCGGCCCATGCACTCGCTGGCCGCCCGCTTCGCGGCCAAGGAGGCGGTGGCCAAGGCGCTGGGCGCGCCGAAGGGGCTGGGCCACCTGGAGGCCGAGGTGCGCTGCGACGAGAACGGCAGGCCGTCGCTGCACGTGACGGGCAAGGCCGCGGAGGTCGCCTACGAGCTCGGCGTCAAACGCTGGCACATCTCCCTCAGCCACGACGCGGGGGTCGCGGTGGCCTACGTGATCGCCGAAGGTTAGTTTGCTGGCTATGCGCACGTCGTACACGGCCGACCAGATCAGGGGCGCCGAGCAGGCGCTGATGGCGACGCTCCCCGAGGGCACGCTGATGCAGCGCGCGGCCCACGGTCTGGCCGCGGTCTGCGCCGGGATGCTGGGCAGGGTGTACGGCTCGCGCGTGCTGCTGCTGGTGGGCAGCGGCGACAACGGGGGCGACGCGCTCTACGCGGGCGCGCTGCTGGCCAGGCGCGGTGCCCGGGTGTCGGCGGTCCTGGCGGGGGCCAAGGCGCACGAGGCGGGACTGGCCGCCTTCCTGCTGGCCGGCGGACGGGTGGCGCCCGATGCCGGCGAGGCGGACCTGGTGGTCGACGGGCTGGTGGGGATCGGCGGCACGGGGGCGCTCCGCGAGCCGTACGCCGGGCTGGTGGAGCGGGCGGGCGGGCCGGTCGTCGCCGTCGACGTGCCGAGCGGGGTCGACGCGAGCACCGGCCAGGTCGCGGGCGCGGCCGTCACGGCGCAGGTCACGGTCACCGTGGGAGCACTCAAGAGCGGGCTGCTGGTCGATCCTGGAGCCTCCTATGCGGGACATGTGGAGCTGGTCGACATCGGGCTGGGGCCGTACCTGCCCGATCCCGACCTGGCGGCCCTCACCGACGGCGACGTGGCGGCGCTGCTGCCCTCGCCCGGGCCCGAATCCGACAAGTACCGGCGCGGGGTCGTCGGCATCGCCGCGGGCAGCCAGGTCTACACCGGGGCCGCGGTGCTCGCGGTCGGCGGGGCACTGCGCGCCGGGGCGGGCATGGTGCGTTACGCCGGGCCGTCCGCTCCGGTCGCCCAGGTCAGGAACCACTGGCCGGAAGCGGTGATCACCGAGCTCGACCGGCCCTCGCTGGCCGGGGTGGGCCGGGTGCAGGCCTGGGTGCTCGGCCCCGGCATGGGCACCGACGACTGGGCGCACGAGCTGGCGGCCCAGGTGCTGTCGAGCGACGTGCCCGTGCTGATCGACGCCGACGGGCTGAGCCTGGTCGCCCGCGACCACTCGCTGCTGCGCCGCAGTGCCCCCGTCGTGCTGACTCCGCACGCGGGTGAGCTGTCGCGGCTGCTGCGGGTCGAGCGTGAGCGCATCGAGGCCTCGCGGCTGGAGTTCGTGCGCAGGGCCGCCGCGGAGCTGAACGCGACGGTCCTGCTCAAGGGGTCGACCACGGTGATCGCCGAGGCCGACAGGCCGGTGCGGGTCAACGTCACGGGCAGCTCGTGGCTGGCCACGGGCGGCACCGGCGACGTGCTGTCGGGAGTGGCGGGCGCGTTGCTGGCGGGCGGGCTCGGCGGCTACGACGCCGCCTCCTGCGCCGCCTACCTGCACGGCCTGGCGGGCACGCTGGCGGCCGACGGAGCGCCGCTCGTGTCGGCCGACGTCGCCACGGCGATCCCGGAGGCCATGCGGAGTCTGCGACGAGCACGCGGCTGAACTGCCAGACTGGAAAGATGCATTACCCTGCCGAGGCGCGCGTCGACCTGGCCGCGATCAGACGGAATGTGGCGCTCCTGCGGGAGCGCGCCGGCCACGTCGAGCTGATGGGCGCGGTGAAGGCCGACGCCTACGGACACGGCCTGGCCGCGACCTCGGCGGCGATCCTCGAGGGCGGCGCCTCACGGCTGGGCACCGCCTACATCCGCGAGGGCCTGGCGCTGCGGGAAGCGGGCATCACGGCCCCGGTGCTGTCGTGGATCGTCACCCCCGGCGAGCCCCTCGACGAGGCGCTGACGGCCGGGCTGGAGCTGTCGGCCTCCGACGAGGGCACGCTGTCGGCGATCGCCGAGGCCGCGCGCCGCACCGGCGCGACCGCCAGGATGCACCTGGAGGCCGACACCGGGATGAGCCGTGGCGGCTCGCCGCTGGCCGCCTGGCCGGGCCTGCTCGACGCCGCGCGCAAGTTCCAGGCGGAGGGCACCGTCGAGCTGGTGGGCCTGTGGAGCCACTTCGCCTGCGCCGACATCCCCGGCCACCCCTCGATCCAGGCGCAGCTGGAGTGTTTCCACGCCGCCCTGGAGATGGCCGACGCCCCGTCGCACGTCATCAGGCACGTGTCCAACTCCGCGGCGATCGTGACGCTCCCGCAGGCCCGCTTCGACCTGGTACGGCCGGGCATCGCCATGTACGGCCTATCGCCGATCCCCGAGATGGGCGACTTCGGCCTGCGCCCGGCCATGACGCTGGCCGCGCAGGTCGGCCTGGCCAAGGCCGTGCCCAGCGGATCGGGCGTCTCCTACGGGCATCACTACACGACTGAGGGAGAAGTGACGCTTGGGCTCGTCCCTCTCGGGTATGCGGACGGGGTTCTCAGGCACGCGACGGGACGGGTGGACGTGCTCGCGGGGGGAAGAAGGCGGCCGATAGCCGGCCGGGTCTGCATGGACCAGTTCATGATCGACATGGGCTCCGACGAGCTGCGATCCGGCGACGAGGTCCTCCTGTTCGGCCCTGGAGACAGGGGCGAGCCGACCTGCCAGGAGTGGGCCGATAACCTCGGCACGATCACTCATGAGATCGTGACGAGGATAGGCGCGAGGGTGCCTCGGGTTTACGGAGTGGACGGATGACGACGACTGCCGCCAGGAAGGCCGGGATCGCCGGTGCGATCGTGGGCGCCGCCTCCGCAGGAGTGGCGGCGGTCGCGCTGGCCAAGCGCTACGCCGTCGGGCGCATCCGGCTGCGCCCCGACGCCGAGGCCGGCGAACCCTTCGGCGAACTGCGCGGCCGCGAGCGCACACTGATCACCTCCGACGGCATCGCGCTGCACGTGGAGGTCGACGGTCCGGAGGACGCCCCCCTGACGATCGTGCTGTCCCACGGCTACTGCCTCAACATGGAATCCTGGCACTACCAGCGCCAGGCCCTGCGCGAGCAGCACCGCATCGTGCTGTGGGACCAGCGTTCCCACGGACGCTCCCAGATGGCCCCCGCCGACCAGAGCACGATCGACAGGCTCGGCGACGACCTGGCCGAAGTGATCGACACCTTCGTGCCGGGCCCCTGCGTGCTCGTCGGCCACTCCATGGGCGGCATGACCATGATGGCCCTGGCCGACCGGCACCCGTCGCTGTTCGACGACAAGATCCGCGGCGCCGCGCTCATCGCCACCTCGGCGGGCAAGCTGGCCGAGCTGACGCTGGGCCTGCCCGCGCTGCTGTCGAAGGTCGTGCACAAGGTGACGCCGCCGACCGTCTCGCTGCTGGGCCGCCGGGGCGCGCTGGTCGACAGGACCCGCCACGCCGGCAGCGACATCGCCTTCCTGATCACCCGCTACATCGGCTTCGGCGACTCGCGCAACGTCAGCCCGACGCTGGTCGACTTCGTCGAGTCGATGATCAGGGCGACCCCCACCGAGGTGGTCGCCAACTTCTACTCCGCGCTGATGAACCACGACAAGCTTTCCGCGCTCGCCGTCCTCGACGACGTCCCGACCGCCATCATGGTGGGTGACCGTGACTGGCTCACCCCGCCCGACCACAGCAAGGCGATCGCCGCGGCGCTGCCCAGGGCCCAGCTGACCGAGGTGCCCGGCACCTCGCACCTGATCCAGCTGGAGCGTCCTGACGCGGTCAACGAGGCCTTGCAGGACCTGCTGAAGAGGGTTGACACATGATCGTGGCCACGGCCGAGGAGATGCGGGCTTTCGGGGTACGGCTGGCGCAGCGGCTCGGCGCCGGCGACCTGGTGATCCTTTCGGGACCGCTGGGCGCCGGGAAGACCACCCTGGTGCAGGGCATCGCCGAAGGGCTGAAGGTGCGCGGGCCCATCACCTCGCCCACGTTCGTCATCTCCCGCGTGCACCCGTCGCTCTGCGGCGGTCCCGCGCTCGTGCACGTCGACGCCTACCGGCTCGGCGGCGATCTCGAGGTCGACGACCTCGACCTCGACGCCTCGCTGGAAGACTCCGTGACCATCGTCGAGTGGGGCGAGGGCAAGGTCGAGGGCCTGTCGGAGGAGCGGCTGGAGATCCACATCTCGCGCTCCGACTCCGGGGAGACCCGTGAGATCACCATGACCGAGATCGGCCGACACGCCGACTGATCCGGGGGAATCGTCAAAGTCCCGCCACGTCCCGGCATTCCTGACACCATATGGATCATGGGTTGCCCGTAGAAAATCTGGGCATAACGTGAGGCGTTTCATCGGGTTTCGATGGATGCTGGGTGCAACAGGCAAAGTGGGGTGCGGCGGTGCTCAGGCTCAGGCGTGTCGCTTATGCGGGTGCCATCCTCGCGCTCGGGTTAACCGGGTGCACGGCTGAGGCGTCGCCGAATCCGACGGCCTCACCGACGGCGAGCGGGAGCGCGGTGCCCACGGCCTCGGCCTCGCGGCTGAACATCCCCGTGCGCCTCGACCCCGACCGGGTCACCGAGGGCGACCCGTCCAAGGTGTGGATCCTGGCCAACTGCCCCGTCCCGTCCGGCGGGCCCGCGCACATCGGGCGCGCCACCTCCGACGCCTTCGTCTCCGCGGTGACGCTCAACCCGGCGCCCGCCACCACGGTCACCCCCACCCCCGCCACGACCGCCACCCCCGCGACCACCACGGTGCCGCTGCCCTGGGTCCGCGGACAGGCCGACGTGCTGACCACCGCCAGGCCCGGCACCTACACGGTCGACGTCAGGTGCGAGGGCACCAACGACACCGGCCGCGCCACCCTCAGGATCGTCGCCGAGGCGCCCGACACCCCGGCGCCCACGCGCACCGCGACCTCCCGGCCCACCCGCATCGGCGCCGGAGGCGGAGGCACCTACGGCAAGCCGGTCGCCGAGGAGGAGTCCGGCGTCGTGCCGATCGGCGGCGCCGGCGTCGTGGTCGGCCTGGCCCTGGCCGCGGGCATCGGCCTGGCGTTGCGCCGCCGCCGCAGCAGATAGGCCGTGGCGAAGTTCAGCCGGGTGGTGGTCGCGGGAGCCGTCACCGGCCTGGTCATGGTGGCGTTCGGCAACGTGGTGCGCTCGCAGCAGAGCGCACCGGCCGCCGCCGACGTCGTCCCCAAGAGCCTCGACATCCCCTCGCTCGACCTGGAGGCGCCGCTCATCAAGCTCGGCGTGACCAAGTCGGGGGAGATGGAACTGCCGCCGTACTCCAAGCCCAAGGTGGCGGGCTGGTACAAGGGCAGCGCCGTGCCGGGGGAGAAGGGTGCCACCGTCATCGTCGGCCACGTCGACACCCAGACCGCGCCCGCCGTCTTCTACAAGCTGCGGCAACTGCGCAAGGGCTCGGTGGTGCGGGTCGAGCGCAGCGACGGCAGGACCGTGGAGTACAAGGTCACCTCGATCGAGCAGATCGACAAGGACCGCTTCCCCGCCGAGCGGGTCTACGACCAGGACGGGCTGCGGCTGGTCACGTGCGGAGGGCGGTTCGACTACGACCGCAACGAGTACGCCGACAACGTGATCGTCTACGCCTCGCTAATGTCGGACGCATGAGTGACAACCCGCCCGCGTCAGGCGTCCGCGTGCCCTGGGAGCACGTTCCCGCAGGCGTACGGCAGCGCATCGAGGACTTCCTGGGCTCCCCGATCGCCCGGGCCGTCACCCAGACCGGCGGCTTCTCCCCAGCGGCAGCCGTACGCCTGGTCACCGCCGACGGCACGCGCGCCTTCGTCAAGGCCTGCGGGCCCGACCCCAACCCGCACTCGGTCGAGATCTACCGCAACGAGGCCAGGATCGCCTCCCGGCTGCCCGCCTCGGTGCCCGCCCCGCGGCTGCTGACGACCTTCGAGCACGACGGCTGGGTGGCGCTCGTCTTCGAGGACATCGAGGGCAGGCACCCGGCGACGCCATGGGAGCGCGACGAACTCGACCGCATCGTGGAGGCCGTACGGGCGATGAACACCGCCCTGACCCCCTCCCCGGTCGAGGCGCCCGCCATGGCCGACTACTACGACGAGAACTTCCGAGGCTGGCGCCGGCTCGTCACCGAGGACACCACCGGGCTCGACCCGTGGGCGCTGCGGTGGCTGGAGCGGCTCGCCGCGCTCGAAGCGGGCTGGGCCGAGGCGACCAAGGGCGACACCCTGCTCCAATCAGACCTGCGCGCCGACAACATCCTGCTGGCGGGCGACCGCGTCTACGTCGTCGACTGGCCGCACGCCTGCATCGGGGCGGCCTGGTTCGACCTCCTGGCCATGCTGCCCTCGGTGCGCATGCAGGGCGGTCCGCCACCGCAGGAACTGCTGCCCGACCCCTCCCACGACATCACCGTCGGGCTCGTCGCCCTGGCCGGCTATTTCGTACGGCAGGGCCGCCTGCCCGACCCTCCCGGCCTGCCCACCCTGCGAGCATTCCAGCGTGCCCAGGGCGCTGTCGCGATCGAGTGGCTGAAGCACCGCACCGGGTGGCAGTAGGCTAACTATTCGTGCTGCTCCTGGCCTTTGACACCGCGACGCCTGCCGTCACCGCCGCGTTGCACGACGGTGAGCGGGTGCTCGCCGAGTCCACCACCATCGACGCCCGGCGGCACGGTGAGCTGCTCGCCCCCCTCATCGAGAAGACCCTGGCCCACGCCGGGGCCTCCATCCGCGACGTCACCGCCCTGGTCGCCGGCACCGGCCCCGGGCCCTACACGGGCCTGCGCGTCGGCCTGGTGACCGCTCAGGGCCTGGCCACCTCGCTCGGGGTGCCCGCCTACGGCGTCTGCACCCTCGACGCCCTCGCCTACGGCTCCGGCCTGCGGGAGGAGTTCCTCGTCGCCACCGACGCGCGGCGCAAGGAGGTCTTCTGGGCGCGCTACTCCTCCTTCGACGACCGCCTCGACGGGCCCCACGTCGACAAGCCCGCCGACGTGCCCGTCAACGGGCTGCCGGTCGTCGGCCCCTCGCTGTATCCCGAGATCCTGGGCGAACCCCAGGCTCCGCCGTACCCCCTGGCCGGTTTCCTGGCCGCCCTGGCGGCCGGGCGCCTCGCGGCGGGAGAGCGGCTCGACGAGCCGCGCCCGATCTACCTGCGCAGGCCCGACGCGGTGGAACCGGGAGCGCCCAAGAAGGTCATCCAGTGAACATCCGGCAGATGACCTTCGACGACCTGCCCGCGGTCATGGCCATCGAGCGCGAGACCTTCCCGCTCGACGCCTGGAGCGAGGGCATGATGCGCGGCGAGCTGGCCGAGCAGCCGCGCACCAGGCACTACGTCGTGGCCGAGGTCGACTCCGAGATCGTCGGCTACGCCGGGATGGCCGCCGCCGCCGACCAGGCCGACGTGCAGACCATCGCCGTGCTGGCCGCCCACCGCACCCGCGGCATCGGCAGCGCCATGCTCACCGTGCTGCTCGACGAGGCGCGCAAACGCGGCGCGATCGAGATCTTCCTCGAGGTCCGCTCCGACAACCCCGGCGCCAGGTCGGTCTACGAACGCTTCGGCTTCGAGGAGATCGGCATGCGCCGCCGCTACTACGACGACGGCACCGACGCCGTCGTGATGAAGAGGAAGCTCCATGGCTGACGAACCCTTGGTGCTGGGCATCGAGACCTCCTGCGACGAGACCGGCGTGGGCATCGTGCGCGGGCACACCCTGCTGGCCAACACGATCGCCTCCAGCGTCGAGGAGCACGCCCGCTTCGGCGGCGTCGTGCCCGAGGTCGCCTCCCGCGCCCACCTCGAAGCCATGACGCCCACCGTCGAGCGCGCCCTGGCCGACGCCGGGCTGAAGTTCTCCGACATCGACGCCATCGCGGTCACCGCCGGGCCCGGCCTGGCGGGCGCTTTGCTCGTGGGCGTGGCCGCGGCCAAGTCGTACTCCCTCGGGCTCGGCGTGCCCCTCTACGGCGTCAACCACCTCGCCGCGCACGTCGCCGTCGACCAGCTCGAACACGGGCCGCTGCCCAAGCCGTGCATCGCCATGCTCGTCTCCGGCGGGCACTCGTCGCTGCTGCTCGTGCCCGACGTGGCCGCCGACGTGATCTCTCTCGGATCGACCGTCGACGACGCCGCGGGCGAGGCCTTCGACAAGGTCGCCCGCGTGCTCGGGCTGCCCTTCCCCGGCGGCCCGTACATCGACCGCGCCGCCACCTCCGGGTCCGGCACCGCCATCGCCTTCCCGCGCGGGAAGATCGACGACGGCACGCTCGACTTCTCCTTCTCGGGGCTCAAGACCGCCGTCGCCCGCTGGGTGGAGGCCCGCACCTCCGCCGGGGAGTCCATCCACGTGCCCGATGTGGCGGCGTCCTTCCAGGAGGCCGTGGTCGACGTGCTGACGCGCAAGGCGCTGCAGGCGTGCAAGAAGTACGGGGTCGACGACCTGCTGATCGGCGGGGGCGTGGCGGCCAACTCCCGGCTGCGGGCGCTGGCCCAGGAGCGGTGCGACGCGGCGGGGGTCCGGCTGCGGGTGCCCCGGCCGGGGCTGTGCACCGACAACGGGGCCATGGTGGCGGCGCTGGGGTCCGACCTGGTGGCGGCGGGCGTCACGCCGTCGACGCTGGAGATCCCGGCCGACTCGTCGATGCCGATCACCACCGTGCACGTCTGAGGCCGGTCCTGCCGCGCTTCCCCTGACATGCGCGTGCCCCCTGGCGGTGAACCAGGGGGCACGGCGGTCGTGCGGCGGCTCAGTCCTTCGGGCGCGACGGCCGCAGCAGCGCCTCGGCCAGCGCCAGCATCGTCTCCTCGAGCGCGCTCAGCCGCTTGGTCAGGTCGCTCGTGGCGGGCTCCACGATGCCCGTCACCGTCTCGCTGACCTCGTCGCGGTCGGGCCGGGCCTGAACGATCTCGGCCAGAGTCGTGGCCGCCGTCGACAGCCGCTCGTCGATCGCGTCGAGCCGCTTGACGTGCTCGGTGGTGACCCCGTCGAGGAGCTCGCCGACCTGCTGGCCGACGCCGAGCGTGGCGGGCAGCTGGCCGATGCGCTGGTTGACGGCCTCGACGTGGTCGTCGACCGACTCCAGCTGCTCGCGCGCCTGCTCGGCGCGCAGGTCGACGCCGTCGAAGCGGCTGACCATGTGCTCCTCGACCTCCACGAGCCGCTCGTCGAGCGCGCCGAGGTGGGAGTCGAGGTTGTTGAACCGGGCCTCGTGGCGGCCGTCGGCGTTGCCGACCCGCTCGTCGAGCGAGGTGAAGCGGCTGTCGACCCGGCCGTCGAGCGAGTCGAAGCGGTCGTCGTGGCGGCGCAGGTGACCGTCGACGACGGCCAGGCGCTTGTCGAGGGAGGCCGAGCGGCCGTCGAGGGCGCCCAGGCGGGTGTCGACGCCGTCGAGACGGGTGTCGATGTCGGCCAGGCACTCGTCGGCGGTCTCGATGCGGCTGTCGACGCTGCCGAGCCGGTTGTCGACGGCGACCAGGCGGCCGTCGACGCGGTCGACCCGGCTGTCGAGAAGGTCGAGGCGGCCGGACAGGGACTGCTCGCCGGCGTCGACCCTGGCGTTGACCTGCTCGACCGCGGCCGACAGGAGCTCGGTGGCGGCGGCGAGGTTGCCTTCGAGCCGCTCGGCCGTGGCGCCGACCTTGTCGTCGAGCTGCTCGGTCGTGGCGGCCAGCTGCTGGTCGAGGCGGTCGGCGGCCGAGCCCAGCCTCTGGTCGAGCTGGGTGACCCGCTGATCGAGCTGGGTCGCCTTCTGCTCGACCTTCTGCTCGACCTGGGCCGCGGCCGCGTCGACCTTCTCGTCGAGCCGCTCGGACAGCTCGATCAGGCCGCCCTCGATGCGGTCGGTGCGGCCGGCCAGCTCGCCGAGTGACTTGTCGAGGCGCGAGAAGCGGTTGGCCGCGGCCTCCATCTGGTTGCCGAGCTGGCCGAGGTGGGTGACGACGTCGGTGACGCGCTTGGCGATGCCCTCGGTGCCGTCGACGACGGCCTGGAGGCGGCGCAGGGCCTCGTCGACGTTCTCGCCCATGGTGCCGACGTCGGCCCACAGGCTGGGCAGCTCCCCGATGGGGGTGACACGCTCGCCGACCGTGCCGACCTGGTCGCCGACGAGGCCGACGCGGTCGCGGACCGCCTCGACGTGCTCGGCGAGGCTCTCGGCCCACGACGGCGGGCGGGTGGTGATGTCGTCGAGCCGGCCGCTGACGGTGTCGAGGGCGCCGCTGAGGCCGCCGAGCTCGCGCTCGCGGACCTCGCGCAGCAGCCACTCCATGCCTTCGAGACGCTGGCGGATCTCGTCGAGCACGGCCCCCTGGGTGCGCTGCTCGTAGACGTGATCCTGGGCGGCGCGCGCCAGGAGCTCCCGCATCCGGTCGGAGATGGCTGCCTGGCCGCTAGCCTGCAGAAGGGCCGTGTGGTTGGAATGATCCACCGAAAACTCCTTGCACTCGCCTACGGCTTTCTGCGCGGCGGTGGGATTGGTCCGGTTCGCATGGGAGGAAAACTCCCGCACGTCCACCTTAGCCAGTGGATCAAGATACTTCTGGGCGACGATAAAAGATGTCGATATTCCTGTTTACGCAGGTGGACAGGGGGAGCAGAGCAGGGCGAATGGCTTGTCCATAATCCGCGTCAGGATGACAACCGCCGATTTGTCGCCGGAAAGTCGGAGGTCGCTGCGCAAACGCTCGATATCGACGGCAGACCCGCGCTTCTTGATGGTGACATTTCCTATTTGGCGCGTTCTGAGCGTCGATCTCAGGCGCTTGAGGGAGAAGGGGAGCGTTTCGTGCACCTCGTAGCGCGCCGCCCACGGAGTGCCCACCGCGGCGTCGGAGGTGATGTAGGCGATCATCGGGTCAGCGAGATGGCCCTGGACGAGGTCGGCCACCTCGGCGACCAGGTGCGCCCTGATCGCCGCACCGTCGGGCTCGTAGACGTAGCGCGCCATCGGGCCGACCGCCGCCGTGGCGCCGGTGGGGGTGAGCGTGTGCCCGCCGGGCAACAGGGTGGCCCGCCGCCACGGGTGCTCGTCCGAGGTCCGCTGCGCCGTACGGCGGGCGAGGGCGCCGGTCCACAGGGCGGCCTCCTTGACCTCGCCCCGGTGCGACACCCACTCGGCCTCGGCGTCCTCGGGGATGAACTCGTACGGCAGCCCGGGCGCCACCTTCAGGCAGGCCGCCCGCGAGCGCTCCAGCAGGCCGAGCACCACCGGCCACGGCGGAGAGTACGACTGCGGGTCGAAGGTGCGCCCCCGCGACGTACGGCGCGCGGGATCGGCGAAGAGCACGTCGTGACCCGAGGGATCGACGTCGGCCGCGTCGCCCGTGCGCACCGTGACCCGCGACGACAACCCCAGCGCGTCGGCGTTGGCGGCGGCCACGGCGGCGGTCAGCGGATCGAGGTCGACGGCGTCGATCGTGTGCCCGGCGCGGGCCAGCGCCAGGAAGTCGCCCCCGACGCCGCAGCAGACGTCCACGACGCGCAGCGAGCCGGTCAGCCGCGCGGCGCGATGGGCCGCGACGTCGGCGTGGGTCGACTGCTCGAGGCCGTGAGGGGTGAAGTACATGAGCTCGGCGTCGGCGCCGAACTTGACCTTCGCACGGGCGCGCAGCCCGGCCTGGGTGAGGGCGGCGGAGGTGAGCGAGGCGTCGTAGGTGCGGCGCAGCCGCGTGGCGGCGGCGACCGGATCGGCGCCGGCCAGCTCCGACGCCTCGGCCAGCGCCTTCTGTCCGAGAGGCGTCAGCAGGGCGAGGAAGGCGTCGAGGTCCACGCCATCCGACGTTACTGCAGCAGCTCCGCGAAGTGGATTTCCAGGGGGAACGGCTCGTTCTGGGAGAAGGAGTCGTGGTAGGTGCCGGTGTGGTCGTAGGTGCCGGTGTCGGGGTCGAGTTCGAGGGTGGTGACGACTGGCTTGCCGTCCTCGTCGTCGATGATCCAGTAGTGCTTGATGCCCGCGGACGCGTAGATCCGCGGCTTCACCTTGCGGTCGCGGTAGACGGATTCCGGGGAGACCACCTCGACCACCAAGAACACCTCTCTGGGCACGTAGGAAGTGCGGTTGTCGTCGTCGACCGCCGCGTTGATGACGATCAGATCGGGATCGGGCCGCTGGTGTTTGGCGATCGTCACGGTCATCTGGGTTGCGATGCCGAATTCTTCAGGAGCCTGGCTGTCCAAGAGATTGGCCAGGCCCCTGATCGCTCGATCGTGGAAACGACGCTGGGGGGACATGAGGATGAGGGCTCCATCGATGAGTTCCACGCGCTTGAAGATGTCGAGCTCGCCGTTCGGGCCGTCCGGGGGGAGGAGGTCCAGGTCGTCGGCTTCCCAGCCGCCCTCGGGGGGAAAGGGCCAGTTCTTCAGAACGTCTCGGGTGTGCTCCATCGTGCTGGTCACATCACTCACTGTAGCGTCGGTCTGATCACCGTTCGTAGTCATCGAACCACATTCTCCACCGCCTGGGTGAAGTAGTCGCGCAACGCCCTCTCGTCGACATCGTCCAGGCTCCTGAGCTTGACGTGGCGCGAGCGCGACCCCGATCCCTCCAGCAGCCCGTGGCCGTCGGTGAAGTCGGCGCCGCGGTCGAAGGCGAGCAGCACGTGGGCCTTGGAGGGCCGCACGATCGCGATGTGGCCCTTGGTGATGCGCCACGCGGGCGAGCCGTAGTGGATCACCTCCGACGCGCTGGGCGCGGCCGAGGCGGCGACGGTGCGCAGGGCCTCGACGATCTCCTGCTGGTGGGCGGGGAGCTGGGCGATGTACTGCTCGATGGCGTTGTCCATGGCAGTGAGTCTGCCGACGCGCTCCACGGAGCGGCATCCGTGGAAACCACGGAACCTCAGCCGTCGCCCAGGGAGTGCAGGAGCTTGCGCAGGAGTCCGGCCAGCAGGTCCTGCTCGGCCGGGTCGAGGGCGGCGAGCATGCGCTGCTCGTTGTCGACGTGGCTGTAGACGATCTCGGTGGCCAGGCGGGCGCCCTCGTCGGTGAGGGTGACCAGGACCATGCGGCGGTTGCCCGGCGCCTGGGAGCGGGTGACGAGGCCGCGCTCGACCAGGCGGTCCATGCGATTGGTGAGCGTCGCGGGGCTGACGAGCATGGCCGCGGTGACGTCCTTCATGCACATGGTGTGCTCGGGGTTGCTGCGCAGGAGCGTCAGCAGGGAGTCGAACTCCCAGGGCTCCAGGTCGCGGGTGGCGAGGTGTTCCTTGATGCCGCGCTCCAGCAGGCGGGAGGCGCGGGAGAGGCGGCCGACCACGTGCATGGGGGTGACGTCCAGGTCGGGGAGGGCCTGGGCCCACTGGTCGCTGATGCCGTCGACTGCGTCACGCATGGTGCGACGATACCAAACATTTCGAGGTTGAACTTTTCGATGGGAAGGGCTAACGTCTGCGACGTCGAAAGATTCGATGTCGAAAGGTTGGGTCATGAAGATCTTGGTTGTGGGCGCGACGGGATACATCGGCTCGGTGGTGGCCGAGCGGCTGGCGGGACGCGGGCACCAGGTGGTGGCCCTCGTACGGCAGGCGGGCCGCGTGCCGTACGAGGAGCGGGTGGGGGATCTGGGTGACCCGGCGAGCCTTCCGTCGGAGGAGTTCGACGCGATCGTGCACGCCGGGCAGCTCACCGGCGACGAGCCGACCGACGTGGCCACGATCGGGAAGCTGGGCCGGGTGCACTACGTCAGCGGGGTCTGGGTCCTGGGCGACACCGAGGACGGCGCCGAGGACAGCCCCGTGAACCCGATCGCGATCGTCGGCTACCGGCCGACGGTGGAGCGGCTGGTGCTCGACGGCGGCGGCTCGGTGATCCGCCCCGGCGTGGTGCACGGGCGGGGACAGGGCATCCCCGCGCTGCTCAGGGCCTGGGCGGCCGAGCGTGGTCACGGCGTCTACGTGAGCGCGGACGGGCGGGTGCCGACCTGGTCGTTCGTGCACGTCGACGATCTGGTGGACCTGATTGTGGCCGCAGTGGAACATAAGGCTTCCGGTCAGGTGTTCCATGGGGTGAGCGAGGCGGTCTCCCTGGACGTGGTGGCCGGTGCGATCGCGCCGGATCCCCGGCCCTGGCCGGTCTCCGAGGCGGCCCAGGTCGTGGGCGCCGCGTTCGCCGAAGCGCTCGCGCTGAGCCAGCGTGTCAGCTCCGCGCGAACACGCACCACCCTCGGATGGCACCCGAACCGGCCTGGCATCCTGTCCGACCTGGAAGAAGGCTCGTACACGGCCTGAAGCCGTTCGTGTTGACTGTCAAGCCCCTCTTGCATATGTTTCCTGTTGGCACTCTCCCCTTGAGAGTGCCAATAAAGCGACGAGGCAGGTCTGACACCCGCGACGGCAGGCCGCTGGTCGCCTCTTCTAGATCAGTCAAATCTGAAGGGGAGGTCCGATCGTGACGACCGCCACCAAGGTTCCCGTTAAGCCGCTCGGCGACCGCATCGTGGTTCAGCCGCTTGAGGCTGAGCAGACGACCGCTTCCGGGCTTGTCATCCCTGACACCGCCAAGGAGAAGCCGCAGGAGGGCAAGGTCCTCGCTGTGGGCCCGGGCAACTGGGATGAGGACGGCGACAAGCGGATTCCGCTTGACGTCAAGGAGGGCGACATCGTCCTCTACAGCAAGTACGGCGGCACCGAGGTCAAGTACGGCGGCGAGGAGTACCTGGTGCTCTCCGCCCGCGACGTTCTCGCCATCATCGAGAAGTAAGTCGGATATGTCGGGCCCCGGGTCGCTCTAGCGCCCGGGGCTTTCGACGCCTGGAGAGGACTTATCTGCAATGCCGAAGATTCTGGAGTTCGACGAGGGCGCCCGCCGCGCACTTGAGCGGGGCGTCAACGCACTCGCGGACGCCGTCAAGGTGACCCTGGGCCCGCGCGGCCGCAACGTGGTCATCGACAAGAAGTTCGGTGCGCCGACCATCACCAACGACGGTGTCACCATCGCCCGCGAGATCGAGCTCGAGGGCCGCTACGAGAACCTCGGCGCCCAGCTCGCCAAGGAAGTCGCCACCAAGACCAACGACATCGCGGGTGACGGCACCACCACCGCGACCGTCCTGGCCCAGGCCATGGTCAAGGAAGGCCTGCGCAACGTCGCCGCCGGCGCCAACCCGATGGACCTCAAGCGGGGCATCGACAAGGCCGCCAAGAGCATCAGCGAGAAGCTGCTGGCCTCCGCCAAGCCGGTCGAGGACAAGAAGTCGATCGCCAGCGTCGCCACCATCTCCGCCCAGGACGCCAAGATCGGCGAGCTCATCGCCGAGGCGTTCGACAAGGTGGGCAAGGACGGCGTGCTGACCGTCGAAGAGTCCAACGCCATGGGCATGGAGCTCGAGTTCACCGAGGGCCTGCAGTTCGACAAGGGCTACCTGTCGGCCTACATGGTCACCGACCCCGACCGCATGGAGGCCGTCCTCGAGGACGCCTACATCCTGCTCACGCAGAGCAAGATCGGCTCCATCGCCGACTTCCTGCCGCTGCTGGAGAAGGTCGCCCAGACCAAGAAGCCGCTCGTCGTGGTGGCCGAGGACGTCGAGGGCGAGGCCCTGGCCGTCCTGGTGACCAACAAGATCCGCGGCACCTTCACCTCCGTCGCCGTCAAGGCGCCGGGCTTCGGCGACCGCCGCAAGGCGATGCTGCAGGACATGGCCATCCTCACCGGCGGCACCGTCGTCTCCGAGGAGATCGGCCTCAAGCTGGAGCACGTCGGCCTCGAGGTGCTGGGCACCGCCCGCCGTGTCGTCGTCACCAAGGACACCACGACCGTCGTCGACGGCGCCGGTGACGCCAAGGCGATCGAGGACCGCGTCCGCGAGATCAAGCTCGCCATCGAGCAGAGCGACTCCGACTGGGACCGCGAGAAGCTCCAGGAGCGCCTGGCCAAGCTCGCCGGCGGCGTGTGCGTGCTCCGTGTGGGCGCGGCCACCGAGGTCGAGCTCAAGGAGAAGAAGCACCGTCTCGAGGACGCCATCTCCGCGACCCGCGCCGCGATCGAGGAGGGCATCGTCTCCGGCGGTGGCTCCGCCCTGATCCACGTCGCCAAGGAGATCGACGACCTCGGCCTGTCCGGCGACGAGGCCACTGGCGTGGGCGTCGTCCGCCGCGCGCTGGTCGAGCCGGCCCGCTGGATCGCCGAGAACGCCGGCCTCGAGGGCTACGTCATCACCTCCAAGGTGACCGAGCTGCCCGTCGGCCACGGCCTCAACGCCGCGACCGGCGAGTACGGCGACCTGATCGCCCAGGGCGTCATCGACCCGGTCAAGGTCACCCGCTCGGCCGTGCAGAACGCCGCGTCCATCGCCGGCATGCTGCTCACCACCGAGGCGCTTGTCGTCGACAAGCCCGAGGAGGAGGCCCCGGCCGCCGGTGGTCACGGCCACGGTCACGGCCACGGCCACTGAGCCTCGCGCTCTCCGTAGAGGCCCGTCCCCGCCGCGCGGGGGCGGGCCTCTCGTCGTCTGAGGGGCCGCCGGGCGGGCTGGGCGCGCGTGACCGGGTCGGTGTACGGCAGGCGCCGTCTGAGGCGCTGTAACGCTCGGGGAGCCCCCGCTGATTCGTGGAGGAGAGCGGCAGCTAGCCTCGTAGGACTGAAAAGTGTTTTCTCCGGTAAACCAAACGTGGTCGTAAAGCGTCTAGCCGATCTGACAATTGCCCGCAATTTCAGCATATCTCGTGAAATAATGGACGAGGCTGAAAGGCTTAGTGTGGCCATTTGATTACGGCGCGTTATCGTCTCCTCAATGTGACCAATCCGTAGCCGTTCGCTATGACGACAGGGCGGATCAGCGCGGGCATCATGCCTATCGTGAGCGAGGGAAGCGTCGCCGACGCCAAAATTGGGGTAAGGCTCGCGTCGAGACTTCCGGCACGAACGGATGACTCCGAGCTAAGGGAACTGACCAACCTGGCCGTCCAGGGAGATCGCAGTGCGATCGAATCCCTGCTCGGTGAGTTGCGTCCGATGGTCGTGCGCTATTGCCGCGCCAGGCTGGGGCGCGTTTCCGGGCAATATCACATAGCCGACGACGTGGCCCAAGAGGTATGCATTGCGGTTCTGTCCGCTTTGCCCAGATATCGGGATATGGGTAGGCCGTTCGCGTCCTTCGTCTTCGGGATCGCCGCCCACAAGGTCGCCGACGCGCTGCGCAGCTCCGTGCGCTCCGCCGTACCCACTCAAGACCTCCCCGACGGGCCCGACGAGGGCCCGGGGCCGGAGGAGACCGTGGTGCGCTACATCGAGGTCGAGCACGCCCGCATGCTGCTCAGCCGGCTGCCCGACAACCAGCGGGAGCTGCTCCTGCTGCGGGTCGTGTCGGGCCTGTCGGCCGAGGAGACCGGTAATGTACTTGGCATGTCACCAGGAGCGGTCCGCGTGGCCCAGCATCGAGCGCTGGCCAGACTGCGGCAGATGGCCGAGCTGGAGTCGGCTTGACGCCGGAGCTCCGGCGAGGGCGGGCGGCCGCGACCACCGAGAGCGGCCGCAAGGTGGCCTATCTGGAAGATCTGGCCCAGACCGACGACCTGCTCACGGCGCTGGCGGCCGGTGAGTCCGCCGGCGACGGCGATGCCGCGGTGCGGCTGCTGGCCGCGCTGGCGGCCGACGTGAGGCGAGGGGAACCGAAGGCGGCCTCCGAGGGCCGCGGGAGACAGTCGTGCGAGCAGCTGGGCGGTCCGCCTCACGCGCTCGTGTAGAGCCGGTGGCTCAGTTGCGCTCTTCCGTGTCGATGACCCCGTCGACGTATCCCCTGGCGTACTCCCAGCTCACGTAGTCGGACGGGTCGGGGTGGAAGGCGGGCTCGTGCATCTGCGGGCGCCCGTTGTCGATCATCTGGCGCAGGTTGCCGCGCAGCAGCTCCCAGTCGAAATAGTGCTGTTCGCCACACTCCGGGCAGTCGAGGACCAGACCCAGCACTCCCTGGGGTTCGAGCAGCGACCGGAAGACCTCGACGTCGGCCAGATCCGTGATCGCCTCATCGCGCTCGGACGCGGTCAGCGGGACGGGGTCGTCGAGTTCACCCAGCTCGGCGGCCGGGTCATCGGGATCGTCCGCGAACGGGTCGCGTGGGACATCTTCCAGCACCTTTCCACCATAGTGACCCAACGACCTGAGGGCACCAATAAGCGTGTCGCCGTGCGCATGTGGCCGACAAAGACCCGATCTCGGCCCTGTTTCAGCCCAGCCAGCCCCGGCGGGCCGCCTCGACGCCCGCGTGGAAGCGTGACTGCGCGCTCAGCTCGGTCATCGCGTCGGCGAACCTGGCGCGCACCGTGCGCACCGAGACGCCCAGCTGGCGGGCGATCGACTCGTCGCACATGCCCTGGGCGGCCAGCCGGATGACCTGCATCATGCCGTCGCCCCTGCGGCCCCACGGCAGCGGCACCGCCCGGTTCCACAACTCGTCGAAGAGGGAGCGCAGCACCCCCACGACGATGTGCGCGCGCACGAGGTAGAAGTTGTACGCGTGGTCGGGCAGGTTGCCGCCCCACTGCGCGGGCAGGCCCGCCACGCTGGTGCCCGCGGTCATGAACCAGCTCGGCAGCCGGTCCATGGTGCGCACCCTGCCGCCGGTGGTGACCAGGCGCTGGAGCTGCGCGCGCACGCCGGGCAGGGCCAGGGTGGCGACGGGGATGAGCACGTGCACCGTCAGCAGGTCGCGCTCCTGGGCGTCGATCCACGGATCGGCGAACTTCCTGACGAAGTCGTTCATGGTGCGCTCGTCGGGGACCACGGTGCAGATGTCCATCCGCGGCGCCTGGACGGCCATGCCGACGACGCTCTCGTAGAGGATGTCGGCGCCGCTGACGAGCTCGACGGGGAACGGTCCGTCCTGGTAGTCGCGTCCGGCGTCGTAGTCGCGGATCAGGCCGCGGATGGAGCCGAGCGCCGAGTCGATGCGGCGGCTCTCCTCGGCCAGGCGGTCGAGCCGCTCGGCGATGAGCCGGCCGAGCGCGGCGGCGGGATGGCGGGCCAGGTATTCGCCCGAGCGCTCGTCGACCACGCCGAGCCGTACGAGCTCTTGCAGTTGGCGGCCGACCTTGTCGACCGGTCCGTCCATGGCTTCCGCGAGCTCGTTGAGCGTCGCCCGGTGCAACCGCAGGACCGCTGTGTACAAGGCGGCCTGCGCGTGGTCGAGGCCCAGTGTTTCCAGCGGGTCGTCCGTCGCGGTGGTGAACTCGTTGCGCATGCGTAGCTCCGTTGGGGGTCGGGGCAGGCCAGGGGCCCGCCCAACGGGCGTGCCGCGAGGATAACCCGGTCATGGCGCGCTGTCCGCGTGTTGAGAGGACTGGGGTGCAACTTCGTGCACTTGCACCTTTTGACATTGCGGTGTCTCTCCGCGTAACGCAGGCTTAACCCAGCGTCGGCATTCGGACGCGAGTGGCGTGGCCATCAGGACGCGGAGGGGGGTTCGGTGGCCCGATCGCGCCCCGCGCGAGTGCCGGTGGCTGGGGGATCGGCCGGATCACCGGCCGGCCGATCCCCTGGCACTCATGGGCCTGCGGGCCTTCGGGAGGGCGGCGGCGCATCGTGGGGGTCGCCGCCCTCGCCATGGGTGTGTACGGCACGCGCCTGCCTCCGGTTATCCACAAAGTGCGCAGCCGCCCCTCGGGCACGAGCGGGCCGCCCCTAAACTGAGAAGCATCATCAGCGTCGGGGAGGGGTCAGCCCGCATGTCCAAATTCACCGAAACCGGTCTCACGTTCGATGACGTGCTTCTGGTGCCCGCGTATTCGGACATGCAACCGGGCGAGGCGAGCACCCAGAGCCGCCTGTCGCGCGGCATCACCCTCAACATCCCGCTGGTCTCCGCGGCCATGGACACCGTGACCGAGGCGCGCATGGCGGTGGCGATGGCCCGCCAGGGCGGCATCGGCATCCTCCACCGCAACCTGTCGATCGAGGAGCAGGCCACCCACGCCGACCTGGTCAAGCGCTCCGAGGCCGGGATGGTCACCAACCCGGTCACCTGCACCCCCGACGACACCCTGGCCGACGTCGAGCGGCTGTGCGCGACCTACCGCATCTCCGGCGTCCCGGTCACCGACGCCGACGGCAGGCTCGTCGGCATCGTCACCAACCGCGACATGCGCTTCGAGACCGACCAGAACCGGCCGGTGCGCGAGGTCATGACGCCGATGCCGCTGGTCACCGCCCCCGTCGGGGTCTCCAGCGACGGCGCGTTCGACCTGCTGCGCAAGAACAAGATCGAGAAGCTTCCGCTGGTCGACTCCGAGGGCCGGCTGCGCGGCCTCATCACGGTGAAAGACTTCACCAAGAGCGAGAAGTACCCCCTGTCCACCAAGGACGCCGACGGCCGCCTCATGGTCGGCGCGGCGATCGGCGTGGCGGGCGACGCGGAGGAGCGCGCCAAGGCGCTCATCGACGCCGGGGTCGACGTGATCGTCGTCGACGTCGCCCAGGGCCACTCCAAGGGCCTGGCCGACATGATCGGCAAGCTCAAGGCCAACAGCAAGGTCCAGGTCATCGGCGGCAACATCGCCACCCGCGCGGGCGCCCAGATGATCGTCGACGCGGGCGCCGACGCCGTCAAGGTCGGCGTCGGTCCCGGCTCGATCTGCACCACCCGCGTGGTCGCAGGAGTCGGCGCTCCGCAGATCACCGCCATCCACCAGGCCTCCCTCGCCTGCGCGCCCGCCGGCGTCCCGGTGATCGGCGACGGCGGCCTGCAATACTCCGGCGACATCGCCAAGGCCATCGCCGCGGGCGCCGACACCGTGATGCTCGGCTCCCTGCTCGCCGGCTGCGAAGAGTCGCCCGGCCTGCTCATCTTCATCAACGGCAAGCAGTTCAAGTCCTACCGGGGCATGGGCTCGCTCGGCGCGGTGCGCAACCGCGAGCGCGGCGGCGCCTCCTTCAGCAAGGACCGCTACGGCCAGGCCGAGGTCTCCAGCGAGGAGAAGTACATCCCCGAGGGCATCGAGGGCCAGGTGCCCTACCGCGGCCCCGTCTCCGCCGTGGTGCACCAGCTGGTCGGCGGCCTCCACCAGGGCATGTGGTACACCGGCTCCCGCACGATCGCCGAGCTGCACGAGAAGGGCCAGCTCATGCCCATCACGGCGGCCGGGCTCAAGGAGAGCCACCCCCACGACATCCAGATGACCGTCGAGGCCCCCAACTACCACGGCCGCTGACCGGTCGAGGCACCCCAGCGCTCCAGCAGGCACCACGGAAGATAGGCAAGACAGATGACTCAGCAGGTGGAGATCGGCCGCGGCAAGTCCGGGCGCCGTGCCTACGCCCTCGACGAGATCGGCCTGGTGCCCTCTCGCCGCACCCGCGACCCCGAAGAGGTCTCGATCAACTGGCAGATCGACGCCTACCGCTTCGAGTCGCCGGTCGTCGTGGCGCCCATGGACAGCGTCGTCTCGCCGGCCACCGCCATCGAGATCGGCCGCCTCGGCGGGCTGGCCCCGCTCGACCTCGAAGGCCTGTGGACCCGCTACGAAGACCCGCTGCCGCTGCTGGAGGAGTGCTCGACCCTCGACGACGCCGCGGCCACCAGGCGGCTGCAGGAGATCTACAGCGCCCCCATCCAGGAGGAGCTGATCGGGCGGCGCATCCAGGAGATCCGCGAGTCCGGGGTGACGACCGCCGTACGGCTGTCGCCGCAGAAGACCGTGCAGTACTACAAGGCCGTCATCGACGCGGGCGTCGACATCTTCGTCATCCGCGGCACCACCGTCTCGGCCGAGCACGTGTCGTCCAACGCCGAGCCGCTCAACCTCAAGCAGTTCATCTACGAGCTCGACGTCCCGGTGATCGTCGGCGGCTGCGCCACCTACACCGCCGCGCTCCACCTCATGCGCACCGGCGCCGCGGGCGTGCTCGTCGGCTTCGGCGGCGGCGCCTCCCACACCACCCGCAACGTGCTGGGCGTCGCGGTGCCGATGGCCACCGCGATCTCCGACGTGGCCGCGGCCCGCCGCGACTACATGGACGAGTCAGGCGGCCGCTACGTCCACGTGATCGCCGACGGCGGCATGGGCACCTCGGGCGACATCGCCAAGGCCATCGCCTGCGGCGCCGACGCCGTCATGGTCGGCTCCCCCCTGGCCCGCGCCGTCGAGGCTCCGGGCCACGGCTTCCACTGGGGCTCCGAGGCACACCACGCCGACCTGCCGCGCGGCAAGCGGGTGCACTTCGGCACGGTGGGGACCCTGGCGCAGATCCTGCACGGACCGTCGAGCGCGGCGGACGGGTCGATGAACCTCATGGGCGCGCTGCGTCGGACGATGGCTTCGACGGGGTACTCCGACATCAAGGAGTTCCAGCGGGTCGAGGTCGTCGTGGCGCCTCCGCAGCGGTAGAGGAGTCACGAGGGGGTGGCGGGCGTCGTGCGAAACGACCCCGCCACTTCGGCGTTCGGGCGTCGGCGTTCGGGGCCGCTCGGAGATCGAGCATCGGGATTCAAGGGCATCGGGGCTCGTGCGTCGTGTGGGCGTGGGCGTTGTGCCAAATGCGCCGGGCGCTTGGTCGAAGGATGGGTGTCTCGTGATCTCGTAGCGCCCTGGCGTGTGGTGCGGTGGGCGGCATGGTCCGCCACCGGGTGCGGGTCGCCCGTCAGGAGGGGCCCGACTGGCGGCAGTGCGACTCCTGTCACCTGATCATCTCGGTCGGCCAGCCGTACCACGAGGGTGACAAGCTGGGTGCGCTGCTTGGCTGGGTGGAGGCGCGGTTCGCCGGCGTGCATGTGACCGTCGCCGACACTCTCTACCGCCACAACGGCCGCGAGCTGGGCGGGGGAGAGGTGGCCGAGACCCGGCGACGTGGCGACGCGTGGCTGGAGCGCAATCGCGTCGTGCTCGGGGCGGCGACGATCCACCGATGGGACGACTGGCTGGCCCACCCCGGCTACGCGGAGGCCCGTCGCCGCATCGACCGGTTCCTCGCCGACCAGCTGCTCTTCGCCGAGCTGGTCGACCGGCACGTCACCACGATCGTGAACCGGCTGGCGTCCAGGGGTGTGAGGGCGGGGGACCGTGCGGGTTACACCGCTTACCTGGTGGAGGAGCTGGCCTGCATGGAGTTGTTCTCGCTGGTGCTGCAGGCGGCGGAGGTGTATCCGGGCTCGCTGGGCCTGGCGATGGAGGGTTGTCGCGTCCTCGACGGCGCTCCGCCTGGCCTCCTGGCGCGGCGGAGCGTCCAGGTCGACTTCCGCAGGCGGCTAGGACCTGCGCAGCCGCAGGACGAGGATCAGGGCGAGCAGGATCGCGGCGCCGATGCCGATGCCGATGCCCATGGCGGGCAGGGGTGATTCGCTGGAGACCGGCGCCACGGGCACCGGGCTGGCGCTGGCCGATGGCGAGGCGTTGGGCGGCGGCGAAGCGTTGGGCGGCGGCGAAGCGTTGGCCGATGGCGAGGCGTTAACCGACGGTGAGGCGCTGACCGACGGTGAGGCGTTGGGTGACGGCGGGGCAGTGGGGGTGCCGAGGGCGGTGAGGAGGGTGTCGGCGTCCTTGAGGTCGGCAGGGAGGTCCGCCTTGGTGATCGGGGCGGTGCCCGCCTTGAGCACCTGGTTGCCCGAGCAGAGCAGGGTCGCCAGGTCGATGCCCTTGGCGTAGTACGGGTGGTCCTCGCCGGTGTTGGCGTGGGCGAAGAGCAGGTAGCGGGTGCCCTTGACGAACTCGAAGCCGCAGGCGGCGCTGTTCGACGAGGTGGAGATCTCGTACGTGTCGCGGGGCGGCGCTCCCTTGTAGATCTGGTCGGGGCGGATGGTCGCCACGACCGGGTCCCACTGGCCGCCGGTGCTGCGGACGTCGACGACGGTGCCGGCGACGATCGCCTCGGCCTCGGCGACCGCGCGGCGGGCTTCGAAGGGTGCGCAGGAGCAGGCGCACGCGGCGCCGGCCGGAACGAGGATCAGCCCCGCGACGAAAGCGAGGACTGCGAGCAGTCTCATGACCCTACGACGCGGGACTGATCCGTTCGGTTCAACGCTTGAACCAGGTGATGCGGCACCCGTCGGGCAGGGCGTGGGTGTCGGTGACGGTGAAGGCGGTGGGCTGGAAGTCGCCGTCGAAGGCGCGGGTGCCCTTGGCGGCCACCACGGGGTAGCTCTTGACCACGAGCTCGTCGATCTCCGGCAGCAGCTGCCCGGCCAGGTTGCCGCCGCCGGCGAGCCAGATGTCCATGCCGTCCTCCTGCTTGAGCGAGCGCACCAGCTCCAGGGGGTCGCCCTTGACGAGGGTGACGTCGGGGTCGTCGATCCCGGCGATGGAGTTGGACACGATGTACTGCTTGACGTGCGGGTAGGGGCTGGCGATGCCGGCGAGCATGGCGGGCTCGTAGGTGCCGCGGCCCATCACGAGGGTGTCGAAGTGCTTGTTGGGCGCATCGGCGATGCCCAGGTGCGGCCGGGCCATGACGGGCAGGGTCTCGGGGTATTCCGCCGCGATCCACGGCAGCATGTGCTCGACCGGGTAGAACGAGATGTCGTGGTCGGGACCGGCGATGTAGCCGTCGATCGAGACGCCGACGTAGTAGACAAGCTTTCGCATCTGTATTTGCTCCGTATGTAGTACTGTGTTTGCAGTGCTCTCAACTTAGTACTACAGACGGAGTGGTGTCAACATGCGGACGAATCCGGAACGGCGGCAGGCGCTCATCGACGCCGCGATCGAGGTGCTGGCGCGCGAGGGCGCGCGGGGTCTGACCTTCCGGGCGGTGGACACGCAGGCCAAGGTGCCGACGGGCACCGCCTCCAACTACTTCTCCAGCCGCGACGACCTGTTCACGCAGGTGGGAGGGCGCATCTACGAGCGGCTGACCCCGGGTGACGACACGCTGGAGTCGGTGCACGAGGGCGCGCGAGACGCCGCGCGGCTGAAGGAGCTCATGCACGAGGTGGTGGGGCGGGTCTCCGCGTTCCCCACCGGTTTCGTGGCCCTGCTGGAGCTGCGGCTGGAGGCCACCCGCCGGCCGGAGCTGCGCGCGGTGCTCACCCAGCGGATCAGGGCCGACGTCGACTTCAACGTCGCCAACCACCGGGAGTCCGGACTGCCGGGTGACGACACGTCGGTGAAGCTGCTGATGCTGGCGCTCAACTGGCTCATCCTGGAGCGGCTGACGCTGCCTGATCTGTATGACGAGCAGGAGATCCACCGCCTCGTCGAGGAGGCGGTGGACCGGGTGATCTAACCGGCCAGGACACCGAGCAGGTGGGCGACCTCGCGGGCGACGGCCTCGCGGCCCGGCTTGATGTACTTGCGCGGGTCGACCGAGCTGCCGACGTGCTCGCGGACCGCGCCGGTGAAGGCCTTGTTCAGGTGCGTGGCGATGTTGATCTTCTTCATGCCGTGCCGTACGGCCTGGCCCAGCATGTCGTCGGGCACCCCCGACGAGCCGTGCAGCACCAGCGGCACCGCGACGGCGGCGCGCAGCTCGGCGATCAGGTCGAGGTCGAGCACGGCGTCCTTGGTCGTCATCGCGTGCGAGGTGCCCACCGCGACGGCCAGCGCGTCGACGCCGGTCTCGGCGACGTAGGCGACGGCCTCGTGCGGCTTGGTGCGCGCGCCGGGGGCGTGCACGCCGTCCTTGCCGCCGACCTCGCCCAGCTCGGCTTCGACCCAGACGCCGCGATCGTGGCACCAGGCGGCGACCGACGCGGTCTGGCCGACGTTGTCGGCGTCGGAGAGCTTGGAGGCGTCGAACATCACCGAGCCGACGCCGAGCTCGACGGCCTCCTCGACGAGAGCGCGGTCGGTCGCGTGGTCGAGGTGCACCGACACCGGCACCTTGGCCGCGCGGGCGACGGCCAGGGAGGCGAGCGCGATGGGTTCGAGGGCGCCGTGGTAGCGCACGCAGTTCTCGCTGATCTGCAGGATCACCGGCAGGCCCGCGGCCTCGGCGCCGGCGACGATCGCGGTGGCGTGCTCCAGCAGGATCACGTTGAACGCGCCGACGCCGTTCGTGCTGGAAGCGAGGATCTCGCCGGTTCCGACCAGGGGCATGTCAGGAGGCTCCTTCAATCACGATTTCCGGTGAAATTTCGGCGTAGACCGCCTCGTCAAACCCTCCGGCGACCGGAGCCGCCACCGCCGCCGCGCCCAGGGCGGCGGCCCTGCGCAGCCGTTCCGGCCAGGCCGTACCCTCGGCCAGCCCCAGGGCCAGCCCCGCGACCAGGGCGTCACCCGCGCCGGTGGCGTTGCCTTCGACCCGGTACGGCAGGCGGGCGCGCAGCACGCCCTCGCCGGTGACCGCGAGCAGGCCCTCGGCGCCGAGGGAGACGACGACGGAGCCGGCACCTCGATCGCGGAGGTGCTCGGCGCGGTGGAGATGGCCGAGCAGATCGGCCGGGACGCGCGAGGACGTGGGGGAGGGCGGGTCGGGGAGCTCCGGCAGGGCTCCGGCGAGCTCGGAGGCGTTGGGCTTGACGATCGTGGGAGCGCCGCCGAGCGAGTGCAGCAGGGTCGCGCCGTCGGCGTCGACGATCACGGGCACGCCCCGCTTGGCCGCCAATCCCGAAATATCGGCGTACATCGTGCTGGGCGCGTCCGCCGGCAGGCTTCCCGACACCACCACCACCGACGCCCGCCCGACCAGCTCACCGAACCGCTCCAGAAAGGCCGCGCACTCCTGCGGCGTCACCGCGGGCCCCGGCTCGTTGAGAAGCGTCGCCTCCTGGGCCGCCAGGTCGTGCACCACGGTCGTGGACCGCGACTCGGCCGCGATGGCCGTGAAGTCGGCGGGGATGCCCGCCGCGGCCAGGTCGGCGAGGATCAGGTTCCCCGTCGTCCCCCCGGCCAGCCCCGTGGCCAGCACCTCGTGGCCCAGGCCGTGCAGCACCCGGGCCACGTTGACGCCCTTGCCGCCCGCCTGCCGTACGACCCGGCGTACCCGGTTCATCTCGCCGGAGGTGAAGGAGTCGACCCAGTAGGTGACATCCATGGCGGCGTTGAGCGTCACTGTGAGGATCATGAAATCCAGGAACCTTGCTTCATCACATGGGTGACGACGAGGGCGTCGTCGAGCACGACGAGGTCGGCGCGCTTGCCGACCGCGAGGGAGCCGATCTCGTGCGCCAGCCCCAGCACGCGGGCGGGGGTGAGCGAGGCGATCTCGGAGGCCTCCTGCAGCGACAGTCCCATCTCCTCGACGGCGCGGCGGAAGGCGACGTCCATGGTCAGCGTGCTCCCGGCGATGGAGCCGCCCTCGACCAGGCGGGCCACGCCCTCGGCGACGTTCACGGCCATGGAGCCGAGCATGTAGGTGCCGTCGCCCAGGCCGGTGGCGCCCATGGCGTCGGTGATCAGGGCGGTGCGGCCGGCGCCCGCGGCCTTGTAGGCCAGGCGGAGCATCGCCGGGTGCACGTGCACGCCGTCGTTGACCAGCTCGACGGTGACGCGCGGGTCCTCGAGCAGCGCCGCGATGGGCCCAGGGGCGCGGTGGCCGAGCTGCGGCATGGCGTTGTACAGGTGGGTGGCGACGGTGGCGCCGGCCTCGATGCCGTCGATGGTCTGCTCGTAGGAGGCGTCGGTGTGGCCGAGCGCCACGATCACGTTCTCCGCGACGGCCGTACGGATCGTGTCGAGCGCGCCGGGCAGCTCGGCGGCGATGGTCAGCATGCGCACGTGGCCGCGCCCCGCCTTGACCAGGCGGGAGAACTCCTCGGGCGACGGGTCGCGCAGCAGCGTGGGGTTGTGCGCGCCGCACCGGGCCTTGCTGATGTACGGGCCCTCGAAGTGGATGCCCGCGATCAGGCCGTCGTCGGCCAGGTCGGCCAGGGAGGAGGTGGCCGCGGCCAGTTCCTCGACCGTGCCGGTGACCAGGGAGGCCATGGTCGTGGTGGTCCCGTGGGCCAGGTGCAGCGCGACGGCGTCGCGTGCCTTGGCCTGGTCGCCCGTGGGGAAGGAGCCGCCGGCTCCGCCGTGGTTGTGGATGTCGACGAAGCCGGGTACGACGTGCCGGCCACCGAGGCTGTGACCCTGGCCGGGGGCGCTGCCCTGGCCGATGTGGGTGATGCGGCCGTCCTCGATGGTCAGCCACCCCTCGTGCACCCCGGCGGGGGTGACGATACGGGCGTCGGAAAGCGTGAGACTCATGGGCTAAGGATCACAGATCGCGTCAGGTGGAGGGGCTCGTCGGGGTTCAGCCCACGGGCGAAGGCCCGCGCGACGGAGACCCGCTGGGCCAGGACCAGCTCGGCCATGGGGTCGCGCGACGACTCCACGAACGTGCCGCCGGTCGCCTCGACCTGCTCGCGCAGTCCTTCGGGGGCGGTGCCGAGCATCCAGGTGACGCGGTTCGGCCCGGCGATGCTGATCGGGCCGTGGCGGTACTCCATCGCCGGGTAGGCCTCGGTCCACGAGCGCGACGCCTCGCGCATCTTCAGCGCCGCCTCCTGCGCCAGGCCGACCGACCAGCCGCTGCCCAGGAAGCTGAACTGCTCGGCGTTCACGAGGTCGTCGGAGATCGGTACGGCGAGCGCGTCGGAGGCGTCGGCGATGGCCTGGTCCAGCGAGAAGCCGAGGCTGGCACGGAGCATGGCCAGCTGGGTCGTGGCGAAGCGGGTCTGCACGACCGACTTCTCGTCGGCGTAGTCGAGCACGACGACCTGGTCGGCGAGCTCCATGATCGGGGTGTTCGGGTCGGCGGTGATCGCGGTGCTCTTGATGGAGGTGCCGCGCAGCAGTTCCAGGACCTCGGTCGTGGTGCCGGACCGGCTGAGCGCCAGGATCCGGTCGTACTTCCTGTTGAGCGGGGCCTCGGAGGCGGCGAACGCGTCGGTCTCGCCGAGTCCGGCCTGCTCCCTGAGGGTGGCGTAGGCCATGGCGATGAACCACGACGTGCCGCAGCCGATCACGGCGACCCGCTCGCCGGGCTGCGGAAGCGCGTCCGCGGGCACCTCGGAGACGGCCCGCTGCCAGCAGCCGGGCTGGGACGCGATCTCGGTTTCGGTGTGGGTGGTCACCCATGGCCTCCTTTGCCGGTTTCTGCTCTTTTTATAGCATAAATGAGCACTTTTGGGCAGAGCTGGCTTTCGCTAGTCTTGGCGGCATGAGTCGCTACGACAGGTGGAACGCGATTCTCGCCCTGCTGGCCGAGGAGGGGCGGCTCACGGTCGAGCAGGCCGCCGAATCCCTCGACGTCTCCACGGCGACGATCAGGCGAGACTTCGACCAGCTCGCCCAGCAGCAGATGCTGATGCGCACCCGCGGAGGCGCGGTCTCCCAGAGCGTCAGCTACGACCTGCCGCTGCGCTACAAGACCGCGCGTCACGCCGACGAGAAGCACAGGATCGCCGCCGCCGCGGCCGAACTGGTCACGCCCGGCTCGGTGATCGGGATGAACGGCGGCACGACCACCTCCGAGGTGGCCAGGGTGCTCGCCCAGCGCGAATCGGGCTTCACCATCGTCACCAACGCCCTGAACATCGCGGCCGAGCTCGCCGTACGCCAGCACGTGAAGATCGTGGTGACCGGCGGGGTGGCCAGGCCGCAGTCGTACGAGCTCATCGGCCCGCTGGCCGGAGGCATCCTGGAGCAGGTCACGCTCGACGTGGCCTTCCTCGGCGTCGACGCCATCGACGTGGAGCTGGGCGCCTCGGCCCACCACGAGGGCGAGGCGAGCGTCAACCACCAGCTCGTCAGCCGCGCCGCCCAGGTCGTGGTGGTCGCCGACTCCTCGAAGGTGGGCAGGCGGGCCTTTGCCCGTATCTGCGCCCTCTCGGATGTCGATACGTTGATCACTGACGAACTGCTCTCCGACGAGCTGGCGGCGAGCTTCACCGAGGCCGGGGTCAAGGTCATCCGTGCCGGGTAAGCGGCCGTCGCTGTTGGGTAAGGGGGAATTATGACGGGCACTGTCACCGGCGGCTCCCGGCTGGGACCCGCGGAGCGCACCGCGGCCCTGGCCGCCATGGCCTCCCGAGAGCTCGACGTGGTGGTGGTCGGCGGCGGCGTGGTCGGCGCGGGCATCGCCCTCGACGCCTCGACCCGCGGCCTCGACGTCGGCCTGCTGGAAGCGCGCGACTTCGCCTCCGGCACCTCGTCGCGATCGTCGAAGCTCATCCACGGCGGCCTGCGCTACCTCGAACAGCTCAACTTCGAGCTGGTCCGCGAGGCCCTGCAAGAGCGGGCCCTGCTGCTGCAGCGCATCGCCCCGCACCTGGTCAAACCGGTGCCCTTCCTGTTCCCCATGACCCACTACGGCTGGGAACGCCCCTACGTGGGCGCCGGGGTGGCGTTGTACGACACGCTCGGCTTCACCTCGGGCCTGACCCGGGGGGTGCCCGCGCACCGCCACCTGTCGCGCCGCCGCGCGCTCCGCCTGGCTCCCGCGCTGCGCCGCACCTCCTTCACCGGCGCCATCCAGTACTGGGACTGCCAGGTCGACGACGCCCGTTACGTCATGACCATGCTGCGTACGGCTGCCGCCTACGGCGCCCACGTCGCCCAGCGCGCCCAGGTCGTCGGCTTCCTGCGCGAGGGCGAGCGCGTCACCGGCGTGCGCGTGCGCGACCTGGAGGGCGGCGGCACCGAGGTGGAGATCCGTGCCAGGCAGGTCGTCAACGCCACCGGCGTGTGGACCGACGACATCCAGGAACTCGTCGGCGGGCGCGGCCAGATCCACGTCAAGGCGTCCAAGGGCATCCACCTGCTCGTCCCGCGCGACCGCATCCACTCGCTGACGGGCATCATCCTGCGCACCGAGAAGTCGGTGCTCTTCGTGATCCCGTGGGGACGCCACTGGATCATCGGGACGACCGACACGGAGTGGACCCTCGACAAGGCGCACCCGGCCGCCTCGCGGGTGGACATCGACTACCTGCTTGACCATGTCAACGCGGTGTTGTCCGTACCCCTGACCCGCGACGACGTCGAGGGGGTCTACGCCGGGCTGCGGCCGCTGCTGTCGGGGGAGTCGGAGGAGACGTCGAAGTTGTCGCGCGAGCACGTCGTCGCGCACCCCGTCCCCGGCCTGGTCATGATCGCCGGAGGTAAGTACACGACCTACCGGGTCATGGCCAAGGACGCCGTCGACGCCGTGGCCCACGGGCTCGACCAGCGTGTGCCCGCCTCGTGCACCGACCGCATCCCGCTCGTCGGCGCCGAGGGCTACCAGGCCCTGTGGAACTCCCGCCACCGGCTCGCGCACACCTCGGGGCTGCACGTCGCCCGCATCGAGCACCTGCTGCAGAGGTACGGCTCGCTGATCGAGGAGGTGCTGGAGCTCATCGCCGAGGACCCGTCGCTGGGACGGCCCCTGTCGGGCGCCGACGACTACCTGCGCGCCGAGATCGTCTACGCCGCCTCCCACGAGGGCGCCCGCCACCTGAACGACGCGCTCACCAGGCGCACCCACATCTCCATCGAGACCTTCCACCGGGGCGTCGCCGTCGCCGCGGAGGCGGCCGAGCTGATGGCGGGAGCGCTGGAGTGGGACAGCGAGCAGGTCAAGCGGGAGGTGGAGTACTTCACCAAGCGGGTGGAGGCCGAGCGGTTGTCGCAGGAGCAGGACAGCGACCAGGAGGCCGACGCGATCAGGCTGGGAGCCCCGGAGATCGTCCCCGTCGTCACGCCCGAACGAGCATGATCCTCTTCACCGTGGGGTAACACCGGCGAAATCGCTCTTGTGAACAATGACGTTCATGAGCACTCTGACCATCGCCGTCGACGACCTCAGCGGCCCCGAGGTCGCCGCCTTCCTGGACGAACACCTCCAGGACATGCGGGCAACCTCGCCGCCCGAGAGCAAGCACGCCCTCGACCTCGACGGGCTGCGCTCGCCCGAGGTCGTGTTCTGGACCGTCCACGACGGCGGCGACCTGGTGGGGTGCGGTGCCCTCAAGCGGATCGGTGTACGGCACGCGGAGCTGAAGTCGATGCGCACCAGGGCGGCCAGGAAGCGCAGCGGGGTGGCCTCGGCATTGCTGGAGCACATCCTCGGCGAGGCCCGGCGGAGCGGGTTCGACCGGGTCAGCCTGGAGACGGGGTCGGCCGAGTTCTTCGCTCCGGCGCGGGCGTTGTACGCCAAGTTCGGGTTCGTCTACTGCGAGCCGTTCGCGGGCTATGAGCTGGATCCGAACAGCGTCTTCATGACCCGGGATCTTCTGGTGTCGCCGGTGCGCTAGCGGGCTAGAAAGCGGAGGAAGTGCTCGAACTCGGTCTGGTTGGCGTAGAAGGCCCGCTTCTTGTCGCGGAGCAGCGGCGGGACGTACTCCGCGTCGGAATCGTCGAGCACCAGAGGGATGACGACGCGCTCGGAGTCGCCGCCGAGCTCGGCGTTGAGAATCGCGCCGTACTCCGCCCTGGCCCAGCCCGAGGACGCCAGATTCGAGCTGATGCAGGGCACGACGTAGCGGGATCGTCGCAGGCCGTCCTCGATCCTCTCGACCACCCGATCGCCGAAGGTGATCTGCTCCTCGTCCAGCCAGTACCTGATTCCTCTGGCCGCGAAGGACTTGGCGATCTGCCGCGCCGGCTCCTTGTCGGCGCTCGAGTGGCACAGGAAGACATCCACGTCATGGTCCTCGGCGGCTGCATCGGATGCCGGTAGCTCGCGGGAGAACGGGATCGAGGTCTCCTGGATGACCACCTCGCCGGCCATGAGGCTCGATCCGTAGAGGCGGAGCAGGCCCGCATGGCCGGGGAACGGGATGTCCACGCACGTCGTCCTCAGCTCGTACGCCTTGTCGTCAACGCGGATCTCACCGCGGACCTGGCCGGAGAAGAACTCCAGGGAGTATCTGTTGTGGGTGGTGCCGAGCCGGAACGGCTCATCCGAAACCGCGATGTTCCTGAAGAGGCCGTCTCTGCACACGCCGAAGCGGGCGTAGGTGAGGTCGCTGTCGGCGTCCGCGGGCGCTGTGTAGAACGCGACGAAGTTCCAGGCTTCGTCCGAGCGGCACACCAGACCGCAGCCGACGGCCTTTGAGCGGATCAGCCGGAGCCCGGCGCTGATCCGGCCGTTGAGCAGAGGGCCCGAGGCGGTGTCGACGGCGTAGGAGATGCCGAACTCTCCCATGCCGGCACCGTATCCGGTGATGACCTTGCCGAAGGTCCATTCGCGGGGGCTAGGAGTCTTCCAGGTACCCACGGAGCTTCTCGCGGCAGTCGTGAAGCCTGGCGGCGTCGTCGGGATTCTCGTTCATGAGGGTCTCGGCAAGTTCGATCGCCTCCAGGATGATCGGCGTGTCGGTGTCCCAGGGCGACACCTTGTGACGCCTCATGGCCATGCGATGCCCCTCGTGACGCATCGACTTGCGCAGTTTCGCAACGAACAGGGACACGCCTGGGCTGGACTTGTACGGTTCGATCAACTCCATGATCGTCCATGCGAGCTCCTTCCTTGAGGTCGAATGGAGCAGGTGCCGGACCTCCACGTCCGCGCGCACGCCGCTCATGTCGCGCACGCGTGCTTCGGCGGAGCGAAGCTTGGCGATCTCCGCGGTGAGCATCTGCTTCAGCTCCGCGATGTTGCCCGCATCGAGTTCCGCCAGGACCCTCTCGTCCGTCCTCGACGTCTCGAACTGTTGCACCACGCTCTGGACCAGCGGATGCACAGGGCTCGTCGCCACCTCCCCGTCCGTACCGAGCAGCAACTCCCGCCCTGTCGTCACCACCTCGCGTTCGCCTTCAAGCAGGGTGGCCGTGATGGTGAACCGGTCTCCGGACAACTGCTCCGGGTCAACCTCCAGGCGGACCGCGAAGTTGAAGGTGTCTTCGCCCTGGAGAGGGCGCAGCCGGTACCCTCTGGCCGTCCTCTTGAGTTCGTTCAGGTCTCGGCTCACTCGCACGCCGAGGGGAAGATCGAGTGCTATGCGCGGGCGGTCATAGACGACACTCAGCGCGCCTTTGAACTCCTCCTCGAGGATGTCTTCTATGTCGGAATCCGAAATACTCCAGAACCGTCCGCCGGAAAAAGCGGCGATCGCTTCCAGGAGATCCTCCTGGAAGTCGTCGCCGATCCCAATGGTGGAAGCCGTGATTCCGGCATCGCGGGCACGCGTGGCCGTGTTGGCGAACACCGAGCGCTTCGTTTCTCCCTGATTCGCCTGGCCGTCGGAGAGCAGGAAGAGCCGGCTGTAGTTCGAGTCGTTCATATGGGTCTGGAGTTCGAGCAGGCCCTGGTACCAGCCGAGCGAGAGGTTGGTCGATCCCCCCGGCTGGATGGCGCGGAGTTTCGACTCGACCTGGTCCCGCCTGGTCTCCGGGTTGACGATCACACTGACCTCGTGGTCGAAGGTGACCACTGTCAGCTGATCGTTGGTGTCGAGGCGCCGGAAGATATCGACGCAGCTCTGCTTCGCCGTGCTGAGTTTGGTGCCGCTCATGCTGCTGCTGCGATCGATGACGAGGCAGAGATTCATGGAACCCGCGGTTCGCGTCCGGTTCTCGGTCAGTTCTGTGGATACCTCGATGACGAGATCGACTTCGCTGAGCAGGTCCCGCCTGACGACTCCTCGCTCCGGGAGAAGATCGATTTTTGCCACGTCCATGAGGGGCTCCTCTGATCGCGAGGTGCCCATCATGGTGGCATGTGAATCATTTTGCAGCCAAAGACGGGAAAATGGTGGGGTGGTGCATTGTGGAGCTGCGTGATCCGCGTTTTTCGTTGGTCGAAAAGGGGTTCGGCGCGGCATGATCAGGACTCCGCCTTGTTCTCCCTGATCTCGTCGACGATTTCGGAAACCATGCGCCGCGAAGCCGCGTCGAGGACGTTGCCGAACTCGATGACCGTGGCGCGGTCGCGGACCCGCTTCCCGAGGTCGGGGTTCTCGCTGGAGACGATCACCAGGTCGCAGCCGTCGAGCTCGGGATCGTCGGCGCCGCGCAGGACGCGCACGTTGTCGAGCCCCGTGTCCGCCAGCGACTGCCTGATCGCCTCGGCCTGGTCGTCGGTGGAGTAGAGGATCCCGACCCGGTGGCCCTTCGGGATGCGGGCCAGGCGCGCCAGGGTCTTGATGTGCGGGGCGGCCACGATCGCCAGGACCTCCGGCGGGCTGGGCAACCGCATCGCCCGTACGCTCCGCCGTACCTCAGCGTGGTGGAAGAAGGTGGTGACGACCAGGTCGGCGCCGGCGACGTCGCCGGTCCCCAGATCGCTCAGGACCAGAGGTCGCACCGTCGCGTTCACCTCGGACGACAGTTCGTCGGCGAAGAACGTCGCGCGCTCCTCGTTGCACTCGACGAAGACCACCTGTAGGTGGGTCGTCCTGGCGTGCACGCTCTGCTGGTAGGCGATTATGGCGATCTCGTCGGCCGACAATCCTATGTCGAGGCAGCGCTGGACCGCGCCGATCAGCTCGGTGGCGGCGGCCTCGTAGGCGGCCCGGTGCTCCCGCGCCTGCGCTGAACGGCGCACCGTCATCCCTCCGCGGCCGTGCGAGCGCAGGTAGCCCGACCTCTGCAGCTCCGTGTATGCGCGCGCCGTGGTGTTGCGGTTGATCCCGAGGTTGGCCGCCAGCAGCCGGCTGCTGGGCAGGCGATCGCCGTCGGCGAGCTCGCCGGCCTCGATCATGAACACGACCTGGTCGATGACCTGGCGAAAAACCGGCACGCCCGAGGCTCGGTTGAGGGTGATGCGCTGCACCGTCTGGCCGCCTGACTTTGTCTCATCGGAGGCGAGTCATTTTACCGGTCTGGATTGTCCTATGACATTGGGCTATTTTCCAGGACATGGACTTCTGGAACGACGTGGACCGTCACGTGCTCCGCTACGGCGCGCGGTTCACCCCGCGCATCATCAGCAGGGCCGAGGGATCGTACGTGTTCGACGAGGACGGCGCCGCGATCCTCGACTTCACCTCGGGTCAGATGAGCGCCGTGCTCGGCCACGGCCACCCCGACGTCGTCGCGACCGTCGCCCGCGGCGTCAAGGAACTCGACCACCTCTTCAGCGGCATGCTGTCGCGCCCCGTCGTGGACGTGTCCAGGCGCCTGGCCGAATCCCTGCCCGGCCCGCTGCAGAAGGTGATGCTCCTCAGCACCGGCGCCGAAGCCAACGAGGCGGCGCTCAAACTCGCCAAGCTCTACACCGGCCGGTACGAGATCGTGTCGTTCGACAGGTCGTGGCACGGCATGACCTCCGCCGCGGCCGCCGCGACGTACTCCGCAGGACGCCGAGGGTACGGCCCGGCCGTACCCGGCAACCTCACCCTGCCGACCCCCAACTCCTACCGCTCGCCCTTCCGCCACCCCGACGGCACCCACGACTGGCGGGCCGAACTCGACTACGGCTTCGCCCTCATCGACCAGCAGTCGGCGGGCAGCCTCGCGGCCTGCCTGGTCGAGCCGATCCTGTCGTCGGGCGGCATCATCGAACCCCCACCCGGCTACCTCGCCGCCCTCAAGACCAAATGCGAGGAGCGCGGCATGCTCCTCATCCTCGACGAGGCCCAGACCGGACTCGGCAGGACCGGCGACCTGTACGCCTTCGAACACCACGGCGTCGTGCCCGACATCCTGACCCTGTCGAAGACGCTCGGCGCGGGCCTGCCCGTGGCCGCCGTCATCACCACCCCCGAGATCGAGCAGGTCTGCCACGACCGCGGCTTCCTGTTCTTCACCACCCACGTGTCCGACCCGCTGGCCGCCATGGTCGCCGGCACCGTCCTGGACGTGGTCGAACGCGACGGCCTCGTCGAGCGGTCACGCCGGCTCGGGGACCTCATGTCGGCCCGCCTGGCCGAACTGCGCGAACGGCACGCCGCCATCGGGGACGTGCGCGGGCGCGGGCTGCTCCAGGGGATCGAGCTGGTCGTCGACCGGGAGACGAAGGAACCTGCCGACCGGCTCGGGCACGAGGTCACCGAGGCGTGCCTGCGGCGGGGGTTGCATATGAACATCGTGCAGCTGCCGGGGATGGGCGGGGTTTTCCGCATGGCGCCGCCGCTGACCATCGGGGAATCGGATCTGGAGCGGGGGCTCGACATTCTCGACAAGGCACTGGGGGAGTGCGCGTGAAAGTGCCGTTCTTGGATGTGGACGGGCCGCCCCTTCCGTTCGGGGGTTGACCTCAGGGCCAGGACGCCATGTCCACGGTGGTCCACCCAGGGACGTGCCTCGCCATGGGTTGCCCGGGCGCAGCCCAGGCCGGAGGCGGGACGCCCGAGCGCGGAGCGCGAGGACCGCAGACTCGGGTGGGATCCAAGCGGGTGACCCAGGAAGCGGGTAACGGGCGGGCCGGGGGTGCCGGGGGGCGGAGCCCCCCGTGCGGGGTCTGGGGCGGAGCCCCGGTGTGACAGCCCCGACCACGCCCGGCGCGAAGCGCCCGCCCGGAGGGACCGAGCCCTCCGGGCGGGACGAGGCCGCTAGTGCGAGAACACCTGGAACTCCGCTGCCCTGATGTGCGGGGCGGCGGGGCTGGCGGTGGCGCAGTCGGTCGACGAGTTCGGGTCCAGGTCCTGCTCACCCAGGTACAGCGGGTTGCCCGTGCACTGGCTGGTCAGGGTGCGGAGGGCGAGGTGCGTCGCCTTGGTCCTGGGCACGTCGAACGACTTGATGATGAGGTCGGCTCCACGGGGCCGGGGCAGTGACGCCGAGAAGGCGTTCGACCGGCTCACGTAGATGCGGCGGTAGTTGGCGATGTTCCCGCAGTCCTTGCCCGCGGAGGCGTCGCACGCGAGCACCTCGAAGGAGCGGAGCGCGGAGAACCGGTTCTGGCCGGCCGGATCGGCCGGGTCGGCGGGGTTGGCGGTTCTGAGCATGGCCGACACCTGGACGCGCCTGACGTGGACGGCGGCGTCGCCGGCGAGGTCGACGGTGACGGAGCGGCCTGCGACGGGGGCGGTGAGTGAGGCCCAGTTGGTGGCCTCGGTCTCGTCGATGAGGGCCGCGTGGTTGACGCCGTCGCCGGTGGCGGTGGCGCCGAGGGCGGAGGCGGCGTGGTTGCGCGTCATGCCGACGGGCACGTCGCGGGTCTGGCCGCGCCGGACGGTGAGGTCGAGGCGGCGGTGGCCGAAGCCGGGGGCGACGGCGACGAAGGTGTAGTGGCCGGGTGTCATCTGGAAGGTGGCCGGCAGGTCGGTGGCGGGGTCGGTGTCGGCGATGGGGACGACGCGGGCCTCGTAGTCACCGACGTACAGGCGGATGGGGGCGGCGGAGGCCTCGCCTGTGCCCTTGAGGGTGAGGGTGGCGTTGGAGCTGGAGGGGGAGACGAAGCTGGGGACGGGGTTGGGGTCGGACTGGCCGTTGCTGGAGGCGCCGGAGCCGAGGCCGTGCTGGGCGAAGGCGTTCCACATGATGTCCTGGTTGGCGCCGCCGAAGCGGATCTGGTCGGCGGCGAGCATGGCGTCGCGCATGTCGACCATGCTGAGCGTGCCGACGGCGGTCAGCAGGAAGGCGTCGAAGTGGAGCTGGACCCAGCGCCGGTTGCCGGGGCACTGGGTGACGGGCCGCTGGCCGTTGGCGCAGGCGCGCTGCACCCACGGGTTGGCGTCGCCGTACCTGTCGATGAAGGCCTGCCGTACGTCGAACTGCGTGGCCGACCAGATCTCGCCGTCGGCGTGGACCTGCTGGCCGACGATGTCGTAGGCGATGTCGCTGTAGTTGAGCGGCGACTTGGACATGTCGTAGTTGCGGATGCCGCGTTCCGCGTCGCCGGTGACGTAGCCGCCGGTGACGTAGGGGGTGTTGCCGCGCGGGCGGAAGCCGTTCTCGAAGAGGTACTCCATGGCGAACAGGTCGCTGATGCTCTCGCCCATGGCGCCGGCCTGGGCGCCGGACAGGCCGGCGTTGGGGCCGGCGACCATGCGGTTGGAGATGGCGTGGGTGTACTCGTGCCCGATGACCGACATGTCGTAGTCGCCGTCGACGCACGGCGCGTAGAAGGCGCCCGCGATGGGCTGCCACAGGTACATGTTGGTGATCGGGGCGACCCCGTCGGGCCCGGTGATCTGGTTGGCGTTGTCACGCACGCTCAGCACGCGGGCGCCGGCCTGGGCGTTGCCCTGCTCGGGGTCGTTGCCGAGCCCGCCGCGGTCGCCGTTGCTGACCTGCATGTTCCACGCGGTCTCGGTGAAGCCGAGCCGGTAGGACCAGTCGTGCATGCGGTTGTGCATGGCGAACAGGTTGGAGATGGCCGCTTCGAGGTCGTTCTCGCCGGCCGTGTCGAAGACGGCTGGGTTGCACTTGGCCGTGTACCAGGTGTTCTGCCACGGGTAGTGGTAGGTGCGCGTCGCCGAGGGGGCGTTGATGCGCGTGCCGACGGAGAACGGGTCGCCGTTGGCGCGGTTCTCGAAGGTCTTGGCGGCGTTGCCGAGGCTGGTCAGGGTCGGCGTGCCGGTGGCGTGGTCGACGTCCCAGGCCAGACCGGTGGCGGGGTCGCCGCCGACGACCAGGCCGCAGCCGGGTCCGGCGGTGAAGCACCACTTCTGGCGGGTGTCGGTGGAGGAGTAGTTGGCGGGCGGGTTGGCCGGGAAGGCCTCCCACGAGGGGTTGTTCGGGTCGGCGTGCTGGTCGGCGAGGCCTTCCCTGGTCAGGATGGCGCCGCTGACGGCGTCGACGTGGGTGGTGAAGCCCTGCTCGCCGCCGATGAGGGTGACCTGGAAGGCGCTGTGCACGCCGTCGGGGGCGGGGACGGCGACCGCGGTGACCAGCTTGGTCGTGGCGGCGGCCGGGTCGATGCCGGCGTCGCGGGCGGCGATCTCCAGGGCCTGCTGCTCGGTGATGGCCGCGGCGGGCGGGGCCTCGGTCGCGCGGGACAGGCTGGAGGAGGCGAAGAGGGCCTTGCCGCCGTTCACGCCGACGCTGACCATGCCGTCGACGCCGGCGGGCAGGCCGCCGAACTTCTGGCGCAGCAGTACGGCGTGGCCGTCGCCGATGGGGTTGACCGCCACGGTCTCCAGGGCGTCGACCGCCTCGGCGGGCAGCCCGAAGAGCGATTCGCTGGCCTTGAGGTAGGCGCGGGCGGCCTGGTTCGGGTCGGCGGGCAGGCCTTCGGCGAGTGGCTGGTCGGAGGTGACGACGGCGGGCGTGCCGAGGTTGTTCCAGCGGATGGTGGCGGTGGCGGGCCTTCTGGCCTGGCCTGGCGGGGCCACCTGGCCCTGGCGGTTGTCCAGGTCCGGTTTGTCGGCGTGGTGGTCGCCCTGTGGGGCGGGAGGCGCCTGCTGCGCGGCCGCGGTGGTCTGGCCTTCCGCGGTGCCGACGAGGGTGAGGGGGAGGGTGAGTGCTGCGATCGCGGTGGCGAATACGCGTAATCGCGGGGACATGGGTGGTCTCCTCTCTGATTCGTCAGAAGTAACACCCTGACAAGAGCGCGTAAAGGTCCAAAAAGGGCGGGAAGGGTTGAACCGCCCTTGATCAGCGGCGATGATCGGCGAGTGCCTGACAACCCCCCTTTAAGGCGGAACTTTCCGTTCCAGATGTTGTGGATCGGCGGCGCGGTGTCGTCGCTCGGATCCGCGGTCACCGGGCTGGCACTCCCTCTGCTCCTGATCACCATCACGGGATCGTCGGCGTTCGCCGGAGCGGTCGCCTTCGCCGGCCTGGCGGCGGGCACGCTGATCTCGGTCCCCGCCGGCGTCTGGGTGGACAGGCACCCGCTCAAGAAGGTCATGCTGGCCTCCCTGACGGTGCAGATGGTCTGCTGGGGATCGGTGACCGTCGCGATCCTGCTCGGCTCGGTCACGCTGGTCCACGTCTTCGCCGCGGCGATCATCGGCTCCCTGGCGGACGCGTTCTTCGAGCCCGCGCAGCAGGTGGCGATCAGGCAGGTCGTGCCGGCCGTACAGCTGCCCAGCGCCTACGCCCAGGACGAGGCCCGCAGCCACGCGGCCAACCTGGGCGGCCCTCCGCTGGGCGGTGTGCTGTTCACCGTGGGGCGCGCGGTGCCCTTCCTCGTCGACACGATCAGCTTCCTCGCCGCGATGGTGTGCCTCGCCCTGGTCAGGCTGCCGCACCGGGCGCCCAGGCCGGCGGCGGAGCGGCCGAGCATGCGCCAGGAGGCGGGCGAGGCCCTGCGGTGGTTGTGGGGGCACCGGGGCATCAGGGCGGCTCTCGGTCTGGGGCTGATGGCCAACCTGACCGTCAACGCCATGATGCTGCCGCTGATGATCAGGGCGGGGGATCCGGTCGCCAGCGGCGTGGTGATCGGGTCGCTGGGGGTGGGCGGGCTGCTCGGCGCGCTGATCGCGCCCCGCGTCACCCGGCTGGCCCCCGCGGGCATGCTGTTCGTGTACGTCCTGACCCTCTTCGCGCTCTGTATGCCGGCCAGTGCCCTGCCCTTCGGCTCCTACTGGCCAGTCGTGCCCATGGTGGTGGCCATGCTGGCCGTACCCGCCCTGAACGTCGCACTCAAGACCATCCTGGCCACCCTCGTCCCCGGCGACATGATGGGCAGGGTCGGCGCGCTCATGCAGGCGGCGTCGATGGCGCTGGTGCCGTTCAGCCCGCTCGTCGGCGGCGTGCTCGCGCAGGTGCTCGGCGGCTCGCGGGCGATGGTCGTGCTGGGCGTGGTGCTGCTGCTCACCTGCGCGTTCGCGGTGAGCAGCGGCGACCTGCGGAAACTGGCGGTGCCTACGACAGCGGGATGAACGCCTGCTCGGCCAGCGTGTTGATGTCGTTGACCTGGAAGCCCTTCTCGGAGAGGGTCCAGAGCGAGTCGCCGATGACGATCGTGCGCTGGATGGAGGGCTCGTAGGAGTACTGGTCCTGCTTGATCATCGGGTGCTTGATCATGCCGACCTTGGTCACCGCCGAGTCGCTCACGTTGAGCACCATCGCGCCGCTCTCCGACGTGCCGTTGCCGACGTCGTGCGAGCTGAGCGGGATCACCGTCAGGCCCGACTTGGGCCAGTAGAGGAAGGCGTGCGGGTCCCACTCGGCCTCGGAGCCCGAGTTCTTCTGGAACAGCTGAGACAGCCGGTTGGGGTTGGCCGGGTCGGAGACGTCGAAGAGCGAGATCTGGGTGCCCATCGTGCGGCCCTTCTCGCTGGCCTCCTGGCCCAGGCCGATCAGCCGCCCGTCACCCGCCGGGTGCAGGTAGGCCGAGTAGCCGGTGATCTTCAGCTCGCCGGTCACCTTGGGCGCCGCGGCGTCGCGCAGGTCCAGGGTGTAGAGGGGGTCGACCTGCTTGAAGGTGACCACGTAGCCGGTCGGGCCCATGAAGCGCACGGAGTAGATGCGCTCGCCCTTGCCCAGGCCCGTGACCTCGCCGACCTTGGCCATGGTGTCGGCCTTGAGGACGTAGACGCCGCTGGAGCTCGTCTCGGCGGTGGCCTGGGTGGTGGCCACGCGCAGGTTGCCCTCGTGCTCCGACAGGGAGTACTGGTTCAGCAGCCGCCCCGGCACCTTGCCCGAGGCGACGTAGCGCGGCGCGCCGGGCTGGCTGATGTCGAAGCGGTGGACCTCGGTCTCCTCCGGAGGCACGGCGGGCGTCGCCGACGAGCGCGGCCGGCCCGCGTCGGCGGGACCCCACGGGATGGGGAACCACCAGCGCGGATTGCTGGCCACGTAGAAGCCGGCGCCGTTGCTGTAGACGGTGTCGCCGTCGGCGGCCACGCCGATCGGGTCGGTCCCGCTCGCGGTGACTCCCTGGGCCAGGTCCAGGGTGTGCATGGTCAGCATGGAGGTGCCGGTGTAGTCGGCGGGGTGGCTGACCCGCTCGCACTTGAGGCTGTCGGTTCGCGTGGCGCCCGACGCGTCGGTGATCTCGACCTTGGGCAACCAGGCGTCGATCGGCGCCTGCCGTACGACGTTCTGGTTGACCTTCTTCATCTCCTCCTCCGACACGTCGCCGCGGGCCTGCGGGAAGACGATCTTCGGCTGGTTGCGGGTGACCAGGCGCACGGTCGAGCCGACCAGGCGGGCGTCCACGTGGGAGCCCTGCGGCTTGATGGTGGACAGGACCTTGGGCTGGCCGCCGGCCAGGTCGACCAGGATGTACTTCGAGGACATCGCGCCGACGTAGTCGGCGATCATCCTGTCCTTGGTCATCGGCTCGAAGTTCTGCATCAGCACGAGCACGCGGTCGCCCTGGAGCAGCAGGTCGGCGGGGGCGTAGCCGCCGTTCTGGTCGTCGGTGAGCTTGAGCGAGGCCGTCACCTGCCTGCTCGCCGTGTCGATGATCCGCAGGGTGCCCTGGTGGACGGTGATGATGCGGTTGCCATCCGTCTTGACCAGGTCGGGCTCGTCGGCGCCCGCCTCGTGCACGTTGGTCGTGGAGTGCTCGGGCGAGTTGCCGCCGCCGGTGTCCTTGGCCGCCCTGGCATCGGCGTTCTCCGCCGTCGCCATGTCGCCGTAGGGCATCATGCCGCCACCGAAGCCGTACGGCCCGACGCTCTTGACCGCGTTCTCGCGCAGGCCGGCCAGCATGTCGTCACAGCTGCTGTAGGAGACCAGCCGGATGTTCGCCACGGCGGCGGGACGCTGCTTCTGGGAGGCCGGAGGCGCCGAGGAGGTGCACGCGGCGCAGGCGGCCGCCAGGACTGCGGCTGCTGCTGCCGTACGGATCAACTTCATGTCCTCTACACGAATCAGGAGGTCCGGGGGTTCACGGTGAAGACCGGGCTGATCGACAGGGCCTTGCTACTCTCCAGCAGCCGCCGTACGGCCTTGCCCTCGAAGTCGACGACCTGCACCTCGTACTGCTTGCCGTTGTTCAGCTCCCAGCAGTACAGGTGGTTCTCGTCGTACCACCCGAGGACCTTGTCGCAGTCGGAGGTGAAGCTCTGCTTCCTCTCGCCCGAGGCGGTGTCCCAGACGCAGTGCTCCTCGCCGCCGGGGCAGGTGGTGACGAACGTGGAGCCGCTGGGGGAGAAGAGCCGGTCGGTGCCCGCGGGCAGGGTGCCCAGGTCCTTGAGCGTGCGGGTGCGCTTGCCGTCGAGGTCGTAGAAGACCAGCGCCCTGTTGCGCTCGTCCCAGGTGACGACGCCGTCGTCGGTGCCGTCCCAGCCGAACGGAGCCAGCCCGGGGCCCTTGGCGACCTGGGTGATCCTGACCTTCCTGGTCTTCACGTCCAGTACGGCGAAGCCGAGGTGCGCCCACGCGCCGTCGATCTGGCGCTCCACGTTGAGCAGGACCTTCCTGCCATCGCGTGACCAGCCCCTGACCTGGGCTCCCGCGGGTTCGCGGACGGTCTTGACGGTGAAGTTCTCGCCGCTCTTGCGGTCGATGATGTTCACCGGGTCGAATCCGTCGGCGGTGTAGTTGCGCGCCCTGCCGGCCAGGTAGCGGCCGTCGGGGGAGACGAGCGACTCCCAGTGCTTGGGCTGCGGCGCGAACGTGCCGGTCAGAGAGGCGCGGGCGTAGTCGGCCCATTCGCCGGACTCGTTCTTGATCTCGTAGGAGGTGAGCCTGACCGGGTCCTTGGCCGACTCGTAGAGGGTGGCCGCGCCGCCGGGCAGGCGGACCGGGGTGACCTGCGGCTCCTGCTGCGCGGTCCTGGTGGGTTGCGTCACGGGCGGCGTCGTCTGCGACGCCGGCTTCCAGGGGGCCAGGATCAGCAGGCCAGCGACCAGGACGGCGACGAAGGCGGTGACGGCGCCGATCAGCAGGCCCTTCCTGGAACCGCGGCGCGAGGGCGGCTGCTGCTGTGGTGCCTGCTGGTGCGGTCCCGGTTGCGGTCCCGGAAGCGGGCCCGGTTGTGCTTGGTACGGCGGGGCGGCCGGCATCGGGGCGGGCCCCGTCATCGGCGAGGGAGGACCCGCGGCCGCCGCTGCGGCGTCCTGCAGCACCACGGGCGCCGCCGACGGGTGCTGCAGCAGGCGCATGATCACCTGCTCGGCGGTCGGGCGCATCGCCGGGTTCTTGCTCAGGCACTGCGCGACCACGTCCCGCAACGGCCCGTCGAGGTTGCCGAGGTCGGGTTCCTGGTTGAGCACCCGGTTGATCACGGCGTGCATGGTGTCGTTGCCGAACGGCGCCTGGGTCGTGGCGGCGAACACCATCGTGTTGGCCCAGGAGAACAGGTCCGCCGCGGCGCCCACCTGCTCGCCCATGATCTGCTCCGGCGCCATGTAGGAAGGGGTGCCGACCGGCATGTTGCTGATCGTCACGTTCGCGTTCAGCGCCCGCGCGATGCCGAAGTCGATGACGCGGGGCCCGTCGGCGGCCAGCAGCACGTTGGCCGGCTTGAAGTCGCGGTGCACGATGCCCGCCTGGTGGATCGCCGCCAGCGCGGTGGCGGTGCCGACGGCCAGGCGGTGCAGGGCGCTGCCGCTGCGCGGGCCCTCGTCCAGGACGATGCGCTGCAGCGACGGGCCCTCGATGTATTCGCTGACGATGAACGGGCGTTCCTGCTCCACGCCCTTGGACAGGACGGCGGCGGTGCAGAACGGCGCCACCCGCTCGGCCACCTGGACCTCGCGCATGAACCGGGTGACGCTCACCTCGTCGCCTGCCAGCTCCGCGCGCAGCCACTTGATGGCCACGCGCCGGCCCTCGGAGTTCTCGGCGAGATAGACGACGCCCTGCCCGCCCTCGCCCAGGCGGCCGAGGATGCGGTGATCTCCCAGCCGCTCCGGGTCCGATGGTCTAAGGGGGGGGAACGCTGTCATAGGGGCCCATTCTTACCTGCCCATTTGCGTGAGGACAATTTTGTCGGGCCGGCTGGGTAAGGTCCCCGGCATGGCTTACGACTTCCAGGTGACGGTCGATTCGCACGATCCCCACGCTCTGGCCGACTGGTGGGCAGACGCCCTGGGGTGGGAGGTGGAGGCGCAGGACGCGGCGTTCATCCGCAGCATGATCGAGCAGGGGCACGCGAAGGAAGACGACACCATCGTCCACAAGGGCGCGCTCGTGTGGAAGGAGGGCGCGGCCATCCGCCACCCCGAGGGGATCGAGCGGGCGCCACGGGTGCTCTTCCAGCTCGTGCCCGAGGGCAAGACGGTCAAGAACCGCGTGCACCTCGACGTCAGGGTCGGCGCCGACAACGTCAAGACGGAGGTCGAGCGGCTCGTCGGGCGCGGCGCCACGGTGCTCCACGAAGGGCAGCAGGGGCCGGTGCACAAATGGGTCACGATCGCCGACCCGGAGGGCAACGAGCTCTGCATCACGTGAGACAAGGCGCGAGATGGCCGACCCTCCTCGACGTGAGCCGGGGGCGCACCTGACCTGGCGTGAGCGTGCGCTCGCCATCCTGGAGCCCGGCGACCCGACACCGCTGATAGCGCTGCCGGGTGGGCGAGTGCTGCTCAAGGACGAATCCCGGCAGCCGACCGGCACGCTGCGACACCGCCATGCCCGGATCCTGTTCCGCAACGCCGTCGTCGACGGCCTCGTCACCGAGGGCACCACCGTGATCGAGGCGGCCGGCGGCAACGCGGCGGTGGCCCAGGCGTGGTTCGCCCAGCGCCTCGGGCTCGCGTATGTGGCGGTGATGCCCGGTGCCCCCAGCCCCGAGCGGGCGCGGCCCGTCGAGGAACTGGGCGGGCGGGTGCGGTTCGTGACGCCGCCCTTGGCGATCTACGACGAGGCCCGGCGACTGGCAGAGGGTGGTTCCGCGCACTATCTCGACCAGTTCGGCCGTGCCGCGCCCCACGACCTGGGCGACGAGCTGGCCGGGCAGATCGACCCCGCCTGGGTGGTGGTGGGGGCCAACACCGGCGCCACCTCGGCGTCGCTGGCCGCGGCGGGGTTGCGCGTGGCGGTGGCGGATCCGGAGAACTCCGCGTACTTCCCCGGGTGGACCCTCGACGCGCCCGACTACGCGACGGGCATGCCCTCCCGCATCGAGGGCATCGGCAGGCCGCGGGTCGAGCCGGGGTTCGACTTCGACGCCGTGCGCCTGGTGATCCCGGTCGCCGACGACGAGAGCCTGGCGACGGCGAGGTGGATCTGGGAGACGACCGGCATCCCGGCGGGCCCGTCCTCGGGCACGGCCCTGCGCGCGGCCCTCAAGCTGGCGGAGCGGGGTGGCGACGCGGGGCGGGGTGGCGACGCGAGGCGGGGTGGCGACGCCGGGCGCATCGAGGGCGACGGGCCCATCGTGACGATCGTCGGTGACGCTCACCCCCGGCACATCCACCGCTACCCGGAATCTTCCGCCCTCCCCCGGAGCTGACCCATGGCATGGACCTCACCTACATCGGCGGCCCCACCGCGACGATCACCCTCGGCGGCGTGCACCTCGTCACCGACCCCACGTTCGACCCGCCCGGCCACTACCCCGTGGGCAGCGGCCTGACCAAGACGGCCGGCCCGGCCTTCGTGCCGGAGCGCGCCGACGTGGTCCTGCTCTCCCACGACCAGCACCCCGACAATCTCGACACCTCGGGCAGGGCGTTCCTGGAGCAGGCGCCCCTGGTCCTGTCCACGGGCTCGGCGGCCGAGCGCCTCGGCGGCGCCGTACGAGCGGTGCCGAACTGGACGGCCGTCGAGGTCGAGCGGCCCGACGGCGGCATGCTGACGATCACCGGGGTGCCCGCTCAGCACGGCCCCGACGGCACCGAGCACCTGGTCGGCGAGGTGACCGGTTTCGTGCTCTCCGGCGAGGGCCTGCCGGTCGTCTACGTGAGCGGCGACAACGCCTCGCTCGACGTGGTGAGGCTGATCGCCGGCCGGGTCGGGCGGGTGGACGTGGCCGTGTTGTTCGCGGGCGCGGCCCGCACCAAGCTGCTCGGCGACGCCGACCTGACGTTGTCGAGCGCGGCGGCGGCCGAGGCGGCCAGGGTGCTGGGCGCGGGCGCGGTGGTGCCGCTGCACTTCGAGCAGTGGGAGCACTTCACGCAGGGCAGGGAGTCGCTGCGTGAGGCGTTCGCCGGGTTCGAGGGGCTGCACCTGCTGGAGCCCGGCGAGTCCGTCACGTTGTGAGCGGGTGCGCCACCCACACGTTGGGCTCCACGTAGACCGCGTGGTCGTGGTCGAGGTCGACGTGCACCGGCACTAGGGCGCCGTCGACCGCCACCGCCCCGCTCCGCTCGAACGCCGCACCCCGCCACCCCTGCCATTCGGCGAGGGTGCCCGACACGGTCATGGAGCGTGGTGCGACCTTGACGATCCGCCCGCCGGCGCGCACGTGCACGCGCAGCCAGGGGTCGTACGGCAGGCCGTCGTCGCGGGTGCGGAAGGCGTACTCCGCCATGGGCGTCAGCGGTTCGAGGTGCTTGCGGTTGGGCCGGACGGGCGCGACGAGCTTGCCGAAGCCGAGCCTGGCGGCGTTGGCGCGCATGGCGGCGAGCATCATGCCTGACAGGCCCCGGCCGAGCAGGTCCTGCCGGACGGTGATCTCCAGCGCGGAGATCCGGTCGGGGGCGACGCCTCGCTCGCGTGCCAGCCATCCGCGCCTGATCACGCCGTCCCACCCGTCGTCGGGCAGGTCGTCGCCGCTCATCGTGAACGGCATGGAGCAGCCGCGCGCGATGAGCCTGCCCGGTTCGGTGTCGTCGTCGGCGACGAGCACGTAGTCGGCGTACTGGCGCTCGCAGAACGGGTAGTACAGGTCGGCGAGCGGGTCGTGCATCATGAACTCCGGCCAGATGTTGTCCATCTTCCAGAGGTCCGCGGCGAGCTCAGGGCGTTCTGCGAGGGTGGTGACGCGGAGAGCCATGGGCGTGATCTTCGTGCACCGTTCACGCCGGCGCAACGCGGAGGGCGTGTCCCTACCGATCATCCGGGGCCTTCGCGCATATTGCTTGCTATGTGGAACATCGAGGAGTTCGTCGACGCGGCCGGCATCGCGGTGGAGGAACTGGCCGCCTACGTGGACGAGAGCCAGCGTGGAGCGGTCCCGGTGCTCGCCAGGCGCCCGCCGGGGGAGCTGGCCCGGATGCTCGGGTTGCGCGAGTGGATCGCGGAGGGCGGGATGACGCCCGAGGCCTTCCGCGAGTTCCTGCGGTGTTTCCTGCGCGAGGGCACCCGGCTGCACCACCCGGCCTACCTGGCGCACCAGACCGCCTCGCCCGACTTCCCCGCGGCGCTGGCCGACTTCGTCCACGGGGCGACGAACAATCCGATGGCCATCTACGAGATGGGGGCGGCGGCGGCCACCGCCGAGTTCGAGGTGCTGCGCTGGATGCTGGCCAAGGTGGGCTTCCCCGAGGGCGGGGGCGTGCTCACGCACGGCGGGTCGCTGGCCAACCTGACGGTGATGCTGGCGGCCAGGGCGCGTGCCGTACCCGAGGCCTGGGACGAGGGGGTGCCGGGGGATCTGGTGGTGCTGGCGCCGCCGTCGGCGCACTATTCGGTGTCGCGGGCGGTGTCCATCCTCGGGCTCGGGCAGCGGGCGATCGTGCCGCTCGCGACCGATGAGCTCGGCCGGATCGACACCGGCAGGCTGCCCGACATCGCGGGGAAGAGGGTGATGGCGCTCGTCGCCGGAGCCTGCGCCACCGGCACCGGCCTCCACGACGACCTGCGCACGATCGGTCGCTGGTGCCGCGAGCGCGACGTCTGGTTCCACGTCGACGCAGCCCACGGCGCCTCGGCCCTGCTCAGCCCCGGGCACAGCGGCCTCCTCGACGGCATCGAGCTGGCCGACTCGGTGATCTGGGACGCCCACAAGATGTTGCGCACCTCCGCCCTGGCCGCCGCCGTGCTCATGCGGCGCGAGAGCGACCTGGACGCCGCCTTCCAGCAGGAGGCCAGCTACCTGTTCTACGGGGACCAGGGCTTCGACCTCATCAACCGCACCGTCGAGTGCACCAAGGCCGAGCTCGGCCTGAAGATCTTCCTCAACCTCGCCTGGCGCGGCGAGCGCGGCCTCGGCGACTACGTGGCCGGGCAGTACGCCACCGCGCACCGCTTCTGGGAACTGGGCCGCGACCGGCCAGGCTTCGCCTTCCCGTACGAGCCGGAGAGCAACATCGTCTGCTTCAGGTACGGCACCGGCGACCAGGCCGTGTTGCGGGAGCGCCTCATGGACTCGGGCCGCTTCCACCTGACCTCGGCCGAGCTCGGCGGCGTCAGGCACCTGAGGATCACGGTGATGGCGCCGGCGACCGACGACAAGACCTTGGAGGCGCTGCTCGACGCGGTGGCGGAGCATGGCTCGCCTGGTGGCAGCATGGAGGAGTGAGTCATGCCTTCGCCATGCTGGTGGATCTGGTCGCCGACGGCGGTGTCGTGGTGCTGAGCGGTGCGGGCCTGTCGACCGAGTCGGGCATCCCCGACTACCGGGGTGAGACGGGCCGCGCGCGCAAGGGCGAGCCGATGACCTACCAGACCTTCGTGGGCGGCGCCGCGGCCCGGCAACGTTACTGGGCGCGCAGCCACCTGGGCTGGCAGCACATCGCGCGGGCGGCCAGCAACGACGGCCATCGGGTGGTGGCCGAGCTGCAGGCGATGGGCCTGGTCTCGGCCGTGATCACGCAGAACGTCGACGGCCTGCACCAGGCGGCGGGCGCCAAGCAGGTGGTCGAGCTGCACGGCAGCCTGCACCGGGTGCGGTGCCTGTCGTGCGGCGAGCGTTCGAGGCGCGAGCGCCTCGACGAGCGGCTGCGTGCGGCCAACCCGGCGTGGACGGCGATGCTGGGTGCTCCCGACGGCGACGCCGGGGTCAATCCCGACGGTGACGCGGCCGTCGAGGATTCCCTGGTCGCGAGCTTCCAGGTGGTCGACTGCGAGAGTTGCGGCGGCCTGCTCAAGCCGGATGTGATCTTCTTCGGCGAGAACGTCCCGCGCCCGCGCGTGCAGGAGTGCTTCGAGCTGACCGAGTGCGCGGGCACCCTGCTGGTGCTGGGCTCCTCGCTGACGGTGATGTCGGGCTACCGGTTCGTCCGGCGGGCGGCCGAGCACGACATCCCGGTCGCGATCATCAACCAGGGCCCGACCCGTGGCGACGGCGACGCGCTGCTCTCGCTCGACGCGCCGCTCGGCGCCACGCTCACCCGGCTGCTGGCGGAGGTGGCCCAGCCGCCCTGCTAGGCCTGGATCCAGCCGTCGAGGCCGGTCATGAAGTCGTCGAACAGGTGGCGGTGGATGGTGTGCTCCGCGCCGGTGACCGTACGGACCTCGAAGCCCTTCTCGGCCAGCTCGGCGGCGTAGGCGGGCGCGACCAGGAAGCTGGGGTCGGCGAGCTGGACGAGCGAGGGCACGACGGGCGCGGGGGTGAAGTCGGATCCGGCGACCTTGCTCAACGACAGAGCTGTCCGCGGGTCCCAGTGCTTGAGCATCTCGACCTCGACGGCGACCTCGTCGGCGGAGAAGCCGGGGTGCATGGCGGCGATCTGCTCGCCGGTCAGCGCGGCGGCGGCGGCCATCATGTCGGTGAGCGGCACGCCGCCCTCCATGATCGGCAGGCGCCAGGCGGGGTCGGAGTAGATCGCCCTGCCGGGCCGCAGGCGCTCGACCGCCAGGCCGAGGGTCAGGCCGCCGAGCGAGTGGCCGATGGCCAGGTCGGGACGGGCGGGCAGCGACTCGACGACGGAGGAGGCGAACAGCTCGGGCGGGTAGTCGTCGGCGCGCGGGCTCAGGCCGTGGCCTGGCAGGTCGACGGCGATGACGCGGTAGCCGCGCCCGGCCAGCGCGGGCCCCACCCGCCACCAGCATCGTGAGTCGGCCATGATGCCGTGGATGACCACGGCGAGCCGGTCGCCGTGGCCCCATTCGCGAGTGTTCAGCTTCACGGAAGCCCTCCATCGTTTATACGTATAAGCACTTGATAGCATGACAGGAGTGACTGAGGACATTCAACGTCGGCCTCCGACCAGTGTCGACGTTGCCAGGGCCGCTGGGGTCTCGCAGGCGACGGTTTCCTACGTGCTCAACGACAACCCCAACGCCCGGGTCAGCGAGAAGACGCGCGAGCGTGTGCGCGAGGCGGCCGAACGCCTCGGCTACGTTCCGCACGCCAGCGCCCGCGCGCTGCGCACCGGGCACAGCGGCCTCGTGCTCCTCCCGCTGCCGATGGCCAGAACCGGGCGCCTGGCCCAGGAATGGCTCGACGCGCTGGGCGACGCGCTGAACGACGCCGGATACACCCTCGTCTACTACGGCGAGCGCAAGCTGAAGGGCATCGCCGCCGCGCGCGACTGGGCGGCGCTGCGCCCGGTCTCGATCATCGTCGACTCCGAACGGCTCACCAAGGCCTCGGTGGAGCTGCTGAAGTCGTCGGGCACCCGCGCCGTCTTCGGCATCGGCTCCGAGCCGTCGCCCCTGGTCCCCTCGATGGTCCTCGACCACCGGCAGGTCGGCGAGCTCGCCGCCCGCCACCTCGTCGAGCGCGGCTGCAGGCGGCTGGGCGCGATCGTGCCGCGCGAGGCGGGCATCGACGCGATGGGCGCCAACCGCTGGCGCGGGGTGTGCCGGGTCGCGCCCGACGCCGTCCGGCTCGACCTGGCCTTCTCCGAGGAGGAGGCGCGCGAGCTGGTGGCCGGGGGAGACCTGCCCGACGGCGTCTTCGCCTACAACGACGAGTACGCCATGCTGCTGATCAGCGCCCTGCACGACGCCGGGCTGCGGGTGCCAGGCGACGTGGCCGTCGTGGGCGCCGACGACCTGCCGATCGCCTCGCTGATGCGGCCCCGCCTGACCAGCGTGCACTTCGACCCGACCGCCAACCCCTCCGAGCTGGTGACGATGCTCGACGAGATCGTGCGCGGCGAGCGCGAGGCCGCCGACGGCGCCGTCGTCGACCTGTTCGCCCCGCGCCTGGTGGTGCGCGAGAGCGCCTGACCCGCCCTAACGCGCGAGGTCTGACCTGCCCCGGCGCGAGCGTGCCCGGGCTGGTCCGGGAAGGCGTTTTCCGTGTACGGCAGGCGAACCGCTGTGCGGTAACAACTTGGCCGCGCGTCTTGTCAGCCCCTTCACGGCGACCTACAGTCCAGAGCAATCGTCGGGTGATACGTATCACCACACGTTTGATCAGGAAAGGTCACCCCTATGACCCAAGTGCAGGGTGCAACCCCCTCCGCCGAGACCGGCTACCGGCTCGGCCCGCTGTACCTGACGCTGCCCCTGGCGAACATCGCGCTCTTCATGCTGTGGATGGGCATCGGAGGATTCGTCCTGCCCGTGCACGTCCAGCGGATCACCGGTGAGAACAGCGTCGCCGCACTGGGCCTGGCCAACACCATCGGCCCGCTGATGGCCACGATCGCCAACCCGATCTTCGGCCAGATCTCCGACCGCACCCGCTCCCGTTTCGGCCGTCGCAGCCCCTGGATCCTCGCCTGCGTGGCGGTGGGCATCATCGCCCTGGCCGTGCAGGCCAGCGCGAGCACCGTGCTGATGCTCGGCATCAGCTGGGCCGTGGTTCAGATGATCATGAACGGCTACCAGGCGGCGATCACCGCGATCATGCCGGACCGGGTGCCCGCCAACCGCTACGGCACCTTCTCCGCCCTGGTCGGATTCGGCGTGCCGATCGGCACCGTCGTCATGTCGAGCCTGTTCATCGCCTTCCCGCAGCTCGCGGCCGGCGGCGCGTACTACCTGATCATGGCGGTCCTGGCCGTGGCGGCGCTGGCCATCGTCTTCGTCAGCCCCGACAAGTCGTCGGCCGGCCTGCCGCGCGAGCCGTTCAACCTCGGCGAGTTCATGGCCGGATTCGTCCGGCCGATGAGGAGCGCCGACTTCCGCTGGGCCTTCATCGGCCGCTTCGGCATCATGTTCGGCTACATGGTCATCTTCACCTTCAACCTCTTCCTGCTCGAGGACTACATCAAGATCCCGCGCGAAGAGGTCATCTCGAAGATGGGCATCCTCGCCCTCATCGGGCAGGTCGCCACCATCGTGGCCGTCATGGTGATCGGCCCGATCTCGGACCGGATCAACCGCTTCAAGCTCTTCGCCCTGATCTCCGGCCTGGCCGCGGCGGTCACCCTGGCGGTCCCGCTGTTCCTGCCGACCTTCAACGGCATGATCATCTACAACATCCTGCACGGCATGGCCCTGGGCGTCTTCATGGCCGTCGACCTGGCGCTGATCACCAAGGTGCTGCCCAACCACGCCGAGGCGGGCAAGGACATGGGCGTCATCAACATCGCCAACGCCGGTCCCCAGATCCTCGCGCCCTCCATCGCCGCGTTCCTGGTGCTCAACCTGGGCGGCTACACGACGCTCTTCTACGTCGGCATCGCGGTCTCGCTCATCGCGTCGTTCGCGGTGGTCAAGATCAAGGGCGTCCGGTAGCTCCGGGGATCTTCCCGTGCGTGCCGTACAAAGGAACCATGACCGAACTCGACGCCCGACTGAGGGCCGTGGTGGACCTGATCGCAGCCGACGCCAGGGAGTACGGCGGCCGGCACGAATACGACGGGAAGATCCAGGACCTGTCCCCGTCCGGGGTGAGAGCGGGTCTGGCCCGGCTCGGGCAGGGCGACGAGCCCGGCGACGAGCACGACGCCGCGCATCTGAGGGTCTTCGAGGAGGCGCTGCGGGTCCAGCTCGGCGAGCTGGAGCTGCATCGCAAGAACCCCCTGGTGCACCTCAGCAACCTCGACCTGGCCTGCTACGACCGCGACTACGCCCCCGCCGGGGAGCGCGAGCGGGCCAAGGCCGAGCACCTGGCGTTGTGGCCGGAGGCCGTACGGCAGGCGGTGGAGTCGCTCGACCAGCTCAGCGCCCCGGTGGCCGAGTCGCTGCTCGGAGCGGCGAAGGGGGTCGGCACCGGGGTCACCGACGACAAGGCCCTGCTGGCGCACCGCACCCTGGTCGCCCACATCGAGAAGGCGGCGGCCGAGGGCTCGCCCGACGCGGCGCTCGGCGGCCCGGCCCTGGCCAGGCTGATGGGGGCCAGTGAAGGCCTGGAGGTCGACCTCGGCAGGCTGGCCGAGCGGGCCGACGCCGAGCGCGACCGGCTGATGGCCAGGCTGAGGGAAGGCTGCGAGAAGCTCGGCAGGAAGGGCGAGAACCCGCTCGACGTCGCCCGCGAGCTGGTCAAGCGGCACCCCGACGCCGACGGGGTGATCGAGGCGGCCAGGATCGGCACGGAGAAGGCCATCGCCTTCACCCGCGAGAAGGACCTGGTGCCCTACCACGACGGCGAGTGCCTCGTCGGGCTGGCGCCCGAGTCGCGCCGGTGGGGCATGGCGATGATGAGCTGGAACGCGCCGGGCGAGCCAGACGGCCCGTCGTGGTACCACATCACCCCGCCCGACCCGAGCTGGCCGCAGCACGAGCAGGAGGAGTGGCTGGAGGTCTTCAGCGACACCACGCTGCCCGCGATCAACGTGCACGAGGTCGCGCCGGGCCACTTCTCGCACGGCAGGGCGCTGCGGCACGCGCGTTCCGACGTGCGCAGGCTGCTGCACTCCATGTCGTTCGCCGAGGGCTGGGCGCACTACGCGGAGGAGCTCTGCGTCGAGCAGGGTTTCGAGGCCGACGACCCGCGCTTCGAGATCGGCGTCTGGCTGGAGGCCCTGCTGCGGGTGACCCGGCTGGCCTGCGCGATCGGCGTGCACACCGGCCAGATGACGGTCGAGGACGGCGCGCGCCGCTTCGAGAGCGACACGCACCTGGCCGGACCGGCGGCGCTGTCGGAGGCCAGGCGCGCGAGCTTCGACCCGACCTACGGCCGCTACACCTGGGGCAAGCTGGTCATCATGGATCTGCGCGACCGGTACCCCGGATCGTTGCAGCAGTTCCACAAGGCGATGCTGGATCTGGGATCACCACCGCTTGGCTTGCTGGACGGGATCCTCTAACGTCGATCCCAAGCGTGCGCTTGGGAGGCATGGGATGCGGGAGCTCTCCGGCAAGGTCGCCGTCGTCACGGGCGCGGCGAGCGGGATCGGCAGGGCTCTCGCGCTCCGCCTGGCCGCCGAGGGCATGACCCTCATGCTGGCCGACGTCGAACCCGGCGGGCTGGCGCAGACGCAGGCCCTGGCCAAGGGCGCCAAGGTGCTCACCCAGGTGACCGACGTCTCCGACCGTGCGGCCGTGCACCACCTGGCCGACCGCACGTTCGGCGAGCTGGGCGCGGTGCACCTGCTGTGCAACAACGCCGGGGTCTTCCAGGGCGGCCACATGTGGACGCGCGACCCCGACGACTTCGCCTGGCTGCTGGGCGTGAACCTGTGGGGCGTGCTCCACGGCATCCACGCCTTCGTGCCCCGCATGATCGAGCAGGACACCGAGGGGCACATCATCAACACCGTGTCGATCTCGGGCCTGTTCGCCGCGCCGTACAGCGGGGCCTACTCGGTGACCAAGTACGCCGCCTTCGCCGCCTCGCAGTCGCTGGCGCAGGACCTGGCGATGGTCGGCTCGAAGCTGAAGGTGACGGCGTTGTGCCCCGGCGGGGTGCAGACCGGGATCAACAGGTCGGACCGGGTGCGGCCGTCGGACCTGTCCACCACCCGCACCCAGGACGAAGGCGACTCGCTGAAGATCATCGACGGCATCGTGGAGCGGGGCATGGACCCCGCCAGAGTGGCCGACATCGCGGTCGAAGCGGTGCGTGAGGAGAGGTTCCTCGTCTTCACCCATCCCGGCTACGGCGAGGGGCTGCGCGGGCAGACCGAGGCGCTGCTGGAGGGGAAGTTGCCACCGTTGCCGCTCTACGAATAGCGCGCCGATACACTTGGGGCACCGCATTCACCTTGCTTGGGGGTCTTCTCGGTGTCTGATTTTGACACGGTGCTCGTAGTCGACTTCGGCGCGCAGTACGCGCAGCTGATCGCCAGGCGGGTCCGTGAGTGCCACGTCTACTCCGAGATCGTCCCTTCGACGATGCCGGTCGAGGAGATGCTCGCCAGGAAGCCCAAGGCGATCATCCTGTCCGGCGGCCCCTCCTCGGTCTACGCCGAGGGCGCGCCCGCCGCCCCTGAAGGCCTGTTCGACACCGGGGTGCCGACCTTCGGCATCTGCTACGGCTTCCAGATCATGGCCCAGGCGCTCGGCGGCGAGGTCAAGCGCACCGGCACCGCCGAGTTCGGCGGCACCGACCTCGACGTGACCCGCGAGGGCGTCCTGTTCGCCGGGCTGCCCACCAAGCAGAAGGTGTGGATGTCGCACGGCGACGCCGTCGCCGCCGCGCCCATCGGCTTCACGGTGACCGCCTCCACCCCCGAGACCCCCGTCGCCGCCTTCGAGCACCCCGAGATGGGCCTGTACGGCGTGCAGTTCCACCCCGAGGTCCTCCACTCCGACCACGGCCAGGCGGTGCTCAAGCACTTCCTCGAGGCCGCCGGGTGCCGGCCCAGCTGGACCATGCTCAACATCGTCGAAGACGCCGTCGAGGCGGTCCGCAACCAGGTCCAGGGCGGCCGGGCCATCTGCGCCCTGTCCGGTGGCGTCGACTCGGCGGTCGCCGCCGCGATCGTGCAGCGCGCCATCGGCGACCGGCTGACCTGCGTCTTCGTCGACCACGGGCTCCTGCGCAAGGGCGAGGCCGAGCAGGTCGAGCGCGACTTCGTCGCCGTCACCGGCGTCAAGCTGCGTGTGGTCGACGCCTCCGACCGTTTCCTGAAGGCGCTCGACGGGGTGACCGACCCCGAGGAGAAGCGCAAGATCATCGGCCGCGAGTTCATCCGCGTCTTCGAGGACGAGCAGCGCGCCATCATGGCCGACGGCCCCGTCGAGTTCCTGGTCCAGGGCACGCTCTACCCCGACGTGGTGGAGTCCGGCGGCGGCACCGGCACCGCCAACATCAAGTCCCACCACAACGTCGGCGGCCTGCCCGACGACCTGCAGTTCTCCCTCGTCGAGCCGCTGCGCACCCTGTTCAAGGACGAGGTGCGCCGCGCGGGCGAGGAGCTCGGCCTGCCCGCCGCCATGGTGTGGCGCCAGCCCTTCCCCGGCCCCGGCCTGGGCATCCGCATCGTGGGCGCGGTGACCCGCGACCGACTCGAGATCCTGCGCGAGGCCGACGCGATCGCCCGCGAGGAGCTGTCGCGCGCCGGCCTCGACCGCCACATCTGGCAGTGCCCCGTCGTGCTGCTGGCCGACGTGCGCTCGGTCGGCGTGCAGGGCGACGGGCGCACCTACGGCCACCCCGTGGTGCTGCGGCCGGTCACCTCCGAGGACGCGATGACCGCCGACTGGGCGCGCGTGCCGTACGACGTGCTGTCGCGCATCTCCACGCGGATCACCAACGAGGTCCGCGAGATCAACCGCGTCGTCGTCGACGTCACCAGCAAGCCCCCGGGCACCATCGAGTGGGAGTAATTCCCTCATATCTGGCCGAGCATCGGGTACACCTCCGGCGAAGGAGGGGCCATGAGGAACATCGTGTCCTGGCTGCTGCTGTTCGCCGCCGCTGCCCTCACCGTGGCGGGAGCCGTGCTGGGCTGGCTCTACCTGGCGGTGCGCTGGGCGATGGCGGTGAGCGTCGTGGCGTTGCTGGCCTTCGCCGCGGTCGTCCTGATCGGCGCCATGAGGGGCAGCAGACGTAGCTGAGCTGCCGGGCGCTCAGGCCCCGACCGGCAGCGTGGCCTCGGCCTGCGCCTCCGGCGTGCTCTTGCGCGGCAGCAGTGTCAGCGACGCCACCAGGCCGAGGGCGATCACGACCCCCGCCGCGACGAAGGCCGCGTGATAGCCGGCCATCAGCTCGGCGGGAGCCGTCGAGCCACCCGTGCGGGCGGAGGCGATGGCGATCAGTACGGCGATGCCGATCGAGATGCCGACCTGCTGCGTCACGTTGAACAGCCCCGAGGCGAGCCCAGACTCCGAGGGCGCGGCCTCCGCGGTGGCGGCGACCGTGGCCGCGACGACCACCAGGCCGAAGCCGAAGCCGGTGGCCACCTCAGGGCCGAGCAGGCCCGTCAGGAAGGTGCTGTCGAGACCCAGCGTGGTGTACCAGACGACGCCGGCCAGGATGAAGGCCATGCCGGTCGATGCGGTGGCGCGCAGCCCGAAGCGGGCCACGGCCCGGCCGCCCAGCAGCGAGGCGGTCAGCGCGATGGCGACCGCGATGGCGACCATCGACAGGCCGGACTCGGTGGCGCTGTAGCCGAGGATCAGCTGGGTGTAGAGGGTCAGGACGAAGAAGACCGCCTGCATGGCGAAGACGACCAGGAACATCACGGCGTTTCCCGCGCGCAGGAGCGGCCGGCGGAAGATGCCGAGCGGCATGAGCGGGCTGGACGAGCGTGCCTCGATCGCGACGAAGGCGGCCAGCAGGATCACCGCCACGGCCCCGGCCGGGACCGACGACTCCGAGAAGGCGTAGATCATCAGGCCGAGGCCGAGCGTCGAGGTGACCGCCCCTGCCACGTCGAACCCGCCGCCGCGTGCCGTACGGACATCGGCGGCCAGGACCGCCATCGCCAGCACCGGGACGATCACGCCGACCGGCACGTTGACGAAGAAGACCGAGCGCCAGCCCCACCCGTCGGTGAGCAGACCGCCCAGCACCACGCCCGCCGCGCCGCCCACGCCGCCGACCGCGCCCCAGACGCCCAGCGCCTTGTTCAGGGCGGGGTCGTCCTTGAACGTCGTCATCACCAGGGCCATCGCCGCGGGCGCGACGAGCGCTCCCGCCAGCCCCTGGACGGCACGAGCCGCGATCAGCACCACCCCGTCACCGGCCAGCCCGCCCGCCAGCGATGCGGCCGCGAACAGCAGCATGCCCGCCATGAAGACGCGGCGCCTGCCCAGATAGTCGCCCAGCCGGCCGCCGAGCAGGAGCAGCCCGCCGAACGTGAGGGAGTAGGCGGTGGTCATCCATGACAGGTCCTGGGCGGTCAGGCCCAGCTCCCGGCCCATGGGCGGCGACGCGATGCCGATGATGGTCAGATCGAGGATCAGGACGAACTGGGTCGCCGCCAGCAGGGCCAGCGCGCTCCACTTGCTTCTCACGAGGACTCCTAAGGACACCTTTTGTAACAGTGGCCATGATGTGTGACCATCGAGTTCTCCCGGAAGAAGGCACTTTCATGTCCCAGAGGCACACCGCTGTACCAGACGAGCTCAGGAGCCTTGCCGACGCCGACGCGCTGATCGACGCCGGATACTGCCCGATCCCGCCGCGCGAGATCCTCGACACCATCGGCGGCAAGTGGGCGATCCAGCTCATCGTCGCCTCCGCCCGCGGGCCGATGCGCTTCACCGAGCTGGAGCGGCTCATCGAGGGGATCAGCCGGCGCATGCTGACGCTGACCCTGCGTCACCTGGAGCGTGACGGGCTGCTCAAGCGCACGGTGTACCCGACCGTGCCGCCGAAGGTGGAGTACGAAGCCACGCCGATGGCGCTGGAGCTCTACGAGGCGATGCTGACGCTGACTAACTGGTCACAGAGGCATAGTGCTTGCGTGGCTCGCTCACGCGAGGACTACGACGCACGGCGAGCTTCCTGACGACGCGCAGGCGGGGCGCCGGGGTGGTGCGCCGCGCGCGAGAGGGCGCAGGGAGACGCCACACGCACACGAAGCCCCCGGTGATGGGCAGCCGCCGCCACCGGTGCGGGCCGTCGTCCGGAACCGGGGCTGGAACCGGGGCCGGGGCGGGCGGGGGAGGCGCCTCCATTGGGACGGGCGTGATCTCCACCTCGGGAGCCGGGCGCGGGATGGGGACCGGGGAGGGCCGCTCCTCAGGAGGCGCCACCACCGCCCGCCGTACCGCCCCCTGCCGTGCCGCCACGGCGACGGAGACCGCCGCCTGCCGTACCAGCCGCATGACGCTGACCACGAGCAGCGGCAGCACCAGCACGCCCACCACGATCGGTGAGGCCATGTAGCGGAAGTCCTGCGCCGAGATGTTGGCCAGCACCGCCAGCTGCTGCCCCGCCACGATGGCCGCCACGGCGACCACCGCCTTGCGGCGGGCCGCCCAGGCCGCCAGAGCGGCCGCCAGGTAGGTGAAGTAGGCCCACAGTGCCCCGCGCCACATCAGCCAGTCGACCGGGTAGGTGGTCTCCAGCCATACGTTGAGCCCCTGGTTGAGCCACTGCGCGGCCGGCCGCAGCGTGAAGACCTCGGCGCGCCCCGGGAAGTCGGTGACCTGGTACGGCCCGGTGTAGTCGTCGGCGTTGGCACGCCTGGAGAACATGTACGTCCAGCCGTCCTTCTGCGTCAGGTCGGCGGTCACGCGCCAGGCGATCGCGCCGCGGCACAACCGGGCGTCGATCACCTCGCCGGTGCGCTCCAGCAGCAGCCGCCGCCACATGTCGAGCAGCGCGGCGGAGTTGGCCTCGGCCTGCTCCCAGCTGAAGTCGCGGCGCCAGATGAGATCGTTGATCGACGCGCAGCTGCCGCCGCCCTCCCACCAGCGCGACAGCGGTGCGACGCGGCCGAGCACGCTCACATCCTGATGGCTGAAACGTTCGGGGTGCTGCCGGTAGGCGTGGGCCAGGTCGCCGTAGGCGGTGTGGTAGACGTAGGTCGCGCTGGGCGCCTGGATGCCGGTCGAGGGGAAGACCAGGTTGTTCAGCAGCAGCGGCACGGCGGCGGCCACGGCGCCGACCAGTGCGAGCCGTACCCTCATGGTCCTGGTCACCAGGAGCAGCACGACGACGGCGACGGCCACGACGAGGAAGCCGTTGGCGCGGAAGAGCCCCAGCCCGGCGAAGAGGGCGGCGAGCCCGAGCAGCGTGCGCCCGTTCATGCCGCGGCAGGCGACGGCCGCGACGGCGATGGCGCAGATGGTGAACGGCACGTCCTTCCACAACGCCACGGTGAACGCGCCGACCGGTGGCAGGAGCGGCAGGAGGATCGCCACGGCCGTCGTGGTCCGCGGGGGAGCGCCGATGCGGGTGAGCGACCGCGCGAGGAAGGTGAGCGCGCCCGCCATCGCCGTGGTCTGGACGAGGGTGAGCGCGCCGAGGTCGCCGGTGCGGGTGAAGCTGAGCCACATCAGCGCGTCGTAGAGCACCGAGTGGTCGCTGACCCAGGGGCCGGCCATGGTGTGGCTGAGGTACAGGACCGAGTCGCGGCTGAACAGGCCGGGGTAGAAGGCGGCCCACCAGATGAGGAGGATCGCCTGGATCGCGCCGAACGTCGCAAGCGGCGTTCTCACGATCCGGCGCACGGCGTCACTCACTTATCAGGACTTATCCGGATTACGAAGGGTACGCCTCGCCCGGGGCGAGCTTCCTCTTGCCCAGCAGCGTCGAAACGGTCACCAGGTGGTAACCACGCTTCTTCAGCTCCTTGAGCACCTCGGGCATCGCCTTGACCGTGGCCGGCACCGGGTCGTGCATGAGGATCACCCCACCCGGCCTGGCCAGCTTGAGCACCTTGTTGCGGATCCGGTCCTTGTCGCGCAGGCTCCAGTCGAGCGTGGTGTCGGTCCACTTCACCTGCGCCAGCCCCAGCTCCTGGGCCAGCAGCAGCACCCGCTCGTCGCTGTGGCCGTACGGCGGGCGGAAGGTCCTGGGCCGCACCCCGGTGGCCTGCTCGATGACATCCTGAGTGGAGCTGAGCTCACCCAGGACATGCTCGTCGGGCATCGTCGGCAGACTCGGATGCGACCACGTGTGGTTGCCCACCTCGTGCCCCGCCCTGACGATCTGCGCGGCCACCTCGGGCCGTTTCTCCACCGACTTGCCGACCAGGTAGAAGGTCGCCTTCGCCTTGGCCTTCTTCAGCGTCTTGAGCAACGTCGTGGTGTAGGGGCCGGGGCCGTCGTCGAAGGTCAGCGCCAGGCACTTCATCTTCGCGCAGTCGACCTTGGCCGGGGCGGCCTGAACCGGGGTCATGGCCAGAGCGAGCGCCATCAGTCCGTTTACGAGCACACGACCATTCTTCCAACTCTTTTACCGATGTGCGGCTAGGGCTTGCGCGCCCTGAGGAAGAGGGTGACGCCGGGAAGCGACTTCACCGGCAGGTGGCGCTCCACTGCGACGATCATGCTCAGACCGGTGTTGACCAGCGGCGACAGCTCTTCGAGATCGCTGCCCGTGGAGCGTCGGCGCCGCACGGCGACCACCGGCCGCAGCAGAACGTTCCAGCTCCATACCCGTTCGATAACGAGTCCGGCTCGCACGATCACATCGACCAGCTCTTGCCTGGTGTAACGCCGGACATGACCCACCGCGACGTCGTGCTGCGACCACAACCTCATGTCGCACGGCACCGCGATCAGCGCCGTGCCGCCCGGCCGCATCACACGCACGATCTCCGCCGCCGCCCGGTCGTCCTCCTCGATGTGCTCCAGCACGTCGAAGGCGGTCACCAGGTCCTTGCTCGCGTCGTCGAAGGGCAGCTCGCGGGCGTCGGCCCAGACCGCGTCGATGCCGCGCTCCCTGGCCACCTCGACGGCCACCTCGGAGAAGTCGGTGGCGGTCGCCTCCCAGCCCGCCGCCAGCATCACCCGCGTGTTGCCGCCCCCCGCGGCGCCGATGTCGAGAGCCCGCCCAGGCCGCAGCGACCGCAGCTCCTTGCGCAGGATCGCCCGCCGCTCCCGATACCACCAGTGCGTGTCCTCGAGCTCGACCAGACGCCTGATCTCCGTGCTCTCCATCAGCTCTTCTTGCGGAAGACTCGCAGGTCGTTGCCGTAGACGACGCGGTGGGCGGTTTTGGCGACCTCGGTGGTGAGGCCGTGTTCGGCGGCCCAGGTCTCGATGGTGGCGACGGGGATGGGGTAGATCCATTCGCGGGCGATGATGAGGTCGTGCAGGCGGCAGAAGAAGTTGCGCCAGCGGGGGCGCATGCTCATGTCTTTGTAGATGAAGATGCCGCCGGGTCGGACGGAGTCGCAGGCTTTGGCGAAGACGTCGCGTTGGTGGGCGATGGGGACGTGGTGGATGACGTCTTGCATGCTGACGACGTCGTAGGTGCCTTGGGGCCATTCGGTGCGGGCGTCGCGGCGTTCGTAGGTGAGGGTGGAGCCGGTGTGGGTGATGTGGGCGGTCATCTTCTGGGCGAGGCTGATGGCGACGTCGCTGGGGTCGAAGCCGTGGCCGGTGATCTGGCGTCCGCGGGCGGCCATGAGGGCGAGGGACAGGCCTGAGCCGCAGCCGATGTCGAGGACGGTGGCGCCTTGGGGGACGAAGCCGACGACTTCTTCGAAGGGGCAGACCAGGACGCGCAGGCGTTGTTTGAGTCGCAGGGCTTTGGGGGCGTCGATGTAGAGGTTCCAGGCGTCCTGGATGAGGAGCTTCCTGTCGAACACCTCGGTGCCCAACGGGATGGGGTCTGCGGACACGACAGTACTCCTTGGTGGCGGGTGCGCGCGCGTGACGAGACGCTACCGCCTGACCGGGGTCAGGACCAATGTGGAGCGCGGATGCGCTGGTCAGCCGCCGATGACCACGCGCTGGACGCCTTTCCACAACGCGGGGTCGGTGACCCGCCGCCCGTCGACCAGCACCCGCACCGAAGGCAGGTCGCTCGCCGCCAGCACGTGGTAGTCGGCGTGGTCGGCCTGCACGATCGCCGCCTCCACCGGCTGCCCGCCGTACGGCACCAGCCCCAGCGCCCTCAGCTCGGCCGCGCCGTACAGCGGGTCGGAGACGTACGGCACCGCCCCGCGCTCGAGCAACGCGCCCACGACGCCGAAGACCCCCGAATACGCGCTCTCCTTGACGCCGCCCCGATAGGACGCGCCCAGCACCAGCACCTCGACCTCCGACAGCTCGCCGTACGCCGCGGCCAGCAGGTCCACGGTGTGGCCGGGCATCGCGGCGTTGGCCGCCCTGGCGGCACGCACGACGCTCGCCGACGGGTCGTTCCACAGGTACATCCGCGGATACACCGGCACGCGGCTCCCGCCGACCGCGATCCCCGGCTGGTGGATGTGGCTGTACGGCTGGCTGTTGCACGCCTCGATCACCCGCATCACATCCACGCCCAGCGCCCCCGCGTGCAGCGCGAACTGGTTGGCCAGGGCGATGTTCACATCGCGGTAGGTCGTCTCGGCCAGCCTGGCCAGCTCGGCCGCCTCGGAGGAGCCCAGGTCCCACACCCCGTTGGGCCGCGGCAGGTCGTCGCGCTCGTCGAAGTCGAGCACCGCCTCGTAGAAGGCGCACGCCCTCCGCGCCGACTCCCCGTCGACCCCGCCGACGAGCTTGGGGAAGCGGCACAGGTCGGCGAAGACCCGTCCGGTGAGCGCCCGCTCAGGGCTGAAGGCCAGGTGGAAGCCGGAACCCTGGGTGAGCCCCGATCCCAGCTCCAGCAGGGGAGCGCAACGCTGCCTCGTGGTGCCGACCGGCAGGGCCGACTCGTAACAGACCAGCGTGCCCAGCCGGAGCCCGGCGGCGATCTCCTCGGTCGCGGCGTCCATCGCCGAGAAGTCGGGCACCCCGGCGGCATCGACCTCCAGGGGCACCACCACCACGACCACGTCGGCCGTGGCCACGGCCTCGCGCGTGCGGGTGGTCGCGCGGAGCACACCGTCGCCGACCGCCCGCTTGAGCATCACGTCCAGGTCGTGCTCGCCAGGGACGGGCTCCAGGCCCTGGTTGACGAGGCCGACCACGCGGGGGTCGATGTCGGCGCCGATGACCTGGTGGCCCTTCGACGCGTACTGGACGGCCAGGGGCAGGCCGATCCTGCCCAGACCGACCACGCAGATTCTCACTGATTCCTCCGGCGAAGGGCGGTCGAAGTCCGCAACGGACAGTAGGCGCTGCCAGGTCGGAGATCCCGGTGCGGCTCCCGGCGTTGGGAGAAGGTTTACCTCGCCGGAATCTCGCTCAGTTCGAGCAGGTCACCCCGGTTCTCGCTGAGCAGGCGGTTGAGTGCCTCGTTGAAGCGGGCCGGCGCCCCGGGGTGCTCGGGTCCGAGCAGGTAGGCCCTGAGCCGGTCACGCTCCTCTGCCAGGGGATCGTCGAGCTGCGCGCACGCGGCGAGGATCGTCTCCAGGTGCGCCATCTCGGCGGTCAGCAGGTAGGCGGCGGCCGTCGTGGGATAGCGCTGCTTGAAGTCCTCGTCCGGCAGGCCCGCGACGTTGGTGACGGCGTACGGCTTGCCGCTGGCGATGAACTCGCTCACCACGCTGGAGATGTCGCCGATGAGCAGGTCCGCCTGGTTGAAGCAGTCGTACAGGTGCGGGGTCGCGCCGGTGACGACCTGGTGGTCACCGCCGGCGCCCGCGATGACTCTGACGATCTCCTCGTGCGCCACCCCCGCTCTCGGGTCGCGGGTGCCGGTCATCGGGTGCGGCTTGTAGATGACGCGGACGGAGCGCCCGATCAGTTCCCGGACGAGCCGCGGGCCCATGGACAGGACCGAGGTGTGGTGCAGGTCGTCGCTCCAGCCCTCCCAGGTCGGCGCGTACAGCACCGTGGGGGTCGGGGTGGCCGTGCGCTCGGTGGTGATGGCCGTCAGCTGCGGCCTGCCCACCTCGACGATCCGGGACGGGTGCACGCCGATGCCGGCCCGGAGGTAGCGGTCGCGCCCCGCGGGCCCGGCGACCCAGATCTCGTCGTAGACCTTGGAGAAGGGGTTGAACGAGGCCTCCTTGTCGCTGTCGCCGTGACCGATGAAGACGCTGCGGACACCGGCGACCCTGAGCATGTGGATGTTCTTGCCGACGTTGGCCGGGAAGAGCGCGACCTTGGCCGAGTCGAGCGCGGTGAAGTTCATCATGACGACGGAGTCGGGGATGCAGACGACCGGCAGCGTGGTGGGGGCCAGGTCCCTGAGCACCTGGCGTTCGCGCAGCAGCACGACCACCCGGGCGTCCACCTGTTCCAGCGTGCTCAACCACATGTTGACCTGGTAGGCGGTGGCGTCCGGGCCCGAGAAGTAGAGGATGACCTGCGGATCGTGGGCGGCCAGCCGCGCTCCGGCGTCGTCGAGCACCTGCTGGTCGTCGATCGGCGGAAGCCCGCGGAGCCGCCGCGCCAGCCGTACGGTGACCAGCGCGGCGAGGACGAACTGGGCCGCCGCGGCGGCGGCCACGAACCAGAACGTGCCGGTGACGGCGCACAGGGCGGCGGAGATCACCAGGAGCGCCTCCATCGGCGTCCTGGGGACCGCGATGGGGGCGGGCTTGCCCCCGGTCGTCAGTCGCGGGCCGAGGTTGCGGGTGACGATGGGCGGCTGGCGCGTCTGGCGCTTGGCCAGGGCGGTCGCGCGGTCGAAGCACACGGGCCAGAGCCAGTTCGCCATCCACAACGCGACGGCCAGCACCACGGCGCCCGTGCCGACCGCGTCGTCGACGCGGATCAGCAGGCAGAGCGCCGCGAACTCGCGCAGGCGGGGACGGACTCGTGGCCGCAGGCAGAGCGCTGTCAACAGGGCGGGAGAGCGGCCGCGCAGGGCCAGTTCGCACAGGTAGCTGATCAGGATCGTGACGAGGAAAGCCGTGGGCTCCGGCCAGAGCGCGGCGAGAAGCATCGCGGGAAGGGTCGCGGCCAGGAGTACAGCGCACGCACGAGTCACGAAGATCCCCCACTGGACGGCGGCAGGCGTCGAATCGACGCTAACGGGGGAATGATCGCCTTCCTGCCTTCTTGCACGAATGCTTGCGAAGTCCGGAACATTCGTTACCGGATGGCATGTCGTACACGCGAAGGGCGGCGGGGTCGTCCCCGCCGCCTTCCGGGATGTCAGACCGCCTTGCGGAAGACTCGCAGGTCGTTGCCGTAGACGACGCGGTGGGCGGTTTTGGCGACCTCGGTGGTGAGGCCGTGTTCGGCGGCCCAGGTCTCGATGGTGGCGACGGGGATGGGGTAGATCCATTCGCGGGCGATGATGAGGTCGTGCAGGCGGCAGAAGAAGTTGCGCCAGCGGGGGCGCATGCTCATGTCTTTGTAGATGAAGATGCCGCCGGGTCGGACGGAGCGGCAGGCTTTGGCGAAGACGTCGCGTTGGTGGGCGACGGGGACGTGGTGGATGACGTCTTGCATGCTGACGACGTCGTAGGTGCCTTGGGGCCATTCGGTGCGGGCGTCGCGGCGTTCGTAGGTGAGGGTGGAGCCGGTGTGGGTGATGTGGGCGGTCATCTTCTGGGCGAGGCTGATGGCGACGTCGCTGGGGTCGAAGCCGTGGCCGGTGATCTGGCGTCCGCGGGCGGCCATGAGGGCGAGGGACAGGCCTGAGCCGCAGCCGATGTCGAGGACGGTGGCGCCTTGGGGGACGAAGCCGACGACTTCTTCGAAGGGGCAGACCAGGACGCGCAGGCGTTGTTTGAGTCGCAGGGCTTTGGGGGCGTCGATGTAGAGGTTCCAGGCGTCCTGGATGAGGAGCTTCCTGTCGATCACCTCGACACCCGTCACTACGGGGGGCGATGCAGACAAAGCGAGCTCCTAGGGCTTGCGAGCGTGCAGGAAGAGAGTCACTCCGCGCCAGGACTTCACGGGAAGGTATCTCTCGGCACGGACGATGGCCGAAAGCGCCAGGTTGACGAGCGGCGGCGTGTCTTCGAGATCACTGCCGGTGGAGCTCTTCCGGCGCCTGGCCACGACCGGGCGGAGCAGGACGTTCCAGCTCCACAGACGCTCGACCACGAGCCCGGCCTTCTCCACGACCTGCACCAGCGACTCGCGGTCGTAGCGGCGGACGTGGCCGACGGCGTCGTCGTGGGCCGACCAGAGCGCCATGTCGCAGGGCACGGCGATCAGCGTGTGGCCGCCCGGCTTGAGAACGCGGGCGATCTGCTCGGTGACGAGGTAGTCCTCCTCGATGTGCTCCAGCACGTCGAAGGCCGTCACGAGACCGAGGCTCCGCGACTCGACCGGAAGATCCCGCGCGTCCGCCTGGATGGCCTTGAGCCCGCGTTCCCTGGCGACCTCCACGGCCACCTCGGAGAAGTCGGTCGCGGTGGCGTCCCAGCCGTGCCGTACCAGGACCCTGGTGTTGCCGCCGCCGGCCGCGCCGATGTCGAGCGCCTTGCCGGGACGGCCGAAGCGGCGCAGCTCGCGGGTCAGGATCGCGCGGCGCTCGCGGTACCACCAGTGTCTGTCCTCCAGCATGACCAGCCGGCGGATCTCGGTTGCTTCCATGTCACTTCCTTGTCCGGGCGAAGACCCAGCGATCGAGGGCGATGAAGCGCACCAGGGTGAGCATGCAGTAGGTGGCGACGACGGTGGCCACCTCGCCGACGGTGCTCACGTTGGGGACGGCCGCGTGCAGGCCGAGGACGGCCAGCGTGGTCAGGGAGTAGTTGGCCAGGAAGAGCACGGCGGCGCGCAGGTGCATCCCGACGCGGCTGCCGCCGAGCCGGTTGAAGGTGAAGCGGCGGTTGGCCTCGGTGTTGCAGATGCCGGTGGCCACGAGTGCGACGAGGTTGGCGACGGCGGGCGAGAAGACCTCGCGCAGCGGCAGGTAGGCGAGCGCGTAAAGCAGCGCGGAGAAGACGCCGATCGTCGCGAAGCTGGCGAACTTGGCGAGCGTGACCGCGCGGGGCCGGGAGAGCACGGCGTCGGGGTGCGTCGGGGCGGGCGCGGCCTTGGGCAGGTCGACCTCGCACCGGCCGGCCGACATCGCCAGGGTGACCCGGGCCAGCCCCTTCAGATCGTCCACGGCGGTCTTGACGACCTTCACCCGGGAGTCCATGTCCTCGATCCAGTCCACCGGCACCTCGTGCACGCGCAGCCCGTTGTGCTCGGCGAGCAGGAGCATCTCGGTGTCGAAGAACCAGGCGTTGTCCTCGATCTTGTCGAGGAGCGGCTTGATCACGTCGGCCCTGGCGGCCTTGAAGCCGCACTGCGCGTCGGTGAACTTGACGCCGAATCCGAACCGCAGCAGCGCGTTGTAGGAGCGCGAGACGAACTCGCGCTTGAGGCAGCGGCTCGTGCGCGAGTTGTGCGCCAGCCGGGTGCCGATGGCGAGCTCGGAGTGGCCGCTGGCCAGCGCGGCGACCAGCGGGAAGAGGGCGTCCAGGCCGGTGGACAGGTCCACGTCCATGTAGGCGACGATGTCGGCTGTGCTTTCCTGCCATGCCGTGCGCAGGGCCAGGCCCCGGCCGCGCACCTCCAGGCGGCGGGCGAAGACGTTGTCCAGGCTCCGGGTCAGCTCCTGGGCGATCTCCCAGGTGGCGTCGGTGCTGCCGTTGTCGACCACGGTGATCCGCCAGCCAAGGGGCAGGGAGTCACGCAGGTAGGAATGGAGCGTTTCCACGCAACCGCGCAGGGCCCGTTCCTCGTTGAGCACCGGGACGATGACGTCGACCGTGGCCAGCTTCCATGGCCGGTCGAGCGCGGGCGGAAGGGTTGCGGAGAGCGTCGCCGCCACGGGTGTTTCCATCAAAGCGCCCCCAAAGTGGTGCGGCCAGCGGTTATGACGTCTAAGAATCGTCCTGGCCGATCATGTGACGGGAAGCTTGATCGCGCGATGCTATGCCGTTGCGGGCGGAGGTCTTTACCTGTTCATGAAGGTCGCGCCCGCTGCCGATGGCTTCGGAAGCGGGTCAAAAGGGGCCGTTCAGGCCGCGGCGAGCTCGTACACCAGGCAACGGCCACTCCGGAAACGAAGCTGGGCGTAGAGGGCCATCGCCGGGTGCGGCGTGAGCCGCCGGGTGTCGACGAACAGCCACTTCACGCCGTACTTGCTCCGCAGGGCGGGCAGTCGCGCGGGGTCGCGGAAGGCCTCGTCGTTGTCGCGCAGGCGCTGCTGGTCCCAGAACGGCAGGCGAGTGTGGCTGACCGTGAACAACTCGGTGCGGGCGAGGGTCTGGCTCGAATAGGCCCAGCCTTCGACGAGGACGCGGCGTTCGGTGTAGGCCGAGACCCAGAACGAACGGCTGTCGCACACCGGTCCGCCCGTCCGGCAGTGCGCGTTCGTCGCCACGATGTCGTCGGGATGGGAGTGCTGCCGCAGCCAGCGGCCGGCCTGGAGCGCGCCGCGCGCCATCGTCGGAGAGGTCTTGACGGTGCCGAATCCGACCGTTTTGACCGTGGTCGGAACGGCGAAGCCGATGAGGAGCGTCACCAGCGCCAGCCCGACGGGCTTGCGCAGGGCGAGCAGGCACACGGCGAGGGCGAGGGCGAGGGCGATCAACGCCAGGTACGGCAAGGCGATCGACCACAGACCGCCGGAGCGCACCGGCAGGACCGGGCCCAGGAGATCGGCGGCGACGAGCGCCGCTCCCGCGCCCAGGACACATCCGGTCCATGCCCAGGACCACCTCGCGAACTGGAGCATGCCGTACACGGCCGCGATCGAGAGGTAGGGCCGCGCGGACTGGACGAAGTACATCTGGGACAGACCCGGGTGCCCCATGGTCATCGCCACGCACACGGCGGCCATGCCCAGCCCGCAGAAGAAGAGCGCAGCGGGGTCCCTGCCGGAGTCACGCCTCATCAGGCCGGCCAGGCCGCCCCAGATGCAGCCGAAACAGACCAGATGCACGGCCGCCAGGACCAGCAGGGAAGCCATGGGGACCTCGGCCTGCTGCGGTCCGTGAATGCCGGTGGCCAGCCCCCATACATGCCTGCTCAGCGACAGCGGACTGATCGCCATGCCCTGACCGGCTCCGCCGAAGATGACCGCCTGGGCGATGACCAGGCTGGCCGCGACCGGGACCATCGCGAGGAGGGCGAGACGATGGAGGCTGCGCGTGGTGAGCAGGTGGACCGCGGCGACGAACACCAGCCCGGCGATGATCAGGGGCAGGAATGTGGCCTTGGCCCCGGCCAGCGCGAGCAGGAGGAGTGAGAGGAGCAACCAGGCGCGGGGCCCGGTGGAACGCCTCCTGAGGAGGTCGATCAGCACCACGGCCGCCGGGGCGAACAGGAGCGCGCCGAAGGTCTGGGTGGGGCTGAGCCAGGGGTTGAGCATGGCGCCGATGGTGAAGAGCTGCCGGCCTGACTGGGCCAGAGCCGGGCTGTAGGCGAGGTAGGCCAGCCCGATCGCCACCGGTCCCGCCCACCAGCGGCCCGTCACGCTGCGGGCGATCATGGCGACCAGCACCAGGGTCGCCGCCACCATCGGGACCATCGACAGGCGGTAGACCAGCGTCTGCGTCTCGATGCCCGTGACCCAGCCGGTGGCCGCCATCTCGGCGTAGACGAACCAGTGGTACGACAACCGCTCGCCCAAAACCCCCGGCACCGTCGGGGGCACGTGATTGCGCAGCTCGCCCAGGAGCGACAGGTGGTAGGGCATGTCCACGTACGGCGTCGCGTAGCCGGGCCAGCTGAGGCCGTGGAGCCGGAAGAACCGCAGGGCGGTGTAGCCCACGAGGAAGGTGACGACTCCCGACAGCGCCCAGGCCCACGCGGCCGGCACCCGGGTCTGCGCCCCTCCTGAGCGCCAGTGCCTGCGCAGCCTCGGCACTGTCGCGAACAGGACGATCGTGGTCACCGGCCAGACCAGCACCAGCAACGGAAGATCGATCGCGCGCACGGCGATGTAGGTCAGGGTCTCCACCGCGTAGCCGAGAGCGAGCCCGGCCGCGATGTCCCCGGGAAGGCTGCCGGCGTGGCCGCGGAAGGCGCGCCAGAGCAGCGTGCCGGGCAGGGCGATCCCCAGGCTCACGTAGGCCGTGAAAGCGGCGAGGTCGCGGACCGTCACCCCGTACGCGAGGAGCAGCCCGAGCACGGCGGCGGCCGCGAGACCGGCCGGGATCCAGGAGGAGGCGAACCATCGCCGTTGCCGGCCGCGTTCCTGGGCTGTCGCGGCAGGTGGAGACGGTGCGATGGTCATGGGTCCTCCATGCGGGACAGGACGAGAACGCGCCGGGCCGACGGTCGGGTGACTTAGCGGGCGGCACCGATTCACTACTATCGGCTACGAAGAGTCACCGAGTGTAGTGGGCGTTCGGGTCGTCGGGCCTGGCCTTCCGGGCGTCGGACGCGACTCGCGTCGGCGGGTCAAATCTGAGTTAACGCATCGCCCTGACATCTCTAACGCCCGATGCCTCCGTGGCCCGCCAGCTCAAGATGGCGCGTGTCCCCGGTACACGAACATGCAACGGAGGCCCGATTGTCGCCCAGGGTGAGCGTTGTCGTCCCCTTCTGTGACGATGAGCCGCATCTCGTGAGATGTCTGGACTCCCTTCTCGGGCAACGCGGCGTGGACCTTGAAGTGATCATGGTGGACGCGCGGTCGAGCGACGGCGGGGCGGTGATCGCGAAGGAGTACGCGGAGAAGCACGACCGCCTCACGCTCGTCGCCTCTCCGGAATCCGATCTCGACGCCGCCCGCGACATCGGCGTGGGTCTGGCGACGGGCGACTACCTCGTCACCGTGGACGGCTGTGATTCGATTCCCGCGGACGCCTACCGGGTGCTCGCCGCAGCGCTCGATTCCGGGACGTCGCAGCTGGCCTGGGGACGTGCGGTCAGCGGCCGGATGCTCACCGTCGCTCACGCGGACGTCGGCTCGCTCCGGCGGACTCATGTGACGATGGACACGACCCTGCTGCACGACCGCGACCCGCGGCGGGCGATGTTCCGGATGTCGTTCTGGCAGGCGGCGGGACTTTCGTATCGCGACCCCGGCCTCATGGTGCGGGCGCACTTGCGCGCCTCGTCGGTCGACGTCGTGGACAGCGCCGTCTACCACCGGCGTCGCGTCGACGGCTCCCACACCGAGACGGGGCTGGACGGCTGGTTGCGTAGGGTCGCCGCAGAGCTGGCGATCGTCCGCGATCAGGCTCCTGAACTGCTGGATTCCTACCAGGAGCGGGTTCTCGGGAACGAACTGCTGGCACTGGCCAAATCCCTGTCCGAGCTGACGGAGCCGGACAGGCGGCGACTGCGCGAGCTCTGTGACCGACGGGTCGTGGGACGGCTGCCGGCGATCAAGCGGCTCCAGTTGCACCTGCTGTCCAGCGGGAGGGTTCGCGATCTCATCGAGATCCAGAACGCCGGCAAGGACGCCATCGATGGAGCGCCCCTGGTCCGTCGGGGCCTGTTGCGCCCGCGCTGGTACGCGGCCTATCCCTCGTTCGAGGATCCGGCCCGCGCCGCTCCGCAGGGCGTCTACGACGTGACCGACGAGCTCGCCGTCAGGTCCGGGGTGCACGGGATCACCCGCACCGCGCACGGCCTGCGGATCGAAGGGTTCGCCTACATCCCCGGCATTCCTTCGGAGAACACCGACATCTCTGTCTGGCGAAGGAACTCCAAGAGCGGAAAGAGGGTCCGGCTCGCCATCGAGCGTGTGCGGCGCCCCGATGTCACGGCGAACTCGCAGTCTCTCGCCGCGTGCCACGACGATTCGGGATTCGTCTTCGAGATCGGCTTCGGCGACCTCGGGGAGGTTCACGCCAGGAGTTCCGAGTGGGACTTCCAGGTGGAGGTGACCTCCCACGGCCTGCGACGATCGGCGACGCTCGGAAAGCCGGTCCTGCCAGGCCTGCGATGGTTCCCTGACCACGAGACGGCCGACGGCACCGTCGTGCATCCGACGTCCCGATCCCACGATTTCGTGGTGCAGGTGATGAGGCAGGTGGCGAGGGTCACCGCCCATCGGCTCGCCGGCGGACGGCTGGAGGTGGAGGGCCGCGCAGGCCGGAATCTGAAGCTTCCCCTGGACGTGGTGGCGACCTGCAAGGAAACCGGCCAGGAGGTGAAGACACGCGCCGACGCCACGGCCTCGGAAGGCGGGGACGTGGAGTTCAGGGCCTTCCTGCCCATCCCGATGGCGGTTCACGAGACGGGTGCGGGAGCCGACTGGGGCCTGGCACTGCAGAGCGGTGGCAAGACCCAGCGCCTGCGGCCGCTGCCGAAGTTCAAGGACTCCCGGCATCGCGTGGCGGGCGGGGAACTGGTTCTCGCCCGCGGGCGCAAGGGCGACCTGAGGGCGATCGTCCGGCGAAGCAGGCCGGTGGTCGCCCGCGTGGACTGGACAGAGAGGGGCCCGCGGCTGGCCGGGGAGTTCCTCGGCGACGAGCCGCCCCTGCTGGCAGTCCGGCATCGCAGGACGGGCGCGGAGATCCCGCTGCGGACCGCGTGGAACGACGGAGCGTTCACCGCCGAGCTGGACCTGACGCCAGGAGCCGACGCCCAGGAGACGCGGGTCATGGACCTCGGCATCTGGGATGTGCTGGCCCGTTCCGGCGAAGCGGCGGCCGATGTGCTGATCGCCAGGGAAGCCGTCGCCACCCTGCCCGCGGCCCGAAGGGTGGGGCTGCTGGAGGCGGAGATGGACACGCATACGACCGATGCGCTGTGCCTCCGGATCGGTCTGGGCCTCGCCGTCGATGAGAGCGGGGCCTACCGGCAGCGCAAGCTGCGCGAGGAGTACTACGCGCAGTGCAGGGCCGAGCCGGTGCAGGACCGCATCCTCTTCGAGGCCTATCGCGGCAGGCAGTACTCCTGCAGTCCGCGGGCGGTCTTCGAGGAGCTACGCCGACGCGACGACTCCTTCGACACCGCGTGGTTGTCCCGCCACGGCGACATCCGGCTGCCCGACGGCGTTCCCGGCCTGCTGCTGGGTTCGAAGGCCTACTACGAGGCGCTCGCCCGCGCCCGCGTGCTGGTCGGCAACGGCATGCAGTGGGACTGGTTCCGCAAGCGCCAGGGTCAGGTCTACGTGCAGTGCTGGCACGGCACGCCGCTGAAGCGGCTCGGCCTGGACCTGGAGGGCCCCCAGCACGCCCGGCTGCGCGAGCAGATCATCCGCGAGGCGTCCCAGTGGGACGTGCTGGTCTCTCCGAACCCGTTCACGACAGAGGTCATGCGCCGGGCCTACCGGTATGACGGGGAGGTCCTGGAGTCGGGTTACCCGCGCAACGACGTCCTCCACGCGCCGGGCGCCGGGCAGGCCGCCGAGCGCCTGCGAGAGCGGCTGGGGATCGCCCAGGGCAAGAAGGTCGTCCTGTACGCGCCCACATGGCGTGACGACGACCAGATCTCCCGGGGGCGGCACCGCTTCGACCTCGCACTGGACCTCGAGCGCGCCCAGCAGGAGCTGGGCGAGGACCACGTGATCCTGCTGCGCGCCCACTACTCGACGACCCATCGCAAGGTCGTGCTCGAGGACGACATCGTGCGCGACGTGTCCGGCTATCCCGACATGGCGGAGCTCTTGCTGATCAGCGATGTTCTGATCACCGACTACTCCTCCAGCATGTTCGACTTCGCCGGCACCCGTCGCCCGATGCTCTTCTTCACCTATGACCTGGAGCGCTACCGGGATCAGGGGCCCGGCTTCTGCTTCGACTTCGAGGCGGAGGCCCCCGGCCCGCTGCTGCGAACCTCCGACGACGTCATCGAGGCGATCAAGGAGATCGATGACGTGAGGCAGCGGTACGCGTCGGCCTACGACGCGTTCGCCGCGAAGTTCTGCCCCTACGACGACGGCCGCGCAGCCGAACGAGTGGCCGATCTCGTCGCCGAACGCTTCTTCTCCCGCCAGTGAGGGTGGCCCATGCATTCGACGAATCACTTCTACGGGCACGCGAAGATATTCGCCCGCTACTGCGGAATGGATGAGGCGCCGCGTATCCGCGGCACCATCCAGCACGGCTGGAACCTCGTTCACGGCTTCGGCTTCCCGCACAACGTCGCCCACGGACATCCGAAGTTCGTGTGGTCGGAGGTGGTCAGGCGACGGGCGTGGTCCATCGGCTGGCGTAACTACTACGTGCTCGGTGCGCCCTGGGTCTACTTGCTGACCATGGAGCCCGACCTCGGCCGTGAGCCCGGGACGGAACGCAAGGGAACCATCTGGTATCCCTTCCACGGGTCGGCGCGCAACGAGGTGACGGGGGATCACACCCGGTTGATCTCGGAGATCAAGGACACGGAATCCGGCGACGTCACGGTCTGTCTCCACTACATCGAGTACTCCGACGCTCGAGTGCGCGGCATCTACGAGGACGCCGGGTTCCGGGTCGTCTGCCATGGGACCTACGGCGGCGCCTCGGGCGTCGACGACCACTTCCTCTACCGCCAGCTGGCGGAGCTGCGCCGGCATCGCCGGGTGGCCTCCAACCGGCTGTCCAGCGCGTTGTTCTACGGCATCGCGGCCGGCTGCGAAGCGGCGGTGTACGGGGATCCCATGCATCTGACCGGCGCCGGGAGCCAGGCGGCACTCGACGGCGCCTCGCCGCTCTACGGTGATTCGGAGCGCGGACACCGCATGCGGCCCCAGCTCGTCGGGCCGCAGATCGATCGCGCGGTCGCGCGGGAGATCGCCGAGGAAGAGCTCGGCTACCACCATATCGCCGCCCCGGAGGAGATCCGGGAACTGTTCTGCTGGGGAAATTCAGGAGCGATGTCATCATGATCGAAACCGCGACGCCGATGGGTGTCCGCCTGATCGGCGGCGAGATGCTGCGATGGAGCGACGCACCCGGTTCGACCCCCGGGGCGATCGACGAACTCGTGGCCCGCCTCACCACAGCCGGCGACCGGGTTCTCCTGGCCGGAGCGCACGAGGCCTCCCTGCTCGACCTGCTGGTCGAGCGCCGGGCGCGCGTCGCATGCGTGATGCGTTCGCTGCCCGACGCCCAGGAGACGGCCCGCCGTCACGCCGACCGAGACGCCGTCACCGTCGCGTGCGGCGGCATTGAGAAGATCGCCGCCGAGGCCGAGTACGACCTCGTGGTCGTGCCGTCAGGGCTGGAGCGCGCCCTTTCCACCGACAGCCCGCAACTGCCCTGGGCCGAGGTCCTCCATCATCTGACCGCGATGCTCAAGCCCGGCGGGCGGCTCGTCGTCGTCGTCGAGAACGACCTGGGACTGCACCGGCTGAGCGACGCCATGTCTCCCACGGCCCACCGGGACGACGAGGACTGGGGCGACGGCGTGGGGCTGGACAGCAGCCGCCCGGCCAACCCGGAAGGGCTGGCCGCGGTGTTGTCCGAGGCCGGGATGACGCTGGAGCGGAGCTACGCGGCGTTCGGCCCGTCGCTCCTGGTCCAGAAGGATTCGCCGCTTCCCGGCGAGACCTTCGCGACCCTGGTGGCCATGGCCTGCGGCGGGGAGTTCGCGGGGCGTCCGGTCGTGAGCGACCCGCGCTGGATCGCGCGCGGTGCCGTGCGGGCGGGTCTGGCGGCGCACCTGGCCCCGGGCTGGGTCGCCGTGGCGAGCAGGGGGACGGCCGATCACCGGGAACTGCCCGGCGTGCTGATCGCGGAGGGCGTCGGAGGCTGGGCGGTCGTCAGCGAGCTGACCGTGGAGCCGGACGGACGCGTCGAGCGCCGGCCCTGCGGAGGGGAGCGGGCCCGCCGCCTGCGCTCCGCCGGAGACGTCACCCGTGACCCCGACCGGCTGCACGCGCGGATGCCGGTCGGTCTCACGGTCGAGGAGGCCGTGTTCGCCGCGTGCGAGCGAGCCGACGTGCGCGGATGCCGGGCGCTCCTGCGTGACTACGCGGCCTGGCTCGGCAAGCACGCCGTGGACGGCCAGGTCGGCGGGCACCTGGTGTTCGCCACCATGGACAACGTGGTGATCGAGCATGCCGATCACGTGCTCCTCGACCCCAGCTGGGAATGGGCGGGGACGGTCGCCGTGGAGCAGGTGATCGCGCGCGCGTTGCGCCGGTTCGCCCTGCGGTTGCTGGCGAGCGGCCAGCGTCACCCCTGGCCGAACAATCTGGACATCGACGGGGTATGCGCCACGCTGCACGCCATGTGCGGCTACCCTGCCAGTGGTCCGGTCCGTGAGAAGGGCGTCACGCTGGAGGCGGAGGTCGTCTCGCTCCAGCAGGAAAGACCTGTCGCCAAGGTTCTCGAGCACGTGCTCAGGGGCAGCCCGTCCCGCGGGCGCCGCGAGCTGGTGGCCGTCAACGCGCGGCTCACCGACCAGCTGACGATGCTGCAGGAGCGGTGCGCCTGGTCCGACGACAAGCTCGCGGTCAAGGAAGCACAGCTCAAGAAGCTTCAGGCCCAGCTCGACCGGCTCAGGAAGATCAACCGCGGCCTGCGGCAGCTCCGCCACTCGACGAGCTTCCGCGTGGGCAAGATGGTGACGGCGCCGCTGCGGGTCGTACGCCGCCAGGGATAGGGGGAGCCGATGCTGCGCGAGGCCACGGAGAAGGACCTGGGCGCCCTGCGCCGGTGGCGCAACGATCCGGAGGTGCGCAAGGCGTCCTTCACCACTCATGAGATCTCCGAGTCCGAACACCGGCGCTGGTGGGAGGCGGTGCGCGCCGACAGCGGGCGCCGTGTGCTCGTCTACGAGCACGCGGGCGTCCCCGTGGGGGCCGTGCTGTTCAAGGACCACGACCCCGTACGGCGCAGCGTCTACTGGGGCTTCTACCTCGACCACACCGGGCTGGCCCAGAGCGGCGCGTTGATGGCCGCCTGGGTCGGCATGGAACGGGCGGCGGTGAAGTACGCCTTCGACGAGCTGTCGGTGGAGCTGCTCACCGGTGAGGTCCTGGAGTGGAACCGCCCCGTGCGGTGGATGCACCGGCGGTGCGGTTTCACCGAGACGGAGCGGCGCACGATCGAGATCGACGGGCACGGCCAGGAGATCATCGTGATCGAGCAGCGCTCCAGCCACGAAGGCCGGCCGAGCCGAGCAGGGTGACGCCCGCGCCGGTGTCGCCGTCGATCACCCACTCCGCGATCGCGGAGGCGACCTGCTCGGTGGGGATGGCCCCGATCCTCCCGAGCGGGCCGTTGGACATGTCGGTCCACATCTTGGGCGGCCGGGCGACGAGCACCCGCAGCCCGCGGCGCCGGGCGCAGTACGTCCCGAGCATCTCGACGGCCGCCTTCGCGACGGAGTAGTGCGGCCACTGCTCGGGGGTGTCCTCCACGGCGGAGGACGAGATGACCGTGAGCCAGCCTCCCGGAGCCATCCGCTCGGCAGCCGCGGCCAGCGGGGTCAGCGCCGTGAGCAGGCTGGAGTTCACGAACTCCGCGATGGCGGCGACGTTGTCGGGATGGACCGTCAGGGGGCGCACGGCCGGGCCGGCGTTGAGCACCAGCCCGTCGAGCTTCACCCCGGCCGCGTCGAGCGCGCCGGCGGCGTGCCGTACGACCTCGGGGTCGGCGGCGTCGAGGAGCAGCGGACGCACCCGGTCGTCGCCGAACGTGCGCTGGAGTTCCTCCACGGCTCCCGGTGTGCGCTGGGTCGCCCACACGGTGGCGCCCTGGGCGGCCAGCACCGAGGTGATGGCCCCGCCCAGGCCGCGTCCGCCGCCGACCACGAGGACGGACGAGCCCGCCAGGCGCTCGGAGCGGGGAAGGGAGCTGGTGGCCGACTCCCACGTCGGGCGCGGGACGGGCGAGCGAAGGCAGGCGCGGATCTCCATCGAGAGGCCGCCGCAGACGGCGTCGATCACGAGCGTGCCGGTCCGCGTGTCGACCGAGCGGATCGTGGCCGTGTAGTCAGCCGGCGACCCGCCGGGCGGGGCAGGTTCGGCGAGCTCGATGGTGAGCGAGGAGAACAGCGCGTCGCGTCCTGGGCACCGCATGCCCACGAACCAGCTGCTCCAGGCCAGCGCCCCCAGCACGGAGGGCGGGATCGCCGAGCCTCCGAGCCGCGCGGCGAGCTCGCGCAGGGCATCGAGCGAGGCGACGGCGTACTCTCCGGCGAACCGGACTCCCGCCTCCCAGTCGTCCAGCCTGCCGACCTCCGGCGCCGGAGGGAGCACCCGGTCGACGGGCGTGCCCGCGCGGGCCAGCGGACGGCCGGGCATGAGCCCCACCGTCAGCACGGGCATGTCACCCTCGCGGGCCACGACCAAGACCGAGCCGTCGTCCTTGGTCTCGGCCGCGACCCGGTAGGTCACGCCGTCGAGGATCGGCCGGGGAAAGCGCACGGCCAGCCGCCCGGCCGAGGCCAGCACGCCGGCCGGGACCGCCGACAACGCGGCGACGGTGCTGAGGATCCCGTGCGCGATCGGCCGGCCGAAGGAGGTACGGCGGGCGTAGGCGTCGTCGACGTGGAGCGGATTGACGTCGCCGCTGGCCGTGGCGAAGCGCGCGATGTCCTCGCCGCGCAGCACGAACGAGGTCACCGGGGTCACGCCCGCTGGCCGATGCGCAGCCGCAGATGGTCGGGCGCGGGCGGGATGCGCCCCAGGTCGGACTCGAGGACGGCGACGCCGTCGGCGCCCTCCGCCACCCGGGTGAATCCGGCGAGCCGGTAGGTGACGAACATCGCCCGGTTCCGGGGCGTCTCGCGGAACTCGGCCTGCAGCCGCACGCCGTTGTCGCGGGCGAGACGCATGATGTGGTGCAGCAGGACGGTGCCGACGCCGCGCGAGATGACCCGGCACGACATGAGCAGGAGCTTCAGGGTCCACGTCTCCTGGCCGCAGTCGACCAGCGCCAGGCCGATGCGGCCATAGGAGCCGTACTTGTCGTCGAGCTCGGCCATGAGCAGGAGACGGTCGGGCGCACCGGCGTATTCGCGGATCTCGTCGAGCGAGTAGGTGATGCCGGTGGAGTTGAGCTGGTTGGTCCGGACGGTGAGCTCCTCGGCGCGGGGAAGGTCGTCCTCCTCCGCCTCGAAGATCGTGAACGTCATGCCGAGGCTGGAGAGGAACTCCTTCGGCGTCCCGCCGAACTCGCGCTCGGCCTGGTCGCGCTGGATGCCGCTGCGATACATCTCGCGTCGGGCCCGCGCGTCGGGCGTCACGGCCGCCGGAGTGAACTCGGGACGCCCGGGCAGCTCCGCCGCCTCGACGGCGTCGATGCAGAGCACCTCGGGGTGACGGAAGGCGACCTCTTCACGCTCGAACGGCTGATCGTCGACGAAGGCGAAGGTGTCGATGCCGATGTTGAGAGCCTCGCGGATCGCCGCGATCGACTCGGACTTGGCCTCCCAGCCGATCTGCGGGTGGAGGAAGTATTCGTCCATGCCGAAGCGCTTCAGCTGCGCCATGGCGGCCTCGGGGTCGTTGCGGCTGGCGATCGAATGCAGGATGCCGCGTTCGTCGAGCACGCGAACGGCCTGCGCGCACGCCTCGTTCAGCGTGACCTCGCCGTCCTCCAGCAGCACGCCGTCCCACAGGGTGTTGTCGAGGTCCCAGACCACGCACTTGATCTTGCGCTCGCTCACCCGAGGCGCTCCATCAGGGCGGCGATGGCGTCGATCGTGCGGAAGTTGGCGATGTCGATCTCCTCGTCGGGGACGGCGGTGCCGAGATGTCCCTCGATGAACGTCACGATCTCCATGGCCATGAACGAGTCGACCAGGCCGGCGTCGAACAGGTCTTCGTCGTCGGACCAGCCCGTCGAGGGGAGGCGGGGTTCGAGGAACTCCCTCAGAGCGGTCCGCTCGTCGTTCGAGGTGCGCATCGGGGTGGGCCTCCAGGGATGTGATTACGTCTAGCCTCCGCACGATAACGCTGAGTAGTATACGGGCCGTGAATTCTGAATCGCAGGGCGTCGTGGAGATCGAGGGCCGGGCGATCGGCCCTGACAGCGCGCCGTACATCGTCGCGGAGATGTCGGGAAATCACGACGGATCGCTCGATCGCGCGCTCGAGATCGTCGAGGCGGTGGCGAAGGCCGGAGCGCACGCCGTCAAGCTGCAGACCTACCGCGCCGACACCATCACGATCGACGCCGACGGACCGCAGTTCCGGCTCAGCGACGGTCACGAGTTGTGGGGCGGGGAACGGCTCTACGACCTCTACGAGAAGGCCCACACGCCGTGGGAGTGGCACGGGCCCATCTTCGAGCGTGCCCGGGAGCTCGGGCTGGCGGCCTTCTCCAGTCCGTTCGATCCTTCGGCGGTCGCCTTCCTCGAGGATCTCGGCGTGCCCGCCTACAAGATCGCCTCGTCGGAGCTGGTCGACCTGCCCCTGATCCAGCAGGTGGCCGCCACGGGCAAGCCGCTCATCATGTCGACGGGCATGGCCACGCTGTCGGAGATCGACGCGGCCGTGCGGGCGGCGCGCGAGGCGGGGTGCCCGCGGCCGATCCTGCTCGGGTGCACGGCCTCCTATCCGGCCGACGTCTCCGAGAGCAACCTGCGCGCGCTTCCCGTCCTGTCGGAGGCCTTCGGCCTGCCGGTCGGACTCTCCGACCACACACCCGGCATCGGTGCGCCCGTCGCCGCGGTGGCTCTGGGCGCCTGCCTGGTGGAGAAGCACGTGACGTTGTCGCGGGAGGGCGGCGGCGTGGACTCCGCGTTCTCGCTGGAGCCCGCGGAGCTGGCGGCACTGGTCGCCGAGACCGAGCGCGGCTGGCGGGCGCTCGGCCGCGCCGTCATCGGCCCCCGCGACTCCGAGCGCGAGGGCCTGCGCTTCCGCCGCTCGCTCTACGTCATCGCCGACGTGCGGGAGGGGCAGCCGGTGACACCCGACAACGTGCGGTCGATCCGGCCGGCCGGCGGCCTGATGCCGCACGCGATGGGCTCGGTCGTCGGCCGCACGTTCCGCCGGGACGTCTCCCGTGGCACGCCCCTCACCTGGGACCTCATCTGAGGATGGCGGACAGCTCTTCGATCACACGGTCCTGCTGGGCGTCGGTCAGGTCCGCGTAGAGCGGCAGCGACAGCTGCTCCGAGTAGAAGGCCTCGGCCCGCGGGCACATGCCCCTGCGGTAGCCGAGGTCTTCGAAGGCCGGGTGCCAGTAGACGGGGATGTAGTTGACCTGGACGCCGATGCCCGCGGCCCGCATGCGGTCGTAGACCTCACGCCGCCTCCCGCCGAGCACCCGGACGGCGTACAGGTGCCAGGAGACGTCCACGTAGGGCCGTTGCACGGGCAGCCCGAGCCCGGGAACCTCGCGCAGGGCGGCGTTGTAGCGGGCGACCAGTTCGGCGCGGCGCGCGCGGAAGTCCCCGAGCCGCCGCAGCTGGCTGATGCCCAGGGCGCACAGCACGTCGGGCAGCCGGTAGTTGAGCCCGAGCGCGTGCACCTCCTGGTGCCAGCCGCCGTGGTCGGGATCGCGCTGGAGCTCCCGATCGCGGACCAGGCCGTGGTTCTTGAACGAGCCCGCGCGCTGCAGCAGTCCGGCGTCGAGGGCCGCGACCGCGCCGCCCTCGGCCGTCGTCACGGTCTTGGTCGGGAAGAAGGAGAAGGTGGTGAGATCCGCCAGCGAGCCGACGGGCCTGTCCTTGTAACTGGAGCCGATGGCGTGCGCCGCGTCGCCGATGAGCGTCGCCCCCGCGCCGTCGGCCAGGTCGCGCAGCGCGTCGTAGTCGGCGGGGTGACCGGCGTAGTCGACCGCGGTGATGGCCGCGGTGCGCGGCGTGATCGCGGCCGCGACGGCGTCGGGGTCGAGGTTGGCGGTCTCGGGGTCGACGTCGGCGAAGACCGGCGTGGCTCCGAGCAGCGCGCAGGTGCTCGCGGTGGCCGCGAAGGTGATCGGAGTGGTGATGACCTCGTCGCCCTGCCCCACCCCTGCCGCCGCGTAGGCGACGTGCAGGGCCGCGGTGCCGGAGGTGACGCTCACGCACGGCACGCCGCCCGTCCAGCGGGCGAGCTCCTCTTCGAAGGCCTGGACGGCGGGGCCCGTGGTGAGCCAGTCGCCGCGAAGCACCTGCGCCACGGCGAGGATGTCGTCCTCGATGATGCTCTGGCGTCCGTAGGGAAGCATCAGACGGTCACCGCGGTCATCTGGCGCAGGTCCTCGACGGACAGCCACTGGTCGTTGGTGTCGGACTGGTAGGAGAACCCCTCCGGCACGACCTGGCCGGCCTGCGGGGGCACGTAGCCCCAGGTGGCGATCGTCGGCTGCACGATGTAGCGGTCGGGCAGGCACAGCGTGCGGCGGCCGTCGTCGGGGGAGATCATCTCTTCGTGCAGCTTCTCGCCGGGCCGGATGCCGATCTCGTAGGTCGGGCTCTCGGGGGCGAGCGCCTCGGCCAGGTCGCCGATGCGCATGCTCGGGATGCGCGGCACGTACAGCTCGCCGCCCTGCATCATGTCGAAGGAGTCGACGACGAAGCGCACCGCCTGGTCCAGGGTGATCCAGAAGCGGGTCATGCGCTTGTCGGTGATCGGGATGCTGCCGCCCTCGGCCGCCAGCCTGAGGAAGAACGGCACGACCGAGCCGCGGCTGCCGACCACGTTGCCGTAACGCACGACGGCGAAGCGGGTGGGGTGCGCGGCCGCGTAGTGGTTGGCCGAGACGAAGAGCTTGTCGGCGACGAGCTTGGTGGCGCCGTAGAGGTTGATCGGGCTGGACGCCTTGTCGGTGGAGAGCGCGACCACCTTGCGCACGCCGCAGTCGATGGCGGCCTCGACGACGTTCTGCGAGCCGGCGACGTTGGTGCGCACGTACTCGAAGGGGTTGTACTCGGCGGTGTCGACCTGCTTCAGCGCGGCGGCGTGCACCACGTAGTCGACGCCGTGCATCGCCCTGGCGAGGCGCTCGCGATCCCTGACGTCGCCGATGAACCAGCGCAGGCGCTCGTCGTGGTCGAAGTGCTGCTTGATCTCGTACTGCTTCAGCTCGTCCCTCGAGATGACGACCAGCCGCCTGGGGGCGAGATGGTCGAGTGCGTACCTGATGAAGGCCTTGCCGAAGGAGCCGGTGCCTCCGGTGATCAGGATTGACGAACCGGTGAGTACGCTCACGGTGAGTGCCCCCGAAAAGTGATGACGCGCTGTAGTCAGCAGAACGAGGCGGTAGCATATCGCGACGATTCAATGACGCACGGTCACACGGGGGAATGGGGCATTTGTGCGTACTGTCGGAATTGTTCAAGCTCGCATGGGCTCATCGCGCCTGGCGGGCAAGGTCCTCAAGCCGCTGGCGGGGCGAAGTGTCCTCGGCTGGGTGATCCGGGCGGCCAGGGAATCCGAGGCGCTCGACGAGATCGTGGTCGCGACCACGACCGAGAGCATCGACGACGCGGTGGTCGAGGAGTGCGAGCGGCTGGGCGTCGCCTGGCATCGGGGCCCGGTCGACGACGTTCTCACCAGGTTCGTGGGGGCCCTGCGTGAGCACCCCGCCGACGCGGTCATGCGGTTCACGGCGGACTGCCCGCTGCTGGACCCCGCCGTGATCCGCGAGGCGGCCCTGATCTACCGGGCGGTGCCGGGGCTCGACTACCTCAGCACGGGGCTGCCTCACACGCTGCCGCGCGGCACGGACATCGAGATCGTCGGCCGGGCGGCGCTGGCCGTGGCCGACCAGGCCGCCACCGCCTATCACCGCACCCACGTCACGTCCTACGTCTACACCCACGCGGAGCGCTTCCGCCTGCTCGGGCTCACCTACACGCCCGGCGCGTCCGACCTGCGCGTGACGCTCGACACCCAGGAGGACTGGGAACTGATCCAGGCCGTGGTGGGCGAGTTCGGCGACCGGACGATCGCCGTGCGCACGCTGGTCGACTGGCTGCGCGCGCACCCGGAAATCCGCGCGATCAACGCCGGGGTCAGGCAGAAGGAGCTGCAGGAGGCATGATCGGGTTCCGGTGCGATGCGGGCCCGCTGATCGGGGTCGGACACCTGATGCGCTGCATCGCGCTGGCCGAGGAACTCGTCGGCCGGGGCGAGGACGTCTGCTTCCTCGGTGACCTCGGCGGCCTCGACTGGGCGGTGAGCCAGCTCGAACGCAGGAGTCTGCCGCTCAAGCCGGCGCACCTGGCCTGGCGGCTCGATCTCGACGCGATCGTGCTGGACTCCTACACGCTGCCCGAGGGCGAGGGAGCCCGCTTCCGCGCCGCCGGGATCGCCGTCCTCGCGATCGTCGACGGCGACCTGCGCGGCCAGGCCGCCGACGTCTACCTCGACCAGAACCTCGGCGCCGAGAAGCTGCTGCCTGACCTGCCTCCCGGCTCCGTCCGGCTGGCGGGCGCGCCGTACGTGCTGCTCCGCGACCAGGTGCGGTCGGCGCGACGCGCCGCATGCGGCGACGTGCCCAGGGTGCTGTGCTTCTTCGGCGGCACCGACGCGGGAGGGCTCGTCGAGCGCGTGGTCGGGATGCTGACGGCGGTCGACGCGCCCTTCGAGGCCACGGTCATCAGCGCGAGGCCGGTGCCGCTGCCCGCGGGCGGGGCGATCGAGCTGAGCCCGCCCACCGACCACCTCGCGAGCCTGATGGCCGACGCCGACCTGGTCGTCACCGCGGCCGGGTCGTCGGTCTGGGAACTGCTCCACCTGGGCGTGCCGTCGGCGGTCACCTTCGTGGCCGACAACCAGCTGATCAGTTACGACGCCCTGGTGTCGGCAGGACTCGCGGCGGGGCTGGGGCCCGCGGCGACGATCGAGGCCGCCACGCCGCTGCTGGAGTCGCTCATCCGCCGGGCGGACCTGCGCGAGCCGTACGGCACGGCGGGACGCGGCCTCATCGACGGCCGCGGCAGGGAACGGGTGGCCGACGCCCTCCTGGCGGCGCGTGCGAGGGCCGTCCCTGAATGGTCAAGAAGAGGCATGGACATCCCCCAGTAGTTCCAGAGAGTAATCGATAAACAGCAGATCGTGGCCATGCTGGTCTGCATGCCGACCTACTCGCTCGCCGACGTGCACGCCGCACGGAAGCGGAAGGACGCCTGGTGGACCGTCTTCGCGGTCGACCCGCTGGCGTGTCGGCTGGCAGTCCTGGTGGCCAACCGGACCACTCTCACCCCCAACGCGATCACCGGGATCTCCATGCTCCTGGGGCTCGCGGCGGCGGGGGCGTTCGCGGCGAACAGGCTCACCGCGGGGGCGGTCCTGTTCTTCGTGAGCTTCCTCGTCGACTGCGTCGACGGGAAGATCGCCCGGCTCAAGGGCACCGGGACGCCGTTCGGGTTGTGGCTGGACTTCATCGGCGACCGGGTGCGCGAGCTGAGCTGCGCGGCCGGTCTGGCCTTCGGCCAGTACGCGGCGACCGGGGACGTGGCATTCGTGATCATGGGTGCGGCGATCGCCGTCCTGGATCTGTTCCGCTACGTGAACGGCCCGCAGATGCGCCGGGTCCGCGAGGAGCTGCCCGGCAGTGTCCGTCCGCCGAAGACCCGGTGGGAGCGGGCGCTGGCCAGGAGGCGGGTGCGCAGGCACCTGTTCAGCGGGATCGAGTTCCACGCGGCCGTGTTCGTCGCCGCGCCCCTGGCGGGTGCGGCGGCGCTGGTGCCGATGACGGCGGTGGCGGGGGCGCTGCTGCTGGGGTTCGAGGCGAATCTGGTCTACCGGTTGTGGGTCACAACCAGGCAGGCAGCGATACAACGGGGGGTTTGACCACATGTCCGATCGGCCGGTGTTCGTCATTGGCTGTGCCCGCTCCGGCACGACAATGCTGCAGCTGATGTTGCACGCGCACCCGAGGATCGCGGTGCCGCCGGAGACGAGGTTCCTGGAGGCGGCCTACTACCGGCGGCGCGCCTACGGGGACATGCGCGATGTCAGGAATCGTCAGAACCTGGCCGAGTGGATCGCCGGCGAGAAGGGCACCAAGTTCCACGACCTGCACATCGGCAGGGAGGACTACATCCGCCAGGCCGCGCAGGGCCCGGGTTCGCTGGGCTCGGTGATCGGCCGGGCGTTCAGCATGTACGGCGAGCGGTTCGGCAAGCCGCGCTGGGGCGACAAGCGTCCCAGCTACGTGCGCAAGGTCGACGTCCTGCGCAGGCTCTTCCCCGACGCCCAGTTCATCCACCTGATCAGGGACGGCCGTGACTGCTCGGCGAGCCTGAAGGAGATGCCCTGGTACAGCCTCGACTCCTTCCACGCCATCGCCAACTGGGCGGAGGCGATGGACGCCGGGGCGAAGCTGCGCAGGAAGCTGCCCGCCGACACCTACTACGAGCTGCGCTACGAGGACCTGACCGACGACCCGGCGATGGAGCTGAAGAAGCTCTGCCAGTTCCTCGACGAGGACTTCGACCCGGCGATGTGCGAGCCGCACATGCTGGCGGGCGTCGCGGTGCCCAAGAACAAGACGTGGCACAGCAACACGCACGGCGAGGTCACCAGGGAACGGGTGGGCAGCTGGACCACGCGGCTGACCGGCTGGGAGATCGCGTTGTGCGAGGACGTGCTGGGCGAGCGCCTGCAGGAGCACGGCTACGAGCTCAGCGGCGCGCCCAAAGCGGCCAAGGCTCACGTGGCGGCCTTCCGCCAGACCATGGCCAAGCGCCGGGCGAGCCGGATGCGCAAGGACCTGCGTGACCGGGTGAACCGGCTGCGCGAGCCCGGCCCCGTGGCGGCCCTGCTGACCAGCGGGCAGCGCGAGCCCCAGCGGGTGGCCTCATGAGGCGTTACAGCATCGCCGAGGTGCGCTCCACGCTGAAGAACCGCGACTCGTGGTGGACGGTCTACTTCGTCGACCCGCTGGCCTGCCCGCTCACCCGGCTGATCGCCAACCACACGCGGGTCACGCCGAACGCGCTGACCGTCACCTCGCTGGTGATCGGTCTCGGCTCGGCGGTGAGCTTCGCGGCCAACCAGCTCGCGGTGGGTGCGCTCCTGTTCTACGTGAGCTTCCTGGTCGACTGCGTCGACGGGAAGATCGCCAGGCTGAAGGGCACCGGCTCGCCGTTCGGCCTGTGGCTGGACTACGTGGGCGACCGGATCCGGGTGGTGTTCTGCGCCGCGGGCCTGGCCTACGGGCAGTACGTCCTGACCGGGGACGTGGTCTACATCGTGCTCGGCGCGGTGCTGGCGGTGCTCGACCTGTTCCGCTACGTCAACGCGCCGCAGATGAAGCGGGTGCGCGAAGCCGTCCACCTCAACAGCGAGAGCGCAGCCCCTGGCGAGCAGGTCGAGCGGGTGCCGAGCAAGCGGCTGATGCCCAGGGTCAACCGGCTGCTGGCCCGTCACCGGGTGCGCTCGCACCTGATCAGCGGCATCGAGTTCCACGCGGCGGTGTTCGTCGTCGCCCCGCTCATCGGGGCTGCCGCCCTGCTGCCCGTCTCGACCGGGGCCAGCCTGCTGCTGCTGGCCAACGAAGTCTTCATTGTTTACCGAATGTGGCTCTTCACCCGTCGCGCAGCGGCGCCCCGGGAGAGCCGTGAGCACGCGTTGATCGGGGGATAACCAATGTCAGACCGTCCGGTGTTCGTCATCGGCTGCCCGCGTTCCGGGACCACGATGCTGCAGCTCATGCTGCACTCGCACCCGAGGATCGCGGTGGCGCCCGAGACCCGGTTCGTGATCCCGACCTACACGCGGCGTCGTGCCTTCGGCGACATGCGCGACGCGGCCTGCCGTCAGGCGCTGGCCGAGTGGATCGCCACCGACAAGAGCACCAAGTTCAAGGAGCTCGGCCTCGCCAGGGACGCCTTCGTCCAGGAGGCGACCAAGGCGCCCGGCTCGCTGGGCTCCGTGCTGGGCACGGCCTTCCGCATGTACGCCGACCGTTTCGGCAAGGCCCGCTGGGGCGACAAGCGGCCGAGCTACGTCAAGCAGGTCGACATCCTGCGGCGCATCTTCCCCGACGCCCAGTTCATCCACCTGATCAGGGACGGGCGCGACTGCGTCTCGTCGCTGAAGGAGATGCCCTGGTTCACGCTGGACTCCTTCCACGCGATGTCGACCTGGGCCGAGGCGATCGACTACGGCAACAAGCTGGCCAGGACGCTGCCCGCCGACAGCTACTACGAGCTGCGCTACGAGGACCTGACCGACGACCCCGGCGCCGAGATGCAGAAGCTCTGCGCCTACCTGGGCGAGGAGTTCGACCCGTCGGTGGTCTCGCCCAAGCAGGCGGCCGACACGGTCGTCCCGCTGCACAAGGTCTGGCACACCAACACCCACGGCGAGGTGACCAGGGCCCGCGTGGGCAGCTGGGGCCAGCGGTTGGAGGACTGGGAGATCTCGCTCTGCGAGGACATGCTCGGCGCCCGCCTCCAGGACAAGGGCTACGAGCTGTCGGGCGCGCCCGGCCCGGCCAAGGAGCACGTCGCCTCGCTGCAGCGGACGATGGCCAAGCGCCGTTCCAACCGCAGCCGCAAGGCCCTGCGCGACCGGTTCATGCGCCTGCGCGAGCCCGGTCCCGTGGCGGCGCTGCTGACCGAGGAGCAGTGCGCGCTGGCGGGCATCCCCCAGCAGCGTGCCGAGGCGGAGATGCCTCAGCGCGTGATGTGAGAGAAGAGCACCTCCCAGCGGTCCAGGACCCGGTCGAGCCGGAATCCCGCCGCTTGTGACCGGACGGCGGCGCCCAGGCGCCGCCGTTCGTCGTAGGAGGCCATCAACGCGCCGAGCCGTACGGCGAAGCCGTCCACGTCACCGGGCGGGACGAGCACGGGCGCGATGGAGCGCACCCCTCCCGAGACGTCGAAGGCGACCGCGGGCACCCCGTGGGCGGCAGCCTCCAGCAGCACCAGCGGCAGCCCCTCGTGCTCGCTCGACAGTCCGAGCAGCGCGGCGTCGTCGTACTCCCTGGGCATGTCGGCGGCGTCCACCCGGCCGCGGAAGATCACCCGGTCCTCGACGCCCTCGCTGCGCGCGTGCGCGCGCAGCCGCTCCTCCTCCGGTCCGTCGCCGATGAGATGCAGCTCCCACGGCGGCGCGCTCGCCCTGGCGAAGGCGGTGATGAGGCGGTCGAAGCGTTTGACACCCGCCAGCCGTCCCACGCCCAGGACCCGCGGCGTCACCAGCGTCGAGACCCGCGACGGCCACTCGCGCAGCGGGTTGGGCATGGCCCAGGTGTTGGGCAGCAGCGTGTGCTCGGCGAACTGCCAGGCGTCGGCCTCGCTGAGGAAGACCGCCTGGTCGAGCTGGCCGTAGTGTCTGCGGATGGAGCCCAGGTGCCAGGTGCCGCGCGCGTGCTCGTAGGAGCCGTGGTACTGCCCGATGCGCCGCAGCCCCGTGCCGTATCCGGCCAGCCGTGTCACCACGCCAGGCGAGGTCATCACCAGGAAGCCGTCGGAGGGCAGGATCTTGGGCAGCTTGCTGTCCTTGGCCACCAGGTGGCGGGCGTAGAGCGGGTGCTCGACGTAGCGGAAGGGCGCCTCGGTGCGCTGCAGCCCGATGACCCGCACGTCGTAGCCGCGTTCGGCCAGGCCTTGGGCCAGGGTGTGGGTGATCTGCTGGATGCCGCCCAGGGTGTCGGCGTCGATGCAGGCGAAGGTCACGCTCATCGGGTCCCCCACAGGTAGCCGCCGCCGACCGCGGGCTGAGCGAGTGGCCCGGCGAAGAAATCGTCCACGACCCTGGCCGCGGCGTTGCCCCGCTCGTCGGCGCACCACAACTGCCGCCAGGCCGCGTACCGCTGGGCGTGGGCCCGGTGTACGGCGGGCAGGTCGCGCAGGGCGGTCACCAGTTCCTCGGTGGTCGACAGGCACGGGCCGGGGGCGATCGAGGGCAGGTCGTGGTAGACGCCGCGCTCGTTGCGCCGGTAGTCGTCCCAGTCGTCGATGTAGAACAACATCGGCTTGCCCGTCACCGCGTAGTCGCTGCTGACGGAGGAGTAGTCGGTCAGCAGCGCGTCGGAGATCAGCATCAGGTCGTTGATCTCGGGGTAGGAGCCCGCCGGCCGGACGAAGTGCCTCACCCGCTGCGGCACCTTGTACTTCTCCACCGGATGCGTGCGCAGCACCAGCACCCACTCGTCGGCCAGTTCCTCGGCCAGCAGGTCCAGGTCGACCCTGACGGACCGGCCGGAGAACTTGGCGGCGTCGCGGTAGGTGGGCGCGTAGAGCAGCACCTTCTTGCCCGGCGGGATCTCCAGCCGCTCCCGCACGCCTTCCGGCGTCTGGCCGCGCACCAGCGCGTCGCAGCGCGGCGTGCCGTACCTCAGGAGCGGTCCCGCGTAGCGGTTGGCGGTGACGAAGATGCGCTCGAACTCGGCGCCGGGGGAGACCAGCGCGTCCCAGCGGGCGATCGCCTCGCGCCACTGGTCGCGCGGCTGGGCGAAGTCGGCGCGCAGGTCGGGGGCGTCGAATCCGATCGACTTGATGCCCTGGCCGTGCCAGGTCTGCAGGTAGCGGGTGCCGCGCGGCTTGGGGTAGTCGAGCGGGAAGCCGTGGCTGTCGACCCAGTAGGCGGCCCTGGCCATGGTCCAGATGTAGCGCCAGCTGCTGCGCCTGACGATGCCCGCGTCCTTGGGGAAGGTGTCCCTGTTGCGCGCGGCCGACCAGACGACTGCCACCGGCAGCCCCCGTCGCCGCAGCTCCTCGTACAGGGCGCGCGGGCTGCCGGTGTATCCCTTTCCGCAGTCGGACTCGAACAGCGCGAGGTCCTTCTTGCGGGGGAGTACCCGGATCAGCACCTTGTAGACCTTGAGTTTCATCGCCGGGGTGCTCCAGCGCTTGAGCAGCTTCTTGGCGGTACGCCGCAGCAGCGACGGCCGCCGCGGCGGCGCGCTCACGCGCAGGATCGCCGCGCGCCCCTCCGGCCGCACGGTGATCTCGCCCACCCGCACCGGTTCGACGCGCGGGTCGACCAGCAGCCGGTCGGTGGTGGTGCGGCCGTCGGACAGGCGGGTGAAGCCGATGCGCGGGTCGCCGCCCTTGGCCGGCACGAACGTGATCTCGCTGATGTAGCACCCGTCGCCGGAGGGCCGGGGCTCGATCGCCACCTTCGTGGCGCCGAGCCGGATGAAGGCCTTCCAGTCGGTCGGCAGCGCCCCGAAGGGGTCGTAGGTGCGCACGGTCATGGTGACCCGCCGGCCGTCGGAGGCCAGGTCGGTGACCTCGTGGCGCAGCCGGGAGGCGGTGTAGGGCAGCTCGGCCAGGCGCAGCGCGGTGATGTCGGTGCCGGGCCCGACGGAGGTGCCCCAGTAGGTGCGCCCGTTCTGCTGGGTGGCCTGGCGCGGTGGCGCGTGGGGGCCGGTGAGGGAGCGGGCGGCGACGGTGAGGTCCTCGACGCGCTCGTCGAGGATCAGCTGGGCGCATACCTTGACCATGGGGTCGGTGCGGTCGAAGACCTCCTGCGGGACGGTGGCCAGGTACGGGCGCACCACCGAGGCGAACTCCTTGACCCAGACCTCCTCGCGCGAGGGCAGCGGGTGCAGGTAGACGGGCAGGTCCTGACGCAGGAAGCGGTGCTGGCGCTCGGGCACCAGGTGGCTCAGGCCGTGGTCGGCCAGGATGCGGTCGGCGGCGAAGGCCGCGCCGATCCGCTGGCGCACGTTGGTCATCTCGCTGTGGCTGAGCGAGATCGAGGTGTCGTCGGCCGCCCGGTGCCACAGGTAGATGACCCACGGGACGACGGCGAAGCGCGTGGCCACGCTGTACAGCTCGGCGGCGAAGACGTGGTCCTCGAAGTGCACGCCCTCCGGGAACCGCAGGGCCTTGGAGCGCAGGAAGGCGACGTCGTAGAGCTTGTTGGTGGTGAAGCTGTCGACGAACAGCTCGGGCTCGGCCTCGATGCCCTCGACCACGCGGCGCGGGGCGAACAGCGAGGGGTAGTAGCGCTGCTGCTTGCCGGTGGCCTCGTAGAAGCGGGAGATCTGGCCGGAGACGAACTGGGCGCCGGTGCGCTCGATCTCGGTGAGCAGGCTCTTGCAGGCGTGCCTGGTCAGCCGGTCGTCGCTGTCGAGGAACATGATGTACGGCGAGAGCGCGGCGTCGATCCCGTCGTTGCGCGGGGCGCCGCAGCCGCCGCTGTTGACCTTCCTGCGCAGGTAGCGCACGCGGCTGTCCTCGGCCATGAGCTGCCGCGCCACCTGCTCGGTGTCGTCGGTGCTCGCGTCGTCGGCGATGATCACTTCCACGTTGCGCAACGACTGGCCGAGGACGGAACGCACGGCCCTGGGCAGGCGGGCCGCGTCGTTGTAGGCAATCACGACAACGCTGCAGTCCGGCATGCCTGATTCCCCCCGAATCGTTCACTCTTCGAGGAAAGGCATTCCCGCACGTCGGGCGAAGTGTCCGGACTTGCCGCGACTTGCCGGGACTTTTACCGGAAAAGCCGCCTGATCACCCAGATGAGCAACGCCACGGCTGCCAGCGCGCCGACCACCGGCGCCACCCGCTTGATCAGCGGGGCTCCGGCGATCTCCAGCAGGTCGAGCGCCTCCTCGTCGGGGGTGCGCGAGGTGCGCAGCGTGCCGGGAACCGCCGTCAGGTGCCGCTCGCCCTCGTCGACCGTCGTCGTGGACTCCGGCTCGGCCGCGAGGGCCTCGACGTCGGTCTCGTGGTTGCCCGCCAGCAGGTCGGCCAGGTTGGCGGCGAAGCGATCGATCAGCTTCGAGCCCACCTCCTGCATCACGCCCCGGCCGAACTGGGCGGGGCGGCCGGTGACGTTGAACATGGTCTCGACCTTGACGGCCGTCCGGTCGCCGTCCGGGGCGAGCCGCGCGTTGACGGTGGCCTCCGCCGTACCGGAACCCCTGGCCTCCTTGCCCCCGGCCTTGAGCCGGATGCTGTAGGAGTCCTTGTCGATCTCCTCGAAGCGCGCCGACCCCCGGTAGGTCACGGTGATCGGCCCGACCTTGACCTTCATCCTGCCGGTGAACTCGTCGCCCTCGACGACGTCGAGTGCCGCGCCGGGCAGGCAGGGCGCCACCCGCTCGACGTCCAGCAGCGCCGCCCAGGCCTGCTCGACAGGAACCGGGACCGAGAAATCGTGCTCGAAACGCATCGCCATGACCGCTCCTTCTGCCTAAGTGCGACCTTACGCCGTGGAAGGGGCATCCGGGAGGGATGCCCGCCCGGATGCCCCTTCCCGCGATCAGGGTGACCCGGCGGCGGCACGGACCGCCCGGTGGGTCAGCACCTGGGCCAGATGGCGCCGGTAGTCCGCCTGGGCGTGCAGGTCGGACGGGGGCGAGGTGTCCTCGGCCGCGTGCGCGCACGCCTGCCGTACCGCCTCGCCCAGGTCGAGATCTCGCAGGCGGGCCTCGGTCTCGCGGGCCCGGACCGGGACCGCGCCCATGTTCGTCAGCCCGATGCGCGCCTCGGCGATCGATCCGTTGGAGCGGCGCACGGCTGCCGCCACGCCGACGATCGCCCAGGCCTGGGCCGTACGGTGGAACTTCTCGTAGTGGAAGCCCCAGCCGGGGCCGAGCTTGGGCACCTTGACCCCGACCAGGATCTCGCCGGGGTTCATCGTCGACTCCAGGTAGTCGACGAAGAACTCCGAGGCCGGGATCTCGCGCTCCGAGGTGACCAGGACCGCGTCCAGGGCGAGCGCCACCGCCGGGAGGTCTCCCGCCGGGTCGGCATGCGCCAGGGACCCGCCGAACGTGCCGCGGTGCCGTACGGCCGGGTCGGCCACGGTGGCGGCGGCCAGCGCCACGAGCGGGCACGCGTCACGGATCACGCCCGAGCGCACGACCTCGTCGTGGGTGACCGCGGCGCCGATGAAGACGTGGTCGCCCCGGTCGTGCACCCCCTGCAACTCGCTCAGCCTGCCGACGTCCACCAGCAGGGTCGGATAGGTCAGCCGCAGGCGCAGCAACGGCAGCAGCGACTGGCCGCCGGCGATGACCTTGGCGTCGTCGTCGCCTGCCAGCGCCTGGCTCGCCTCCTGCACGCTGGACGGTCTCACGTAGTCGAACTGGGCCGGGATCACTGCAGGGCCCTCCAGACTCGCTCGGGGGTGCACGGCATCTGGATGTCGTGCACACCGTGCGGGCGCAGCGCGTCCACGACGGCGTTCACGACGGCGGGAGTGGAGGCGATCGTGCCCGCCTCGCCGACACCCTTGACGCCCAGCGGGTTGCTGGTGGCCGGGGTCTCGGTCCTGTCCGTGACGAAGGTGGGCAGGTCCGCCGCGCTCGGGAGCAGGTAGTCGGCCATCGTGCTGGTCAGCAGGTTGCCCTCGGCGTCGTAGACGGCCTCCTCGAACAGGGCCTGAGCGATGCCCTGGGCGATGCCGCCGTGAACCTGACCCTCGACGATCAGCGGGTTGACGACCCGGCCGACGTCGTCCACGGCCACGTAGGAGCGGATCTTCGTCTGTCCCGTCTCGGTGTCGACCTCGACCGCGCACAGGTGGGTGCCGTGCGGGTAGGAGAAGTTCTCCGGGTCGATCGTGGCGTCGGCGTCGAGCCTGGGCTCCATGCCCTCGGGCAGGTCGTGGGCGGCGAAGGCGGCCAGCGTCAGCTCCTGGATGGTCTTCTGCTGGCTGGTGCCCTTGACCCTGAACGCGCCCTGGGAGAACTCGATGTCGTCCGGCGAGCACTCCAGGGTGTGCGCCGCCAGCCGCCTGGCCTTCTCCTTGACCTTCTGGCACGCCTGCAGCACGGCCATGCCGCCCACGACCAGGCTGCGCGAGCCGTAGGTGTCCATGCCCTTGTGCGAGATCGCCGTGTCGCCGTGCAGGACCGAGACGTCCTCGTACGGCACGCCGAGCGCGTCGGCGACGATCTGGCTCCAGGCGGTCTCGTGCCCCTGTCCGTGGGCCGAGCTACCGGTGACCACCTCGACCTTGCCGGTGGGCAGCATGCGCACGGAGCCGTGCTCCCAGCCGCCCGCTCCGTAGCTCAGCGAGCCCAGCACCCGGCTCGGCGCCAGACCGCACATCTCGGTGTAGGTGCTGATCCCGAGCCCGAGCTGCACGGGGTCACCACGGTCGCGCCGGTCGGCCTGTTCCGCCCGCAGCTTGTCGTAGCCGAACAGGGCCATCGCCCGGTCCGTCGCCGCCTCGTAGTTGCCCGAGTCGTAGGTGAGCCCCGCGATCGTGGTGTACGGGAACTCCTCGTGCTTGATCCAGTTGAGCCTGCGCACCTGCATCGGATCGAGCTTGAGCTCGTGCGCCAGCTCGTCGATCGCCCGTTCCAGCGCGTAGGTCGCCTCGGGGCGCCCCGCCCCGCGGTAGGCGTCGGTGGGCATCTTGGTGGTGAAGACGCCCGTGCACGCGAAGTCGTAGGCGTCCATCTTGTAGATGCCGTTGTACATGAACGCGCCCAGCAGCGGCACGCCCGGTGTGACCAGCATCAGATAGGCGCCCATGTCGGCCAGCAGGTCCACCTTGATGCCGCGGATGCGGCCGTCGCCCTCGGCGGCGATCATGATGTGCTGGATCTGGTCGCGGCCGTGGTGCACGGTGAGGTTGCCCTCGGAACGGCTCTCCGTCCACTTCACCGGCTTGCCCAGGCGCCTGGCCAGCAGGAGGCAGAGCACCTCCTCCGCGGTCACCTGCAGCTTGGAGCCGAACCCGCCGCCCACGTCGGGGGCGATCACGCGGATCATGTGCTCCGGGATGCCGGTGGTCGCGGCCAGCAGGAAGCGCAGGATGTGCGGGATCTGGGTGGCCGACCACATCGTGAAGCTCTGGCCGTCGGTGGTGCAGACGACCGCGCGCGGTTCCATCGCGGTGGGGATCAGCCGCTGCTGGACGTAGGTGCGGTCGATGACGACGGGTGCGTCGCGGAAGGCCGCGTCGATGTCGCCCTGGCCGAACTTCCAGGTGAAGGCCTGGTTGCCCTGGTCGTGCACCTTCGGGCTGGTGCCCGTCAGCGCCTCGTTCATGTCGAGCACCGCGGGCAGCGGCTCGTAGTCGACCTCGATCGCCTCCAGGGCGTCGGCGGCCTGGTAGCGGCTGGTCGCCACGACGCAGGCGACCGCCTCGCCGACGTACCGGACCTCCTCGTAGGCCATCGGCGGGTGATCGGGGATGACGATGTCCTCGCTCACCGGCCACGCGCACGGCAGGCTGCCCTGCTCGGCGGCGAAGTCGCGGCCGCTGAAGGCCGCCACCACCCCGGGCAGTTGCCTGGCGGCCTCGACGTCGACGCGCGTGATCCTCGCGTGCGCCATCGGGCTGCGCAGGAACTGCACGTAGAGCATGCCGGGCAGCTGGATGTTGTCGGTCCACTGGGTCCTGCCGGTCAGCAGGCGGGCGTCCTCCTTGCGGCGGCGCGCCTTGCCCACCTCGGTGGTGGCCTCCTTCGGCTCGGTGGGGACCTCGGCCTGCTCGGCGATCGCCGTGGGGTCGATCTCGCTCATGATTTCGCTCCCACGTTCTGGGCGCCCCGCTTCACCGCCCGGACGATGTTGCAATACCCCGTGCACCGGCAGAGGTTGCCTTCCAGGCCTTCCCTGATGGCTTCCTCGGACGGATCGGGGTCGGTCCTCAGCAGGTCGATGGAGGCCATGACCATGCCGGGGGTGCAGTAGCCGCACTGCAGCGCGTGCTCTTCGTGGAAGGCCTGCTGCATCGGGTGCATCGAGCCGTTCGTGGCCAGGCCCTCGATGGTGACCACGTCGCTGCCGTCGGCCTGGACCGCCAGGACCGAGCAGCTCTTCACACTCTTGCCGTCGAGCAGGACCGTGCAGGCGCCGCAGTTGCTGGTGTCGCAGCCGATGGGGGTGCCGGTCTTGCCCAGGTTGTCTCGTAGGAGGTGGACGAGCAGGAGGCGCGGTTCGACGTCCTGCTCGTACTTGATTCCGTCAACGGTGACGGCGATTCGGGGCATACGTCCTCCCCTGAAGGGATAAGGCGGATAAATGCCAACGTACGCCGGTGTTTTTCCCGGTCAAGGGTTTGCTTGGTCAGCGCCCTCCGCGGATGAGCCGGGTGATCACCGAGATCACTCCCGCGATCGCCAGCCCGCCCACCGTGAGCGAGGCCAGCAGCACCCAGTCGGTCAGCGCCCCGGTCAGGAGCAGGATGCCCACGACCAGGAAGAGCAGGCCGCTCAGCAACGCCATCCAGTCGGTCCTGTGGAGGTTGCCCTTACGCTGCACGGCGCACCTCCATGTCGCCGACGCCGCCCTTGATGCGCAGGACGATCGTCGCGGGCTCGCCGGTGCCGGGCTCCACCTCGGGCTCCAGCGTCTCGTTGATCTCCAGGCTGGTGCCGCCGTTCACCTGATGGTCGATCTTGATGTCGCCGACCCGGTTCGTCGCGTGCACCTCGACCCTCGCCGTCGGCGGGACGATCACCGTCAGCTCGCCGACCGAGATCGAGGCGTTGAACGTCGTCGTGGAGCCCGCCTGCAAGGGCAGCTCGGTCAGGTCGAGAGTGCCCTCGCCGATGCCCACCGAGTAGGTCTGAGGCACGTCCTGCATGCTCCTCGGAGTCCACACCGCATCGGTGATCTTCTTGGGCAGGCCGCTGAACATCAGGCCCACCGCGGCCGCCAGGGCGATGACCGTGCCCAGGGCCACCAGGCCGGCGCCCCGGCCCCACCAGGTGGCCACCAGCAGGCCTGCGCCGATGGTGACCAGCATCGCGCCGCTGACGACGACCAGGCTCGGCGATCCGGTTCCCGACGGGGACGTCTGGACGGCCACGACGATCACTCCAATGATCAGGGCCAGCAGGGTGGTGAGGACGCCGATGACCGACTTGGCTCGCTTGGGGCGTCGCTCGGGTGCCTGCGGGGCGAAGTTTCTCGGGTCGTAGTAGCCCGGGCGCCTGGTGGGGTCCAGGGGCTGGTAGGGGCCGTGAGGGGCGAAGGGCTCGCCGTACGACAGCCGCGGGGTGGCCGTCTGGTAGGTGGGCGTCGTACTGGCGCTGGGGAAGGTCGCCGTCGGGCCGTCCGTCGTCGGGCCGTCCGCCGATGTGTCGCGCGCCGGCTCCTCGGGGCGCACGTCCTCGCTCAGCGCCTCCACGTGCTCTTCTGCGGGGCTCCACCTCGGAGGCGCGGCGGGCGCGGGCCTCGGTACGGCGAAGTCCGGTTCGTCACGGGCGGTCTCCTTCGCCGTTCCCCCTCCGAACAGCGGGACCTCGTCGAAGGAGGGCGGGGGCGCGGAGGGCACGGGAGCCGGAGCGTTGCGCGGCCGCCGCCGGTTGAGGCGCTCGGGCATCGACCGGGCCAGCCCCAGCAGGTCCACCCCGTTCGAGTGCGCCGCCAGCAGGCCCACGGCCAGCAGGATCGCCACCACCAGGGTCCCCATGCCGAACGCCACGGTCGCCAGGTTGATCATCAGCCCGAACCCCAGCACCGCCGTCAGCAGCGCGAGCACGGTGTCACCGCTGAAGTCGCGGCGCGTCCACTGCTCGACGTAGCCGGGACCGCCCGTCGGCGCCCGCATCAGCAGGAACGCCGCGAGATACAGGTAGACCCCGACTCCCGATCCCAGGAGCAGGAGCGCGAAGCCGGCGCGGAAGACGATGGGGTCGATGCCGGTGTACCTGCCCAGCCCGGCGCAGACTCCCGTGAGGATGCGGCCCTCGCTGCTGCGGGCGAGCGGCCTGGGCGGGGTGGGTACCTCAGTCATAGGTCCTATCGTGGCCTGAGCTGCCCCCGGCCGCATCCGGGACCACCCTGAGGCAACCCCGACGATGGCGGGCCAGGGCAGGTCAGGGGACATCCCTGATGTGGACGGCGAGGCAGACATGTGACGATGCTCAGGCACGTACTAACGTCGAAGGGGCATCCGTGCTAAAAGGATCTGTTCGGCGTGAAGAGGTGAGTGTCGTCGACAGCGAGCAGAAGGCGCCCGAACCCTTCCGCCGCATGATGCGGCCCATGGAGGGTCGCCTGGTGGGCGGCGTGGCCGGAGGACTGGCCAGGCAGCTGAAGCTGGACCCGGTCGTGATCCGGCTGGCCTTCCTGCTGCTGGGCGCCGTCGAGGGCGTCGGCGTGGTGGTCTACGCGGTGCTGTGGATGATCACGCCGCGTGAGCCGCACGAGGGCGCGCCTCCGTCGCGCGACTGGAGCCAGCTGGCCGCCTTCACCGCCATCGGCATCGCCCTGTTCGCGTTCGGCTGGCTGACCGGAGCCTCGCGGGGCGGCGTCGCCATGCTGCCGTTCGCGGTGGGCGGCATCGGCGCCCTGATCCTGTGGCAGCAGGCCGACCCCGACCGGCGCACCAGCTGGGTCAGCGGCGCCACCAAGGGCATGCGCAAGAACCGCGTCCGTACCCTGCTCGGCGTGCTGCTGGTGATCGGCGGCGCGATCGGCTTCCTCGTCACGCAGGGCGCCCTGGAAGCCGCGCGCTCCGGGCTCATCTTCACCGTGGTCGTCGTCGGCGGCCTGGTGGTCATCGCCCTGCCGTGGCTCGCCGGCCTGTGGAAGGAACTCCAGCTGGAGCGCCGCGAGCGCATCCGCCAGGAGGAGAAGGCGGAGATCGCCGCGATGGTGCACGACTCGGTGCTGCACACCCTCACCCTCATCCAGCGCGTGGCGCACGACCCGCGCGAGGTCACCAGGCTCGCCCGCTCCCAGGAACGCGAGCTGCGCAACTGGCTCTACCAGCCCGCCCAAGACGCGGACACGACGTTCGCGGCAGCCGTACGACGCATCGCCGCCGAGGAGGAGGACGCGCACGGCATCCCCGTGGAGATCGTCTGCGTCGGCGACATCGCCCTCGACCAGCGGCTCGACGGCATGCTCAAGGCGTTCCGCCAGGCGATGGTCAACGCGGGCAAGTATTCGGACTCGCCGGTCATCTCCGTGTACGCCGAGGTGGAGGGCCAGGAGGTCTTCATCTCGGTCAAGGACAGGGGCAAGGGGTTCGACATGGACGCCGTCCCGGTGGACAGGATGGGCATCAGGGAGTCCATCATCGGCAGAATGGAACGGCACGGCGGCACGGCCAAGGTGCGCACGGAGCCCGGGGAGGGCACCGAAGTGATGCTGACCATGAAGGTGGAGCAATGATTCGCGTTCTGATCGTCGACGACCACCGGCTGTTCCGTTCGGGCGTGCGGGCCGAGCTGGGTGACTCCATTCACGTCGTGGGCGAGGCCGAGGACGTGGAGTCGGCGGTCAAGGCCATCGCCGAGCTCACGCCCGACGTGGTCCTGCTCGACGTGCACATGCCGGGCGGCGGCGGGCAGGAGGTGCTGCGGCGCGTCCTGGGCTCCGGTGGGCAGGTGCGGTTCCTGGCGTTGTCGGTGTCCGACGCGGCCGAGGACGTCATCGGGGTGATCAGGGGCGGGGCCCGCGGGTACGTCACGAAGAACATCAGCGGGCGCGAGCTGACCGACGCCATCCGGCGGGTGGCCGAGGGCGACGCGGTGTTCTCGCCGCGGCTGGCAGGCTTCGTGCTCGACGCCTTCGCCTCGACCGAGGCGCCGCCGATCGATCCCGAGCTCGACTCGCTCACGCAGCGGGAGCGGGAGGTATTGCGGCTGATCGCGCGTGGTTACGCGTACAAGGAGATCGCCAAGGAGCTGTTCATCTCGGTGAAGACGGTGGAGACGCACGTGTCGAGCGTGCTGCGCAAGCTGCAGTTGTCGAACCGGCACGAGCTGTCGCGGTGGGCGACGGCTCGCAGGCTCGTCTGACGCCGCGGGGTAGGCAGGGCCGCGATCGCGTGGCACATTCCGGATATGGGCAGGGATGTGCCAGTCGTCGTGTTCAGTCGGGAAGACCGTCGTCAATATCGGGAGAAAGTGCGGAGCTGCCTGGACGTTTTCGCTCGCATGCTCCGCGAGTCCAGGTTCGAGTTCGACCGCCCCCAGGCCGGGCTGGAGATCGAGCTGAACATCACCGACGAGCACGGTGAGGCGGCCATGCGCAACGCCGAGGTGCTCGAAGCGATCGCGCAGCCCGACTGGGCCACCGAGCTGGGCCAGTTCAACGTCGAGATCAACGTCGAGCCGCAGAGCCTGGCCGGTGAGGGCGCGCTGCAGCTGGAGAACGACGTGCGGGCGCGGCTCAACCACGCCGAGGAGCGGGCCAGGTCGGTGGGCGGGCATCTGGCGCTGATCGGGATCCTCCCGACGCTCAGGGAGCGCGACCTCATCGAGGGCAACCTGTCGGCGAACCCGCGTTACGCGCTGCTCAACGAGCAGATCTTCGCGGCCAGGGGCGAGGATCTGCACCTCCAGATCGAGGGCGTGGAACGCCTCGACACCTATGCCGACAGCGTGGCGCCCGAGGCGGCGTGCACGAGCGTCCAGCTGCATCTGCAGGTGAGCCCCGAGGAGTTCGCGGCCCACTGGAACGCCGCCCAGGTGATCGCCGGTCCGCAGGTGGCGCTGGCGGCCAACGCGCCGTACCTGTTCGGCAAGGAGTTACATCGCGAGACCAGGATCGACCTGTTCGCCCAGGCGACCGACACGCGGCCGAAGGAGCTGAAGGAGCAGGGCGTACGGCCCCGCGTCTGGTTCGGGGAGCGGTGGATCACCAGCGTCTTCGACCTGTTCGAGGAGAATGTGCGCTACTTCCCGGCGCTGCTGCCTCTGTGCGAGGACAGCGATCCGCGTGCCGTGCTGGCCAGCGGCCGGATCCCGGCACTCGACGAGCTGACCCTGCACAACGGGACCATCTACCGCTGGAACCGCCCGGTCTACGCGGTCGTGGACGGCACGCCGCACCTGCGGGTGGAGAACCGGGTGCTGCCCGCCGGGCCGTCGGTGCTCGACATCGCGGCCAACGCCGCCTTCTACTACGGTTTGATGCGCACGGTCCCGTTCCTGGAGCGCCCGCTCTGGAGCCAGATGTCGTTCGCGACGGCCGAGGAGAACCTGTGGAGCGCGGCCAGGAACGGCATCGACGCGCGGCTGTACTGGCCGGGCATGGGCGAGGTCCCGGTCACCGAACTGGTCCTGCGCAGGCTGCTCCCGATGGCCTACCAGGGACTGGAGAAGTGGGGTGTGGACGACGCGGTGGCGGGCAGGCTGCTGGGAGTCATCGAGGCGCGCTGTCTCACGCACCGGACGGGAGCGACGTGGCAGGTCGAGCGGGTGAACGCGGAGAAGGGCGTCGACCGGCACGAGGCGTTGCGCCGGATGACGCTCGACTACATCGCGCGCATGCATACCAACGAGCCCGTGCATGCCTGGCAGGTCTGATCGCGATCCTGCTGGTGGCGGCGTGCGGGGTGGTGCGCGCGCCGTCGCGCAACGCTCAGCAGGAAGACAACTTCGACGACGACGTGCGTGCCTCACGCGTGTTGTCGGAGGAGTTCTGGAAGCAGCAGTTCAAGGAGTTCGGCGGGACCTATCTGCCCATCCGGGATTTCATCCCCTATGTGGGTGACGCGGGTCCGTCGTGCGGCGGACAGCCGTCCGTGCCGAACAACGCCTTCTACTGCCCCGACGGGCACTTCGTCGCCTACGACCAGGCGTGGCTGGAGGCCCTGTGGACGGAGATGGGTGACGGCTCCACCTGGCTGATCATCCCGCACGAGATCGGCCACGCCGTCCAGGCGCAGTTCGAGTCCCGTTTCCAGTACAGCATCCAGATCGAGCTGCAGGCCGACTGCTACGCGGGGGCCACGCTGGCGGCGCTGGTGAGGTCGGGCGCCATCACGGCCGAGGAGAACGACGACAAGGAGCTCCTGCTCAATCTGGCCGCCGCGGGCGATCCCACGGAAGACTGGTTCAACCCGCAGGCCCACGGTACGGCCGAGCAACGCCAGCAGTCCTTCGCGCGGGGATATCGCGGCGGAGTAGAGGCGTGTCAACCCTGAGGGGGATGCACGCGAACCCCCGCGGCTCTAGCGTGGGAGCCATGGGTATCGCCGACGAGGCCGGGTGGCTTCGCAAGGGTGCTTGCCGGTCAAGCGATCCTGAGCTGTTCTTTCCGCTGGCGCCTTCCCGCGTCCAGGAGACGCAGGCGAAGGCGGTCTGCGCGGGCTGCCAGGTGCTCGCCCAGTGCCGCGACTACGCCCTGCGGGCGGGGGAGTCCGAAGGCATCTGGGGCGGGATGACCCCCGAGGAACGCCGCAGGGCGCGCTTCCCCGCCGGGTGGCGCACTCCCGCGACGACGTAACCTGCAGAGGTGCTGGGCAGATCCCTCGCCGTGCTCACCGCGGCCAACGTCCTGAACAACCGCATCGCCAAGCGCTGGGCGCCGCTGACCTCCGCGGTCGCGACCGGCGCCCTGGTCGCCATGGCCCGCAGGAGCGGGCTGTCGTGGCAGGAGATGGGGTTCGAGCACGGCAGGCGCGGCGCGGCGGCGGGCGGCGCGCTCGCCTTCGCGGTGGCCGCCGTCTACACCGCCGGCATCTCGATCCCGCGCACCCGCGAGCTGTTCCGCGACGAGCGCGCCCTGTCGTTGTCGCGCTCGCGCGCCTTCGAGGAGGCGCTGCTCCAGGTGCCCGTGGGCACGGTGCTGCTGGAGGAGGTCGGGTTCCGCGGCGCGCTGTACGGCATGCTGCGCCGTACCCATGGCACGGCCGCCGCGACGGCGGTGTCGTCGGGATTGTTCGGGCTCTGGCACATCCTGCCCGCCATCGACATGGCCAGGGCCAATCCGGCGCTCGGAGCGCTGACGGCCGGCGAGGAAGGGCCGGGTCGCGCCGACGTCGCCCGTGTGGTGGCCGGGAGCGTCGTCTCCACCGCCGCGGCCGGGGTGTTCTTCTGCGAGCTGCGGCGCAGGGGCGGGCTGCTGACGCCGTCGCTGCTGCACGTGGCGACTAACTCGCTGGGATACCTGTTCGCCCGAATCGCTCCCGGCAGACGAGCTCGATCGTGACCTTGGCGGCGATCGCCTCGGCGGCCAGCAGCGCGACCAGCACGACCAGCTGGACTATCCCCGCCTGAAGCGGGGTCGCCCCGCCCAGGAGCATGCCCACGAAGGCGCCGGGCAGCGTGACCAGGCCGACGGTCCTGGTCTGGTCGAGCGCCGGGATCAGCGCCTGGGCCGCCTTGGGCGCGCAGATCTCCCTGCGTGCCTCGGCGGGCGGCAGGCCGAGCGCGAGCGCCGCCTCCACCTCGCCGTTCCGCGCGCGCAGCTCGTCCATGGCGTTGCGCCCGGCCATCGCGGTGGCGGTCAGGCAGCCGCCGAGCAGGATTCCGGTGATCGGGATGAGCACCATGCCCTGGAGCGGGGCGGCGCCGGTGCCGAACAGCAGGAGCAGGGGCGGGAGCGCCCCGACGGCCATCGGGACCGCCGCGGCCCATGGACGGCTCTTGGAGACGCGCCTGCCGGCCGTCCACGCCGCCACGCCGTACATCACCAGCAGGACGGCGCTCACCCACGGGGTGTGCACGAGCGCGGTGATGACCAGGGAGATCGCGGCGAGCTGCGCGGCGGCCCTGGCCGACGCGGTCAGGACGGCACGCGCGTGGCCGAGCGCCGCCGCCGCGACGGCGGCGAGGACGACGAGCGCGACCGTGACGACGGCCAGGAGGGGGGTGGGGTCGAGCAGCACGTTCGTGCGTCAGCCGGTGGGGACGATCTGGAAGGCCTCCGCGTAGCCGCCCTCGGGCAGGCCCGCCAGCTTGCCCCACTCGAGGAAGCGGCCCTTGACCGACTCCTCGAAGCCCGTGACGTGCGCGACCTGGCTCTGGTGGGAGAGCAGGGCGGCGATCTTGCGGTCGACGTTGGCGGTGATGTCGACGTAGTGGTCGGGCGTGGGACCGCTCGTCAGCCAGACCTCGCGAACCGTCCACGCCTCCAGGCCCTCGTCCCTGAGCAGCTCGGGGAAGGCGTACGGGTTGCGCGCGTCGGGGTAGACCGCGTCGAGCGTGGAGCCGCCGACCGCGCGGTGGTCGGGGTGGCTGGGAGCGATGAACTGGTAGTTGCGCTCGGGGTGGTGGGTGATGACCACGTCGGGGCGCACCTGGCGGATGACCCTGGCGATGTCGCGCCGCAGGTCGAGCGACTGCACCACGGTGCCGTCCGAGTAGCCGAGGAAGCGCAGGTCCGTGACGCCGACGTGCTTGGCGGCCGCGGTCTGCTCGACGCGGCGCAGCTCGGCCATGCCCCCGTTGTCGAGCGTGCGCTCGTTGCCTCCGGCGTCGCCGTCCGTCACCAGCAGGTAGGTCACCTCGACGCCACGGTCGGTGAGGCCGGCGATCGTCCCCGCCGAGCCGAAGTCGATGTCATCGGGGTGGGCGGTGACGGTGAGGACACGCTTGATCTCGTTTTCCGGAAGCATGTTCGTCTCAACCGTTCCCGTCTGGCGCACATTCCGTCGGTGGCGCGCTTTAACCTAGGGGCGTGCCGACCCACGTCTCGATTGACCACCCGCTGCTCGACGGTCTCAACACGCAACAGCGTGAGGCCGTGATCCACCATGGCAGTCCGCTGCTCATCGTCGCGGGAGCGGGGTCGGGCAAGACCCGGGTGCTGACGCATCGCATCGCCTATCTCCTGGCCGAGCGCGAGGTGCATCCGGGCGAGATCCTGGCGATCACCTTCACCAACAAGGCCGCGCGCGAGATGAAGGAACGCATCGACAAGCTGGTCGGCCCGCGCTCCAAGCTCATGTGGATCATGACCTTCCACAGCGCGTGCATGCGCATCCTGCGCAGGGAGGCCAAGCGGCTGGGGTTCCCGTCGAGCTTCTCGATCTACGACCAGGCCGACTCCCAGCGGCTCATGGCGATGGTCTGCCGCGAGATGGAGCTCGACCCCAAGCGCTACCCCCCGCGTGCCTTCTCGGCGCAGGTGAGCAACTTCAAGAACGAGCTGATCGACTACGAGACCGCCGTCGACCGGGCGGGCTCCCACCTCGAGAAGACCCTCGCCCAGGCGTACAAGGCCTACCAGCTGAAGCTGACCGAGGCCGGCGCCATGGACTTCGACGACATCATCATGAACACGGTGACGTTGTTCCAGCTCTTCCCCGACGTCGCCGAGCACTATCGCAGGCGGTTCCGCCACGTCATGGTCGACGAATACCAGGACACCAACCACGCGCAGTACATCCTGGTCAGGGAGCTGGTCGGCCGTCCGTCGCTGCACACCGCCGACGGCGAGCTGGTCAGGTCGGGCGCCGAGCAGTCGGAGCTGTGCGTCGTCGGTGACGCCGACCAGTCGATCTACGCCTTCCGCGGCGCGACCATCCGCAACATCCTCGAGTTCGAGCGCGACTACCCCGACGCGCGCACGATCCTGCTGGAGCAGAACTACCGCTCCACGCAGAACATCCTGACCGCCGCCAACGCGGTGATCTCCAAGAACGAAGGGCGCAAGCCCAAGAACCTCTGGTCGGAGCAGGGCGACGGCCCCAAGATCGTCGGCTATGTGGCCGACAACGAGCACGACGAGGCGGTCTTCGTCGCCCAGGAGGTCGACCGGCTGCACGACGAGGAACAGGTGCGTCCCGGCGACGTGGCCGTCTTCTACCGCACCAACGCAGCCTCCCGCGTGTTCGAGGAGATCTTCATCCGCACCGGCCTGCCGTACAAGGTCGTCGGCGGCGTGCGCTTCTACGAGCGCAAGGAGGTCAAGGACCTGCTCGCCTACCTGCGGGTCCTGGCCAACCCCAACGACGTGGTCTCGCTGCGCCGCATCATGAACGTCCCCAAGCGCGGCATCGGCGAGCGCGCCGAGGCGATGATCGAGGCCTTCTCGTCCCGCGAGCGCATCCCCTTCTGGGAGGCCATGCGCAGGATCGACGAGGTCTACGGCATGGCGGCGCGCTCGGTCAACGCCGTGCGCGAGTTCGTGGCGCTGATGGAGGAGCTGATCGGCAAGGCCGAGGGCATGCCGCCGTCGGCGCTGGCCGAGGAGGTCCTGGTCTCCACCGGCTACCGCGCCGAGCTGGAGACCTCGCAGGACCCCCAGGACGAGTCGCGGCTCGAAAACCTCAACGAGCTCGTCTCGGTCGCCTCGGAGTTCGAGGAGGCCAACCCCGAGGGCACGCTGGTGGAGTTCCTGGAGCAGGTCTCGCTGGTGGCCGACGCCGACCAGATCCCCGAGGCCGACGGCGGGCAGGGCGTCGTCACCCTGATGACCCTCCACACCGCCAAGGGCCTGGAGTTCCCCGTCGTCTTCCTCACCGCGATGGAGGACGGCGTCTTCCCCCACATCCGCTCGCTCTCGGAGCCCAAGGAGCTCGAGGAGGAGCGGCGCCTGGCCTACGTGGGCATCACGCGGGCGCAGAAGCGCCTCTACATCACGCGCGCGGCCGTGCGCAGCTCGTGGGGGGCGCCGTCGTTCAACCCGGCCTCCCGGTTCGTGGGCGAGGTGCCCGATCACCTGCTCGAGTGGCGCACCGATCCCGAGAAGTCCGCGTGGAGCGCCGCCACCCGGCGCGACACCCCGGCGCGTCCCGCTCCGGCCAAGAAGAGCTCGCGCGAGGTGCCGTCGCTGGCGCCGGGAGACCGGGTGTCGCACGACGCCTTCGGGCTCGGCACGGTCGTGTCCGTCGACGGGGTGGCGGAGAAGACGAAGGTGAAGATCGACTTCGGGGGCGGAGGCGAGAAGACGTTGCTGCTCGCCTACGCCCCGCTGGAGAAGCTCTAGAGCGGGGCCTTGACGGTCACCTTCTTGCCCCACGACGAGAAGGTGATCGTGCTCCTGCCCTCGGGCCACTCCGTGGTGATCTCCTGGGGCAGCCCGTTGCGGCCGAGCTTGAAGAAGACGAGATAGAACATCTTGGCCTCCTTGCCGGTGGGGCGCTTGCCCTTCCAGACGCGGTAGGAAGGCGAGACCTTCCAGATCTCGGCGGTGGGCAGGAAGCTGACGCGGAAGGCTCCCATCTGCTTGTCCGCGTGCTTGATCACGGCCTTGAGGGTCGCGGGCTCGAGCACGTTGATCGGGCCGAAGAACGGCGACCAGCCCTGGTGGGGGCTCTTGACCCAGCCCGGGTCCGTCTCGCGGGTCTCCTGGTAGATGGTCTTGCCCACGCGGATCACGCCCTTCGACGCGCCGGGGTCGTCGATGATCTTCATGTCGAAGGCGGTGATGCCCGAGCCGTTGTAGGCGATCCGGCCCTTGCGGGAGCCGGTGGAGGCGCTTCCCGGCTGGTCCCTGTTCATCCAGCCGAAGTCGCCGTCCGTCTTCTCCGTGAAGGAGACGCCGCGCTTCGTCGCCAGCTCCTTGGTCAGGGTCCTGACCGGGTCCCTGGGGGCGGCCTGGGCGGGGGCGGCGGTCAGGGCGACGGCCAGGGCCGCGACGAGGGCGGCGAGGGGTTTCCACATAGCCCGCGATCTTGGCCCAGGATGGTCACGAAGTGATCTCGGGGTAATGTTCCCGCGTGAGTGTTCTGATTTCGGGTGGAGCGGGATTCATCGGCAGCACGGTCGCCTCGGCGTGCCTCGACGCGGGGATCACGCCGGTGATCCTCGACAGTCTGGTGACGGGGCGGCGGGAGTTCGCCGACGGGCGGGTGTTCTACGAGGGCGACATCGCCGACGGCGAGCTGATCGACCGCATCTTCCAGGAGAATCCGGAGATCGAGGCCGTCATCCACTGCGCCGCGCTCATCGTGGTGCCCGACTCCGTCGCCGACCCCGTCGGGTACTACCGGGCCAACGTCACCAAGTCGCTCGACTTCGTCGACCACCTCCTGCGCAACGGGTGCTCGCGCATGATCTTCAGCTCCTCGGCGGCCATCTACGCGGCGGGCGAGGACCTGACGGTCGACGAGGACTCCGCGCTCGACCCGCAGAGCCCCTATGCCAGGACCAAGGCGGTGTGCGAGGAGATGTTCGCCGACATCGCCGTGTCGCAGCCGATCAAGGTGCTCTCGCTGCGCTACTTCAACCCCGTCGGCGCCGACCCCAAGATGCGCACGGGGCTGCAGCACGCCCGGCCCTCGCACGCTCTGGGGATGATCATCCGGGCCTACCAGGAGGGCGTGCCGTTCCAGATCACCGGCACCGACTACCCGACGGCCGACGGGACGGGCATCCGCGACTACGTCCACGTGTGGGACCTGGCAGAAGCGCACGTCGCCGCCCTGCGGCGGTTCGACTCGCTGCCGATGTCCGTGATCAACCTCGGGACCGGGGAGGGGACGACCGTGCGCGAGCTGGTCGACGTCTTCAACCAGGTGGCCGACCGGCCGGTCGAGGTGGTCGAGGCGCCGCGGCGTCCTGGCGACGTCGTCGGGTCGTACACACGGGTCGAGCGGGCGACCGAGGCGCTGGGATGGCGGGCACGCTACTCGGTGGCCGAGGGCATCCAGCACTCGCTCGAATGGGCGGCGCTGCGAGAGTCACGCCTGAGCGACTAGACGACCTCCCCACCCTTGATCACGTAAGCCTTCTGGCGGCTGCTGAGCACCGACAGATCGGCCAGCGGATCCCCGTCGACCACCAGCAGATCGGCGTGCGCGCCCACCGCGAGCGTGCCGATTTGCCCCTCCATGCCCAGCAGCCGCGCCGCTGTGGCGGTCGCCGAGAGCACCACCGCGGCCGCCGGTTGCACCTGGGCACGCAGATCGAACTCCTGGAGCTGCGCCTCCCGCATCGGCCCGAGCAGGTCGGAGCCGAACACGACGTTCACCCCGGCGCGATGCGCCCGCTCCAGCGCCGCCAGCCCGGCGTCGCGCACCTCGGCGATCTTCCAGTACGACTCCTCGCCCAGCCCGAGCTCCCGCCCCCGCAGCGCCAGCTGCTCGTACGTCACGAGCGTCGGCACCAGGAAGGCGTCCCGCTCGACGAGCAGCTCCAGTGTCGTGTCGTCGAGCAGGTTCCCGTGCTCGACGCAGCGCACGCCCGCTTCCAAAGCCCGGTTGATCGCGCGGGCGTGGTAGGCGTGCACGGTCACGTAGCGTCCCGCGTTGTCCGCCTCCTCGACGGCCGCGCGGATCTCCTCCATCGTGTACTGCACCGCGGACACCTCGTCGTGCGGCGACGCGACGCCGCCCGAGACGGTGAGCTTGAGATGCGCGGCGCCCTTGCGCAACTCGTCGCGCGCCGCGAGCCGTACCTCCTCGACGCCGTCGGCGATGCGCGCGAACCCGGGCGTGTGGCAGCACGGCCGCCCCTCCTCCGAGCGCGGGCGCAGGTCGCCGTGTCCGCCGGTCTGTGACAGCGCCTTGCCGCCGTGGATCAGCCGCGGCCCGGGAACCAGCCCCTCGGCCAGCGCCTGCGCCATGCCGTAGTCGGCGCCGCCGACGTCGCGCACGGTGGTGAAGCCGCGCCGCAACATCTGCTCGGCCGCGCGCAGGCTCCTCACCGCGGCGTACCCGGGCGTCCACGTCGCGGCCTCGCGCGTGTCGAGCGTGTTCGCGACCAGGTGCACGTGGGCGTCGATCAGCCCCGGGAGCACCGTACGGCCGGCGGCGTCGATCACCCGGTGCTCACCGGACGGCGGGGAGCCGGTGCCCGTGTCCACGATGCGGCCCTCGGCCACCTCGATCCACGACCGGTCGCCGAGCTGCCCGACGACCGGCTCCAGGGGGTGGGCGTTGACGATCAGCAATCGGCTCATGCCGGGATTGTGTCAGGTCGCCGTTTTCGAGGCAGGAGGGGCGACGAGCGTCACCTTCCGGCCCCACGAGCTGAAGCGGATGTCACTGGATTTCCCGAGTTCGCCCAGCGCGTCCTGCTCCGTCCACGTCGTCACCAGGCGCGTGGGCAGCCCGGTACGGCCCAGCCAGAGCTTCCAGCCGATGGGGAAGGCCTTCTTGGTGGCGAACGAGGGCGAGACGCGCGCCAGCGCCTTGGAGCCGATCACGCCCGAGCGCACCCGCCCTGTCGTGGTCGTCGCGGTGGCGAGCAACGCCCTGAGGGTGGCGGGCTCCGTGAGCAGGATCGGGCCGTAGAACGGCGTTCGCCTGGACGGTTTGCTCGATGTCTTGAACCAGGTCTTCCCCTTGGGCAGCGCCGAGGTGATCGGGCCGCCCGACATGTACGTGTGCCGGCCGACGGCCAGCACCCTGACCTTGCCGAGACTCGTCCTGTTGGTGGTGTCGTAGCCGGAAGGGCGGAAGCTGATCACGCCCCGGCGGGTGCCGTCGGCGAACGGCTCTCCGTCGATCGTGAGACGGTGGCGCTCGACGACCTTCACGCCGTGGTGTGTCGTCAGTTTCGCCGTGAGCACGGACACCGGGTCAGGCGGCGCGGATTCCGCTCGTGTCGTCTCGGCGGGGGGCACCTTCGCGGGCGCCGCCTCCGCGGGCGCTGTGATGAGAGTCGTGGCGATCAGAACCGACACGACCAGCCTGATCACGGAACCACCTGCCCGCCGGACATCGGCGAGGTCACCGGCGGCGACTGGGGCAGCTCGGCCGCGCCGCCCTCCCACACCTGGTCGGCCGGAGGCGCCACGATCTTCAGCTTGCCGCTCCAGCCGCTGAAGCGCGTGTCCATGACGACGTCGCCGTCCGCGCCGGAGGAGTACTGCGAGACCAGACGTATGGGCAACCCGCGCGCGTCGAGGGTGAGGCGCCAGGAGATCACCGTCTTCGGCTTGCCGAGCAGGTTCCCGATGGAGGCGCGCAGCCAGGGCGAGCTCTGGTGGAGCCGGCCCAGCGTGATCGTGCCGCGGTAGCCGTACGACGTGCGGGTGGCGGTCTTGAGCAGGGCGGCGAGGGTGCGGGCCTCGGCGACGTTGACGAGCTGGCCGTAGATGCCCGTGACCCCGGCCGCGGGGCCCTTGGCGACCTTCAGCCAGGTCCGGTCCACGGGGAGACGGGTGGCGAAGTAGCCGCCGGAGATGTACGAGGTCGTCCCGATCCGGATGGTCCGCTCGGGGTCGAGCATCCACATGAGGGCGGCGTCGGTCAGGTCGGCGGCCTTGATGGCGAGCTTCGCCGTGACGTCGGAGGCCTTGATGCCGGAGGAGTTGAGGAGGAAGGCGCCGGAACGGCGGGTGAAGACCACCTTCGAGCTTCCGGCGACGATGTGGGTGCGCTCGGTGAAGCGCACGCTCGTCTGCTTCTTGAGCGCCTTGAGGGGAGCGGGGGGCGCCGCCTGCGCCGGAGCCGCGGTCAGCAGCACCGCGGCCGTGGCGAATCCCGCGATCAGTCGAGTCATCACGCAGGAAACGCTGCTGGCGGTTGGTATCGGCCAGGTCTCAGGTGACGAAATGGGTATCAGATGCGCGGGCTCTTCACGGACGAAGGCGGCGACGCCCCGAAAGGGCGCCGCCGCCGGACACTCACAACCGTCAGTTGCTGGGAACCATGTCGAACACCGGCGGCGGCTGCTCCGACGGGTGGTCGCCGCTCTCGCCGCCCTCCAGGTCCTTGGCGTCCGTGACCTGGTCCTTCGGCGGCGCCTGGATCTTCACCTTCCGGCCCCACTCGTAGTACTGGGTGTCGGTGATGCTGTTCATCGACCCGAGCACGCCGAAGTCGAGGACCATCTCCGAGCGCACGCGCGTGATCAGCTTCTTGCCGTTGAAGAAGATGCGGTAGTTGACCTTCGCCTTGCCGAGGGTCCCGCCCACCTCGGAGCCGGCCAGCTCCTTCAGCGGCAGGGTGCCGCGGTACTCACCGGGCTTGCGCACCTTGGCGGCGGCGATGGCCTTCTTCAGCACCTTCGGGTCGAAGATGTTGATCAGCTGGCTGGTGGAGAAGTTGACCTTGGCCTCGGAGTAGCGCACCCAGCCGGCCGGCATGTCGGGAGTGCCGGGCGCCTTGAGGTAGGTGGCGCCCTTGACGTGGATGATCTGGATCTTCGAGCTGTTCTCGCTCAGCAGCGAAGCGCCGCGGAGCGTGAGGTCGTAGGAGTCGACCCCCTTGTGGCCGAAGCCGACCACGCCGGTGACGCGGTTGGAGCTGCCGAGCGACTCGCCGTCGAGCTCGATGAACGACGTCTCCTTGATCTTGACGCCGCGGCCTTCGACATACTGCTTCTTCAGTGCCGTGAGGGGGGTCTCGGGGGCTGCATGAGCGGTGCCCGTGGTGAGAAGGGCGCTGGCTGCCGCGATGGCGACAGCGATGAGGAAGCGTTTCACGAGGTGGATCATGCCGTATGGCGGTATTTGGGGGCGAGTGGGATTTGTGAAGATCCTGTGTGGATGTGTGAGGGTTTAAGAGATCGGCCAGAAAGTGAGATCACCGTCACATCGCGGAATAACTCGTCCCCGGTGACCAGGCCAGGTCTTGACAACGGCTAGGCTTCACTGGCGGAAACGCCCGGCACACGGGGTGGCCCGGGCCGTCGAACACTCAGTCGGACAAGCAAGGACGGACCCTCGTGGACCTGTTCGAACATCAGGCGAAGGAGCTCTTCGCGGACTACGGCATCCCGGTGCCGCGCGGCGTCGTCGCGTTCACCGTGGAGGACGCGCGCGAGGCAGCCGAGCAGCTGACCGGCCGCGTCGTGGTCAAGGCCCAGGTCAAGACCGGTGGCCGGGGTAAGGCCGGCGGCGTCAAGGTGGCCGATGACGCCAACGACGCCGTCGCGAAGGCGACCGACATCCTCGGGATGGACATCAAGGGCCACACGGTCCACAAGGTGCTCGTAGAGGAGGCCAGCGCGATCGCGGAGGAGTACTACTTCTCCTTCCTGCTCGACCGCGCCAACCGCACCTTCCTCGCGATCTGCTCCGCCGCCGGTGGCATGGACATCGAAGAGGTCGCGCACAGCACGCCGGAGAAGGTCGCCAAGGTCGCGATCTCTCCGCTGACCGGCGTCGACCGCGCCAAGGCCCGCGAGATCGCGGCGGCCGGCCAGCTGCCTGAGAAGGCCCTCGACGGCGCGGCCGAGCTCATCGAGAAGCTCTGGTGCGTCTTCGTCGACGAGGACGCCACGCTTGTCGAGGTCAACCCGATGATCCTCACCGCCGACGGCGACGTGAAGGCCCTCGACGGCAAGGTCACGCTCGACGGCAACGCCGAGTTCCGCCAGAAGGACGTCTTCGAGAAGTTCGCCGACAAGTCGGCCGAGGACCCCCTGGAGGCCGCGGCCAAGGAGAAGGACCTCAACTACGTCAAGCTCGACGGCAACGTCGGCATCATCGGCAACGGCGCGGGCCTGGTCATGTCCACCCTCGACGTCGTCGCCTACGCGGGCGAGCAGTTCCCCGGCAAGCCCAAGCCCGCCAACTTCCTCGACATCGGCGGCGGCGCCAGCGCCGAAGTCATGGCCGCCGGCCTGGAGATCATCCTCTCCGACCCGGCCGTGAAGTCGATCTTCGTGAACGTCTTCGGCGGCATCACCGCCTGCGACGCCGTCGCCAACGGCATCGTGGCCGCGTTCAAGCTGCTCGAAGACCGCGGCGAGGCCGTGACCCGCCCGCTGGTGGTCCGCCTCGACGGCAACAACGCCCTCCTCGGGCGGCAGATCCTGGCCGACGCCGCGCTCAAGGGCGTCGAGCTGGTTGACACGATGGACGACGCGGCCAAGCGCGCCGCCGAGCTCGCTGCGGCTGGGGTGTAATCGAAGTGGCTATCTGGCTCACCGAAAACAGCAAGATCATCGTCCAGGGCATGACCGGCGGCGAGGGCACCAAGCACGCCAAGCGCATGCTCGCCTCCGGCGCCAAGGTCGTGGGCGGAGTCAATGCCCGCAAGGCCGGCACCACCCACCTCGACCTGCCCGTCTTCGGCTCGGTCGCCGAGGCCATGGAGGCCACCGGCGCCGACGTCTCCGTCGTCTTCGTGCCCCCGGCGTTCACCAAGGACGCCGTCAAGGAGGCCGTCGACGCCGAGATCCCGCTCTGCGTGGTCATCACCGAAGGCGTGCCGATCCACGACACCACCGAGTTCTGGGCCTACGCGGTCGAGAAGGGCAACAAGACCCGCATCATCGGGCCGAACTGCCCCGGCATCGCCTCGCCCGGCGCCTCCAACGCCGGCATCATCCCCGCCGACATCACCACCGCCGGCCGCATCGGCCTGGTGTCGAAGTCCGGCACGCTGACCTACCAGCTGATGTACGAACTGCGCGACTTCGGCTTCTCCACCGCCGTCGGCATCGGTGGCGACCCGGTCATCGGGACCACCCACATCGACGCCCTCCAGGCGTTCCAGGACGACCCGGGCACCGACGCCATCGTCATGATCGGCGAGATCGGCGGCGACGCCGAGGAGCGCGCGGCCGCCTACATCGAGCAGCACGTCACCAAGCCCGTCGTGGCCTACGTGGCGGGCTTCACGGCGCCCGAGGGCAAGACCATGGGCCACGCCGGCGCCATCGTGTCCGGCTCGGCCGGCACGGCGCAGGCGAAGAAGGAAGCGCTGGAGAAGGTCGGCGTCCGCGTCGGCAAGACCCCGTCGGAGACGGCGCGCCTGATGCGGGAGATCATGCAGGCCCGCTGACCCGCGTCTGTTCCGGACAAGCCCCGTGCGGTCACCGCACGGGGCTTTCCGCTTGTTCCGGGCGCCGTGGCGGCTGTGCGGCGCTCCTTGGATGTACGGCACGCATGGGTCACCCCCACCCGCCGACCGTGGCCGGGGGCTGTCCAGGGAGACGCCCAGCCGGCGTGCGTGGCGGGCGCCGCTACGCGACGGCGTTCGGCTCCCCTCTTGCTGCCCCCCGCCCGCCCCCGGTCCTGCGCGGGCTGAGGGCCTCTGGCGGGGGCCGTTCGCGGGGGAGGGGTGTGTCGGTGAGCTTCGTGCTGCGCGGCTAGTGTCCAGGCAACCGGCCCCACAGGTAGCTGGAATCCTCCAGCAACCGCTCCGTCACGGCGATGCCGGTCAGGTGCTCGACCAGCATGAACCCGCCTCCCTCCTTGAGGTCGAGAGCAGGGAAGTGCCGCTGGACTCCGGCCAGTGGCTCGACGAGCTCAGGCGGCGTCCCGACCAGGAACGCCTCGTCGTCGCCGAAGCAGTACCGGGCTCGCCCATCCACATACCAGCGGAACAGGTCGATGGCCTCGACGTCGATCACGAGTTGAAGGACGGCTTGGGTGCCCTCGGACAACTGGATGACCTTCTCGTCGTAGACGCTGATCGACGCGCCGTCGATGACGAGGGTCCAATCGCCGATGGCGGTCACGCCGATGCGCGATTCGCGGCCTGCCATGAGGGCGTCGACGCCGGGGAATCCGCCGGGCTCGAAGGTTGCCCACTGGCCGCCCAGCCTGGTGATCACGTCTTCGGGGGTGCTGCGGGCGTAAACGAAGCTGTAGTGGTGTCCGGCGTATTCGTTGAAGAGCCAGGAGGCATCCGGGGGGCTGATGGTCATGGTGTTCGCCGGCTCCAAGGGATGACGGTCTGAATCTGCGGAAGGCGCACTCGTGCCGCTTACGGTAGTGATCGAGTGGCCTGCTGACGACCGCGGCGGTTCATGCGTCTCTGCCCTCCCTCCCGTTGGTCAGCCAGATCGTCCACGACGACCTGGCCGCTTGACCCATCGCCCGTCCCGACAGCCAGGAGCAACCCGTGCCCCCCACCATCGACAAGATCGCCTGGATCCGCCTGGACCAAGGCAAGATCCTCAGCACCCGCTCCAAAGGCAAGACCGTCTACTACATCCCCGGCGGCAAGCGCGAGCCCGGCGAGACCGATCTCGACACGCTCGTCCGCGAGATCGACGAGGAGCTCTCCGTCGCCATCGTCCCCGCCACCGCCGCGCATGTGGGCACCTACGAGGCTCAGGCGCACGGCCACGCCGAGGGTGTCATCGTGCGGATGACCTGCTACACCGCCGACCATCACGGGGTGCCGGCGCCCAGTGGTGAGATCGAGGAGGTGGCCTGGTTGAGCTATGCCGACCGTGACCGGGTGTCCCCGGTCGATCAGGTCATCTTCGATCACCTGCACCAGAGCGGGCAGCTCCGCTGACTCGGCATGCCGGAGAGGTCACCCCGAAAGCCCTGCCTTCGTCTGCCGTGTGATGTCGTCCACCAGCACCTCCTCCTCTCCCTTCTCCACCGCGTCCAGTACGAGCTCGGCGACCGTCGCCGGCGAGGTTTTGGGCAGGTCCACCCCGGCGGCCATGTCCGTGTCGATGAAGGCCGCGTGCACTCCCACCACTCGCGTCCCCTGTCCGGCCAGCTCCTGCCGTACGCCGTTGGTCATGGCCCAGGCGGCGGCCTTGGAGGCCGAGTAGGTGCCGAGGCCGGGCAGGGTGATCCATGACAGTACGGAGAGCACGTTCACGATGGCGCCGCCGCCGTTGCGGGCCAGGGTGGGGGCGAGGGCGCGGCACATGGCGAGGGTGCCGAAGTAGTTGGTCTCCATCTCGGCGCGGGCGGCGTCGAGGGAGCCGGGGGCGATGAGGCCGCCGCGCAGGCCGATCCCGGCGTTGTTGATCAGCAGGGTGACGTCGCCGCACCGTTCGGCGGCGGCGGCGACGGAGGCGGGGTCGGTGATGTCGAGCCGTACGGGGACGAGTCGCGGGTCGGTCACGGTTTCCGGGTCGCGGGCGCCGGCGTAGACGGTGCGGGCGCCGCGTGACAGCAGGGCGTCGGCGAGGGCCTTGCCCAATCCGCGGTTTGCGCCGGTCACGAGGGCTGTCCAGGCTTCCATGGGGCTCTCCGAGGGTGAGTCAGTTGGGAAATCAAACCCAGTATGCCTCAGCGCAGAGCCTCGGGAGAATAGGACTTAGCGGGGTGTCGGCGAGTGCTCTTGACCCAATCCTTGAGAACATCGAACACTGTGACGGCCCTAATCGATCAGCTGCGGACCGCCCCCCGCTCGGTGCTCGGCAGGATCCCCGGAATCTCGGGCGACGATGACGAGAGCCGGCGGCCGCTTCCCGTCTCCGGGATGCTCGCCGCCGCGATGACGCTCGGGGTCGGTCTGGCGGCGCTCACGACCATGACCCTGATCGGCTGGATCGCCGCCCCGGGCAGCACCGCCCTGGGCAGTGGCCTGCCGGGGGTGTTCAGGACCGCCGCCCAGATCTGGCTGGCCGCCCACCACGCGGGCTTCGCCATCCCCGGCGGCCGGGTGGGCCTGCTCCCGCTGGGCCTGATGATCCTGCCGGCCGTGCTGCTGTACAAGGCGGCCCGGTGGATGGCCAGGGATGCCGACCTGCGGTTGCGCCTGCCCGCCCAGCTGCCCAAGAACAGCCCCAAGGAGCAGGCCGGAGCCCGGCGCAAGGCCCAGCTGGTCCTGGTGGTGCAGGCGGGTGTCTCGCTGGCCGCGCCGTACGCCCTGCTGGCCGGGCTGATCGCGCTGGTGGCCAGGAACGACGTCACCCAGCCGTACATCGGCGAGGTGCTGGCCAGCCACTTCCTGCTCGCGTTCGCGTGCGGCGTGCTGGCGACCGCCAGGACCATCGGCCCGTTCCGCTCGATGTTGCGGCTGCTGCCCGAGCGGGCCCGCGCCGTCGCCCTGGGTACGGCCACGGCCACGGCTCTCATGCTGACGGCGGGCCTGCTGCTGGTGCTCAGCGCCCTCCTGGTCAACTTCCGCTCGATCGCCGAGCTCACCTCGCAGCTGTCGCCCGGTTTCGTCGGCGGCGTCATGCTGCTGCTGATCCAGGTGCTGTATCTGCTCAACGCCGTGGTGTGGGCGATGGCCTACATCGCCGGCCCCGGCTTCGCCGTCGGCACCGGCACGCTGGTGGCGCCGACGGGGGTGAATCTGGAGCCGATGCCGCTGCTGCCGTTGCTGGGAGCGCTGCCCGACAGCGGGCCGGCGCCCGCGTGGGCGATGGGCGTGATCGCGCTGCCGTTCCTCGCCGGAGCCGTGGCGGGCGTGGTCGTGGTGCGGGTGGCGCCGTCGCCGTCGTACGAGGCGGCGCCGTTCTGGGGGCTGGTCACCGGCGTGGCGACCGGCCTGACGGCTGGCGTGCTGGCGGCGCTGTCGGGCGGCCCGATGCGCGGCGAGCAACTGGCCGCGATGGGCCCCTCCCCGTGGGAGGTGGCGCTGTCGGTCGCGCTGGAGGTCGGCGTGGCGGCAGGCCTGTCGGCCGGGCTGGCCAACTGGATGCTGCTCTACCGCGACGCGCGCAAGGAGCCGGGCAAGGTGGCCAAGGCGGGCGCGGCGATCGCCAGGGCCGCGAGCAAGGTGGGCCTGGCCGAGAGCGACTCGGCCAAGCCGCTGCCCGGCCACTGGATGGACGCCACCGAGGCCGACACCCAGGCGATCCCGGTCATCAGGGACGACTGGATGGACGAGCACGCCTCGGCGGCGGCCGAGGTGCAGGCACAGTCGCGGCGCCGCGACATCGTCGACGAGACCGACGACCGCGGCGGCCACGTGATCTACATGGACCCCTACGCCTGGGACAAGGACTAGGGGGCCAGGTAGCGCAGCACCTCGGGAGGCAGCTTCTGGCTGGTGGCCTCCTTGAAGGCGGTGAAGCACTCACCCTGCGCCGCGACCGTGCCGGCGCCCTTCATGCACTCGGTGTAGGCGGAGTACTCGTCCATGAGGTACAGCTGCATGCCGGTGGCCATCAGCGAGAACAGCAGCACGACGGAGGAGACGACGATGCTGCCGACCGCGGTGCCGCGCGATTTGTTCTCCTGCCGGAGCAAGGGCAGCGCGCGGATGCCCGCGACCAGGGCGAACAGCGCGAGCACCAGGCCCGCCAACGGCAGCATGAACACCATGGCGAGCGCCGCGATGGACAGCCAGATCGCCCTGCGCCCCGCGGCCTCCGCGGACGCGCGGACAGGTGTGACCACGTACCCTCCTCTGCTTCACCGGTGACGGAACCGATACCCTGGCTACCCACCCAACACTGGAGCGTGCGTGTCCAATTCTGTGGGGCGGCTCGTCGTCCTCGTCTCCGGCTCTGGAACCAACCTACAGGCCTTGCTCGATGCTGCGGTCAATCCGTCGTACGGCGCGCGAATCGTCGCGGTGGGCGCCGATCGCGAAGGCATCGAAGGGCTGGCCAGAGCCGAGCGAGCGAGCATCCCCACCTTCGTGGAACGGGTCAAGGACCACCCCTCGCGTCAGGAGTGGGACGAGACGATCGCCAGACGCATCGCCGTACACGAGCCTGATCTCGTGGTCTGCGCCGGTTTCATGAAGATCCTGGGCGCTCCGACGCTCGACGCCTTCCCCGTGCTCAACACCCACCCCGCGCTGCTGCCCTCCTTTCCGGGCGCCCACGGCGTGCGCGACGCGCTGGCCGGCGGGGTCAGGGTGACCGGCTGCACGGTGATGCTGGCCGACGCGGGGGTGGACACCGGGCCGATCGTCGCCCAGGAGGCCGTGCGGGTCTTCGACGGCGACGACGAGGAGCGCCTGCACGAGCGCATCAAGACCGTCGAGCAGGGCCTGCTCGTCGACACCGTGGGCCGCATGGTCCGCGAAGGCTGGACCGTTACCGGGCGAACAGTCCGGATCGGCAACTAACCAGGAGGATCAGGAACGTGTCACGCATTGCCATCCGGCGAGCGCTTATCGCGGTGTACGACAAGTCCGGGCTCGAGGAGCTCGCCCGTGCGCTCGACGCCGCCGGGGTGGAGATCGTGTCCACGGGCGGTACGGCTGCCGCCATCGCGTCCTACGGCATCCCCGTGACGAAGGTCGAGCAGCTCACCGGCTTCCCCGAGTGCCTCGACGGCCGGGTCAAGACCCTGCACCCGCGCGTGCACGCCGGCCTGCTCGCCGACATGACCAAGCCGCACCACGTCGCCCAGCTCGAGGAGCTCGAGGTCGAGCCGTTCCAGCTGGTCGCGGTCAACCTCTACCCGTTCCGCGAGACGGTCGCCTCAGGCGCCGCCGACGAGGCCGTGGTGGAGCAGATCGACATCGGCGGTCCCGCGATGATCCGCGCCGCCGCCAAGAACCACGCCACCTGCGCCGTCGTCGTCGACCCGTCGGGCTACGACGAGGTCGTCAAGGCCCTGGGCGAGGGCGGTTTCACCCTGCACGAGCGCCGCAGGCTCGCCGGGCGCGCCTACGCGCACACCGCCGCCTACGACGTGGCCGTGGCCAGCTGGTTCGGCAACGTCTACGCCGCCGAGCAGGACAGCTGGCCGGCGTTCATGGGCGCCACCTGGGAGCTCGACAGCTCCCTGCGCTACGGCGAGAACCCGCACCAGAAGGCCGCGCTCTACACCTCCGGCCAGGGCGGGCTCGCGGGCGCCGAGCAGTTGCACGGCAAGGAGATGTCGTTCAACAACTACCTCGACACCGACGCCGCCTGGCGCGCCGCGTGGGACTTCTCCGAGCCCGCCGTCGCGATCATCAAGCACCAGAACCCGTGCGGCATCGCCGTCGGCGCCGACGTGGCCGACGCCCACCGCAAGGCGCTGGCGTGCGACCCGGTCTCGGCCTACGGCGGCGTGGTCGCGGTCAACGGCACCGTCACCGCCGAGCTGGCCCGCCAGCTCACCGAGGGCTTCACCGAGGTCCTGGTCGCCCCCGCCTACGACGACGAGGCGCTGCAGATCCTCAAGGAGCGCTGGAAGAACCTGCGCATCCTGCTCTGCCCGCAGGGGCCGTCCAACGCCGCCGAGTTCCGGCGCATCGACGGCGGCCTGCTCGTGCAGTCGGCCGACCGGATCGACGCCCCCGGCGACAGCGCCGCGGCGTGGGAGCTCAAGGCCGGCGCCGCCGCCTCGCCCGAGCTGCTGAAGGACCTGGAGTTCGCCTGGCGCGCCTCGCGCTCGGTCAAGTCCAACGCGATCCTGCTGGCCGCCGACGGCGCCACCGTGGGCGTCGGCATGGGCCAGGTCAACCGCGTCGACTCCTGCAAGCTCGCGGTCATGCGGGCGGGCGAGCGGGCGGCCGGATCCGTGGCCGCCTCCGACGCCTTCTTCCCCTTCGCCGACGGTCCCGAGGTGCTCATCGCCGGTGGCGTCAAGGCCATCGTCGAGCCGGGCGGCTCGATCCGTGACGAGGAGGTCATCGAGGCCTGTGAGAAGGCCGGTGTCACCCTCTACTTCACGGGGACCAGGCACTTCTTCCACTAACGTGGAGGCGTGGACAAGCTGCGCGCCTGGTGGGCCCACCGGCAGGGGCTCGACGGCAGGCTGACCGGCGTCCCGCCCGCCCAGGTGCTGGCCGAGACCGGGTGGGCGAGGTCGGTCGGCGGGTCCAACCCGTATCTGACCCTGTTCGCCCGGGCGGGCAGCTCCCGCGAGCAGGCCGACCGGGCGGCGGCCGCGCTGGAGATCTGCGAGCTGCCCAGCGCCCGCGGCTGCACCTACGTGCTGCCCGCCGCCGACTTCGCCCTCGGGCTGACCGTGGGCTCGGGGGCGGCGCAGGGCGAGGCGGCCAAGGCGATCCGGCTCGGGGTGACCGAGAAGGAGCTCGAAGACCTGGCGGCGGGCGTGCTGTCGGTCACCGGTGACGCGCCGCTCGACCCGGCGGCGCTCAAGCCCCTGCTCGGCGACCTGGTGCGCAACCTCGGCGACGCCGGCAGGAAAGCCGGTGTCACCACGACCCTGCCGGTCGTGCTCGGCCTGCTCCAAGCCGCAGGCGAGATCCGCAGGGTGCCCGTCAACGGGCGCTTCGACCAGCAGCGCTTCGGCTACGTGAGGTGGGGGCTCGGCGGCATGCCCGTCGAGAACGCCCGGGTCGAGCTGGCCAGGCGCTACTTCCGCTGGACCGGCGCCGCGACTCCGGCCAACCTGCGATGGTTCACCGGCTGGACCGTGCGCGACGCCAAGGCCGCCATGGCCGAGCTGGAGCTCGTCGACCTGGGCGAGGGGCTGCTGACGCTCGACGCCGACGACTATTTCGCCTTCGAGCGTCCCGCCGAGCCTCGATACGCGCTGGTCGCGGGCATCGACGGCATCGCGCTGCTGCGCAGGCAGATCGATACCCTCGTCGACGGCGACGAGACCAAGGACCGGCTCGACCTGCAGAGCCACGCCATCCTCGACCGCGGCAGGCTCGTCGGGCTGTGGGAGTACGACCCGGCCGAGGGCGAGCTGGTCTGGGGCACCTTCGAGCCGCCCGCCTCGGCCGGCGCGCTGCGCGAGCAGGTCGCCCAGACCGAGGCCTTCGCCCGCGAACAGCTCGGCGACGTGCGGAGCTTCAGCCTCGACAGCCCTGCGTCCAGAGCGCCCCGACTGGCCGCAATACGCGCGATGGGCAGATGAGGGTGACGGTAAGGAGACATACCAAAGCAGGTCAATCACTCGTCAAGTTCGGCTAGCCTGTGCCGAACGGCCGTGCGGGTGACACGGTCATCGGTGTCTTCCTGCCTTGGAGTCCCCCTTGCTCGATGTGACCCTGCATGCCTTCGTGACCGTCATGGGCATCTCCACCAGCCCGTTCGTCCTGATCGCCCTGGCCTTCGTAGGGGCGTTCCTGGGGAGCAAGCTCGTCGAGGTCATCCCGGCCACGAAGCGGATCATCGAGCGTCGTGAGGCGCAGTGGGCTGAGCGGCAGTAGCCGACCACGCCAGCCTGGCCGCTCCGGCCAGGCCCGCCCGCACTCCCAGCGTGCTGCGGGTGATCTCCACCGACTTCACGAAGGCCAGGCCGGCCAGGTCGTCGACGGCTCGCCGCAGCGGGGCGAACAGCACCTCGCCGGCGTTGGCGACGCCGCCGCCGATCACGACCTTGCGCACGTCGACGACGGCGGTCGTGGAGACGACCATCGCGGCCAGCGCCCTGGCGCCGCGCTCGAACGCGGCGACGGCGATCGGATGCCCCGCAGCGGCATCCTCGGCCAGCGACCGCGCATCGACAGCCCGTGGGACAACCGACCCGGACCGCCCGTCCCCGGAACCGGCCGGCCCGCCGCCCGAGTCGGGCAGCCCGCCGTGTGCGTGCGCGTCCGGGTGCCAGCCCTGTTCCAGCGCCCACCGGGTCAGGTGCGGGCCGCTGGCGTAGCGCTCGACGCAGCCGCGGCCGCCGCAGTCGCAGGGCTCGCCCGCGACCTCGACGGTCATGTGCCCGACATGTCCGGCGTTTCCTGTGGGTCCGAGCAGCGGCACGCCGCCCATCACCAGGCCGCCGCCGATGCCCGTCGAGACCACCACGCCCAGCAGCGCCTCGCTGCCCCGCCCGGCGCCCAGCCAGTACTCGCCCAGGGCGAAGCACTGCGCGTCGCCCGCCAGCGTCGTCGGCAGCCCGGTCAGCGCGGCCACCTCGTCCCGCACGGGGAAGCCGCGCCAGGTGCCGATGTTCACCGGGCTCACCGTGCCCGCCGCCAGATCCAGCGGCCCCGCGCACCCGATGCCCACCGCGACGGGGGCCGGGCCGGGGCCGGTCAGCTCGGCGATCAGCGAGGCCAGCGCGCCGAAGACGTCGGTGGGCGGGGTGGGGCGCTGGGCGGAGGCGAGCATCTCGCCGTCCGCGGCGACCAGCGCGCCCGCCAGCTTCGTGCCGCCGATGTCGATCGCCAGCACGCGGGATGTGGTGGGCATCAGTGCTTGTGGTGGTTGTCGGGCTGGCGGGGGTCGCCCGGATGTTCCAGGCCGGGGACCAGGTCGACCCTCTCCGACCTGAGCCGGTCGAGCCACTGGGCGAAGGAGCGCCGCCTGGCCGCTTCCACGAGCGCCGGGTGACCGTCCGCCGCCCTCGTCACGCCGTCGCTGGGGGCGGTGGCGGGGAAAGGGGAGTGAGCAAGGATGGTGCCGGGTTCGGCGGCGGTGGCGGGGGCCGTGTGTGGTGGCTCTTGGGGGTTCGACGCGGTCGGGTGGGCGACGGCGAGGTGCCAGCCGAGCGCGTCGCGCACCGGCCCCACCACGGTCCCGTACGGCGAGCGCCTCAGCTCCGAGGCCACAGCGGCGGGCAGGGTGGCGAGCTCCACGACTCCCAGGTCCTTCAGCTCCTCCTCGCCGCCGGGCCGTTCGGCGAAGCGGCGGTGCCGTACGCGGAACAGCTCGCCCGCCTCCGACACCCGTGGGGCCCGCCAGGCGGTGGGCACTGTGGCCTCCTCGGTGACGTGCTCGAACAGCGCTCGCACCCAGGGGTTGCCGTTGAGCGCGGCCGCGTTGATGGAGCCGAGTTCGACGGAGGCGAGCCGGTCCAGGGCGGGCCGTTCGACGGGGGAGAGCCCGAGCGTGCGGGCTTCGTCCTCGCACAGCACCTCGGTGAGGATCACCTGGGTGAGCCACCGTGCGAGCTGCCTGTCCTCCGGGCTGCCCGGCGTGGGGAGCGCGCCGTTCATGGGCCCGGCGCGCAGCTCGCCGATGCGACGGTCGAGCGGGGCGCGGGGCACGGGGTGGTCGTTGACCCAGCCGATGACGGTCCCGCCGCGCGACGACCCGGTCGCGGGCTGCCGGGTCCTCACGGCATCAGGGGCATGGGAGTGACCGTGGCTCATCGGGTGACCTCCAGCCGGACGACGGGGGCGTACTGGCAGCGACCGAACCACATGACCTTCGCCAGCGCCCACGCGTGACCGGCGGGCATGTCGAGCGGCACCTCCACGGGGAAGGCCAGGTCGACGGTGGCGCCGGGGGCGACGGTGAAGCCCTGGACGACCGTGGGCAACATCTCCCACGTCCCCCACGGGGCCGCCAGCTGCCCTTCCCCGCGGATCTCGGCCGAGGTGGTGTTGGCCAGCCGTACGACCAGCGACGTGTGCTCGCCGGGGCGCAGGGAGAGCGCGTCGGCGGGGCAGGTGACGACGAGTCCGGTGGCGCGGCCTTCGGCGGCCTTGGTGCCCTGGGCGGCAACGCCGTCTTGGGGGGCGGTTCCCGGCACGGGCAGCTCGGGCGCGTCGCCGAGGGCGACGGTGAGGACGTCCTCGATGACCTGGCCGCCGGCCTCGGTGCGGGCGGTGACGAAGTGGAGCCCCTGCCCGCCGGTCGGGGTGACGGTTATCGGGAAGCGCAGGTGCCCGCCCGCCTCGACCCGGTAGACACGTTCGGCGGGTGAGACGCTCCAGCCGTCGGGCGCCTCGAAGCCGACGACTCCTTCGACGGCGGTGTCGACCAGGTGGGAGGCGACGACGACCTCGGCCTCGAACGGGCCGTCCTGGGTGATCAGGCCGGGGGAGAGGGCGACGGAGACGGGCAGGTAGCCGAGCGGCGCCGGGCCCTTGTTGTGCAGCCAGTAGCGGCTGTAGACGGGCTGGGCCGTCTCGGTGGTCCGGCCGAGTTCGGTCCCTTCGGCGAGGGAGGCGGGCGCGAGGTAGGTGGCGACCTCGGAGCCGGCCAGCTCCAGCCTGGCGGGACCGCCGGGCGCCTCCAGCAGGTCCGACTGGACGAGGTTGTCGAGCGGCAGCACGGGGGAGTCGAGAACGGCACGGGTCCCGAGGCCGGTGGATTCGACCAGGCGGATGGTCACGCCGTCGCCCGGTGTGGCGGACCGGCCGTGCGCGTGCGGGTTGCCGGTGGCCTTGACGGTGCCGAAGAGCACGTCGCGGGCGGGTTCGACGCTCAGCAGCGAGTGCACGGCGGGCAACGGGCCGTCCTGGCGGGAGACGGCGCGGGGCAGCAGCGGGGTGATGAACTCCTGACCGGCCGAGGGCAGCTTGAGCGCGCGCCAGTCGCCTGATCCGGCGGCCAGGCTGTAGCTGAACTCGTGGGTCCAGTGCTGGAGCTGGAAGGCCGAGCCGTCGGGGGTGGTGCGGCGGGGCGGGTCGAGCCAGACGCCGGAGGGCCAGCCGGTGCACGAGCGCATGAGCGACAGGTGCAGCGCGCCGGAGGGGTCGACGGCGAAGCCGGGCAGGCCGTACGTCAGCAGGGTGACCGTGCGGTCCTCCAGGACCTCCTCGCCGAGCGGGCAGGCAGCCTCGATCCTGGCGTCGGCCAGGTCGGCGACCAGCTCCTCGACCGGTCCCGTGACGATCAGGGCGGGCAGGGCGCGCAGGTCGCGGAGGTCGGCGCTGGGTTGCCAGACCTCGCGCAGCGGTTTCTCGGCGGGCACCCACACCCGTCCGGTCTTGGCGAGTGTCTCGGCGAAGGCGTCGTCGACCAGCTCCAGCAGCTCGCGTGCCAGCGGGTTGTCCTCGCCCACGATGATGCGCACGTCGGGCAGGTTGGAGTCGACGTCGAGCCAGCCGTACCTGGATCCGGCGGCGGTGGAGGTGGTGGCGGTGACGCCGACCCTGGCGAGGGCGACGAGCAGGTCACGCGCCACGGGAGCCTGGTCGAGCGTTGACACGACCACCTCGGCCACGCCGATCGCCCGCGCTCCCGCCTCGCCCAGGTCGACGCGGGCGGTGCTCGACAGGCCGAACCAGGTGTTGGCCGGGTTGTCGAGCGTCCACGGGTGCTCGGCGGAGTCGGCGTCGGGCAGGGCGAAGCCGCGTCCGATGACAGCTCCGGCGACGTCGGAGACGGGCAGCGCGCCGGGGACGTGGGCGGGGAAGCGCACCCGCAGCAGCCGGTCCTGGCCGGTGTAGTCGAGGACCCTGGTGGTGAAGTCGACGGTGCCGGAGCCCGCCCACAGGGTGACGATCTGCTCGAAGGCCAGGCCGTCGAGCTCTCCGGCGATGATCAGCCGGGAGCCGAGCGCCGAGCTCTCGGCCCGTACGGCTGCCGCGGACGTGCTCTGGCCGGCCGCCTCCCCGGTGGGCATCAGGTGCCACGGGCCCTCGCCCATGTCGGGGTGGTGCGGGTACTCGCCGTGGAGGCGCAGCTCGTTGCCCGCCCCGGTGAGCAGTTCGCGGCCGTTGTCGAGGATGGAGGTCAAGGTGCCGCCGCGCGCGGGGTCGGCGGTGATGCTCCAGCGGTCGTTCTCGATGGTGACGCCTGGAGCGGGTTGCCATCCGCCGGGTGCGCCCTCGACGACCGGGTAGGCGCGCCATCCCATCGCGGGGACGTCGGTGGCCAGGAAGGTGAGCACGCCGTCCTCGTGGATGGCGGGGGCGTCGACGGTGAGGCCTTCGGCGAGCCGTACCCTGACCAGGCCATCGCGGGCGAACGACAGCGTGTTGGTCACCACGATGCTCCGGCCCTCGACGGAGATCTGGCCGGTCAGGGCGTCGAGGGCCCGGTCGCGGGCGTCGGCGGCCAGGTCGTGGGCCTCGCGCCAGCCGGTCAGCAGGTCGATGTAGACCTGGTCGGACTCCGAGCCGGTGATCGCGTCGTGGTGGGCGCCGTAGGCAAGCTGCCGCCACACCTTGTCGAGCGCGGTGTGCGGGTAGGCGCCCAGGCCCAGCAGGGCGGCGAAGGCCGCGAGCTTTTCGGCGTCGGTGGCGGCGACCTCGGCGGCGCGCTGCGCCTGCTTGGTGTCGATGTAGGAGACGTCCTTGCCCGTGTAGATGGGGTTCATGTCACGGGTCTGCGGGCTGAAGAAGCGCTGCTCCGAGCGGACCGCGTCGAGGAAGTCGCGCGGCGTGCCGCACACGAACCTCGGCCACACGTACGCCTCGGCGAACGAGCGGTGGATGTCGGTGACCCACTTGTTCGGCGGGGTGTAGTCGGTGCCGACCGGCAGCAGGATGTTGCGCGTGGCCGCGACCGGCTTCAGCGCCCGGTAGAGCTCGAAGACGGCCTGCGTGGCCTCCTCCAGCGACGCCGAGGAGTCCATCCACCAGCCGGCCGAGTAGTGCGCGGGCATGTAGTGCGTCAGCACCCCCTCGCCCGAGGGCGAGATCCACTCGAACTCGCTGGGGAACTGCATCAGCGTGGCGTCGTTCTTGGCCGTCTTGAAGTTCTTGCTGATCGGCCCCCACTGGTGGAAGGGCCCGCGTGCCCAGGCAGAGCCGGTGAGCCCGGCGGCGGCCAGGTAGCCGGGGAACTGCGGGTCGTGCCCGAACGCGTCGAGCTGCCAGGCGGTCTTCGGGTCGCCGCCGAGGATGTCGCGCTGGTAGCCGATGCCGTAGACGATGTTGCGGATCGTGGTCTCGGCGCCGGTCAGGTTGGTGTTGGGCTCGTTGTAGGTGCCGCCCATCAGCTCGACCCGTCCGTCGGCCATCAGGCGGCGCAGGTCGGCGCGGCGCTCGGGGTGGGTGTCGAAGAACGGCTTGAGATAGTCGATCTCGGCGAGCACGAACGTGTAGTCAGGGTCGCGCAGCGCCAGGTCGATGTGCGCCTCGACCAGGGCGAAGGCGTTGCGCTCCCACAGCGGCCTGGTGGTGGCGTCGCCCGAGAGGAACTCCCACGGCGAGGTGTAGGCGGCCTGGGTGTTCCACCACACCGGGTCGTAGTGGAAGTGGGAGACCATGTACATGGTCCAGCCCGGCTCCTCCACGATGACATCGACGGACAGCTCGACGTCCGCGGCGGTGACGACGCAGGCCACCCGCGCGCCGTGCTCCCGGGTGATCCGCAGCGGCACCTCGACCACGATCTCGCCGTCGCCGGCGGGCACGACGACGGGCGATGCCGGTCCGACGCCGTCCCCTCGCACGTCGAGCGGGGTGTCCACCTCGCCCTGCGCGGCGGTGACCTTCAGGATCTGGTACGGCTCGGCCTCCGTGCCGACGAACAGGTCGGTGGACTGGGCGGACAGCAGGCGTACGGGCACGGCGTCTCCCCGGGGGATGCATCAGTGGCGAACGCCACCCTAATGGCAACGTTGTCATCAAGCTAGAGGCCCCTGGAGAGCTGTCGAGAAGATAACGTTGTCACCCGTGACACGTCGCCCGACCATGAAAGATGTCGCCGAAGCCGCCGGAGTGGCGCTCAAGACGGTCTCGCGCGTGGTGAACGGCGAGACCACGGTGGCCCCCGAGACGCTCAACCGCGTGCGGGAGGCCATCGACCGGCTCGGCTACCGGCGCAACGAGGGCGCGCGCCAGCTGCGTCAGGGCAGGTCGCAGGCGATCGGGCTGGTGGTGCGCGACATCGCCGACCCCTTCTTCGCCGCCATCGGCAAGGCCGTGGAGACCCGCGCCGAGGAGGACGGCCTCGTCGTCATGATCGGCTCCAGCCACGACGACCCGGCGCGCGAGCGGGACGTGGCGCTCGGCTTCACCGCCCGCCGTCCCAACGCCCTGATCCTGGCCCCCATCGCCAAACGTCAGGACTACCTGCTTCCCGACATCTCCGACGGCCTGGCGGTCTGCGCCGTGGACCGTCCGGCCCAGGGAATCGCGTGCGACGCCGTGCTCAGTGACAACGCTGTCGGGATCAGGCTGGCCGTGGAACACCTGCTCAAGCAGGGTCACCGTCGCATCGGCTACCTCGGCGACGACCCCGCTGTCTTCACCGCCCGCGAACGAGTCACCGCCTTCCGCGCCGTGATGGCCGAGCACGGGGTTCCGGTCGACGAGCACGAGGTACGGCTCGGCAGCCCGAGCCCCGAGTTCGTCACGAGCGTCATGCGCACGATGCTCGACGAGTCCGACCCGGTCACCGCGCTGATCACCGGGAACAACCGGATCACGCTGGAGGTGCTCAAGCGCCACCCGTCGCTCCCGGCCGCGCTGGTGGCCTTCGACGATCTCGAACTGGCGGAGCTGCTGCGGCCCGGCCTCACGGTCGTCGCGCAGGATCCGGAGGCGATCGGGCGCACGGCCATGTCGCTGCTGTCCGACCGCCTGGCCGAGCCCCTGCGCGAGCCGCGCGAGATCCGCGTGCCGGTGCGCCTCATCCCTCGTGGATCGGGCGAAACCCTCCTACGATGACGATCGTGCGCAAGGTGGACAGAGGGTCATCAGAGGTCGGTTGCCCCGTCGAACGCGGCGACGACGGCGTGTGGCGGATCCGCGGCCACGCCCAGGGCCGGACGGTGTTACGCAGCACCGAGACCGTCCAGGCGGGCCTGGGCGTCGAGACGATGGACAGGCTTCCCAAGAAGATCAGACGGGCCGTGCTCTACCGCGACGGCCCCGAGCACCGCGAACACCGTCGGCAGACCGCCCGCTACTTCACCCCCAAACGTGTCGACGAGAAGTACCGCGAGCTCATGGAGCGCGTCTCCGACGAGCAGATCGCCAGGCTGCTGCGCGACGGCAGCGCCGACCTGGGCGAGCTGAGCTTCAACGTGGCCGTCGAGGTGGCCGCGGCGGTCATCGGGATGACCGAGAGCAGGCCGGGCCTGTCCGACCGGCTCGAACGGTTCTTCCCCGAGAAGTGGGGCCGGCCGGGCTTCACCAGCTTCCACGGCATCTACTGGTTCTTCCGCCAGATCCGCACCTTCGGCTCGATCTACTTCAAGGACGTACGGCCCGCGGTGAAGGCCCGGCGCGCCGAGCGGCGCGACGACCTGATCAGCCACCTGCTCGACGAGGGCTGCCACGGCGGCGACGTGCTCGGCGAGTGCGTGACCTTCGCCGCCGCCGGCATGGTGACCACCCGCGAATTCATCAACATGGCCGCCTGGCACCTGTTCTCGCAGGAGGAACTGCGCAAACGCTACGTCGAGGGCTCCCAGGCCGAGCGGTACGCGATCCTGCACGAGGTGCTGCGGCTCGAACCGGTCGTCGGCAACCTCAAGCGGCGCACCGTCGCCCCGCTCGACGTCGACGGCACGGTCATCCCGGCCGGGGAGATCGTCGACATCGCGGTCAGCACCACCAACCTCGACGGCTCGGCCGTCGGGCCGGACCCCGGCGACCTGTGTCCGGGGCGTGCGGTGGCCGACGGCGTCGCGCCCCACGGGCTGACCTTCGGCGACGGGCCGCACAAGTGCCCCGGCGCCCACCTGGCCGTGCAGGAGTCCGACGTCTTCCTGACGAGATTGTTCGCGGTGCCGGGGCTGGCCATGCGGACCCCGCCCCGCGTCACGATGAAGGAGGAGATCTCCGGCTACGAGCTGCGCGGCATGATCGTCACTGCCGGTTCCTGAAGACCTCCAGAGCCGCCCTGGTCGCCTTGAGCGCGGCCTCGGCGGTGTCGTAGGTGCGCTGGGCCAGGCCGACGAAGATGCAGTCGACGATGAGCAGCTGGCTGATCCGGCTGGCCAGCGCGCCGGGGCGGAAGGCCGTCTCGCGGCCCGCCGACACCAGCGCGTGGTCCGACAGCAGGGCCAGCGACGAGCGCGGATTGTTGGTGATCGCCACCACCAGGGCGCCCGCCGCCTTGGCCGTGCGCACCGGCACCAGCACGTCGGGCGTCTCCCCGCTGTAGCTCACCGCCACCACGACGTCGTCGCTCTTGAGCAGCGCCGCGCTGGTCAGCGCCAGGTGCGCGTCGCTGAACGGACGGCTGGACAGGCCGATGCGCAGCAGCTTCTGCGACAGGTCGGTGGCGACCAGGCCCGAGGTGCCCACGCCGTAGACGTCGACCCTTCGGGCCTCGGCGATGGCCGCCACGACGGCTTCGAGCTGTTCGGGATCGAGCTGCGCGGCGGTGTCGGCCAGCGCGTCGGACTCGGCCCTGGTCACCTTGGCGATGACGTCGGTGAGCGGGTCGTCGGGGCCCAGGTCGCCGGGGACCAGCCGCTCGGGCCGGTCGCGGGCGACCGCGGCGGCCAGGGCGAAGCGCAGCTGGGAGTAGCCGGAGTAGCCCAGGGCCCTGGCGGTGCGCACGATCGTGGCCTCGCTCGTGCCCGAGATGGTGCTGAACTCGGTGATGGTGCTGCGCACGACCACGCCGGGATCGTCGAGGATGATCCTGGCGATGGACTGCGCGGCGGGGGTCAGCGACGGGAGTACGGCGCGCACCGCGCTGACGGGGTTGGCGGGCTCGGTCATGCGATCTCACCGGTCGCGTGGGCGTTCGCCTGCGTCGTGGACCCCACGAGCCATTCCGCGGCGGCGATCGCCGACGCGCGGGAGATGCCGTGGGTCTCCAGGTAGGAGGCGCCGATCGGGGTGTCGGGGATGCCCGTCTCGACGACGATGGCGTCGGGACGCGCCGCGGTCAGGCCGGCCAGCGCCTGCCGTACCCAGGGGTGGCGGGCGGCGTCGTGCACGACGAGCACGACCGGGCCCTCGGGCAGGGGCGGCAGGTCCTCGCCCATCGCGACGCGCACGCGGGTGGTGCCGGGCAGGCGCTCGGTGAGGGCGGCGGTCAGGCCGGTGGGGGTGCCGGGCTCGACGGCGAGGTTGAGGCGGGGGTTGATCTCCAGGACGTGGGGCGGGGCCGTGAGCCTCGCGGCGCCGGTGACGGTGAGCGCCGCCCGCGCCGCCTCCAGCCCGACCGCCAGATCGGGGGAGCCCTGGCCGCCGGTGGCCGGGTCGAGGGTCGAGGCGGAGGCGCGTTCGCTCTTGCCGTACCACGCGGCGAGGGCGGCGACGCGCGCGGAGGCCTGGGCCAGGCGCTCCTCGGGCAGCGACCCGTCGCGCACGGCGGCGACGATCGCGTCGACGATCTCGGCCAGCCCCTCCTCGGTGGTCTGGCCCACGCAGATGGCGTCGCACCCGGCGGCCAGCGCCCGCACGGCGATCTCGCCGGGGGAGTGCAGCGCGGCGACCGCCTTCATCTCGATGGCGTCGGTCACCAGCATGCCCTGGAAGCCGAGCTCGCCGCGCAGCAGGTCGGTGAGGATCGCCCGGCTCAGCGTCGCGGGCCCCGAGGGGTCGAGTGCCGGAATCAGCAAATGTCCGCACATGATGGCTTTGACCCCGGCCTCGATCGCCGCCCTGAACGGCGGCAGATCCCGCTCGTGGAAGAGCTCGGCCGAGGCGTGCACGGTCGGCAGCGCCAGATGCGAGTCGGTCACCGTGTCGCCGTGCCCAGGGAAGTGCTTGGCGCACGCCGCGACGCCCGCGCTCTGGTGCCCCTCGATCCACGCGGCGGTGTGCCGCGCGACCAGCTCGGCCGTCGGCCCGAAGGAGCGCACGCCGATCACCGGGTTGGCCGGGTTGGCGTTGACGTCGGCCGACGGCGCGTAGTTCAGGGTGATGTCGTGGGAGCTGACCAGGGAGCCGATCGCGTGACCGACGCGACGGGTCAGGTCGAGCGAGTCCGCGACCCCGAGCGCGCGGTTGCCGGGAAAGGAGCTGCCGGCGACGGCCTCGAGCCGGGTGACGACCCCGCCCTCCTCGTCGATCGCCACGACGACATCGGAATTCTCCGCCCGGAGCTCGTCGACGAGCTCGCGACGCGGCAGGTTGCGGGCGAACAACACGGCGCCGCCGAGCCCCTGGCCCAGCGCACGGCGCAGCCAGTCGGGGGCGGAGGTACCGTCGAAACCCGGTTGCAGCACGCTGAGAGCCAGCTGGGAGAGCATGACATTTTCCTTCATCAATATTGATCGGAAGGTAATTTTCTGTCATCGTCGCCCTGGATGACAACACCCCCCAGGAGTTCACGATGAGCGCGCCCTCCAGAAGGACTGTCCTGCGCGGCCTGGCGTTGGCCGCGGCCGCGACCGCGGTGCCGCTGCCCGCCTTCGCAGAATCAGTCGCCGTGCCCCCGCCGCTGCACCAGATGCGCGGCATGTGGATCGCCTCGGTGCTCAACATCAACTGGCCTTCCAAGCCCGGCCTCACGGTCGAGCAGCAGAAGGCTGAATACATCGCCTGGCTGGACGTGGCCCAGTCGCGCAAGCTGAACTCCATCTTCCTGCAGATCCGCCCCACCGCCGACGCCTTCTGGCCGTCGACCTACGAGCCGTGGTCGCAGTACCTGACCGGAACGCAGGGCCAGGACCCCGGCTACGACCCGCTGGGTTTCGCCGTGGAGGAGACCCACAAGCGCGGCCTGCTGCTGCACGCCTGGTTCAACCCCTACCGCGTCTCGATGCAGGCCGACCCGGCCAAGCTCCACCCCGAGCACCCGGGACGCAAGAACCCGACCTGGATCCTGCCCTTCGGCGGCAAGCTCTACTACAACCCGGGCATGCCCGAGGTGCGCAAGTTCTGCCAGGACGCGATGCTCGACGCGATCACCCGCTACGACCTCGACGGCCTGCACTTCGACGACTACTTCTACCCGACCAACACCACCGCCTTCGACGACAGCGCGGCCTTCGCGCAGTACGGCGCCGGCTTCCCCGACCTGGCCTCCTGGCGGCGCCACAACGTCGACCTGATGGTCTCGGAGATGCAGCAGCGCGTGCTGGAGGTCAAGCCGGAGATCGCCTGGGGCATCTCGCCCAGCGGCATCTGGCGCAACAAGGGCACCGACCCGCTCGGCTCGGAGACCAACGGCGGCCAGTCCTACGACAACCTGCACGCCGACACCCGCGGCTGGGTCAAGAAGGGCTGGCTCGACTACATCGCGCCGCAGCTGTACTGGTACATCGGCCAGCCGCCCGCCGACTACTCCAAGCTCGTGCCGTGGTGGTCCGACGTCGCCAAGGGCACCGGCGTCGAGCTGTGGATCGGCCAGGCCGCCTACAAGGCGGGCGACCCCATCCAGGCGCCCGAGTGGCAGGACCCCAAGGAACTGTCCGACCACCTGACGCTCAACAAGAACCACCCCGAGATCGGCGGCGACATCTGGTACAACGCCAACGACGTCAAGGTCGACAGGATCACCTCGATCTCCACCGCGGTCACCGACCACTACGTACGGCCCGCGCTGGCTCCCGTGCTGGGGCGCCTCGCGAGCGGTCCCAAGCCGCGGCGCCCGATCGTGGCCTCGGCCCACCGCGTCCAGGGCGGCGGCGTCGAGGTGCGCGTGGTCGCCACCGGGCGTGAGGAGCCGTTCCAGGTCGCGATCTTCCGCTTCGACTCCCGCCCCGCCGACGGCGCCTTCGACAACGCCGCCGGCCTGGTGGCGCTGGTGCCGGGCGACCGGCACGTGCGCTGGGTGGACCCGGAGGGCAAGCGGGGCCAGTACTACTACGCGCTGGCCGTCGACCGGGCCAACCGGGTCAGCGGTCCCAGCAACGGCAACCGGGTGCTGCTCTAGATGCGTGTCCTCGGCCTGATGTCGGGCACCTCCCACGACGGCATCGACGCTGCTGTCGTCGACTGGGAGCTGCGCGGCGACACCCTCGTCGGGACGGTGGAACAGGCCGGGGAGACGCCGTACCCACCCGCGCTGCGGGAGCGCATCGTGGGCGCGCTCCCGCCCGGCCGGGTCGACCTGGCCGAGGTGTGCGCGCTCGACACCCTGATCGGCCAGGCCTTCGCCGACGCCGCCGAGCCGTACGACGCGGACCTGATCTGCTCGCACGGCCAGACGCTCTACCACTGGCCCGGCCTGGGCACCCTGCAGATGGGCCAGCCCGCGTGGATCGCCGAGCGCACGGGCGTGCCGGTGGTCTCCGACCTGCGGGTGCGCGACATGGCGGCGGGCGGTCAGGGCGCGCCGCTGGTGTCGTACCTGGACCTGCTGACGCTTCCCGAGCGGGCGGGGGCGCTGAACGTCGGCGGCATCGCCAACCTGACCGTGCGCGACTCGGGTCTCGCCTACGACACCGGGCCCGGATGCGCGCTCATCGACGCCGCGGCCCCGCCGTACGACAGGGACGGACGGCTGGGCGCGCAGGGACGGGTCGTCCCCGAGCTGCTCGACAAGCTGCTCGCCGAGCCGTACTACGCCCTGAGCCCGCCCAAGACGACGGGCAAGGAGCTGTTCACGCCCGACTACGTCGACGCCGACGTAGGGCAGGCGGACCTGGTGGCGACGCTGACCGCGCTGACGGCCGAGACCGTCGCCGCCGAGATCAGGCGGCACGCGCTGCGGCGCGTCGTGGTGTCGGGCGGAGGCGTGCGCAATCCCACGCTGATGGGCATGCTGCGCGCACGCGTGGACGCCGAGGTGACCGTGCACGAGTTCGCCGACGCCAAGGAGGCCATCGCCTTCTCGCTGCTCGGCTGGCTGACCGCGCACGGGCTGCCCGCCACGGTGCCGAGCTGCACCGGGGCGTCAGGCCCTCGCATCCTCGGGACGATCACACCCGGCTCCGGGCCGCTGAGGCTGCCGGAGCCGGTTGCCGTGGGACCGCTCCAAGTGCTCCTTCAGGACGCGCGTCGTCCCGCGGGCTGACCTTCTGGCGCGGGCGTGGCCGAACGCTGCGGCGGCACCACCGGTGTGGGCCTGACCAGGCCCAGCGCCACCACCTCGTTGGCCAGCCTGGTGCGCCGGTTGGTGCCCTCGGGGATGCGGAACTTCTGGTAGAGCCGCAGCAGGTGCTGCTTGACCGCCGCCTCGGTGACGACCAGGTCGTCGGCGATCTCGCGGGCGGTCGCCGGAGCGACGAACGCCTCGTCCGACAGGGCCGGACGGCACAGCGACGTCAGCACGTCGACCTCGCGCCTGGTCAGCTCGGGCGCGGCGGCCCGGCGCAACTCCACCTCGGGTGCGAAGTCCTCGCGAGGCACGCCGCCGACCCGGCATCGAGCGGCACCGAAGGAAACGACGTCGCCGTCGTCGAGCACCCTCCGGGCGATCGGCCTGCCGTTCACCCGTGTGCCGTTGCGGGACAGGCCCAGGTCAACGACGTACAGGTAGGGTCCTCGGCGTACGAACTCGGCGTGGAGCCGAGACACGCTCGGGTCGGTGAGCCGGATGTCGACGCCCCGGCCTCTCCCGACCGTCGTGATCTCGGGGCGCAACGGGACCACGTCACCGGTGTCCTCGATGCGGATAAAGGGCCCCTCCACTGCGTGTCCTCCCTAGCAGTCGCAGCAATTCACAGGCGCTGCTTCTCGCGGCACGAACGTTCCTCCCAGGTAGCCTGGCATTACTGTTGCTACAGATCCGGCTTACCCAGGCGGACGGATGTGGAATCTCCTTTGCCATAAGGAGAATCCGGCGTGAAATTGGTCTGGACCTCCTCCGCGCCTTTTACCTGCTCACAGGTAGACTTCGGGGACAGATAAGCGGAGGAAACACTTATGGCGGACAAGCCCACCAAAGGCCTCGCCGATGTCGTAGCCGCGTCGACAGCGCTGTCCGACATCGACGGCAAGGCCGGTCGCCTCTTCTACCGCGGATACGACATCCACGACCTGGCCGGCCGAGCAACGTTCGAAGAGACCGCCTACTTGCTGCAGCGCGGCAAGCTGCCGACCCGCGACGAGCTGGCGGGGTACGGACAGGAGCTGGTCAGGGGACGCGAGCTCGGGGCGCTCGTCTCCCAGAACATCGAGGAGATCGCCGAGAAGCAGAAGCCCATGGAGGCGCTGCGCTCGCTCGTCTCGCTGGCCGGGGCCGACGACCCCGACAAGGACTCCATCACGCCCGAGGCCAACCTGTGCAAGGCGGCCCGGCTCGTGGCGCAGCAGCCGCTGCTGATCGCGCGCTACCACGCGGCGCGTACCGGCGGCTCCGCCGTACCGGAAGCCGACGACTCGCTCAGCATCGCCGGCAACTTCCTGCTCCAGGTGACCGGCCGCGTCCCTGACGCGCGCGCCGCGGAGATCTTCGACGAGTGCCTCGTCCTGCACGCCGACCACACGATGAACGCCTCGACCTTCGCCGCCCGCGTCTGCGCGGCGACGCTGTCGGACATGCACTCGGCGATCGTCGCGGCCATCGGCACGCTCAAGGGCCCGCTGCACGGCGGCGCCAACGAGCAGGTCATGCGGACCCTGGAGTCGCTGGACCAGTCGCAGGTCGCCCAGTCCGTGCGCGACAAGCTCGCCGCGGGCGAGAAGATCATGGGATTCGGCCACCGCGTCTACAAGACCGAGGACCCGCGCGCCACCCACCTGCGGCGGATGTCGGAAGAGCTGTCGGCGAACGGCGACCCGAAGTACTACCGTATGTCCAAGGACATGGAGGAGGTCGTCTTCGAGACGAAGGGCCTCTACCCGAACGTCGACTTCTACGCCGCGTCGGTCTACCACTACCTGGGTATCCCGACGGACCTGTTCACGCCGGTCTTCTCGGTGAGCCGGATGTCAGGGTGGACCGCCCACGTCATCGAGCAGCACGCCGACAACCGGCTGATCCGGCCGGACAGCGAGTACATCGGAGAGCGCGACCAGAAGTGGAAGCCTATTGACGAGCGATGAGGCCTGGGGACCGTACCCGCTGATCCTGGCGGGTGCGGTTCTCGGCGTGCTCGGGATCTTCTGGTTCGACCCCGAATGGGGCGCGTTCGCGCTGGGGTCGGTCCTGCTCGTGGCCGCCGCGTTGCGCTTCGCCGGGTACGGCGGGCAGCTGGCAGTGCGCTCCCGCCGTACCGACATGATCGTGCTCGGCCTCATGGGCTCGGGCCTCGTCACCGCCTCCCTGTTCATGGAGTTCGGTGACGTGCTCAAGCCCATGGTGCTCGATCTGTTCGGCTAGAGGCTCGCGAGGGCCTCGTTGAAGGTCTTCGACGGCCGCATGACCGCCGCCGCCTTGGCCGGGTCGGGCTGGAAGTAGCCGCCGAGGTCGACGGGGGAGCCCTGGACCGCGAGCAGCTCGGCCGCGATGGTCTCCTCCTGCTCGGTCAGCGTCTCGGCCAGCTTCTTGAACGACTCGGCCAGCTGCGCGTCGTCGCTCTGCCCTGCCAGCTCCCGCGCCCAGTACATGGCCAGGTAGAAGTGGCTGCCGCGGTTGTCGATGCTGCCGAGCTTGCGGGCCGGCGACTTGTTCTCGTTGAGCAGCGACGCCGTCGCGCGGTCGAGCGTGTCGGCCAGGATCTGCGCGCGGGCGTTGCCGGTGGTGGTCGCCAGGTGCTCGAAGCTCGCGGCCAGCGCGAGGAACTCGCCCAGGCTGTCCCAGCGCAGGTAGTTCTCCTTGACCAGCTGCTGCACGTGCTTGGGGGCCGAGCCGCCGGCGCCGGTCTCGAACAGGCCGCCGCCGTTGAGCAGCGGGACGATGCTCAGCATCTTGGCGCTGGTGCCGAGCTCCAGGATCGGGAAGAGGTCGGTCAGGTAGTCGCGCAGCACGTTGCCGGTGACGGAGATGGTGTTCTCGCCGCGGCGGATGCGCTCGACCGACAGCTTGATCGCCTCGACCGGGGAGAGGATCTTGATGTCGAGACCCTCGGTGTCGTGCTGCGGCAGGTAGGCGTTGACCTTCTCGATGAGGCTGGCGTCGTGGGCGCGGGTCTCGTCGAGCCAGAAGACCGCGGTGTCGCCGCTCGCGCGGGCGCGGGTGACGGCGAGCTTGACCCAGTCCTGCACCGGGATGTCCTTGGTCTGGCACATGCGCCAGATGTCGCCCTGGCTGACGACGTGCTCCAGCACCACGGTGCCGTCGGCGTCGGTGACCTTCACGGTGCCGGTGACCGGGATCTCGAAGGTCTTGTCGTGCGAGCCGTACTCCTCGGCCTTCTGCGCCATCAGGCCGACGTTCGGCACCGAGCCCATGGTGGCGGGGTCGTAGGCGCCGTTGGCGCGGCAGTCGTCGAGGACGACCTGGTAGATGCCGGCGTAGCTGCTGTCGGGGATGACCGCCAGGGTGTCGGCCTCCTCGCCGTCGGGGCCCCACATGTGGCCCGACTGGCGGATCATGGCGGGCATCGACGCGTCGACGATGATGTCGGACGGCACGTGCAGGTTGGTGATGCCGCGGTCGGAGTCGACCATCGCCAGCGCCGGGCCGTCGTTCATCTCCTCGACGAACGAGGCCTTGATCTCGTCGGTGGTCGCGGCGAGGATCGTGCCCAGGCCGTCGTTCGGGCTCAGGCCCGCCGCCGCGAGCTGCTCGCCGTACTTGGCGAAGGTGTTGGGGAAGAACGCGCGGATGACGTGGCCGAAGATGATCGGGTCGGAGACCTTCATCATGGTGGCCTTCAGGTGCACCGAGAACAGCACACCCTCCTGCTTGGCGCGGGCGACCTGCTCGGTGAGGAACTCGCGCAGGGCGGCCACGCGCATGACCGCGGCGTCGACGATCTCGCCGTCGAGGGCCTTGACGCCGTTGTGGAGCACGGTCGTGCTGCCGTCGTCGCCGTGCAGCTCGATGCGCAGCGTCGTGGCCTTGCCGAGGATCGCGGACCTCTCCGAGGAACGGAAGTCGTCGGCCGTCATGTGCGCGACGTTCGTCTTCGACTCGGGGGTCCACTTGCCCATGCGGTGCGGGTGGGCCTTGGCGTAGGCCTTCACGCTGGCGGGGGCGCGGCGGTCGGAGTTGCCCTCGCGCAGCACCGGGTTGACCGCGCTGCCCTTGACCTTGTCGTAGCGGGCGCGGATGTCGCGCTCCTCGTCGGTCTGCGGGTCTTCCGGGTAGTCGGGCAGGGCGTAACCCTGGCTCTGCAGCTCGGCGACGGCCGCCTTCAGCTGCGGGATGCTCGCCGAGATGTTGGGCAGCTTGATGATGTTCGCCTCGGGCGTGTTGGCGAGCTCACCCAGCTCGGCCAGCGCGTCACCGATCCGCTGCGCCTCGGTCAGGCGCTCGGGGAAGCTGGCGATGATCCGCCCGGCGAGGGAGATGTCACGACTGTCCACCCGCACGCCCGCCGTGGCGGCGTACGCCTGGATGACCGGCAGGAACGAGTACGTGGCCAGGGCTGGGGCCTCGTCGGTGTGCGTGTAAATGATGGTCGAATCAGTCACGGGAAGTCCGCTCCACGTATGCGAGATTGCTTGATATCAAGATATCGGGTGCCCGGCGCCGCTGCGACCTGGGTGACTTTTCATGATCTGGCTGGCTAGTCTTCGCATATCCGACGAGGAGGTTCCGATGGAGATCGACTCGACTACGCCCAGCGTGGCGCGGATCTACGACTACTTCCTGGACGGCAAGAACCACTACGAAGCCGACAGGGCCGCCGCGGAGCAGATCATCCGGGCCTATCCCAACGTCAGGCAGCTGGCCACGGAGAACAGGGCCTTCCTCGGCCGTGCCGTACGGCACATGCGGGCGAGCGGCGTCGAGCAGTTCCTCGACCTCGGCACCGGCCTGCCCGCCACCGGCAACGTCCACGAGGTGGCCGGTCCCGACGCCCTCGTCGTCTACGTCGACAACGACCCCGTCGTGGCCGCGCACGGTCGGGCGCTGCTGGAGAACACCCAGGCGGTGCTGCTGCAGCGCGACGTGCGCGACGTCGAGGCCGTCCTGGCCGACGCCGCCTCCCACCTCGACTTCTCCCGGCCGGTCGGCGTGCTGTTCGTGGCGATCCTGCACTTCATCCCCGAAGGCGCCCACGAGCTGGTCGCGCGCTTCCGCGAGGCGCTCGTGCCGGGCAGCTACCTGGCGATCACCCACGGATTCTGGGACGAGGAGACGGAAGCCGACCCCCTCGACGTCTACAAGCGCACCAACGCCCCCGTCACCGTCCGCACGCGCGGCGAGATCCGGACCTTCTTCGGCGATTTCGAGCTCGTCGAACCCGGGCTGGTCGACGTGTCGCGCTGGCGCCCCGACGACTCCGAGCCGTCCGAGCGCCTCTGGCTGGCCGCGGGGGTCGCTCGCAGACCCTGACCTTTGCGACCTTTGAGATCTCTTGCCCGCCGGCCCGGCGTGGCATCTCCGATCTTGCGGTAGGAGTCCCCGTGTCTGGGGTTCGGGGTTCGGGGGTGGGGCATGCGCAAAGGGATTCTCGTGGTGGTCGCGGCCGTGTTGTGCGGCGGGTGCGGGACTCACCCGCAGACCGCGCAGGTGGCCAAGGTCGACGACGCCGCCAGGGTGAAGCAGGCCAAGGAGGCCAGGGCGGCCGCGGCCAAGCAGGTCAAGGCCAACGAGCTGGGGCAGATCCCGGTGCTGATGTACCACCGGATCATCGACAACCCCGGCTCCCAGGACGACCGCACGCCCGCCAAGTTCCGCGCGGACCTGGCCAGGATGGCCAAGGACGGCTACGTCCCCATCACCGCCGCCGAGTTCGTCACCGGGAAGATCGACATCCCGGCGGGCAAGCACCCCGTCGTGCTGACCTTCGACGACTCCTCGCCGTCGCAGCTGTCGCTCGACGAACTGGGCAACCCCAAGCCCGACACCGCGGTGGCCATCCTGCGCGAGGCGGCGGCCAAGTACGAAGGTTTCCGCCCGGTCGCGACCTTCTACGTCACCCGCGACATGTTCGGCAAGTCGACGCCGGAGGAGCAGGCGCAGACGTTGTTGTGGCTGAAGGACAACGGGTTCGACATCGGCAACCACACGCTCGACCACGTCAACCTGCGCAGCCGCTCGCGGGACGAGGTGGCCAGGCAGATCATGAGCGTGCAGAAGATGGTGAACAAGTTCGCCTACCACACGCCCGTCACGCTGGCCCTGCCGTACGGCAACCAGCCTCGCAAGCAGGCGTGGGCGCAGAAGGGGAACGGATACGCGCACAAGGGCGTTTTCCTGGCGGGGTACACGCCGTCGAACTCGCCGTTCAGCAAGAGCTTCGACGCGCTCAACATCCCGCGGATCCGGGCGATGGACCGCAAGGGGGACTGCACGCAGTTCTGCTCGACGGCCTGGCTGGACTGGCTGAAGGACAACCCCGACATGAGGTACACCTCGGACGGGGACGCGGCCACGGTGGCCTTTCCCAAGTTCAAGGCGCCCACCCTGCGCTCGGCGTTCGCCTCCAGGAGTCTGCCGTACTAGGAGAACGTGATCCCCGCCGCGTGCAGGCGCCTGATCAGCGGCTCGCCCATGGCGCTGGCCGTCGTCACCGAGCCCGCGATCTTGGGGGTGTCGTCGAACGCCAGGCACAACGCCGACTCCGCCAGCATCTTGGCCGTCTCGTCGTAGCCCGGGTCGCCGCCGGCGACGTGCGTCACCACGCGGCGGCCGCCGCCCTCGCCGAGGAAGGTGGCGCGGAACCAGTGGGCGGCGCGTTGTGACGGCGTCGGGCCGGAGCCGGCGGGCAGGCGGCGGGCGAGCCACGCGCGGGCCGGAGGGATCTGGGCGAGGGCGACGAGCGACACGGCTCCGACGCCGGCCGACAGGGCCGCGGGCAGGGAGCCCGCGCCGAAGTACTGCCGGTAGGTGAAGTCGGGGCCGTAGCGGTCGAGCAGGCGGGCCGAGCGGCCGACGATCTGGTGGTCGATCGTGGGCATCGGGATGGCCCAGCCGCCGACGTAGCGGAGCAGTCCGGGGAGTGAGCTGATGCGGCGGCCGGGCGGTTCTGGGTCGGCGGTGCGGCGCTGGGCCCCGGCCTCGATCATGTGGGGCAGGCGGGAGAAGGCGGTCAGCGCCGAGGCCAGGGTGCCGCCGGAGGCGCGCAGGTGGCCGCGCAGGAAGCCGCGGACGGTGATGGGCACACCCTCGGGGAGCCGCAGCACGGTGTGGAGCACTCCGAGGTCCCACGGGATGGAGTCGAAACCGCACGCGTGGACGATCTTGGCGCCCGAAGCGGCGGCGACGGCGTCGTAGCGCAGGAACATGCGGTCGACGAACTCCGGCTCGCCGGTCAGGTCGAGGTAGTGCGTGCCCGCCTCGGCGCACGCCTTGACCAGCGGCTCGCCGTAGCTGACGTACGGCCCGACGGTGGTGGCGATGACGCGGGCCTGCGCGGCCAGGGCGGCCGGGTCGGAGGCGTCGGCGACGATCACCGGGACGTCGAGGCCGAGGGACTCCAGCTTGGCACGGTCGCGCCCGGCCAGGGCCCAGCGCACGTCGGGCCCGGCATGCCTGACCAGGTATTCGGCGGTGAGCCTGCCGGTGAAGCCGGATGCGCCGAAGAGCACGATGTCGTACACGCTCTCCAGAATGTCACTCTGGAGGCTTCCGGTCGATCGTGGGTGGTCCGTAACGAACGACTAACTGTTAACTGTGGACTTCCTGAGCGTCGTAAAGTTTGCCTCGTCAGGCTTTGTGCTACGTGGGGATGACGAATGCCGCAGATCGCGCCACTGGTGGCGGGCGATCCCAGAGAACTGGGCTCGTTCAAGCTGGCCGGGCGCATCGGCGAGGGTGGCCAGGGGGTGGTCTACCTCGGCGAGAACGACCAGGGCGAGCGTGCGGCGATCAAGTTGCTGCACATCAAGTTCAGCGGGGACAAGTCGGCGAGATCGCGTTTCGCGAGGGAGCTGAAGGCGGCCGAGCGGGTGGCGTCGTTCTGTACGGCACGCGTGGTCGAGGCCGACCTGGAGGGTGACACTCCGTACATCGCCAGCGAATACATCGACGGCCGCCCGCTGCGGGAGGTCGTCGAGAGCGACGGGCCGCTGAGCGGCGCCAAGCTCGACCGGCTGGCGATCGGGACGGCGACGGCGCTGGTGGCCATCCACCACGCCTCGATCGTGCACCGCGACTTCAAACCCGACAACGTGCTGATCGCGGCCGACGGTCCGCGCGTCGTCGACTTCGGCATCGCGCGCATCATCGACTCGACCGGCACGATCACCAGCCGGGCGATCGGCACACCCGCCTACATGGCGCCCGAGCAGATCTCGGGCGACGACGTGGGCCCCTACACCGACGTGTTCGCCTGGGGCGCGACCATCGCGTTCGCGGCGACCGGCCAGGCGGTCTTCGAGGGCACCTCGATCGCGGTGGTGCTCAACCGCATCCTCAACCACGAGGTCGACGTGAGCGGCATCCCGCAGCCGCTGCGCGGTGCCGTGCAGGCGGCGCTGACCAAGGAGCCGGGCAAGCGGCCCACGGCCGACCAGATCCTGCTCAGGCTCCTGGGCCAGCCGGAGACCCACGGCGCCGACACCGCGGTGCTCAGCCAGGGGGCGGTCCTGGCCAGCGACGACACGGCGCCGATCCCGAGGCAGCGGCTGACGGTGGCGGAGCCGTCGATGCCGATCCCGCCGCCGGTCCCGACCGTCGAGACGGCCGGGCCCGAGCTTCCGGCACGTCAGCGCAGGAAGGGCCCGTGGATCGGCCTGGCCCTGGGCGTGGTGCTGGTGGTCGCGGCGGCGGTGGCGCTGGTGATGCAGGGTGTGATCCCTCTCACCTTCAGCCAGCGGCCCACCCCCGCGCCCACCGTCCCGCAGGAGGAGAGGTTCTCCTCCCTGGCCGACAAGGTGGCCAAGACCGGGAAGATCGTGATCGGGGTCAAGGCCGACCTGCCGAACATCGCCCTGGAGGACAAGGACACCGGCGTCATCACCGGTCTCGAGGTGGAGCTGGGCAGGCGCATCGCCCTGGCGCTCAACCCCAAGGCCGACATCACCTTCAAGCCCGTCGCCCGCGCCGATCGCGCCAAGTGGCTGGCCAACGGCACGGTCGACCTGGTGATCGCGACCTACACGGTGAACGACAGCGACAAGGTGACGTTCGCCGGGCCGTACTACCTGGCCCACCACGACGTCCTGGTGGCCGACGGGGCGGGGATCGCGAGCGCCAAGGACCTGGAGGGCAAGGCCATCTGCGGGCAGCCGAGCGCGGCCGTGGGCAGCCTGCAGGACGTGCTGAAGGACTACAAGATCGTCCGCGGTCTCGACTACGGCGACTGCATGAACCTGCTCAAGAGCGGCGCCGTGCACGCCGTCCCCGGCGAGGACTACCTGCTGGCCGGGTTCGCCCAGCGTGAGCCGGTGCGCTATCGCGTGCTCGGGCTGAAGATGAGCGACGAGCCGTACGGCATCGGCATCAGGCAGGGAGACGTGCGCACCTGCAAGGCCATCAACGGCATCGTCTCGGACCTGTACTCCAGCGGCCGCATGGCCAAGCTCATGCGTCAGTACTTCGGCAAGGTTCGCTTCGAGGCCGAGACCAAGCAGCCCACCGCGACCCCCTGCGATTGACGGGCGGTAACATCCACACGTCACCATCCAACTGCGAGTGAGGGGAAGGCCATGGCCACGCCCGTCAAGGTAACCGTCACCGGAGCCGCCGGCCAGATCGGCTACGCGCTGCTGTTCCGCATCGCCTCAGGGCAGCTGCTCGGCGCCGATGTGCCCGTCAAGCTGAGCCTGCTGGAGATCCCCCAGGCGGTGAAGGCGGCCGAGGGCACCGCCATGGAGCTCGACGACTGCGCGTTCCCGCTGCTGTCGGGCATCGAGATCACCGACGACCCCAACGTCGCCTTCGCCGGCGCCAACGTCGCCCTGCTGGTGGGTGCGATGCCGCGCAAGGCCGGCATGGAGCGCGGCGACCTGCTCAGCGCCAACGGCGGCATCTTCAAGCCGCAGGGCCAGGCGATCAACGCCCACGCCGCCGACGACATCCGCGTCCTGGTGGTCGGCAACCCGGCCAACACCAACGCGCTCATCGCGCAGCAGAACGCGCCCGACGTCCCGGCCGACCGGTTCACCGCGATGACTCGTCTCGACCACAACCGCGCGCTGGCCCAGCTGGCCGCCAAGCTGCAGGTCCCGGTCACCGAGATCAAGAACATGACGATCTGGGGCAACCACTCCTCCACCCAGTACCCCGACCTGTTCCACGCCGAGGTCGGCGGCAAGATCGCGGCCGAGCAGGTCGACGAGGCCTGGTACAAGGAGACCTTCATCCCGACCGTCGCCAAGCGCGGCGCGGCGATCATCGAGGCGCGCGGCCTGTCCAGCGCCGCCAGCGCGGCCAACGCCGCGATCGACCACGTCTACGACTGGGTCAACGGCACCGACTGGACCTCGGTCTCGCTGCCGTCCGACGGCTCGTACGGCGTGCCCGAGGGCATCATCTCCTCCTTCCCGTGCCGTTCGGTCAACGGGCAGTGGGAGATCATCCAGGGCCTGGAGATCAACGAGTTCTCCCGCCAGCGCATCGACGCCTCCGTCGCGGAGCTCGCCGAGGAGCGCGACGCGGTCAGGGAGCTCGGCCTCATCTGACGGGCGCCTCGTTTAGGGGTGTGTCGGACAACCCGTTCCCCCTGGTCACAGCGTTGAATGTGACCAGGGGGTTTTCAATGGGGCGCTTTCCGGCACAGTTGTGCGCCGGTCTTGTCGGCATGGCGGTGATCGTGGCACCCAGCGCGGTGTACGCGGGCGAATGGGGCGGTGCGGACCTCTCGGTACAGCTCAGCTCGCATCCGAGAATCGCCCAGCCCGGCCAGCCCATCCTCTTCCGCGTGCGGGTGAAGAACGCCGGGCCGGGCGACGCCGTGCTCCCGGTGCTCAAGGTGGTGCTGCCCGCCGACGTCGACATCGTCGGCGTGAACGTGGCGACCTGCCGCCCCGGACGCGCGCCCAACGAGGTGACCTGCCCCTCGTCGTCCGACGTGCTCGCGGGCGGCACCGGTGAGGTGCAGATCAGCGGCATCGTCCGGCCCGGCGCGATCGGGCCGCTGCGCGCCGTCGCCTCCCTGACGTCGGAGGTCTCCGACGCCAACGAGGCCGACAACACGCACATGACCTTCACGCGGGTGGACGAGGGTGCCGACCTGCAGGTACGGCTGCGCTCGGCGGGCAGGCACCAGTTGTCGGCGGTGGTGCGCAACCGCGGGCCGCGTGCCGTACGCGACGCGCTGCTCTACTTCCGCACCGGCGCCAGCAGGCTCATCTCGGCGGAGGGCGCGCGGTGCCGTCCGCGCCCCGGCCACGTGTTGTGCCGCCTGCGGACCGTCGGTTCGGGCAAGCGGCTCAAGCTGCGCCTGGGCCTGGGCGGGGGGCGGCGGCCGGTGGTCGCCAACGTCTACTCGTCCGTGCTCGGCGACCGGCGGCCGGCCAACAACGTCTCGCGGGTGATGTTCAGGCCGTGACCGCGACGGCCTCGCGCGCGCGGCTGCGCTCGGCCCATCGGGTCGCCGGCGGTACGGCACAGCCGGCCGCGACGAAGACCAGCCCGATCAGCAGCCAGCCCGGCCATCCCCAGCCGATGATCACGGCGGTGAGCAGGGCGGGGGCGGCGACGTTGGCCGCCTGCCAGCTCATGTTGTACAGGCCCTGGTACTGCCCCAGGGCGTGCGCCGGGGCCAGCTCGTACGACAGCCCCCACGAGCCGGCCGCCTGGAGGATCTCGCCGAACACGTGCAGGATCGCGCCGGCGGCCAGCACGGTGATCGCCAGCCACTCCGGCTGACCGGCGGCCAGGGCGAACAGGCCGCAGGCCAGCAGCAGCAGGACTCCGGCGCGCCGCTGGGCGTTGGCGGAACCGGTCAGATCATGGGTGTTGCGGCTCAGCCGTACCTGCAGGAACGTGACCATGACCGTGTTGATCAGGCCGATCGCGGCGACCATGAGGTTGGGCGCGCCGACGTGCTTGACCCACATCGGCAGGATGACCATGAGCAGCGGTCCGTGAATGACCAGGATCGCGTTCAGTACGGCCAGCAGCGCGTAGGGGCGGTCGCGCAGGACCACCCAGGTGGGGCCGTCCTTGGGCTTGGCGACCGGCTGGACGTCCGGCACGCGCAGGGTGAGCGCGGCGGAGGCCAGGTAGGCGGCGGCGCAGCCGTACAGCATGACCAGGTAGGCGGGTCGGGTGCCGACCGCCAGCGCGATCATGGCCACCAGGCCGCCGAGCGACCAGCCGACGTTGGTGACCGCGCGCAGGTAGGCGCGCACCTCGACGCGTCGTTCCGCAGGTACGGCGCCGCCGATGAGCGTGGCGCGGGCGGTGCCGTCCGCGGCCTCGGCGAAGGAGACGAGGGCGGCGACCAGGGCGAAGCCGACGAAACCGGTGACGAAGCCGTAGCAGGCGACGAGCAGGCCCCCGGCGGCGCAGAAGGCGACGTTGACCGCGCGGGGCCCGATCACGTCGCACAGGCGTCCCGCGGGCAGGCTGCCCAGCAGGCCCGCGAGGCCGGCGATGGTCAGGCCGAGGCCGACCTGGGTCTCCGAGAGGCCGACCACGTTGAGGAAGTAGAGCACGCTGACCGTCAGGAACAGCCCGCGACCGGTGGATCGCAGGAGCACGGCGAGGGAGAGCGCGCGAACGGGGCCGGGTTCGGGGAGCATGCCCGGAAGATTACCGTTGAGGTGTTTTATCCCGATTGGAGGGTGCAGGTGGGCTGCGGGATGCGCGCCGGAGTGGGGGCGGATGTCGCGAACACCACTCCGGCCGCTGCCAGGCTGCTGCCGACCAGGATGAGGGCGACAAAGATCAATCTGGTGACCCTTGGTGAAAAGCTCCTCACATTCGGCATCACAGCATACTTTCAGCTTCGGCGCGTCATTTCAGGGGAAGCGCCTCCCAGGCATCCCTGACGATGTCCGAAATCTCGGTCTTCTCCGGCTTCCAGCCCAACTCCTGCTGGATCTTGTCGCTCGAGGCGACCAGGATCGCCGGGTCGCCCTCGCGGCGCGGGCCGACCTCCGTGGGGATCGCGTGACCGGTCACCTCGCGGCAGACCTCGATCACCTCCTTGACCGAGAAGCCCGTGCCGTTGCCCAGGTTGTAGATCCGGTGCTCGCCCGGCGTGCAGGCCTCCAGGGCCAGCAGGTGGGCCCTGGCCAGGTCGGAGACGTGGATGTAGTCCCTGACGCAGGTGCCGTCGTCGGTCGGGTAGTCGGTGCCGAACACGTTGACCTGGGACCTCTCGCCGGTCGCGACCTTCAGCACGTTGGGGATGAGGTGCGTCTCGGTCGTGTGCCGCTCGCGGAAGCTCTGGTAGGCGCCGCCCACGTTGAAGTACCTGAGGCTGACCGCGCCCAGGCCGTACAGCCCGGCGAAGGTGGTCAGCGCGGTGTCGACCGCCAGCTTGGAGGCGCCATAGGGGCTGGTCGGGCGGGTGGGGGCGGTCTCCAGGATGGGGGAGCCCTCGGGATTGCCGTAGACGGCCGCCGTGGAGGAGAACACGATCTTGTTCACGTTCTCGCGGCGCATCGCGTCGAGCAGGGCGAGCGTGCCGCCCAGGTTGTGCGACCAGTACAGGCTCGGCTTCTCCACCGACTCGCCCACGAGGGACTTGGCGGCGAAGTGCAGCACCGCCTCGATGCCGTCGAGCGGGGGCTCGGCGATGTCGCCCCGGACGAAGCGCGCGCCGCTGGGGACGGCGTCGGCGTGCCCGGTGGACAGGTCGTCGAGCACGGTCACCTCGTGTCCCGCTTCGAGCAACTGTGCGGCGACGACGCTGCCGATGTAACCGGCGCCTCCGGTGACCAGGAGCCTCATGTTCACCTCTGTTGGAATAAGTTTGAATGTGTGGCTCTTCTCAGCATACGCCTCCCGAGTACGCTGGCACCGCCGTGAACGTGCTAATCGCCAACATCGCCCTCGTCCTGCTCTTCATTGTGGTGGGCGGATACTTCGCCGCGGCCGAAATGGCCATGGTCTCCCTGCGTGAGTCCCAGGTGCGCAAACTCAGCACCCGGGGCCGACGCGGAGCCCACGTGGCCAAGCTCGTCCGCGACCCCAACCGATTCCTGTCCGCCGTCCAGATCGGCGTCACCCTGGCCACGATGCTCTCGGCCGCCTTCGGCGCCGACCGCTTCGCGGCCGTGCTCTTCCCCGTGCTCGAATCCTGGGGAGTGCCGCACGCCATCTCGCAGGTCGTCGCGCTGGTGCTCGTCACCATCGCCATCTCCTACGTCTCCCTCGTGCTGGGAGAGCTCGCGCCCAAACGCCTGGCCAGGCAACGTGCCGAAGGCTTCGCGCTGTTCGTGGCGCCGATGCTCGACCGGATCGCCTCCCTGTCGCGGCCGGTCATCTGGCTGCTGTCCAAGTCCACCGACGGGGTCGTCCGCCTCCTGGGCGGCAACCCCGAGGCCGACCGCGAGAAGATGACCACCGAGGAACTGCGCGACATGGTGGTCGGACACGCCGAACTGACCGCCGACGAGCGCAACCTCATCGCCGAGGTCTTCGCCGCCGGCAAACGCCAGCTGCGCGAGGTCATGCTGCCGCGCACCGAGGTCGAGTTCATGGAGGCCGACACCCCTCTCGCCGAAGCCGCCGTGCTGGCCGCGGCCATGCCGCACTCCCGCTTCCCTATCTACCGCGAGTCATACGACGAGATCCTCGGATTCGTCCACGTGCGCGACCTGCTCGACCCGGTGCTCACCGGACGCATCGAACCCATCAGCCAGCTCGTGCCCATCCGCCCCGTCAAGATGGTGCCCGCCTCCAAGCGGGTGCTGTCGACGCTGTCGGAGATGCGCGGCGAAGGACACCACCTGGCCATCGTCGTCGACGAGTACGGCGGCACCGCCGGCATCGTGACCCTGGAGGACCTCGTCGAGGAACTGGTCGGCGACATCCGCGACGAGTACGACTCCGAGGACGCCACCGTGCGCCTGCCGGGCGAGATCGAGATCGACGGGCTCACCAACCTCAACGACTTCGCCAGCGAGACCGGCATCCGCCTGCCCGACGGGCCCTACGAGACCCTCGGCGGCTTCGTCATGGCCGCGCTCGGCCACGTGCCCGACCTCGGCGAACAGGTCGAGATCCCGGGCTTCCAGATGACCGTCACCGAACTCGACGGCCGCCGCGTCGCCCGCGTACACGTCAAGCGGCACGCCGTGATCGAGTCGCCCCCCGCCTCCGAAAGCTGACACAATTGACGGCTATGGCCAGACCTCGTGTTCTCTCCGGCATCCAGCCCACCGCGGACTCCTTCCACCTGGGCAACTACCTGGGTGCGGTCCGTCAGTGGGTCACGCTGCAGGAGACCCACGACGCGTTCTACTGCGTGGTCGACCTGCACGCGATCACCGTGCCCACCGACCCCGCCGACCTGCGCCGCCGCAGCCGCGTCGCCGCCGCCCAGCTCTTCGCCTGCGGCCTCGACCCGTCGGCCTCCACGGTCTTCGTGCAGTCGCACGTGCGCGAGCACACCGAGCTCGCCTGGATCCTCAACTGCATCACCGGCATGGGCGAAGCCGCCCGCATGACGCAGTTCAAGGACAAGTCCGCCAAGTACGGCGAGAGCTCCGCCAGCGTCGGGCTGTTCACCTACCCGATCCTGCAGGCGGCCGACATCCTGCTCTACCAGGCCAACCGGGTCCCCGTCGGCGCCGACCAGAAGCAGCACCTCGAGCTCACGCGCGACCTGGCCCAGCGCTTCAACCACCGGCTCGGCGACACCTTCACGCTGCCGGAGCCGTACATCCTCAAGGAGGTCGAGAAGATCACCGACCTCCAGGACCCCACGGCCAAGATGTCCAAGTCGTCCTCCTCGCCCGCCGGCATCCTCGACGTGCTCGAGCAGCCGGGGCCGCTGCGCAAGAAGGTCATGCGCGCCGTCACCGACACCGGGTCCGAGGTGCTCTTCGACGAGGAGGGCAAGCCGGGGATCTCCAACCTGCTGCGCATCCAGTCGGCCCTGACCGGCACGCCCATCCCCGAGCTCGTCGAGCGGTATGCGGGGGCGGGGTACGGCACGTTCAAGAAGGACGTGGCCGAGGTGGTCGTGTCCACGTTCGAGCCCATCAGGGAGCGCACCGAGAAGCTGCTCGCCGACGAGGGCGAGCTCGACCGGCTGCTCGCGGCGGGAGCGAGCAAGGCTCGGGCGGTGGCGCAGGAGACCATGGCGCAGGTGCGCGACCGGGTGGGGTTCCTGCCCGGAGCGTGAGAGAGGCGCCGGAGGCCCGCGATGATCGCCATCCTGGTCAACGGCCTGCCCGGCGCCGGCAAGACCACGCTCGCCGTGCGGCTGGCCGAGGAAATGGGCCTCCCGCTCCTCGCCAAGGACCGCGTGAAGGAGACCCTGGCCGACACGCTCCCCACCCCGCCGGGCATGAGCCCCCGCGCGTGGAGCCAGAGCCTCGGCATGGCCTCCGGTGAGATGCTCTGGGCGCTGCTGGCCGACTCCGGGCGCGGGGCGGTGCTGGAGAGTTTCTGGCGCCCCGCTCTGCGCCAGGTGGCGCTGGACGGCCTGCGGAGGGCGGGGGCGCCGGCCGCGCACGAGGTGTGGTGCGAGGTGCCCGCCGCGGTGGCGCGCGAGAGGTACGAGGCGCGGGAGCCGTCCAGGCACGCGGTGCACCGGGGCGCTCTGGTCGGCGACGACGACTGGCGGCGGCTCGCCGAGGGGGCCGGGCCGATGGGGCTGGGATGCACGCACGTCGTGGACACCACCCGGAAGGTCGACGTGACGCGGCTGGCCGACACCTTGGGCGGATGCATTGTCGGAGGGCTTGGCTAGGGTTCTCTGGCATGACCGAGCCCGCCTTCCTGAGCGCTACCCGAGACTCCTACGACGCCGTCGCCGCCGGCTATGCCGAGCGGTTTCGTGACGAACTGGCCTCGACGCCGATCGAGCGTGCCCTGCTGGGCGCCTTCGCCGAGGAGGTCGCGGGGCCGGTGCTCGACGTGGGCGCCGGGCCCGGGGGCGTGAGCGGCTACCTGCACGGGCTGGGGGTGGACGTCTCGGGGGTCGACCTGTCTTCTCGGATGGTCGAGCTGGCCCGGCTGGCGCATCCGGGGGTGCGGTTCGAGGTGGGGTCGATGACCGCGATCGTCAGGGACGACCGGTCGCTGGGCGGGATCGTCGCCTGGTATTCGATCATCCACGTGCCCGACGAGCGGCTGCCGGGGGTCTTCGCCGAGTTCCGCCGGGTGCTGGCGCCCGGAGGGCGGGTGGCGCTCGCCTTCCAGGTGGGGGACGAGACCCGGCACCTCGCCGAGGGGTTCGGGATGGAGATCTCGCTGACCACTCATCTGCGGCCCCTGGAACGGGTGGCCGGGCTGCTGGTCGCAGCGGGCTTCCGTGTCGACGTGCGGATGGTGCGGGAGCCGGAGGCCGAAGGGGTGGCGGCACGGGGATATCTGATGGGGCGGCGGATCGAGTAGAGGGCGACGGGATCCCGCGACCCGGGAGCTGATTCACTCCGTCGCCCGCCCGCGGGTGAGCACCTCCAGGACCGGGCGGGCCGCCGCGGCCGGGTCGTCGCCGACGAAGGACGGCAGGGCGCCGGTCAGCCACAGGTTGGCGAAGCCGTGCGCGGTCGACCAGGCGGCGATCGCCCCCGCCCAGTCGCCCTCGACGTTCCCCGGCAGCGAACGGGATCCGGACACGAGAATCTCCCCTGCTCGGCTGCGGGCACGCACCACCGACGGGTCGTCGGTGTCGTACAGCTCCGGCCTCCACATGACCTCGAAGTAGGCGCGACGCTCGACGGCGAAGCGCACGTAGGCGACTCCGACGTCGAGGAAGTCGTCGCCGGCGCCGCCCAGGGCGTCGGCGAACAGCTCGAACCCCTCGGCGGCGACGGCCGTCAGCAGGCCCGCCTTGTCGCCGAAGTGGTGGGCGGGCGCGGCGTGTGAGACGCCCGCGCGCCTGGCCAGCTCGCGCAGGCTCCAGGTGGCGGTGCCGGTCTCGCCGATCGCCTCGACGGCGGCGTCGATGATGGCTCGGCGCAGGTTCCCGTGGTGGTAGGACATCGTGCTCCCATCTTGTCATTGACAAGTTTAGCGCATCGTGGCATCTTGTCAGTGACAAGATTGGAGTTGGTCCCATGGCCCCCCTGGTTTCCCTCATCGGCGGATTCATCGTCCTGCGCCTGATCGGCCTGGCCGGAGTGGACGCGCTCGACGGCTGGCAGCCGGCGTTGCGCGGCGGGCTCGCGCTGATGTTCACGGTCACCGCCAGCGCCCACTTCGTGCCCGCCATGCGGCGCGACCTGATCGCGATGGTGCCGCCGTCGCTGCCCGCCCCCGGGCTGCTGGTGACCGTCACCGGCGTGCTGGAGCTGGCGGGGGCGGTGGGCCTGCTGATCGAGCGCACCGCCACCGCGGCCGCCATCGCGCTGGCGGTGCTGATGGTCGTGATGTTCCCGGCGAACGTCTCGGCCGCGCGACGGCAGGTCACGCTGCTCGGCAAGCCGGCGACGCCGATCGTGCGCAGGTCGATCGAGCAGGTCTTCTACATCGCGGCCGCCATCGCGGCCTCCCTCTGAAAGGACCCACCATGCCCACCATCCCGTGGATCAAGACCGGCGACCACGACGGCGAGGCCGTCGTCATGGCCTCCCGCCTGGAGGTCAAGTCACTCCGCCACGTCCCCCGCTTCTTCCTCAAGTCGATCTCCGTCTGGCGTCAGGCGCTGCGCTCCCCGGGCGCCCTGGGCGTCTCGCTGCGCGCCGACCTGACGAAGCGCACCTTCTGGACCGTCTCCGCCTGGAGCGACAAGAAGGCCGTCTACGCCTACGCCGCCGCGGAACCGCACAAGACGACGATGAGAAAGCTCCGGGGTGTGATGAAGGAGTCGACCTTCGTCTTCTGGCAGGCCGACGCGGGCACGCTCCCGATCGACTGGACCGAGATCGAGCGCCGGATCACGGCCGAACGCGACGCAGAGCTGTCCAGGTGAGCACGGTCGCCAGCAGCCCTCCCGCGCCCGCCACGACGAACGCCACGGGCGGCGAGGTGATCTCCAGCAGCGCCCCGCCGCCCAGGTACGACACCGCCGCGGCCACGCCGATGGCGCCGTAGAGGGTGCCGAAGACCCGGCCCAGCAGCTGCGCGGGAACCTCCTGCTGGATGAGGGTGTTGGAGGCGACGTCCATGGCCGCGATGCCGAGCCCGCGAATCGTCTGCACGGCCATCGCCGCCCACACCGCCCACGCGAAGCCGGTGACCAGGTTGCCCGCACTGCTGACGGCGAATCCGAGCAGCAGCAGCGTCACCATCGACAGCCGGACCGTCCTGGTCAGCAGCAGGTATCCGGCGAACAGCCCGATCCCCACCCCGGCCAGCAGCAGTCCGGCGGCCGCGTCGCCCGCGTCGAAGGTCTCGGTGGCCAGGAACACCAGCGCCACGTCGTCGATGCCGTTGAACAGCACCACCGAGAAGAAGCCCAGGCCGACCGCTCGCACCAGGCGCGTGGTGAAGATGTAGCGCAGCCCCTCGCGCGTGTCGCCGAGCAGGGAGCCGCCCGGCTCGGGAGCCGAAGGCGAGGCGGGCATGCGCAGGAGCAGCACGGCGGAGACGGCGAAGGTGGCGGCGTCGACCAGCAGCACGCCCCTGATGTCGGAGACGGCCAGCAGCGCCGCCGCGGCGATCGGTCCGAGGGCCTCGCCGCCGTTGGTGCCCATCCCGAGGAGGGTGTTGGCGCGGGCCAGCTTGGCGTCGGGGACCAGCTCGGGCACGACCGAGCGGGAGGCGGCCTGGAAGAGCTGCCCGGCGATCGCCCGCAGCCCGACGAGCACGAGCAGCACGGGGAGCGGCGGCAGCCAGATCGCGATCGCCGCGACCAGCAGGCCCTGGACCACTTCGCATCCGACCATGACGCGCCGCCTGCCGTACCGGTCGGCGACGGCGCCGGTCAGCGGGCCCAGCAGGGCGGGCGCGAAGTCACCGACGAGCAGCAGCAGCGCGACCGCCAGGGCGCGGCCGGTGGAGTCGGCGACGTGGACCATCAGCGCCACGAGGCTCAGCGAGTCGCCGGTGAAGGAGATCGTCCGGGCCGTCCACAACCGCCAGTAGGGAGCCGTCAGCGAGGGCACGGCGCCGATCATAGGTTGACTGTCCCCCGGGTGGCACGTGGGTTTTCGCCGGGCAGCCATAGAGCGTGGGGGTGTACGAGACCAACCTGGCGATCGCCCTGATCATGGCGCCGTTCGTCATCGTGCTCGGCGCGCTGCCGTTCGTCTCGCGGCAGTACGCCGGGTTCGGCCGGGTCGGGCTCTGGTCGGGGCTGGTGGCGGCCGCGCTGGTGCTCTACGCGTGCGCGGTGGTGGCCTTCACGCTGTTCCCGCTGCCCGAAATCGATGACCCTGCGCAGTTCTGCAGCGCGCACGCCGCGCTCGCCCACCCCCAGCTGCGCCCGCTGGCCTCCCTGGACGACATCGTCTACGGCGCCGACCGCCGGCAGGCCTTCCTGCAGGTCTTCTTCAACTTCGTGCTCTTCGCCCCGCTGGGCTTCTTCCTGAAGTACCGCTACGGGCGCGGGCCGGCGCACAGCGTCGTGGTGGGCTTCGCGCTCTCGCTGACCGTCGAGTTCACCCAGCTGACCGGGAACTGGGGCCTCTACCCGTGCCCCTACCGGCTCTTCGACGTGGACGACCTGATCACCAACACGACGGGCACGGCGATCGGCTGGTTGCTGGCCGTACCGCTGATGAAGGTCCTGCCGTCGGCGTGGCCGCGGCCGCGCGCCGACCTGCGGCCCCCTGGTCTGGTACGGCGGGGCCTGGGCGACCTGCTCGACTTCGCCGTCTGGTGGTTCGCGGCAGCGGCGGCCTCGATCGTGCTGGCCGTGTTCGAGGTCGACTCCGAGCTCACCAGTGACGCGATGCTCTACTTCATCGGCTTCATGTGCCTGCTCGGGCTCCCGCTGATGCGGAGGGACCGGTCGGGACCCGGGAGGGCCTCGCTCCACCTGGCCCTCGCCGACGCGGGCAGGGCGGGACCGGCGAGCAGGATGCGGGTGTTCGTCAGGTTCCTGGTGTTCCCGCTGCCTTTCGTGGTGCTCTTCGCCCTGGAGGAACCCCTGTGGATCGGGGTGCTGGCAGTGGCACACTTGATCGTCGCGCTGACCGGCCGCAGCATCGCCGGGCGCCTGAGCGGTACATCCACGGTGACGAGGGCAGTTGTGATGGGGCGATGAAGCTGATCGAGCGGGTCAACTCGGCCAAGGAGCGGGGCAGGCGCCTCGTCGATCACTGGCGCGTTCGGCGGCCGTGGATCGACCATCTGATCAGGACCGTGCAGCGCTACCAGCTGCGGTTCGGCGACCGTCTCGCCGGTGCGGTGACGTATTTCGCGTTCCTGTCGTTCTTCCCGCTGATCGTGCTGGCGTTCTCGATCTTCGGCTTCGTCCTGGCCGACAACGCCGACCTGGAGTCGGAGCTGAACAAGGTCATCTCCGACCAGCTGCCCGGCATGGCCGACCAGCTCGACCTGCAGCGGATCGCCGACTCCAGGGCGAGCGCCGGGATCATCGCCCTGATCGGCCTGGCCTACGCCGGGCTTGGCGCGGTCGACGCGCTGCGAGGGTCGCTGCGCGAGATGTACATGACCACCTCGCCGCCGCTCAACTTCTTCCTCGGCAAGGTGCGCGACGTGGCCTCGCTGCTCATGGTCGGCGCCACGCTGCTGGCCTCGGCACTCGTCACGGGCTTCGCCACGACGGCCACGACGACCGTCGCGACGTGGATCGGGCTCAAGGACGTCAGCACCGTCTGGTTCACCGGCACCCTGGCCTCGCTGGTGGCCGACTGGCTGATGTTCGTGATCGTGCTGGGCTGGATCGCCAGGCCGGTGCAACCGTTCAAGGTCATCGCCCGCGGCGCGCTGCTCGGCGCGATCGGCTTCGGCATACTCAAGCAGCTGGCCTCGCTGCTGCTGGGACACACGCTGGGCAACCCGATCTACGGCGCGTTCGCGGTGATGGTCGGCCTGCTGGTGTGGATCAACTTCTCGGCCCGGCTGGTGCTCTACGTGGCGGCGTGGACGGCCACGGCGGGCATGAACCCGCCGCCCTCGCCGACCCCGCCGCCCACCAACGGCGGATCAGACTCGTGAGCGGCGCCGGCGCCTGAGACCGTAGCCCAGCCAGACCAGGCCGAACAGCAGCCCCGCGCCGATGACCGCCAGGCCCGCCGAACGGCTGGTGTCGTCCTGGCCGTCGGCCACCGCGTCGGTCAGCGGCTGCGCGCGGGCGGGCGCCGACGACGACGGGGTGGCGCTCGGCGCGGCGGCCTGGGCCACGGCGGGGTCGGGCAGCGGGTCGACCAGCTGTCCCACCGGGGCCACCTTGCCGCTGGCGGCGAAGCCCCAGTCGAGCAGGTCGGCGACCTCCTCCCAGAAGTATCCCTCGTGCCGCATGACGGCCACGATGATCGTCTTGTCGCCCCTGGTCGCGGCGCCGACGAAGCTGCCCAGCGCCTTGGAGGTCCAACCGTTCTTGACGCCGATCATGCCCTTGTAGCGCCACAGCAGCTTGTTGTGGTTGGCGATCTCGTACCACTTCTTGGGCGCGGGGAACTTGGCGACCTTGGTGGTGATGTATTCGCGGAAGGAGGGGTTCTGCAGCCCGGCCCTGGCGATGAGCGCCAGGTCGTAGGCGGAGCTGCTCTGCCCCTTCTTGTCGAGGCCGCTGGGAGTCTTGGCCACGGTGTCGTTGGCCTGCAGCCGCCGCGCCTCGGCGTTCATGTCGGCGAGGGTCTGCGTGAGGCCGCCGTTGGTCTCGGCGAGTGCCATCGCGGCGTCGTTGCCCGATGACATCATCAGCGCCCTGAACAGGTCGGAGACCTTGTAGGTGGTCTTGACCGACAGGCCGACGGCCGAGCCCTCCTGGTTGACCGCGTTGGCGCTCGGCCTGACCTTGAGGTCGGGATCGAGCTTGGGGATCAGGGTGAGCGCGGTCAGCGCCTTGAGGGTGCTGGCCGGAAGGTAGCGCCCGTGGGCGTCCTTGGCGGCCAGCACCTGCCCGGTGCCCGCGTCGGCCACGACGAAGGAGGTGGCCTTCGTCTTGGGCGGCGCCTTGATGCCCTCGGGCCGGACGATCCCCTTGTTGCCCAGCAGGTCGCCGCCGACCGGGGGAGTGTGGGCGAGCGCGGGCGCCTGCCACGCGACGACGCCCACAAGTGCCGCGGACACCACAAATCTCTTCGCCATAGCGCTCTCAGCGTAGCCGCCCATGTGGCGACAGTTCCCCGAAGATCAACCCGCGATACTCGAGGGATGATGATGTCACGAAAGGTCGCCGCATTCCTGATCGGGCTGGCCGCATTCATGATCTTCGAATGGATCAGCCTTGGGTTTAACCTGGCCGACGATCACCCCACCGCCTTCTATGTGGTCCACGGCATCCTGATCGGGGTCAACCTGGTGCTCGCGGCCGTCCTGGGGATCATCGGGTTCCGGGGCATAGGACGCGGCGCGTGAGCGCGTGGAGCTCGTCGGCCTCCTCCCTGGAGTTACCGATCGTGGTGAAGCCGAGCTTGCCGTACTCCGGGATGGCGCCCATCAGGTGCAGCACGTTGCCGGTACGGCGGGCGGCGTCGAAGCCGAGCCCTGCCGCCTCGACGGCGCGGATGGCGTCAGCGGGCGTGCGCCCCTTCATGCAGGTCGTGTAGCAGTTGTCGGTGGCGGTGTAGTACTTCGGCTGGTCTCCCGCCATGAGCAGCCCCGTGGCCGGGTCGTAGGTGGCGCCCGTGGTCAGCAGGGTCGCGCCGAAGGGGTGCGTCGTGCCGCCGATGCGCAGGTTGATCTCGCACAGCAGGGCCGCGTAGCCGGCGTCGGTCTTCATCGCGAAGAAGTCCATGCCGAAGATGCCCACCACACCGTGCCCCGCCAGCGTCTTGGCGATCCTGGAGGCCGAGCGCGTGACGTGCTCGCGGTACTCCGGGCGGGCGGGGAAGGTGCAACCCTGGTAGACGTGGCCGTCGAGGACCTGGTCGTGGGTGGCGACCACGTCGTAGTGGCCTCCGGGGGTGATGCGCGCCAGCGCGCTGGGGTAGAAGAGCGGCCGGTGCTCGATGAACTCCTCGACCACGCCTCCGCGTTCGGCGAACTTGGCCATGAAGCTCTGCCAGGTCTCGCCGTCGGCCGAGAAGTCGATGGCGTTCCAGTCGTCCTTGGGCAGGATGGCGTTGCCCAGGCCGGAGTAGCCGTCGTTGAGCTTGATGATCACGCGTTCGCCGGGCAGGGAGTCGACGGCGTCCTCGATCTCCGCCACGGTGCGCAGGTCGCCGAAGCCTCGTGCCATGGGCACGCCCGCCTGCCTGCCGATGTCGCGTGAGCCGCTCTTCGAGCCGAAGTAGGCCAGCTCCATCGCCGGTCCGTAGATGGGGATGCCCAGGTAGTCGGCGAGCCGTACCTCCATGTCGCTCATCACGAAGGGCACCAGCCAGGCGTCCTGTCCGGCGAGCATCTCGCGCATGCGCTCGACCATCTCGCGTCGTCGCAGGATGGTCCGGGTGAGCGGCTGCGAGTCGGGTTCGTCCAGGCTGATCATGGTCAACCGCTCGCGGGCGTCATCCGGGTCGGGCAGGAAGCCGAAGTAGTAGTCGACGATGGCCGGGTCAACGGGCGCGGACGACAGGTAGATCACCTTGACGCCGGGTTGCTTGAGGGTCAGTAAGAGGAACAACAACCGTTCCTCGTAGCACCTGGCCCCCGTGATCCTGCGGAGTTCGTCCTGCGGCAGCGAGAGAGAGGGCACGACCACCAGGGTCCCCTCCCTCGGTTCGAAGATGCTCAGATGTGCATGCTTCGCCTCGAACGGGATATTGGTGATCATATAGCGAGTGAAACACGCATTCTTCTCAAATGCATGCCTCGGTGGAGTGTGATGAACAGCACCGGAGGTGACAGGATTCGGGGCCAAGCTCAAGTTTGAAAGTAAGCACTTCGGGTGATGATCTAATGATCCCTTGTGACTATTTCGTGGGTCGCGCATCGTGACGACCTGCGGTTTCGGTCGTGCCCGAGGTCAACTTTTGGTGTAGTTGTCCACGTCGAGGGCAGGCAGAGCGTTAAAGTTGGTGTCATCGTTATCGGGGTCCCACCCTTCTGCCTCTCTGACGATCTCGGCACCGACACCAGCGGGTGCGATCATCGGACATTCCTTGCGCCGCCTGGCGGCGCTTTTCTCAGTTCGGGACGGTGAACAAATGCAGGGACGTGAGCTGCGGGGGGAACTCGACGCGTTCCTGGCGGAGGCGGAGCGGGAGCTCAAGGCGTTCCGCCGTGACCTGCACATGCACCCGGAGCTCGCCTTCGCGGAGTACCGCACGACCAAGCTCATCGCCGCACGGCTGACGGCGGCCGGGTTGTTCCCGTCGATCCTTCCTCGCGGCACCGGCCTCATCTGCGAGGTCGGCAGCGGCGACGGTCCCCTGATCGCGCTGCGCGCCGACATCGACGCGCTGCCGCTCCAGGACGAGAAGGACGCCCCCTACCGCTCGACCGTCCCCGGCGCCTGCCACGCGTGCGGCCACGACGTCCACACCACGATCCTGCTCGGCACCGCGCTGTTCCTGGCCCAGCAGGCCGACGCGGGCCTGCTGCCCGGCCGGGTCCGGCTGATCTTCCAGCCCGCCGAGGAGCTGCCCGGCGGCGCCCTCGAGGTGATGGCCCACGGCGGCATCACCGGCGTCGACCGCATCTTCGGCCTCCACTGCGACCCCCGCGTCGACGTCGGCCAGGTCGGGCTCAAGTCCGGCCCGATCACCTCCGCCTGCGACAAGCTCGCCATCCGGGTCAGCGGGCCCGGCGGCCACACCGCCCGCCCGCACCTGACCGCCGACCTCGTCTTCGCCCTGGCCAAGATCCTCACCGAGCTGCCCGCCGCGCTCTCGCGCCGCGTCGACCCGCGCTCGTCGTTGTCGCTGGTGTGGGGACGCGTCGAGGCCGGCACCGCCGCCAACGCCATCCCCGACGAGGGCGTGGCCGAGGGCACCGTGCGCTGCCTCGACGAGAACGCCTGGCACAGCGCGCCCGACCTGATCAAGGCCCTGCTGGAGTCCGTCGCCGCGCCCTACGGCATCGAGGCGACGATGGAGTACACCCGCGGCGTGCCGCCCGTCGTCAACGACGACGCCTGCGTGCAGATGTTCGCCGAGGCCGCCGCCAGGGCGCTGGGCGACGGCTCCGTCGTGCCGACCCAGCAGTCGCTCGGCGGCGAGGACTTCGCGTGGTACCTGGAGTCGATCCCCGGCGCCTTCGCCCGGCTCGGCACCCGCTCGCCGGAGTCCGGGGTGACCTACGACATCCACCAGGGCACCTTCGACGTCGACGAGCGGGCCATCGCGATCGGCGTGCGGCTCATGACGAACACCGCGCTGACCGCCCTGTTCGGGCAGGTGACCGAGCCGGGGAGCGTGCCCCTGGCCCAGCACGCCTGACGGCTCTACCGCCTGGCGTGCGTCAAGGCCAGAAGCGACGTCCAGATCAGGGCGAGGGCGATGGCGGCCGCCAGGGCGAGGTTGGCCGCCCGCGACCCCTGCAGGGCGAAGAGCGCCAGCCACGTCGCCAGGAAGAGCGTGCCGACGACCGCGCTGAAGGCCGCCCAGCCCCCGCGGCCCTCGGCGGCGAACCTGCGGGCGAACACGAAGCAGGCGGCGATCAGGGCGAGGAAGGCGAGCCCTGACACCAGGAAGTGCGCCAGGCCCTGCCAGCTGACGGTGAGCGGAGGCCCGGCCGGGGTGCCGGGCGGGAAGCCGTCGACGGGATCGGCGGAGAAGAACGCGGCGGCGACCATCCCGGCCCCGAACCCGCCGATCAGGCGCGGTCCCCAGATGCCCGCGCCTTCCCTGCGCAGGCCGACGGCGCCCGCGACGAAGGCCAGGCCGGTGACCGCGAAGTTGCCGATCTGCAGCCAGCCCAGGTCGCCGTTGCTCAGCACGCTCGCGGGGTGGCGGCCGAGGTCGTAGCCGTCCCTGACGAGCAGCTGCAGGACGACCACGGCGATGTAGAGCGGCCCGGCGACCGCCCCGCACAGGAGCAGCGTCCTGGCCCGCCCGGCGACCTCAGCCCTCTTCACCGGGACCCGCCTGCGGGGCGAAGTGCTGCACTCCGAAGGCGACGGCCGCGGCGACGTCCTCGTCGCTGACCCCCCACGCGGCCTGGACGGCCGCTCCCCAGGCGTGGCAGGAGCGGGTGGCGAACTCCCTGGCCTCGGCCGAGTCCTCCCACGTGGCCGGGTCGAAGTCGGCGCCGGTCAGGTGCAGGTCGAGGCCGAGCAGGGTCAGGTCCCAGCCGCCGCCGATCCCGATCGTGCCGCCCGGACCGTAGGCGCGCACCATCTCGTCGACGATCACGGCCGGGCTGGAGTGCACCAGTTCCAGATCGGTGCTCTCGCCCTCACCCGGCGTGAGGCGGAGTTCGACCTCGGTGTCCATGCCCTCGCCCAGCGACCAGGTGACCTTCAGCAGGCGCGGCTCCTCGCACCGGAGGATCTTCCCGCCGGCGTTGTCCTTGAGCTGGAAGGCGCCGCCGAGCCGCAGATCGCCCTCCACCGGCGCCAGCCAGCGGGAGAGCCGCTCTGGGTCGGTGCAGGCGTCCCACACGTCGTCGATCGCGGCGTCGTAGGTACGGCGGAGCACCAGGGACCGCCCCGCGCCCTCGGCGACCGGATGTTCACCGATCTCGCGGGTGGTGGCGTTGATCTGGTTGACGATGTCGATCATGGACCGTCCTCGCTCGTTTCAGGGGGTGGTGCGGCGGCGGTGGTCCGCCGGCGTTCGTGCTTGCCGCGGGCGAGCTCGGTCCCCAGGGCGTCCAGGCGCTGGTTCCAGAAGTGGCGGAATCGCTCCAGCCAGACGTCGACCTCCTGCAGCGGCGCCGGGCCGACGGCGTACATCCGCCGGGTGCCGTCCGCGCCGAGCACGTCGAAGGCTTGCACGTCGGCAAGAATTTCAGCTATGACTTATATAAGTCAACTCTTAAGGATGGTGGACATGGAACCGGACTACGAGTGGGGATGATCCTCAACGGAACCCCGGCCGCAGGGCCGGGGTTCCGGTCAGGCCGTCAGGTGATCCTGCCCAGCACCACCGGCAGGACGATCGAGGAGAGCCCCGGGGTGACCTCGACGGTCGTGCCCTCGGGGTACCTCAGGGTGAAGTCGCGGTCGGTCGAGGTGATCATCAGTCCGATGCGGTGACCCTTCTTGAAGACGTAGTCGTTGGGCTGCAGGTCCCATCGGAAGGTGTAGTCCCTGCCCGCCCTGATCGGCTCGGTCCTGCTGTCGCTGTGCCGGTTGCGCACGTCGGTCCAGCCCCGGGTGACGATCTTGAACGGCGCCTCGGCCAGCGCGTGCCTGCGCAGCCCAAGACAGCCGGAGTCGTCCGGCACGCTCTCGCCGTAGCAGTAGGTCTCCCCGGTCAGCACCGAGCCGCCGGTGGGCCGCGCGTCTGTGCCGAAGTCGACGAGGAAGGCGCTCAGGTACGGCGAGGCGCCGGACTTGACGGCCGCCCTGATCGACACCGACGGCGTGCCGGAGACGCGCACATCGGTCGGCAGCGGAGCGGTGAGCCAGGCCAGGCGGTTGGGGTCGGCGGCGGGTGCGCTCGCGACCAGCTGCTCGGCCGTACGGCTCTTCTGGTCGACGTAGGACTCGCGGGGCGACAGCGGCCGGGGCAGGAGGCCGAGCCTGGCGCCCGACGAGGGCCACAGGTGCACCGGGACGGCGCCCGGCAGCGGCCACGATCGGTGTTGTCCCCAGACGCCCGGGGCGCTCTCCACGTCGGCCGCCGGCTCGCGGTCGATGCCGGTGTCCAGGCCGTACAGCCACTTGTCGAACCACGCGTGCAGCTGGCGGAACCACTCCTGGGTGCGCAGGGTCCACGGGTCGCGGTGCCCGCTCATGTGCAGCCAGATCTTCTTCGGGGTCCTGATCCGCTCCCACCACTGGGAGAACTGCTTGGTCTTGACGTTCCAGTCGTTGAGCCCGTGCACCACGAAGACGCTGGCCCTGACCTTGCTCACGTCGTTGAGGTAGTTGCGGGCGTCCCAGAACGCGCTGTAATCGCCGGTGACGCGGTCCTGGGTGGCGGTCAGCCGGTCCATGACCGGGCGGCAGATCTCCTTGCCGTCGCGGGTGAGCACCGCCTTGGCCAGCACGTCGACGTCCTCGCCCTGGTAGCCGCCGGGGGCCACGACGCCGCCGTTGGCGCGGTAGTAGTCGTACCAGGAGGAGATCGCGGCGATCGGGACGATCGTCTTGAGCCCTTCGACGCCGGTCGCGGCCACGGCGTTGGGCAGGGTGCCGTTGTAGGAGGTGCCGATCATGCCGACGCTGCCGGTGGACCAGAAGGCGCTGACCGGGGCGCCGGCGGCGTCGAAGCCCCTGGCCCGGCCGTTCAGCCAGTCGACGGCGGCCTTGGGGCCCGCGGTCTCGTTGACGTCGCCCGCCGTCGGGCAGCCGGTGGCGCGGCCGCTGCCCAGGTTCTCCACCAGGGCGATGGCGTAGCCGCGCGGCAGGAAGAAGTTGTCGTAGTAGCCGTCGAAGGCGAAGGACCTGGGCGTGGCCTCGGCCGCCAGGAGGGAGGGCAGCGGGTTGCCGTTCTCGTCCACGTCCACGACGTGGTTGGGGACGGTGAAGTCGATGCCCGCGTAGTACGGGCTGGCCTCCATGATCGTGGGCACCCTGAGGCCCTGGTCGGTCTCCTTCGGGCGCAGGATGTCGACCGCGACCCGGTCGTTCTGGCCGTCGTGGTCGCTGTCGGTGCCGGCGACCTCCACGTAGACGGTCTGCAGGATGGCGTCGGCCCGGGAGAACACCGGCTGGGTGGCGTTGTTCTCGATCTTGACGCTGGGGGGCTCTCCGGCGGTGGCCGGTAACGGCGGCAGCAGGGCGCTCGCCAGGAGTACGGCGAGCACGATCGGAATTCTTCGCATGTGCGCAATGTCGGTCAGGAGGGGGATCCAGGCAAGACCAAGGTCGGCTTCGAGATCTCGACCACGGCACCCGGCGGGTGCCTCAGCGTGTAGTCGCGATCCGTCGAGGTGATCACCAGGGCGATGCGGTGGCCCTTCTTGAAGAGATGGTCCTGGGGGATGAGCTCCCAGGTGAAGGTGCCCTTCTGGTCCCTGGTGTCGAGCCACCCCCTGGAGACGATCTTCCACGGCGAGCTCTTCGTCTCCAGCCGGAACAGGTCGTAGCAGCCGCCTCCGGGGAAGCAGTGGTTCTCGCCCGTCGGCTCCTGATGACCGGTCGCCCTGGTGTCCTTGCCCAGATCCACCAGGAGGGCGGTCAGGTAGGGGGAGGGCCGGGCTGCGCCGAGCGTGACCTTCGGGGTGCCGGCCAGGCGGAAGTCCTCGGTCAGCTCGGCGCTCTGCCAGAGGGCGGCGTGGGGGTTGCGGGCGACGAGCTGCTCTGCCGTACGGGACCGCTGGTCGGTGTAAGTCGCGCGGGCGGGGCCTTCGAGCGCCGTCTGGGTCTGCTGGGTGCCGGGCGGGGGCCAGGCGGCCGACGTGCGCCACTGTCCCGGCGCCGTCTCCACGTCGATCGCGGGCTCGGTCTCGATGCCGGTGTCGAGGTCGTACAGCCAGCGGTCGAACCAGGCGTGCAACTGGCGCAGCCACTCGGAGGTGCGCAGCGCCATGGGGTCGAGGTGGCCGCCCTGGTGCAGCCACATCTTCTTCGGCGACCTGAGCGCCTGCCACCAGCGGGTGGCCTGGTCGGGGCGGACGTTCCAGTCGTTGAGCCCCTGGACGACGAAGACGCTCGCCCGCACGCCGTCGGCCTGCCGTACGTAGTCTCTGGCCTGCCAGAAGGCGTTGTAGTCGCCCGTCTCGCGGTCCTGGGCCCTGGCCATGGCCGACAGGATGCGCTCGCAGGCCTTCGGCGGATCGGGGCGGGTCAGGATGAAGCGGCCCGCGACGTCGGCGTCCTCGCCCTGGTAGCCCTGGGGGGCCACGACCGCGCCGTTGGCCCGGTAGTAGGAGTACCAGGAGGAGATCCCGGCGATGGGGACGATCGTCTCCAGGCCCTCGACGCCCGTCGTGGCCACGTTGTTCGGGATCGAGCCGTCCCACGACACCCCGATCATGCCGACCTTGCCCGTCGACCACGCCGCCTTGACCGGCCTGCCGTCGCGGGTGAAGGCCCTGGCCCTGCCGTTGAGCCAGTCGATCACCGCCTTGGCGCCGGCCGCCTCCACCGCGTCGCCCACGGTCGGGCAGCCCGTGCTGGTGCTCGTGCCCAGGGCCCTGACGTCGACCGTGGCGTAGCCCCTGGGCAGGAAGTAGTCGTCGTAGTAGGAGTCGGGCTCGGTGCCGGGGAAGCCCTCGTCGGACTGGCCCTTGCCCTGCGGTTGTCCGCGTGCGTCGAGGTCGGCCGCGTGCATCGTCACCGGGGCGCCGCCGCCGGAGTAGGGGCTGACGGTCATGATCGTGGCGACCTTCAGCCCCAGCCGGGTCTCGCGCGGGCGCCTTACGCTCACGGCCACCCGGTCCGCGCGGCCGTCGTCGTCGCTGTCGACGCCCGCGACCTCGACGAAGAGCGACTCGTGGATCGCCTCGGCGAGGGAGAAGACCGGCTGGGTGGCGTTGCCGCGGACCTCCAGGCCGGGAGGGTCGGCGATCGGGAACAGGGTCGTCACGGCGACGAGCAGGCTGGCGAGCAGACGCATCCGGCCTCCTCTCCAAAAGCCATGCTAATCGCCGGATTCTTTGCCAGAAGGCGTAGTTGGCCATACCGGAAGCCGGTCACTGAAGGGAGTAACGGGCTTAAAGAAGGAGATACCGTGCGTTCCATCACCAGGCTCCTGGCCGTCGCCGTCCTCATGACCGCGGCGGCCGCCTGCGGTTCGTCCGACAGCGGGGGTTCGTCGAACTCCGGCGGCGGCGGTGCCACCGCGGGCGGCAGTTCGATGAAGGTCGGGCTGGCCTACGACATCGGCGGCCGCGGCGACCAGTCCTTCAACGACTCGGCCGCGGCCGGGCTCGACAAGGCCAAGAAGGACTTCGGGCTCGCCGACACCAGGGAGCTGGAGGCGGCGACCGGCGAGACCGACGCCCAGAAGGAGGAGCGCCTGCGCCTCCTGGCGGACGCCGGCTACGACCCGATCATCGCGGTCGGCTTCGCCTACGCGACCTCGCTGAAGAAGGTGGCGGGGGAGTTCCCCGACGTGAACTTCGCCATCGTCGACGACGCGTCGGTGACCGCGAACAACATCTCCAACCTCGTCTTCGCCGACGAGCAGGGCTCGTTCCTGGTGGGCGCGGCCGCGGGGCTGAAGACCACCAAGAACAACGTCGGCTTCGTCGGCGGAGTGCAGGTGCCGCTGATCAAGAAGTTCGAGGTCGGCTACGCGCAGGGCGTCAAGCACGTCAAGCCGGACACCAAGATCCAGACCAAGTACCTCACCCAGCCGCCGGACTTCAGCGGGTTCGCCGACCCCGCCAAGGGCAAGACGGCGGCCGAGGGCATGTACGACGCCGGTGCGGACATCGTCTACCAGGCCGCGGGCGGCTCGGGCGCGGGCGTGTTCGAGGCGGCCAAGTCCGCCAACGCGTGGGCGATCGGCGTCGACTCCGACCAGGCGCTGACTGCGTCGGCCGACGTCAGGGACCGCATCCTCACCTCCATGGTGAAAAAGGTGGACGTGGCGGTCTATGACTTCATCGGTTCCAACGTCAACGGCAACGTCCAGACCGGTACGGTGATGTACGACCTGGCCAAGAACGGGGTCGACTACGCCACCACGGGCGGTCACGTCGACGACATCAAGGCGCAACTCGACGAGCTGAAGCAGCAGATCATCGACGGTGAGATCAAGGTGGCGGCAAGCTAGACAAATCACGAACAAGCCCTAGGTGGATAACGGACCTGTTGCGGAGCTATGCCCAGGTTCTTAGCACTCCCCGTCAACAACTATCTTCCCTGTGTGAGAGTTGCCGTGCGTTCCGCGCGTGCGACGTGTTAGTGCGCACGGAGAGGGAGTTCCCACCTTGCTTCGCAACCGAGTCAGTAAGCTGGCCGTCACTGGTGTGACCGGCGCTCTGCTCATGGCTGCCGCCGCCTGTGGCGGCGGCAGCACCACCGCCACCGAGAGCCCGGCCCCGGGCGGCGCCGCGTCCTCCGCTCCCGCCGAGCCCGCCAAGTCCGGCGCCAAGGTCGGTCTGGCCTACGACATCGGCGGCCGCGGCGACCAGTCGTTCAACGACGCCGCCGCCGCGGGCCTCGACAAGGCCGTCTCCGAGTTCGGCCTGGAGCCCAAGGAGCTCGAGGCCGCCAACGGCGAGACCGAGGCGCAGAAGGAAGAGCGCCTGCGCCTGCTCGCTTCGGGCGGCTTCAACCCGATCATCGCGGTGGGCTTCGCCTACTCCGGCCCGGTCGGCAAGGTCGCCAAGGAGTTCCCCGACGTCAAGTTCGCGATCGTCGACGACGCCGTCGAGGGCGCCAACATCTCCAACCTCCTCTTCGCCGAGGAGCAGGGCTCCTTCCTCGTCGGCGCGGCCGCCGCGCTGAAGTCGAAGTCCGGCAACATCGGCTTCGTGGGCGGTGTCGACGTGCCGCTGATCCACAAGTTCCAGGCGGGCTTCGAGGCCGGCGCCAAGGCCGTCAAGGCCGACATCAAGATCCAGACCAAGTACCTCACCCAGCCGCCGGACTTCAGCGGCTTCGGCGACCCGGCCAAGGGCAAGACGGCCGCCGAGGGCATGATCGACGGTGGCGCCGACGTGGTCTACCAGGCCGCGGGCGGCTCCGGCGCCGGTGTCTTCGAGGCCGCCAAGGCCTCGAACACCCTGGCCATCGGTGTCGACTCCGACCAGGCCCTGACCGCCGACGCCGCGGTCAAGGACGTCATCATCACCTCGATGCTGAAGAAGGTCGACGTCGCGGTCTACGACTTCCTCAAGTCGGTCGACGGCGGCACGGTCAAGGCCGGCGCGACGATCTACGACCTCAAGGCGGGCGGTGTCGACTACTCCGTCACCGGCGGCAAGGTCGACGACATCAAGTCGAAGCTCGACGAGTACAAGCAGCAGATCATCGACGGAAAGATCACTGTTCCCCAGAAGTAGTCTGATCTGAGACTTTAGGAGGGCCCGGTGCTCATCACACCGGGCCCTTTGGGTTACCGTCAGTAATCAACGAAAGATCCGGGGCCGTCCAGTGAGGGAGGCCGACATCAGCGCTCAGCCGCCTGCAGTCGAGCTCGTGGGAATCACCAAACGATTCCCCGGCGTCGTCGCCAACCGCGACATCCACCTCAGCGTGGAAAAGGGACAGATCCACGCCATCGTGGGTGAGAACGGAGCGGGCAAGTCCACGCTCATGAAGATCCTGTACGGCATGCAGAAGCCCGACGAGGGCACGATCGCCGTCAACGGGACCAAGGTGAGCTTCCACTCTCCCGCGGAGGCGATCAACGTCGGCATCGGCATGGTCCACCAGCACTTCATGCTCGCCGACAACCTCACCGTGCTCGAGAACGTGATCCTGGGCAGCGAGCCCCGCAAGGGCGGGGTCGGCATCGACTTCGGCGCGGCTCGCAAGAAGATCAAGGAGATCTCCGACTCCTACGGCCTGGGCATCGACCCCGACGTCCTGGTGGAGGACATCGGCGTCGGCACCCGCCAGCGCGTCGAGATCCTCAAGGTCCTCTACCGCGGCGCCAAGATCCTCATCCTCGACGAGCCCACGGCCGTGCTGGTCCCCCACGAGGTCGACGAGCTCTTCGAGAACCTCAAGGGCCTCGTGCGCGAGGGCCTGACCATCATCTTCATCTCCCACCACCTCGACGAGGTGCTCAAGGTCGCCGACGCCATCACGGTGATCAGGCGCGGCACCACCGTCGCCAGCGTCGACCCGTCGTCGGTGACCGCGCGCCAGCTGGCCGAGCTCATGGTCGGCAGCGAGCTGCCCAGCCCCGAGACCCGCGAGTCGACCGTCACCGACGTCGTCGCCGTGTCCGTGCGCGACCTCACCGTGCTCGCCCCCGACGGCCGCCCCCTCATCGACGACATCAGCTTCGACGTGCGCAAGGGCGAGGTCCTGGGCATCGCGGGGGTCGAGGGCAACGGCCAGGCCGAGCTGGTCGAGGCCATCATGGGCATGCGCGTCGCCGCCGGCACCATCACCCTCGGCGAGGCCGACATCTCCGCCTGGCCGACGCTCAAGCGCCGCGAGGCCGGAGTCGGCTTCATCCCCGAAGACCGTCACCGCCACGGCCTGCTGCTGGAGTCGCCGCTCTGGGAGAACCGCATCCTGGGCCACCAGACGCAGAAGCCCAACGTCAAGGGCCCGTGGATCGACCGGAAGGGCGCGCGCACCGACACCCAGCGCATCGTCGAGGAGTACGACGTGCGCACCCCCGGCATCGACGTCAAGGCGGCGGCGCTGTCGGGCGGCAACCAGCAGAAGCTGATCGTCGGACGCGAGATGAGCGGCGACCCGGTCCTCCTCATCGCCTCCCACCCCACCCGCGGCGTCGACGTGGGCGCCCAGGCGGCCATCTGGGACCACCTGCGCCACGCCCGCGCGGCGGGGCTGGCCGTCCTGCTGATCTCCGCTGACCTGGACGAGCTGATCGGCCTGTCCGACACGCTCAAGGTGATCCTGCGCGGCCGCATGGTGGCCGACGTGGACCCGGCGAACGTCACGCCGGAAGAGCTCGGCTCCGCCATGACCGGCGCCGGAGAGGCGACATGAACCAGACAAGTCCCGGGACGAAGGACACCTTCCTCAACCGGCTGCTCGGCCGCATCCCGCTGAGCGGATGGCTGGCCCTGGCCGCGCCCGTCGTGGCCATCCTGTTCGCGGGCATCGTCACCGCGATCGTGCTGGCCGTCACGGGCAACCCGCCGCTCGAGACGATCGGCATCATGGTGGAGTACGGCACGCAGCCGCGCACCATGGTGCTGACGCTGAACCTGGCGACGCTCTACTACATCGCGGCCCTGGCGGTGGCGCTCGGCTTCCGCATGAACCTCTTCAACATCGGCGTCGACGGGCAGTACCGCCTGGCCGCGATCATGGCGGCGGCGCTGGGCGGTTCCGGGCTCAACCTGCCGGGCTGGCTGATGATCATCCTGATCATCGTCACCGCCGCGGTCACCGGAGCGGTGTGGGCGGCCATCGCCGGCCTGCTCAAGGCCTACCGCGGCGTCAGCGAGGTCGTCTCCACGATCATGCTGAACTACATCGGCACCAGCGTGGTCGCCTACCTGCTGGTCAACGTCTTCGGCGTGGCGGTCGCGGGCAGCAACAACATCGGCACCGCGCCGATCCCCGAGGACGCGCGGGTGCCGGGCGTGGCGTTCATCCCCGGCACCGAGGCCAAGGTCTTCGGCCTGATCCTCCTGGCCGCCGCCCTGGGCATCGGCTTCCACGTGCTGCTCAACAAGACCCGCTTCGGCTTCGACCTGCGCACCACCGGCCTCAACCAGGAGGCGGCGGTCGCCAGCGGCGTCAACGTCAAGCGCATGGTCGTCACCGCCATGGTCCTGTCGGGCGGGGTCGCCGGCCTGATCGGCATGCCGCAGCTGCTGGGCGCCTCCTACAGCTACAGCCTCGACTTCCCGTCGGGCATCGGCTTCACCGGCATCGCCATCGCGCTGCTGGGCCGCAACAACCCGGTCGGCATCGCGTTCGGCGCGATCCTGTGGGGCTTCCTCGACAGCTCCTCCAACATCCTCAACCTGCACGACATCTCGCCGGAGATCGTCCAGATCATGCAGGGCATCATCGTGTTGTCCGTGGTCGTCGCCTACGAGCTGGCGCACCGCTATCGGATCTCGGCCGAGCAGCGCCGCGTCAGCCGCGAGCTGGCCGCTCCCGTCAAGGAAGGGGCCTCGGCATGAGCACCACGACGGCGACTCCCGCCGCACCGGTCAAGGCTCCGCGCAAGTTCAGGCTGACCTGGCAGACGCTGCTGCTCGGGCTGCTGGGCCTGCTCGTGCTGCTGTCGGTCACCCGCGTGGTCTCCGGCGCCAACGACATCACCTCGGCGGGCACCATGTCCGCCGCGCTCGCGGCCGCCGTGCCGATCGGCCTGGCCGGTCTGGGCGGTCTGTGGTCGGAGCGGGCCGGGGTGGTCAACATCGGCCTCGAAGGCATGATGATCTTCGGTACCTGGTTCGGCGCGTGGGGCGCGATCGTCTCGGGCAACCCGTGGGTCGGCGTGATCATGGGCGCGCTGGGCGGCGCGATCGGCGCGGTCCTGCACGCGATCGCCACGGTCACCTTCGGCGTCGACCACGTCGTCTCCGGTGTGGCCATCAACATCCTCGGCCTGGGCGTGGCCAAGTACCTCGCCGCCGCGGTCTTCGCCGACATGAAGGGCGGAGGCGACACCCAGTCGCCGCGCGTGCCGTCCATGGGCACCTTCAGCGTTCCCGGCATCGGCGACCCGCTGAAGTCGCTGGAGCAGACGCACATCTTCTTCCTGTCGGACCTGGCGGGCGTGCTGCGCGGCCTGACGCAGAACGTCTCCTACTTCACGATCCTGGCGATCCTGCTGGTCCCGCTGACCTTCTGGATCCTCTGGAAGACCGCGTTCGGCCTGCGCCTGCGCTCCTGCGGCGAGCGGCCGGTCGCCGCCGAGTCGCTGGGCGTCAACGTCTACTTCTACAAGTACGTGGCCGTCATCGTCTCCGGCGTCATGGCCGGTCTGGGCGGCGCGTTCCTGTCGCTGATCGCCGCGGGCATCTACCGCGAGGGCCAGACGGGAGGCCGCGGCTTCATCGGTCTGGCCACTGTCATCTTCGGCAACTACCGGCCAGGCGGGCTGGCGGGCGGCGCGCTGCTGTTCGGCTACACCGACTCGCTGCAGCTGCGTCAGGGCGGCACCTCGGTGCACGCGCTGCTGTTCACCATGGCGCTGCTGCTCGCGGGCGCGGCGGTCTTCCTGCTGGTGCGCCAGCAGCGCACCGTCGCCGCCGTGGTGACCGGGGTCATCGCGATCCTGGTCTTCTGGGTCTACGCGATCACCGACACGGTGCCCGAGCAGTTCACCACCGCCGCGCCGTACGTCGTGACCCTCCTGGTGCTGGCCTTCGCCTCTCAGCGGCTGCGCATGCCCGCCGCCGACGGCGTGCCGTACCGGCGCGGGCAGGGCCACTGATGATCGACTGGGCGGTCCTGCGTACGGCCGCGCGGGAGGCCATGCGCAGGGCGTACGCGCCCTACTCCGGCTTCCCGGTGGGCGCGGCCGCCCTCGTCGACGACGGGCGCGTCATCTCCGGCTGCAACGTGGAGAACGCCTCCTACGGCCTGGGCCTGTGCGCCGAGTGCGGGCTGGTCTCGGCGCTGCACGCGACCGGCGGGGGACGGCTGGTCGCGTTCACCTGCTGCGACGGCGAGGGGAACCTGCTCATGCCGTGCGGGCGCTGCCGCCAGCTGCTGTACGAATTCGGGGGCGACGACCTGCTGGTCGAGACCCCCGACGGGCCGCAACGCATGGCGCAGGTGCTGCCCTACGCCTTCGGCCCCGACAATCTCTCGCGGGGAGTGTGACATGGACGTCATCGAGGTCATCAGGACCAAACGTGACAAGGGCGAGCTGAGCACGGGCCACATCGACTGGGTGATCGACGCCTACACGCGCGGCGAGGTCGCCGACGAGCAGATGTCGGCCCTGGCCATGGCGATCCTGCTGAACGGCATGAACCGGCGGGAGATCGCCGACTGGACCGCCGCCATGATCCGCTCGGGCGAGCGCATGGACTGGTCGATGCTCGACCGGCCGACCGCCGACAAGCACTCCACGGGCGGCGTCGGCGACAAGATCACTCTGCCGCTGGCGCCGCTGGTGGCGGCCTGCGGCGCCTACGTGCCGCAGCTCTCGGGCCGCGGGCTCGGGCACACCGGCGGCACGCTCGACAAGCTGGAGTCCATCCCCGGCTGGCGGGCGTCGTTGTCGAACGACGAGATGCTCGGCGTCATCCGCTCGGCGGGCGCCGTCGTCTGCGCGGCGGGCACCGGCCTGGCCCCGGCCGACAAGAAGCTTTACGCGCTGCGCGACGTCACGGGCACGGTCGAGTCGATCCCGCTGATCGCCTCGTCGATCATGTCGAAGAAGATCGCCGAGGGCACCGGCGCGCTGGTCCTCGACGTCAAGGTCGGCTCCGGCGCGTTCATGAAGGACGTCGCCGACGCCCGCGAGCTCGCCACCACCATGGTCGCCCTGGGCAAGGACGCGGGGGTGAACACCGTCGCCCTGCTGACCGCCATGGACCGCCCGCTGGGCCTGGCCGTCGGCAACGCCCTGGAGGTCCAGGAGTCGGTCGAGGTGCTGGCCGGCGGCGGCCCCGCCGACGTCGTCGAGCTGACCGTACGGCTCGCGCGCGAGATGCTGCAACTGGCCGGGGTCGACGGCAAGGACCCCGAAGAGGCGCTGAAGGACGGCTCGGCGATGGACGCCTGGCGCCGGATGATCTCCGCTCAGGGCGGCGACCCCGACGCCCTGCTGCCCACCGCGCCCGAGAGCACGGTCGTGGTCGCGCCCGCCTCCGGCGTCGTCACCCGCATGGACGCCTACGCCGTGGGTCTGGCCGCCTGGCGGCTGGGCGCCGGACGGGCGCGCAAGGAGGACCCGGTCTCCTTCGGCGCGGGCATCATGCTCCACGCCAGGCCCGGCGACATCGTGCGGGCCGGCCAGCCGCTGATGACCCTGTACGCCGACGAGACCTCGCGCTTCGAGCGCGGACTCGAGGCGCTGGAGGGCGGTTTCGAGGTCGGTCCCGCCTCCGTCGAGCAGTTGCCGCTGATCATCGACCGGATCGAGTAGAGAACCGAGCCTTGCTCGGGAGCCTTCTCTTTGGCAGGGTTCGGGCATGGCCGAGCCGCTCACCCTGGCCGGGTGCCCCGTGCACGAGCTGCTGGAACGCCAGACACGCAGGCTGGCGCGGCAGCTCGTGCAGGCGTTCGCCGACGAGATCCCCATCTACCGGCGGCTGCCGAAGGAGGAGCTCGACGGCGAGATCCTGGCCATCGTGGAGTACAACCTGCGCACCATCGGCCGCATGTTCCGCGACCGCCGCTCGCCCACCCGCGCCGAACTGGCGCCGCTGCGCGCCTCCGCCGCCCGCCGCGCGCAGGAGGGCGTGCCGCTGGAGGCGCTGCTGGCCGCCTACCACCTGGGCGCGCGGGTCATCTGGGAGCACCTGTTCGCCGGGGCCAAACCCGACGACTTCGCCGACGTGCTCGCCGCCAACCGGCTCGTCCTCGTCTACACCGAGTCGGTCACCGCGGCCGTGTGCACCGCCTACGTCGAAGAGCGCGAGGGCATGCTCAGCCAGGAGCAGCACGCCATGCACGCCACCGTCTCGGCGCTGCTGGCGGGCGACCAGGAGGCGCTGGCGGGCGTCCGGCTCGCGGCCCGCTACCTGGTGCTGGCCGTCGCGATCGGGCCGCACCCCGACGAACGTGCCTCCGAACCGGGCGCGGTCATCGCCGGACGCCGCAAGCTGCACCGCATCAGGAACATGATCCAGCGCCACGCCGACGAGCAGGTGCTCTCCGTGCTCGACGGCACCGGCGGCCACGTGCTGATCCCGCTCCAGGGGGCGGAGCCCGAACTGGCCGAGCTGGTCGAGGCGGTGAACACGGCGGCGAGCGCGCCCGTGTGGATGGCCGCCGAGGTGGCCGCCCCCGACGGCGTGCCGGGGGCGGCGCACCTGGCCAGGGAGGTGCTGGAGGTGGTGCAGGCCTTCCGGCGGCCTCCCGGGTGTTACCGGCTGGCTGACGTGTTGCTGGAGTACCAGCTGACCCGGCCTAGCGAGGCGACCGCGGGACTGGCGGGACTGCTGGATCCGTTGCTCGACCACCCGGATCTGCTGCGGACGCTCAAGGTCTATCTCGACTCGGGCCTCGATCGGCGCAGGACCGCCGAACTGCTGCACGTGCACCCGAACACCGTGGACTACCGGCTGCGCAGGACCGCGCAGCTGACCGGGCTGGACCCGGTGGATCCCGGCCACCTGCAGCGCATTGGGGCGGCGCTGGCGGCCCGGCGCCTGGCCGGGCCGCCTGCCGTCCTGAGTGTCAGTGAGCCGCGGAGACGGAGGCTATGACGGCGGTGGCGAAGCCGCGCATGCCGTTGGCGTTGGGGTGGAAGGGCGTGGCCGGGTTGGCCGGGATGTAGGGCTCGATCCAGCGGGTGTTCGGCCCGGTGCACGGGTCGTGGCCCACGCTGGGCGACTGCAGGTCGATGAAGCCGACGCCGGCCGCGGCGGCCTGCTCGGCGAGCATCTGGTTGAAGTACATGAGGGTCGAGCGGATGTAGTTGGCGTCACGGCGCAGGATCGGCACGGTCGGGTAGCAGCCGTTCTCGCGGGCGTAGGTGGCGTAGCCGACGACGAAGATCCTCGCCTGCGGGGCGCGGGCGCGGATGTCGGCCGCGAGCTGCACCAGCACCGGGCGCAGGTTGTCGGTCTTGACCCGCCACTCGTCCTGCCCGCCCGACTGGTAGTCGTCGTAGCAGTAGTCGCCGACCGGCGGCGGCAGCAGGTTGAGGCAGTCCTCGATGAAGCCGGTCAGGCCGACGTCGTTGGCGCCGATCTGCACGGTGACCAGGGTGGTGTCGGCGCTGAGCGCGTCGAGCTGCGGCGGCATGGAGCCCAGGTCGGTGTTCTGCGACTGGTACATGTCGCGGGTGTCGGCGCCCGAGCAGGTCACGTCGCGGAACGTCGACGCGCCGATGGCGGCGGCCGTCAGGTGGGCGTAGTTGCGGTCGGAACGGAAGCAGCCGAGCTGGGGCAGGACCTGGTTGGGGATGAGCGGTCCGGAGGCGGCCGAGTCGCCGAGGGCGACATAGACCTCCCCGGCCGCGGCCTGCGCGGGGGTGGTGGTGAGTCCGACGAGGACGAGGACGGCGGCGAACAGGGTGCGGGCGGTACGGATCACGCGGCGCTCCTTTCCAGACGGGCCGAACGGGACCTGAGCAGGAAACCGGCCGCCGTCGCCGTGAAGAACATCAGCACGCCGTAGGTGGCCGAGGGGATCGACATCTGGTCGTTGGCCAGCAGGGTGGTGGCCACGGTGATCGAAAGGGTGGCGTTGTGGAGGCCGATCTCGAAGCACGACGCGATGGCCTGGCCGCGCTCGACCTTGGCCAGGCGCGGCGCGTAGTAGCCGATCGCCAGGCTGACCGCGCTGAAGATCAGGCAGATCAGCCCGACGGAGGCGATGTAGTCGCCCAGGTTCTCGCGCTCCTTGATCATGACGGCGGCGATCACGAGGATCAGGACCACCGCGGAGGTGATCTTGACCGGCTTGGCCATGCGGTCGGCGAAGGCCGTGGCGTACGCCCGGATCAGCATGCCGATCGCGACCGGGATCAGCACCAGCGCCACGACCTTGGCGAACTCCGCGAACTCCAGGCTCAGCAGTGTGCCGTCGGAGGCGAAGTAGCCGATCGAGAGGTTGGTCACCAGGGGCAGCGTGATGATCGCCAGCACCGAGTTGATCGCGGTGAGGGTGATGTTGAGCGCCACGTCACCGCCGAACAGGTGGCTGTAGAGGTTGGCGGTGGTGCCGCCCGGCGAGGCGGCCAGCAACATCATGCCGACCGCCAGCACCGGCGGCAGGTCGAACAGGATGACCAGGCCGAAGCAGAGCGCGGGCAGGATGACGATCTGGCACCCCAGGGCGACCAGGGTCGCCCTGGGGTAGGCGAGCACACGCTTGAAGTCGGCCATGGTCAGCGACAGGCCGAGCCCGAGCATGATGATCGCGAGCGCGAAGGGCAGGAGGGTGGCGGCGAGAGCCATGTGGGGGGTGCTCCTGTGGTTCTAGTGTCTGAAAGGCCCGGCGACCTCGTAGGTGATGCCGCCGGTCCCGGCCCGCTCGCCGCTCGTCCCGCGCTGGGAGGAGAAGTAGAGGCGGGACCCGTCGGGTGAGAACGCCGGGCCGGTGATCTCCGACTGGCTCTGGCCGTCGAGCCTGATGACCGGTGCGACGATCCCGTCCGGCGTGATGATGTTGATTTCCATGTTCCCGCCGTCCTCGGCCACGTACAAGTCGCCGGAGGAGACGCCGGTGATGTTGTCGATGCCGTCGAGGCTTCCGCTGCCGTCGTAGACGAAGCCCAGCGTGTTGCGGTTGGCGTCGTAGGCCCACACCTTGCGGTCGCCCTTGGCGGTGAAGTAGCAGACGCCGCCGCCGTAGTGGCAGCCCTCGCCGCCGTCGAAGTGCAGGGCAGAGCTCACCTGGTGGCGCGTCTGCTTCTGTAACACGCCCGGGGTGGCGTCGGGGACCGGCCGCCACACCGGGCCCTCGCACAGCACCTCCAGGCGGCCGCTCGACAGGTCGCCCCAGGTGGTGGGGACGAAGCGGTAGAAGCAGCCGTCGCCCTCGTCCTCCGTCAGGTAGACGACCCGGTGGTCGGGGTCGCAGGCGGCGGCCTCGTGCTTGAACTTGCCCATCGCCGGACGCTGGATCGCGGCGCGGTTGCCGTACGGGTCGGTCTCGTAGACCTTGCCGCGGAAGATCTCCTCGCACGACAGCCAGGTGTTCCACGGCGTGCGGCCGCCGGCGCAGTTGAGGTTCGTGCCGCTCAGGATGCGGTAGGCGCGCTCGATCGAGCCGTCGGCGCGGAACTTGATGGCCGAGGCGCCGCCCGCCAGGGGGATCTCGGAGTTGGAGACGTAGATCCAGCCGGTGCCGTCGGCGAAGCAGGCGCCGCCGTCGGGCGCCGGGTGCCAGAGCGTGCCGCCGATCAGCTGGCCTGTCCTGGCCACCACGCGGCTGCGGAAACCCGCCGGGAGCGCGACGCCGTTGGCGTCCGGAGCGCCGAGCGGGCCGTACGGGCTGGCTCCGGCCGTGGTGGAGGCCAGAGCGGCCTCCTGCCACATGGCTCCGGAGAAGGCCACGGCGCCCAGTCCTGCGAGGAAGGTACGTCGCTGCACGTGCGGACTCCCTTTGATCGAGGTCAGGTGCAGAATCAATGAAACGATGCGGCCACCCGCCAGGGAACTGGACAGCGCAGTAAAGCTATGGGTCAGGCTTTGTGACCCATCACAAAGGTGATTGACGGGGGCGAGTCGGGCACCTGACCATGTGGCGGGTGCGCCCCCTCAGCCTGCTCGCCGCGCTGGTCGTCTCCAGCACGCTGCTCGTCACGCCGGCCGCCGCCACCGCTGACATCAAGGCCCTCCAGGACCCGGCCGTGTGCGACCCGATCGACCCGGCCGCCTGCCTGCTGCCCTTCCCGAACGACTTCCTCACCGTCGCCGACCCTGCCACCGCCACCGGCCGCCGCGTCTCCTTCGCCCCCGCGGCCATGCCCGTCACCGTGGCGGGCACGCCGATCGACCCGGCCGAATGGAACCGCAACGACGGCTTCTCACCCGGCTCCATGCTGCTGGCCAGGGTGCCCGGCCTGGACCTGGGACGCACCGGCGCCGCCCCGATCACCGACATCGGGCGATCGCTCGATCGTGACGCGCCCATCGTGCTGCTCGACGCCCACACCGGCGAACGCTGGCCGTACTGGGCCGAACTCGACGCCAACGCCCCCGCCGACCGGCAGCTGCTGATCATCCGGCCCGCACGCAACCTGCGCGAGGGCCACCGCTACCTGGTCGCGCTGCGCGGCCTGCGCGACGCGGGCGGCGCGCCGATCCCGCCCGGCGCCGCCTTCGCCGCCGTCGCCGGCCCGCCGCTCCCCGCCGGCCACGAGCTCGCCGCACGGCAGCGCCAGCTGGCCCCCGTGCTGAGGCAACTGCACCGCCACGGCGTGCGCGACCCCTACCTGGCCTGGGACTTCACCGTCGCCAGCGAGCAGAACCTCGCAGGACGTGCCCTGTCGATGCGCGACCAGGCGCTGCGCGCCCTCGGCGGCCGCTCGCCCGCCTTCGAGGTCACCGCCCTCACCGAGTTCACGCCGGAACAGGACGCCCAGATCGCCCGCCGCGTCGAGGGCATCGTCCGCGTGCCCAGCTTCCTCGACCGGCCCGGCGGGCCCACCGGCTCCCGCCTCAACTACGGCCCCGACGGCCGGCCCGCCCAACTGCCCGGCAACGAGCAGCTCGCCCGCTTCCGCTGCGAGATCCCCCGCACGGCCCTCGACCGCCCCGTCCGCGTCTCCCTGTACGGCCACGGCCTGCTCGGCAGGCACACCGAAGTCGGCGCGGGCAACGTCAAGACCATGGCACAGGAGCACGGCTTCGCCTTCTGCGCCACCCCATGGATCGGCATGGCCGAGGACGACATCCCCACCGTGCTGTCGTCGTTCGCCGACATGTCACGCTTCCCCGCCGTGCCCGACCGCAGCCAGCAGGGCTTCCTCAACGCCATCTTCCTCGGCCGCGCCATGACCGCGCGGGACGGCTTCGCCTCCCACGACGCCTTCCGGGCCGCCGGCCGCCCGCTCATCGACACCCGCAAGGGCCTCGTCTACGACGGCAACAGCCAGGGCGGCATCCTCGGCGGCGCACTCGTCGCCCTGTCGCCCGACATCAGGCTCGGAGTGCTCGGGGTCACCGGGATGAACTACAGCACCCTGTTCAACCGCAGCTCCGACGCGGCGCCCTTCCAGCAGGTCTTCGACCGGTCCTACCCGGACAAGCTCGACCAGCAGCTCGTCCTGGCGCTGATCCAGATGTTGTGGGACAGGGGCGAGACCAACGGATACGCCGCGCACCTGACCGACTCGCCCTACCCGGGGACGCCGCGGCACCAGGTGCTCATGCAGGTCGCCTTCGCCGACCACCAGGTGGCCATGGTCTCCGCCGACGTGAAGGCCAGGACGATCGGCGCACGCGTCCTGTGGCCCGCCGTGGAGGAGGGACGCAGCCAGGACCGCGTGCCGTACTGGGGCATCAAGCGGGCCAGAGGCGCGGCGTGGCCGGGGTCGGCGCTGGTGGTGTGGGACAGCGGCACCCCGGCGCCGCCGCTCACCAACACCCCGCCCACGCAGGGCACCGACCCCCACGAGGACCCGCGCCGCACACCTGCGGCTCAGCTGCAGAAGTCGGTGTTCCTCAAGACCGGGATCGTGGCGGACGTGTGCGGGGGCGCCCCCTGCCTGACCTCGGCCCATCCGTAATAGGGAATTTAGCAACTATTAGCTGGATTTTCGGTCGAACATTCCACTATTGCGGCATTCGCTCGCCGAGTAGCGCCTTTTCTGTCGGTGTCTCGTGTTTCCATCTGACACGAAGCCACTCCGGCTGAATTCGATCACCAAGGCGAGGGGAAGATCGGCATGCCGCAGGACAAGTACTGGCGACGAGGCCATTACGTCAGGCGCCGCAGGGTCAACAGGAAGGCGTCGGGCTGGGTCGTCCTGGCGATCGCGGCGGTGGTGGGCTGGTTCGCGGTCTCCGGGTTCGGCGCGCAGGCGGAGGGTGACTCGCCCGCGCCCACGCAGACCCAGGTCGTCCCCGCCGAGGAACCACAGGTCGAGCCGCCCGCCGAGGTCTGGCCGGTCATGCCGTCGAGCGGGTCGTGACCGCCCGGCGCCGGTCGGCGTTCCTGCCGCGCCCGCGCATGCCGGTGGGCGGGCGCGAGTGGATCGCCGCTGCGGTCGTCGGCGTCATCGCCATCGCCATGCTCGTCCGGATCATTCCGGCCATCGTCAATTGGCTGTTCGGTGATTGGAGAATATGGGCGGCCCTTGCGGTGGTCGCCTTTCTCGGGCTATTGGCATCGCACTGGTGGAAGTCCGCCTTACTCCTCCGCCGCGCCGCCAGGCTCGAGAATCTCCGGCTGTCGCTGGAACAGATCGACGTGATGTCGCCGACGTGTTTCGAATGGGCGGTCCGCGACCTGATGATCCGCGACGGCATGCGTGCCGATCACGTCGGTCAGCGGGGCGACATGGCGGCCGACGTCATCGGGCACGATCGCGGCGGCTACCGGATCGTGGTGCAGTGCAAGCACACCGTCACCAGCAGGAAGGTGACCTCCCAGGTCGTCTACCAGGTCAACGGCACGGCGGGGCCCGCGCACGGAGCGAATGTCGCCGTCATCGTCACCAACGGCGATTTCACCCGCGACGCCAGGAAGACGGCGGGCGACTTCCGGATCCAGCTCGTGGGCCGGGGAGAGCTGGAACAGTGGGCGGCGAACGGCGTCTCACTCCGCCGGCTGCTCGGCCTCGGCGCCCCGCTCCGGCATCGCCGGCGCCTTCGCAGGACGGCTCCTCTGCTCCATCCCCGGGCCCACGACGAGGCTGACGATCGTTGACCTCGCCCGGCTCTCACTCGTCGCGGGCGGCCGCTCGTTCGATGGCCGCCCGGACGAGGCCGAAGATCGCTCCCTGGATCGCCGCCGCGACGAGGACCTCGCCCCAGCCGTACTTGGTCGAGTCCGCCTCCGGCGGTTCCGGCTTGCCCGATGCGAGCTTCCACACATGCTTGAAGATGGTTCCGGCGACGAGGCCGCCGAGCACGCCCCCCGCCATCCTGGTCGGTTTCGCCATGGTCTGCTTCATGAGGTTCGCGCTTACCCACGCAGGGCGTTCCTAGTCGCGACGGGGCAGCGGCCTGGTGGCGGGGCCGTTGAGGACCTGGCCGTCGGTGCCGAAGCGGGAGCCGTGGCAGGGGCACTCCCACGCCTTCTCGTTCTCGTCGAAGGCCACCACGCAGCCCAGGTGGGTGCAGAGCGCCGACAGCTGGTGCAGCTGCCCTGACGGGTCCCGGTAGACCGCCCGCCGCTCGCCGCCGACCCTGACGACGGCGCCGCTGTCCGGGCCGATGTCGTCGACGTCGTCGGCGTGGGTGCGCAGCCGGTCGCCGACGAAGTGCCGCGCCACCTTCAGCTGCAGCTTGGCCATGGAGGCCGCCTCGCGCAGCGGGTGCAGCCTGCGCGGGTCGTACAGGTCGCGGTAGGGCGAGTCCTGGCCGGTCAGCTCGGCGGCCAGGAGCCGCCCCGACAACACGCCGGTGCTCATGCCCCAGCCGTTGAAGCCGGTGGCGACGTGGACGTGCTCGCCGCCGACGTGGAAGCGGCCGATGTACGGCAGGCGGTCGGTGCTCTGGTTGTCCTGCGCCGACCAGGCGTGCGTGACGCGCAACCCGGGGAAGCGGTCCTGGGCCCAGGCGCGCAGCCGCTGGTGACGTTCGTGGGCGTCGCGTGATCCCGGCTCGTGCCGCTCTCCGGTGACGATCAGGAACCTCTCGCTGTCGCGGTACGGGGCCGTGCGCACCGAGCGGGTGTCGTCCTCCACGGTCAGGAACATGCCGCCGGGGTCGCTGCCCGCCGGGATGGGCCCGGCCACCACGAGCTCCCTGCGCGGCTCCAGCCGGGCGAACAGCAGCGCGCGGTCGAAGACCGGATAGTGGGTGGCGACGACCACGTCCCGGGCGGTGACGGTGTGGCCGTCCTCGGTGACGAGCCGGCACGGGCTGCCCTCGTGCAGCTCGGTGACGCGGGTGCGCTCGTGGACCACGACGCCCTGTGCCGCCATCAGCTCGGTCAGGCCGAGCAGGTACTTGCGCGGGTGGAACTGGGCCTGGTTCTCGACGCGGACGGCCGCCGCCACGCCGTACGGCAGGCCGGTGCCGGTGACCAGCGTCGCCTCCAGCCCGGCGGCGCGGGCGGCCGAGGCCTCCGCCTCGATGTCGCCCACGGCGTCGGCGGACTCGGTGTAGGTGTAGGCGGGCAGCCGTTCGAGGTCGCAGTCGATCGCGAACTGCGCGGCGGTGGCGGCGACGTGCTCGACCGCCTCCTGCTGCGATGCGGCGTAGAGGGCGGCGGCCTGTTCGCCGGCCGACTTGCTCAGCTCCGCGTAGATCAGCCCGTGCAGCGCGCTCAGCTTGGCCGTGGTGTAGCCCGTCACGCCGGCCGCGACGCGGTCGGACTCCAGGACCACGACCGAGCGTCCGGCCCGGCTCAGCTCCCAGGCCGTGCTCAGCCCGGCGATGCCGCCGCCGACGACCGCGACGTCCGCGTCCAGGTCGCCGGCCAGTGGCGGGTAGGACGTCGCCGGGGCGGTGTCCATCCAGTACGACTCGCGTTTGTCACCCATGCATGTCGACTTCCCGCAGGTCACGGCAGCATGCATCGGAGCTGGTCGGGTAGGCGGCGGGTATGGACGACGGCATCACCGTCGGTGTGGAGGAGGAGTTCCTGCTGCTCCACCCGGCTTCGGGGGAACCGGTCGCGCGGGCCGCGGAGGTGTTGCAGGCCGCGGGCCGGCACGCGGGCGCCGACGAGTACGGCGGCTTCCACAGGGAGCTCTTCCAGACCCAGGTGGAGGCGGCGACGGGGGTATGCCGCTCGCTCGGCGCGCTGCGTTCACAGCTCCAGTACGGCAGGGCCACGCTGGCGGAGGCGGCCGGGTGGCAGGGGCTGACGCTGGGGTCGGTGGGCACGCCCGTCGAGCCCGGGGCGCCACTGCTGACGGCGGGCGAGCGGTTCGAGCGGATCGGCGGCATGTACAAGGGCGTCGTCGCCGACTACCAGAGCTGCGGCTGCCACGTGCACGTCGGCGTGGGCGACAGGGAGACGGCGGTCGCCGTGCTGAACCACCTGCGGCCGTGGCTGCCCACCCTGCTCGCTCTGTCGGCCAACTCGCCCTACGGTCCGGCGGGTGACTCCGGCTACGCCAGCTGGCGCATGGTCCAGCAGTCACGTTTCCCGGGTTCCGGCGTGCCGCCGGTGTTCGGGTCGGCGGCCGACCACGACCGCGCGGTGGACGCCCTGGTGGCCTGCGGCGTGCTGGTGGACGCCTCGATGTCGTTCTGGCTGGCCCGGCCGGGCTCGCGGCTGCCGACGGTGGAGTTCCGCGCGGCAGACGCGGCGGCCACCGTGGACGACGCGGCGCTGCAGGCGGCGCTGTCGAGGGCGCTGGTCAGGACGGCCGTGGCCGACCTGGCGGGCGGCCGGGCCCCGGCCACGCCCTCGGATCAGCTGTGTGCCGCGGCGGTGTGGAACGCCGCCAGGTACGGCATGGACGGCCCAGCCGTGGACCTGGTGGCCGGGCGGCGCCGTGACGCCTGGGAGGTGGCGCAAGCCCTGGTGGAGCACGTGGGGACGGCCCTGGAGGAGGCGGGTGACCTGCTGGAGGTCAAGCGGTTGATGGAGTGGCTCAGGCACGAGGGCACGGGAGCCGAGCGGCAGCGACGCGCCGCCGTCCCCACGATCGAGGAGGACACTCATGAACGGTGACGCGCCGAAGCTGCCGTCCCCGCGCGGACCGCTCTCGGAGGCGGTCGTCACGATGCTCTCCGGCCGGGGGGACGTGGTGGCGCCACCGGTGGGTGACGCCGATCCGTTCGGAGAGGACCTGCAGCTGGCCCTCTACGTCTGCTACGAGCTGCACTACCGGGGTTTCTCCGGGGTGGACGACGCCTGGGAGTGGGATCCCGGCCTGCTGCGCGTGCGCGGGGAGCTGGAGCGGGTCTTCGAGGCCGGGCTGCGTGCGCGTGTGGCGGGCGGCGACGACGTCGACGAGGTGCTGGAGCCCTTGCTGGTCGAGCCGGTCGACGGCGACGGGCTGTCCTACCACCTGAAGGACCGGGGCGACCGGCGGCAGCTGCGGGAGTACGTCGTCCATCGCTCCATCTACCACCTGAAGGAGGCCGACCCGCACGCCTGGGTCATCCCGAGGCTGACGGGCCGGGCCAAGGCGGCGCTGGTGGCGGTGGAGTTCGACGAGTTCGGCGGCGGCAGGGCCGAGATGATGCACTCCCGGCTGTTCGCCGACCTGATGGAGGAGCTGGACCTGGACCCGGCCTACGGCGCCTATCTCGACGTGGCCCCGGCCCAGATGCTCGCCGTGGTCAACATGATGAGCCTGTTCGGCCTGCACCGGTCCCTGCGCGGCGCGCTGACCGGGCACTTCGCGGCGGCCGAGATCACCACCTCGCCGAGCGCGCGGCGCATGGCCCTGGCCCTGGAACGGCTCGGGGTGGGGCCGCGCGGCACGCTGTTCTTCACCGAGCACGTCGAGGCGGACGCCGTCCACGAGCAGGTGCTGCGCACGGATGTGCTGGGCGACCTGCTGGAGCGCGAGCCGGAACTGGCCGCGGACGTGGTCTTCGGCGTGCAGGCGACCGAGCTCGTCGAGGAGCGGTTCGGCGCCCACGTTCTGGGGTGCTGGAGGGCGGCGGAACCGGTGTCTTCGCTGCTGAGGCCGCTGCCGTGAGTTAGTAATGTCCGATTCGCGGTAGTTGAGTGTCATGTTCTTGCTGAGGCCGCCGGGCGTCTACCGGCCGCAGGGCGACACCGCTCTGCTGACCGATGCGCTCGGCCTGCTGGATCCGCCGCGCGGCGCCAGCATCCTGGACATCTGCTCGGGGACCGGGGTGATGTCGGTCATCGCCGCCCGCCACCCGGGTGCGCGGGTGACCGCCGTTGACCTGAGCCTGCGTGCCGTCATCGCGGCCTGGTTCAACACCGTCGTGCGAGGCAGACGGGTGCGCGTGCTCCGCGGCGACCTGTTCGACCCGCTCGCCGGGGAGCAGTTCGACGTCATCCTGGCCAACCCGCCCTACGTGGCGGGGCGGGCGGCGGCGCCCGGCGCGCACAGCAGGGCGCGGGCCTGGGACGCCGGGCTCGACGGCCGCAGGCTCGTGGACCGCATCTGCGGCGCCGCGCCGCATCACCTGGCGCCGGGAGGCTCGCTGCTGATGGTGCACTCGGCGCTGAGCGGCGTGGAGGCGTCGCTGCGCCGCCTGCGCGCGGCAGGGCTGCGCACCCACGTCATGGCCCGGCGGCCGGAACGTTTCGGCCCCGTCATGCGGGGACGGGTCGCCCAACTGGAGGCGCAGGGCCTCATCCGGCCCGGCCAGCGGGAAGAGGAACTGGTGGTGATCTGTGCCCAGCGAGAAGCGGCGGCGGAACGACGGATCGCCTGACGGGACCAGGGTGAGGCTCGTCCAGGGCGGGCCCATGCTGGTCGAGGGGCCGGTCGAGGTGGTGCTCGACGACGGGTCCACGGCCAGGTCCGACCGGTTCCTGGTGGCGCTGTGCACGTGCAGGCGCAGCCGGGCCTACCCCTTCTGCGACACCAGCCATCGGCGCCGCGAACGATCGGCCGAGTGAATCTGTTTGCCGATTCCGGCACTGTCGTTGGTGCTGGTTGCGATCGGAGGTGGCAAGGCTCTCCTACGGAGAGGACCTTGCATGACCATCGCCGAACCGCAGGCCGTACTGACGCCGCTGAGCAGTGCCGCGATCTTCGTTGTCGTCGTGCTCGACGACGGGACCCAGGACGCCGTGCGCGACCTGTGCGACGACCTGCCCGGGCTGGTGCGCACGGTGTCGTTCCGCGAGCCCGCCGCGCGTCTGTCGTGCGTGATCGGCTTCGGCTCGCGGTTGTGGGACACGCTCGGGGTCGGGGTGAAGCCGTCGGGGCTGCATCCCATGGCCGAGATCCGCGGCATGCACCACGCCGTCTCCACTCCCGGCGACCTGCTGCTGCACGTGCGCGCCGATCGGATGGACCTGTGCTTCGAGCTCGTCAGCCTGGTCATGTCCAGGCTGGGCGACGCGGTGGCGAGTGCGGACGAGGTGCACGGGTTCCGCTACTTCGACGCGCGTGACCTGCTGGGTTTCGTCGACGGCACGGAGAACCCCGAGGGGGCGCTGGCCGCCGAGTCGGTGCTGATCGGCTCCGAGGAGCTGGAGTTCGCCGGCGGCAGCTATGTGATCGTGCAGAAGTACCTGCACGACCTGGCCGCCTGGGAGAGGCTCACGGTCGAGGAGCAGGAGCGCGTCATCGGCCGCACCAAGCTGTCGAACGTGGAGCTCGACGACGACGTCAAGCCCGCCAACGCGCACAACGCCCTGACCGTGATCGAGCGCGACGGGCAGGAGCTGAAGATCCTGCGCGACAACATGCCCTTCGGCAGCGTCTCGCGCGGGGAGTTCGGCACCTACTTCATCGGCTACAGCCGCACGCCGGACGTCATCGAGCTGATGCTGACGAACATGTTCGTGGGGGATCCGCCGGGCAACTACGACCGCATCCTCGACTTCTCCACGGCCGTCACCGGGTCGCTCTTCTTCGTTCCTTCAACCGAGTGGCTGCAGCGGCTCGCCCAGCCGCCGCCACCCGCCTACGCCGGATCGCTGGACGTGGGCAGTCTCAAGGGAGTCCCGTCAGCATGAACAACCTGCATCGCGAACTGGCCCCGGTCTCCGAAGGCGCCTGGGAGCAGATCGAAGAGGAAGTCCTGCGCACCTTCCGCCGCCACCTGGCCGGGCGGCGGGTCGTCGACGTGAAGGGTCCAGAGGGCCCGTCGTTGTCGGCCGTGGGCACCGGTCACCTGACGGCCGTCGAGGGGCCCGCCGGCGGGGTGGTGGCCCGGCTGCGGGAGGTGTCGCGCCTGGTCGAGCTGCGCCGCCCGTTCACGCTGGCCCGCGCGGCCGTCGACGACGTCGAGCGGGGCTCGGGCGACTCCGACTGGCAGCCGGCCAAGGACGCCGCCCACGACCTGGCCGTCGCGGAGGACCGGGCGGTGCTCGACGGGTATCCGGCGGCGGGCATCGCGGGGATCATCCCGACCGCGAGCAACTCGCCGCTCGTCCTGCCCGGCGACGTGCGGGCCTATCCCGACAGCATCTCCCAGGCGCTGAGCGGCCTGCGGATGGCGGGCGTGGACGGCCCCTACAGCGTGCTGCTGGGCGCGCAGGCCTACACGGGGGTGAGCGAGACCAGCGACCACGGTTATCCGGTGCTCGACCACATCCGCCGCCTGATCGACGGCGACATCGTCTGGGCCCCGGCGTTGAGCGGCGCGGTCGTGCTCACCACCCGCGGCGGCGACTTCGAGCTGCACCTGGGCCAGGACCTGTCGATCGGGTACCTGGGGCACACCGCGTCCGAGGTGACGCTCTACCTGCAGGAGTCGTTCACCTTCCTGCCGCTGACGGGCGAGGCCGCGGTCTGGCTGCGTCCCGGTCAGTCGCCCCAGTAACGCTGCTCGCGCCACGGGTCGCCGTAGTTGTGGTACCCGGCGGTCTCCCAGAAGCCCGGCTCGTCCTGGTCGAGCAGGCGGATGCCGCGCACCCACTTGGCCGACTTCCAGAAGTACAGGTGGGGGACCAGCAGCCGGGCGGGACCTCCGTGCTCGGGGGTCAGCGGCCGGCCGTCGAAGGCGTAGGCGATCCACGCCTTGCCGTCGATCAGGTCCTCCAGCGGCAGGTTGGTGGTGTAGCCGCCGTAGCTGGTCACCAGCGCGTACTCCGCGGCGCTCTCGACGTCCTCCAGCAGGACGTCGAGCGAGATGCCCGCCCAGTCGGTGTCGAACTTCGACCATCGGGTGACGCAGTGGATGTCGACGTGCGGCGTGCTCTTGGGCAGCGCCATCAGGTCCTGCCACGACCACGTGTGGCGGGCGCCGTCCTCGGCGTCGATGGTGAACTCCCACTCGTCGACGGAGATGTACGGCGTGGGCCCGGCCGACAGCACCGGGAAGTCGTGGGTCTCGTACTGTCCGGGCGGCAGCCGGTCGTCGCGCCTGCCGCGGCCCTGGAAGCCCTGTGAGATGACGGACATCGTGCTCCTCCTAGACGGGTACGGCCAGCCAGCGCAGCCCGGCCAGGCGGGCCAGGATCCTTCCCGGCGCCTCCACGAGCGTCATCAGGACGTTGTCGCAGGTCGGGCAGCGAAACACGGTGCCGGCCGCTTCGCCGTACACGACGGCCTCGGCCAGCGGGCCGTTGTGGCCGCACGATCCGCAGGTGCCGTGCGCACCCGTCATGTCCCGCGCGAAGACCTGCGTGAGCAGGCCGGCGGCGGCGTTGCCGTCTACGTGCATGGGATCCTCCCGGTCAGCCGTAACGTTCTGTGCGGATGTCGTCGGCGCGGTAGCCGAGGTCGAGCAGCGCCCCGGAGAGGTGCTCGACGAAGGCGGTGGGGCCGCAGACGTAGGCGAGGGGAGAGTCGGCGGGCGGCCAGGCCACCTCGCGCAGGAGCGCCTGGTCGAGGTGGCCGGCGGGCCTGGGCCAGCCGGGCGGCGTGGTCCTGGTGTAGACGAGGTGCTCGGCTTGGAGCTCCTCGCGGTAGATGACGAGTTCCGGCGCGCGCACGGAGTAGACCAGCCGCATGGGCGTCGGGTCCGCGGTGCGGCGGTGGTGGCGGAGGATGGAGCGCAGCGGCACGACGCCGGAGCCGCCGCCGACCAGCAGCACGGACCGGTACGGCGCGGCGGGCTCCCACACGAAGTACCCTCCGACGGGGCCGCGGATCTCCACCTGGTCGCCCGGCCTGGCCACGTCCACGAGGTAGGGGGAGACCTCGCCGTCGGGCACCCGCGCCACGGTGACGGCCGGCTCCTCGCCCGGTGCCGAGGCCAGGGAGTAGCTGCGCACCGCCTGGTAGCCGTCGCCGGCGGTCAGCCGTACGTCGACGTGCTGGCCGGCGCGGTGGCCCGGCCAGCCGGGCACGTCGAGCACCAGCGTGCGGGCCTGTGGCGTCTCGGTCCGCGCGTCGGCGATGACGGCGGGCAGCCACGTCAGTCGTTGAAGTAGCGCTGTTGCCGCCATGGGTCCCCGAAGTTGTGATAGCCGGACTGCTCCCAGAAACCGGGCCTGTCCTCGTCCATGAGCCACAGCTCGCGGATCCACTTGGCGCTCTTCCACAGGTAGTGGCCGGGGACGAGCATGCGGACGGGCCCGCCGTGCTCCGGCATGATCGGCTCGTCGTCGTAGCGGTAGACGAGCCAGGCCTTGCCACCGGTGATCTCGGCGACGGGCAGGTTCGTGGCGTAGCCGCCGTAGCTGACGGCGAGGCTGAAGGCCGCGTCGTGATCGGCCTCGGCGAGCAGCGTGTCGAGCGGCACGCCCGTCCACGTGGTGTCGAGCTTGGTCCAGCGGGTGACGCAGTGGATGTCGACGGTGAACCGTTCGGCGGGCAGCGCGAGCAGGTCGTCCCAGGTCCATCTGGGCTCGGCCCGGCCGCCGCGGATGGTGAAGCTCCACCGGTCGGTGGTGATGTGCTGGGTGGCGCCCGCGGTCAGGACGGGAAACCCCGCGGCCAGGTACTGCCCCGGAGGCACCCGGTCCGCGAGTTCGGGGCCGGGTCTGCGGAAGTGCGTGCCGCTGAACCCGCGCGAGACGGTTCCCATGAGCAGGGGCATCCCCGCGTGCTCATCGGGCGCATCTCAAGGGATGGCACGCTTTGGGAAGATCGCCCGCTCAGTGCACGGGGGCGAAGATCTCGTGGAGCACGGCGCGGTGGGTGGGCAGGGCCTCGGCGTGCTTGGCGCGGCCGATGTCGGTGATGCACACCGAGACGCCGCGCCGGTCGTTCGGGCAGACGCCGCGGCTGACCAGTCCGGCCTTCTCGAGCCTCGCCACGACGCGCGACAGGGCGCTCTGGCTGAGGTGGACCTCGTCGCACAGCTCCTGGACCCGGGCGGTGCGGTCGAGATTGACCATGCGGTCGAGCACCTCGAACTCGCTGGGGCCCAGGTCGTGCTTGGTGCCCAGCTCGCGCTCCAGCGCGCACATGGTCTTGGCGTGCTTGGCGAGTACCTCGCGCCAGGCCTCAACCTCGTTCATGAGCCGGAGGTTACCACGCCGTTAAATCGTATGCAACGGAATTAAATGCTGTTGCATTAGATGCAGGTGCATGTAATGTATCCCGCATGACCTCCTCTTCCTCAAAATTCGCCTGGGGCGCACTGACCGTGCTCTCCACGGTGATCTTCCTTGACGCGCTTGATGTGTCGATGGTCGGCGTGGCGCTCCCCGCCATCCAGGCCGACCTGGGTTTGAGCACCTCCTCCCTGCAGTGGGTGGTGAGTGGCTATGTGCTGGGCTACGGCGGTCTGTTGCTACTCGGGGGCCGGACCGCCGACCTGCTCGGCAGACGCAGGGTCTTCTTGGTGGCGCTGGGCGTCTTCGCGGTCGCGTCCTTGCTCGGCGGCATCGTCGACGACGGCGCCCTGCTGATCGCCGCCCGGTTCGTGAAGGGCGTGAGCGCCGCGTTCACCGCCCCGGCCGCCTTGTCGATCATCACGACGACCTTCCCTGAAGGCCCGATCAGGAACAAGGCGCTGAGCATCTTCACCGCCGCCGGGGCCAGCGGCTTCTCGCTCGGCCTGGTGTTGTCGGGCTTCCTGACCTCGCTCGGCTGGAGGTGGACGTTCCTGATGCCGGTGCCGGTCGCGATCATCGCGCTCTTCGCCGCGATCAAGACGCTGCCGAAGGCCACCGAGGAGAAGGCCGAGGGCGGCCACGACATCTTCGGCGCCATCCTGATCACCGCCTCGATGCTGCTGCTGGTCTTCACCGTCGTGCAGGCTCCCGAGGCCGGCTGGGTCTCGCTGCGCACCATCGGCTCGCTCGTCGTGGCCGCCGCCCTGCTGACCGCCTTCGTCGTGCTGGAGCAGCGGCTCAAGCACCCGCTGGTGCGCCTGGGCATCCTGCGCTCCGCGCCGCTCGTGCGGGCCAACCTCGGCCTGGTGATCCTGTTCGGCTCCTACGTCGGCTTCCAGTTCGTGATGATGCAGTACTTCCAGAACCTGCTGCACTGGTCGGCCCTCCAGACGGCCCTGGCGTTCCTGCCCGCCGGCCTGCTGGTGGCCCTCACCTCGACCAAGATGGGCGACTTCGCCGACCGCTTCGGCACCGGCAAGCTCATCGCCGTCGGCTCGGCGGCCCTGGTCGGCGGCTACGTCTTCTTCCTGAACATCGACACCGACCCGAGCATCGGGCTGCTGGTCCTGCCGGGCATGATCCTGCTGGGCATCGCCTTCGCGCTGTCGTTCCCCTCGCTCAACATCCAGGCCGTGGCCGGGGTGAAGGACGAGGAGCAGGGCCTGGCCTCCGGCCTGCTCAACACCTCCGGCCAGGTCGGCGGCGCGATCGTGCTCGCCGTCGGGACCGCGGTGCTCACCTCGCAGTCCACCTCGGGGCTGACCATCGAGGCGCTGCGCTCGGCCATCTGGGTCTCGCTCGTCCTCGGCGTCGTCGGCCTGGCGATCTCGCTGACCGGGCTCAGGGCCCGCAAGGCGGTCCCGGTGGCCGACGAGGCCAAGGTCTTCGAGACCGTCTGACCTGTCCGCACCACCGACGGGCCCCACCGAACTCCGGCGGGGCCCGTCGCCGTGTCATGCCTCTCGCCGTGCCCTGCCCTCGCAGTGTCATGCCCCTCGCCGTGCCATGCCCGTCCGTGATAGCGCGGGCATGCGCGGTAGCCGTGCTGGGAATCTAGAGGACATGCGTCCCTCACACGCCACATCAGCCCTGATCGGCCTCCTCCTGCTCGCCGGATGCGGCAGCACGGGACCGGGCGAGACCTCGGCCGGCGTGTCACCCGGCACCCAGGCGCCGACGAGCCAGGATCCCGCGAGCCAGGAGCCCACCGGCCAGACGCCCACCGCCGCTCCGACGTCGGCGAGTCCCGCTCCGACGATCACCAACACCAAGCCGGTCCAGGTCGACCGCGACGGCGAGCCCGCCATCGTGACAGGCGTACGGCACGCGGCCCATCCCGGCTTCGACCGCATCGTGATCGACTTCAAGGGCGAGGTGCCCGGATACGCCGTCGAGTGGCAGGACGAGCTCACCGAGGACGGGTCGGGCGAGAAGATCGACGTGCAGGGCGTCTACCTGCACGTCAGGCTGACCCCCGCAAACGCCCACGACGACGACGGCAAGCCCACCTGGAAGGGCGGCCCGATCTACCAGGCCGACCTGGGCAACGTGCGCAACGTGGTGCGCACCGGCGACTTCGAGGCGCACGCCGGCGTCGGGATCGTGCTCGACAGGACGGCGCCGTTCCAGGTGAAGGCGTATGACGACCCGGCGCGCCTGGTGATCGACATCGCGAGCTGACGGGCCCGTCCAGGTCGGCCACCTCGCGAGCGCCCCGGCACCGCGTGACAAACTGGGCCGATGGTGAGAATTCTGGAGGGTGCCACCCGGATCCCCGTTCCGGGCGGCAAGGTCATCGCGGAGCACATCGGGCGTATCAACAGCGGCGACGAGGCCATCTCGATCGCGCACATGGTGGCGCCCGCCGGCTGGGAGGAGCCCGCCCAGACGCCGCTGTTCACGGAGTACACGGTGGTGCTCAAGGGCGCGGTGATCGTCGAGCACGCGGGCGGCACCTCGACGGTGAAGGCCGGCCAGTCGATCGTCACCCCGGCGGGGGAGAAGGTGCGTTACTCCACCGGCGACGAGGGGGCGGAGTACATCGCGGTCTGCCTGCCCGCCTTCTCCCCGGATACCGTGAACAGGGATGAGTGACCATTAAGATGACGAGATGAGCCAGCGACCCACTCTCGAGGAGATCCGCCGCGCACCCAAGGTGCTGCTCCACGACCATCTCGACGGCGGCCTCCGGGCCGAGACGATCGTCGATCTGGCCCGGGAGACCGGCTACTCGGCGCTGCCGACCACCGATGCCGACAACCTGCGCCAGTGGTTCGAGGAGGCGGCGGACTCCGGCTCGCTCGAACGGTATCTGGAGACCTTCGACCACACCGTCGGGGTCATGCAGACCAGGGAGTCGCTGGTGCGCGTGGCCGCCGAGTGCGCGCAGGACCTGGCCGCCGACGGCGTGGTCTACGCCGAGGTGCGCTACGCGCCCGAGCAGCACACCAACGCGGGACTCTCGCTCGACGAGGTGGTCGAGGCCGTCCTGGAGGGCTTCAGGCTGGGCTCGGAGGGGAGCAACATCCGCGTCGGCACGCTGCTGACGGCGATGCGCCACAAGGCGCGCTCCATGGAGATCGCCGAGCTCGCGGTGCGTTACCGCGACGTCGGCGTCGTGGGCTTCGACATCGCCGGCGCGGAGGCGGGCTTCCCGCCCACCCGCCACCTCGACGCCTTCGAATACCTCCAGCGCGAGAACGCGCACTTCACGATCCACGCGGGCGAGGCGTTCGGCCTGCCGTCGATCTGGCAGGCCATCCAGTGGTGCGGCGCCGACCGGCTGGGCCACGGGGTGCGCATCATCGACGACATCTCCGGCGACGGCACCAAGCTCGGGCGCCTGGCGGCCTACGTGCGCGACAAGCGCATCCCGCTGGAGATGTGCCCGACCTCCAACCTGCAGACCGGTGCGGCCGCCTCGATCGCCGAGCACCCGATCGGCCTGCTGCGCCGCCTGCACTTCAGGGTCACGGTCAACACCGACAACCGGCTGATGAGCGGCACCTCCCTCTCGCAGGAGTTCGCCAAGCTGGTCGAGGCCTTCGACTACGACTGGGATGATCTGCAGTGGTTCACGGTGAACGCCATGAAGTCGTCGTTCATCCCCTTCGATGACCGCCTGGCGCTCATCAACGGCCTCATCAAGCCCGGCTTCGCTCAGTTGAAGTGGCGCGCATGAAACAGACCTACCGCTCGACGACCGCCTTCGTTTTCGGCTGGATCTGGCTGGCGTTCGTGGCGTTCAACGTCTACGACCTGACCGTGCGCTTCAACGGCAAGTGGACCCTGGTGGCGGGGGCGGTGCTGGCCGTGCTGACCGCGGTCGTGTACCTCACGAGCCTGCGCCCGGCCACGATCATCACCGACGAAGGGCTCAAGGCGCGCAACCCGCTGCGCAACGTCGAGGCGCCCTGGTCGGCGCTGGGCGAGGTGAGCGTCGGCCACTCGGTCTCCATCGAGTACGGCCAGGGCAAGCTGATCCGCCTGTGGACCCCGATGGCCTCGGCCAGGGAGCGGGCCAAGGCGCAGCGGCGGGCGATGCCGCGCGTCGAGCGCGGCAAGGTGCGCACCGAGCCCGTGTTGTCGAAGGGCGAGCAGGCCGCGCACGACGCCCTGGCGGGCAAGACGCATGCCGACTGGGTGGGCGAGCAGATCACCCAGAAGGTCGAGACGGCCAGGCTCCGCAAGGAAGAGCCGGGCCAGGTCCGCAACGCCGTGGCTCCCGACGCCGTCGCGGTGATCGCGCTGGCCGTGGTCATGATCGTGATCGCCGCGCTCGCCTGACCTCTCGCGAAACGCAGCGCCTCCATCGGTGATGGGGGCGCTTTTTCGTGTCTTGCGCATCTCTTGGTGCCGTGATTAGGTATGGCTTGCCTAACTAAGGCATGCCTTACCTAAGTATGCAAGGATTCTTCATGTCAGACGCACGGCTGGTCGAGCAGGCCCACGCCGCGACCTACCGCTGGCCGCTGGACCTGGCCGGATTCGAGGCCGAGCTCGTCCTCACCGAGGACGGTCAGGCTCACAACGGTCATCTGTCCGTTGAGCTGCGGCCGGGCAAGCCGCCGAAGGTCTCGGTCTCCCTGGAGGGGGCCGCGACCGAGCAGGTGCACTGGACCACCCGGCAGCTCACCCGGATCGTCACCCACCGCCAGGAGACCCCGTTCGCCAAGGAGCTCACCGTCGTCCCCGAGGAGCGTGAGCACCCCATGGGCGTGCTCCTCAAGGCCGACGACCGCTTCTCCAGCCTGTTCCGGGTGCGCGGCGACTGGATCACCGAGGTGACCAGGACCATGGCCGACACCGTCAACCGGGTCTTCCACCTGCGCCGCGAGAGCGCCCCCGACGGCCGTCACCTGCCGGCCGTGCTGGCCAGTACGCGCAGCTCCCTCGACGGCCAGATCGTCCAGGTCGAGCTCATCGAGGACACCTACGCCGAGGCGGGCGGGCTGATGTTCCCGCGCAGCCGCTCGGTCATCAGCCAGAGCGCCACCGGCGTGCACACCCGTCTGATCGAACTCATCGTCAAGGAGGTGGCCAGGTGAAGCGCGTCGTCGCCCTCCTCGCCCTGGCCGGAGCCCTGGCCGCCTGCGGCACGACCCCCGCGGCCCAGCCCGCCACGCAGTCCGCCACCCAGCCCGCCGCCCAGCCCGCCGGGTCCCAGGCCCCCGCCGCCGCTCTGCCGGTCACCATCAAGTCGGCCGACGGCACGGACGTCGAGGTCAAGGACGCCGGCCGGATCATCCCGCTCAACGGCGAGATCGCCGAGATCGTCTTCGCGCTCGGCCTGAAGGACAAGGTCGTCGGCGTCGACCTGTCGGCCATGGGCCTGCCGGAGGCGCAGGGCAAGCCCCAGGTCGGCTACGCCCGCACCCTGGCCGCCGAGGGGGTCCTCGCGCTCAAGCCGACCGTGCTGGTCGGCACCACCGACGCCGGTCCGCCCGAGGTGCTGGAGCAGATCAAGAACGCAGGCGTGCCGCTGGTGCAGGTGCCCACCGCCGCCGACTCCGTCGACTCGGTGCCCGCCAAGATCGAGACGGTCGCCGCGGCCGTCGGCGAGCCGGCCAAGGGCAAGGAACTGGCCGCCAAGGTGGCCGCCGAGATCGCCGCCGCCAAGACCAAGGGCGCCGCGGTCACGACCAAGCCCAAGGTCGCCTTCCTGTACCTGCGCGGCCAGCAGAAGACCTACATGATCGGCGGCAAGGGCGCCAAGGCCGACGCCATGATCACCGCCGCGGGCGGCATCGACGCCGGCTCCGAGGCGGGCATCCAGGGCTACAAGCCGATCACCGCCGAGGCCATGGTCACCGGCGCTCCCGACATCATCCTCGTCATGGAGGACGGGCTGGAGTCGGTGGGCGGGATCGAGGGCCTGCTCAAGCTTCCGGGCGTCGCCCAGACCCCAGCGGGCAAGGACAAGCGCATCGTCTCGATGGACGGGCTCGAACTGCTCGGCATGAGCCTGCGCACCGGACCCGCGCTCGACAAGCTCGTCGCCGCCTTCCAGGCGAAATGACCCAGCAGGTCCGGGGCGCCCGGCCTGACGAGACGGCGGCACGGACGGACCACCGTGCCGCTGCCGGGGCGGCGGGCGTCGCGCGGTCGCCCGCCGCCTCCCGGCTGCTGATCCCCGCCCTCGCGGTGCTGCTCGCCACGCTGTGCGTCGTGTCGGCGGGGATCGGCGCGGTCCAGGTGCCCTTCGACGAGGTGCTCAGAGCCCTCACCGGCACCAGGACCGAACACTTCGAGGTGCTCTGGGCGATCCGCTTCCCCCGGGTCGTCCTGGCCCTGATGATCGGCGCCGCCCTCGCGGTGGCGGGCGCGGGCATGCAGGGCGTGTTCGGCAACCCGCTGGCCGAGCCGGGCGTGATCGGCGTCTCCTCCGGCGCCGCGGTGGGCGCGGTCGGCGCGATCGTGCTCGGCTTCAGCGCCCTGGGCGGCTGGTCCATCACGGTGGCCGCCTTCGTGGGCGGCTTCGTGGCCACCGTCGCCGTCTACGCGCTGGCCAGGAACGGCGGCCGCACAGAGGTCGTGACGCTGGTCCTGACCGGCGTCGCCGTGAACGCGGTGGCCGGGGCGGTGGTCGGCATCTTCACCTTCGTCGCCGACGACAACGAACTGCGCTCGATCACTTTCTGGAGTCTGGGCAGCGTCGGCGGCGCCAGCTGGACCGTGGTGGCCGCGATGGCGCCGTTCGCCCTGGTCGGACTGGTCGCGATGCCGTTCTTCTCCAAGGCGCTCGACCTGCTGGCGCTGGGCGAGCGCAGCGCCAGGCATCTGGGCGTCGACACCGAGCGGGTGCGGATCGTCGTGATCGGCCTGGCCGCGCTGCTGACCGGCGCGGGCGTGGCCGCCGCGGGCATCATCGGCTTCGTCGGCCTGGTCGTGCCGCACCTGATCCGCCTGGTCGCCGGGCCATCGCACCGGATCCTCATCCCCGCCTCGGCGCTGGCGGGCGGCAGCGTGATGCTGCTGGCCGACCTGGCCGCGCGGATGGTGGTGATCCCCGCCGAGCTGCCGATCGGGGTGCTCACCGCGCTGTTGGGCGGGCCGTTCTTCCTCTGGCTGCTGCGCCGTACGAGAAGGGAGCAGGGCGGATGGGCATGATCGACGCGGTGGGGATCACCTGGCGGGCCGGCCAGGCCACGCTGCTCGACGACGTCTCGGTCGCGGCGGGCGAGGGCGAGCTGGTCGCGATCGTCGGACCCAACGGCGCGGGCAAGTCGTCGCTGCTCGCGATGCTCGCCGGCGACGTGCGGCCCGACCGGGGCCGCGTCACGATCGGCGGCGCGCCCCTGCACCGGCTGCGCCCGGCGGCGCTGGCCAGGCGCCGGGCCGTGCTGCCGCAGAAGGTCACGCTGGCCTTCCCGTTCACGGTCGCCCAGGTGGTGGAGATGGGGCAGTACGGCAGGCCGTACGACGAGCGCACCCAGCGCGAGGTGATGGACGCGACGGAGGTCGCCCACCTGGCGCACCGGGCCTTCCCCACCTTGTCGGGCGGCGAGCAGGCACGCGTCTCGCTGGCCAGGGTCCTGGCGCAGGGCGCGCCCGTGCTGCTGCTCGACGAGCCGACCGCCCCGCTGGACCTGCGCCACCAGGAGCAGGTCATGGGCCTGGTGCGGGAGCGCGCCCGGCTGGGCGACACGGTCGTCGTGGTGCTGCACGACCTGAACCTGGCCGCCGCCTACGCCGACCGGGTCGTGGTGATGCGCGAGGGCCGCGTGGCCGCCGACGGAGCACCCGCCGACGTGCTCGACGCCGGCCTGCTGAGCGAGGTCTACGCCTGTCCGATCGAGGTGCGTGACGGCCTGGTGCTGCCGGTCCGTCACTGACTCAGCAGCTTGAGCGCCACCCCGAACAGCTCGGGCGGGCAGCGCTCCGGATCGAGCATGGTCATCAGCGACATGCCCGCCTCCAGCGCCTTGAGGATGGCGTCGGCCTGGCCGGGCGGCAGCCGCGCCAGGGCGCTGCCCGGCGGGGCCAGCGGATGGCGCGAGGCGGGGGGCTCGGGGAACAGCAGGTCGCGCAGTTGCTCGCGGGTGGCTGGGTCGCGGGTGGCGTGGACCATGAACTCCAGCACCAGCCGGGCATAACGTTCCTTGCCGCTCGCGCTCTCGGCCCAGAACGCGCCGAACTCCTCGACCAGCTCGCCCGCGTCCCTGCCGGGCCGCAGCTCGCGCGCGGCCTGCTCCTGCGCCTCCTCGCCCATGCGGTGGCGCATCACCGCCAGGACCAGCTCCTCCTTGCCGGAGAAGTTGGAGTAGACGGCGCCCTTGGTGAGGCCGGCCGCGAGCGCGACCTCGTCGAGCGAGGCGCCCTGGATGCCGCGTTCGGCGAAGACGGTCTCGGCCGCTTCGAGCAGCTTGAGGCGGTTGGCCGCCTGCTGCTCCTTCCGGGTGAGTCTTGACACACTCAAATACTAGCAAGTATCCAAATACCATGCAGTATTTAAACGAGGGTGAACAGGCCCTGCTCGCCAACCGCCTCGGCGAGGCCGCCGAACTGCTGGAAGCCGAACTGCGCCACGACCCGGGCAACGGGCGGGCCCGGCGCGACCTGGCCGAGGTGGCCTACCGGCGTGACGACTTCGCCGCCGCAGCCGTCCACTACCGGCATGTCGACGCGCTGATGGCCAGGAAGATGGAGCTGTTCGACGGCCGCGTGCCGTACCTGATGGACGACGATCGGGAGACGCGGGTGCCCTTCGAGGTCACCGATCCGCTGCCGGTGCTCATGGTGCGGCTCGACGACCGCGTCACGGTGCCGATGTTCCTCGACACCGGCGGGCACGAGATCTACCTCGACCACGCGCTGGCCGACGAGCTCGGCGTGCAGCGGGCCGGAAGCGTCAGGCGCACCTACCCCGGCGGTCAGGAGGCCGACGAGGGCCAGGGCAGGCTGGAGGCCGTCGCCCTGGGCGAACTGGAGATCCGCCACGTGCCGGTGCGCATGCTCGACTTCACCGGCACCGACATCGGCGGCTTCCAGGTGAGGGGAGCGGTGGGATCGGCGATCCTGCAACGGCGCCTGGCGACGATCGACTATCCGGGAGGCGCGCTGATCCTGCGCCCCAGGTCGCGAAATATCACGACACGCGGGATTCCGTTCCTGCTCGACGGCACCCACTACGTCCTGGCGGAAGGCACGATCAACGGCAGCGAGCCGCGCTGGTTCTTCGTCGACACCGGAGGCGGCGGCCTGGCCTTCGTCGCACCGAAGGACCGGCTCGACGGAGTGACACTCAAGGAACCGGAGGAGGGCCGCGACGGCGGCGGCGCCATCCAGGCCGTCCCCTTCGACATCGACGAGCTCACCCTCGGCCACGTCAGGGGGCGCGACCTCACCGGCTACACCTTCCCCGGGGCGCGCGACTTCTTCCCCGAGGTGCGGCTCCCGCTCGGCGGGGCCATCTCGCACCAGTTCTTCCGCCCCTACCGGGTGACGTTCGACTTCACCTCGATGCGGCTGGAGATACTGGACCCTGACACCGTGTGAGGCCCTAGACCTGGAGGAGTCATGTTCAGCATCGGAGACTTCGCCAGGCTCGGCCTCGTGTCAGTGCGCATGTTGCGCCACTACGACGCCATCGGCCTGCTGCCACCCGCCCACGTCGACCCGTACACCGGCTACCGGTCCTACCAGGCCGCCCAGCTGGCCAGGCTCAACCGCATCGTCGCGCTCAAGGATCTCGGCTTCACCCTCGACCAGGTCACCAGGATCCTCGACGAGAAGCTGAGCGCCGAGGAACTGCACGGCATGGTACGGCTGCGCAGGGCCCAGCTGGAGGCCCAGATCGACGCCGATCTGGCGCGGCTGCGCGGGGTGGAGTCGAGGCTCCGGATGATCGAGAAAGAGGGCGCCATGCGAACCGCCGAGATCGTCGTCAAACAGGTCCCCGCCGTCCGCGTCGCCGAGCTCAGCGCGGTGGCCGCCAGCTACGAGCCGGCAGACATCGGTCCGGTGATCCAGCCGCTGTACGACCGGCTCATGGAGCGGATGGAGGCCGCGGGATCGCCCTTCGCCGGGCCCTCCATCGCCTACTACCTCCCGCTCGGCGACGGGACGGTCGAGGTGCACGCGGCCTTCCCCGTCACCGTCGCGAGCGTGCCCGGCCTGACCATGGTCGATCTGCCCGAGCTCGCCGAGGCGGCCACGCTCGTGCACCACGGTCCGCTCGACACCGCCGACGCCTCGATCCAGGCGATGGCACACTGGATCGAGGACAACGGCTACCGCTCGCTCGGCCTGTCGCGCGAGGTCTACCTGCACTGCCCGCCCGACACGGGCCAGGCCGGGTGGGTGACGGAGCTGCAGATGGAGATCGCCAAGGTATGACCGACGCTCTCGAACACCACCGCCAGGCCCTGACCGGCTACTGCTACCGCATGCTCGGCTCGCCCTTCGAGGCCGAGGACGCCGTGCAGGAGACCCTGGTCAGAGCCTGGCGCACCTTCGACGAGTCGCGGGGGCCGCTGAAGGCGTGGTTGTTCAGGATCGCCACGACCGTCTGCCTTGACATGCTGCGCGGCGCCCAGCGCCGGGCCCGCGCCATCGACCTGGTGGCGCCGGCCCGGCCGGGCACGCCGCTCGGCCCGCCGCTGCCCGAGAGCGCGTGGGTGCTGCCGATCCCCGACGACCGCCTCGACCCGGCCGAGCTGGCCGTCTCCCGCGAGTCGGTACGGCTGGCGTTCGTCGCGGCGCTGCAGCACCTGCCCGCCCGCCAGCGCGCCGCCCTCATCCTGCGCGACGTGCTCGCCTTCTCCGCGGCCGAGACCGCCGAGCTGATCGGCACCAGCGTCGCCGCGGCCAACAGCGCCCTGCAGCGGGCCCGCGCCGCCCTGCCCGCCACCCCGGAGGCGGAGCCGGTCGACGAGGACCTGGTGGAGCGCTACCTCGACGCGTTCATGCGCAACGACGTCGACACGCTGGTGAAGCTGCTCCACGCCGACGCCACGATGACCATGCCGCCGTTCACCTGGTGGCTGCGCGGACGCGACGACCTGGAGGCCGTGCTGCGCGTCGCGAACACGCCCTGCCACGACAACCGGTTCGTGCCCGCGATGGCCAACGGGGGCAGGGTCTTCGCGCAGTACCTCCCCGACGGCACGCCGTTCGCGCTGCTCATGCTGGAGACGCGGGGCGGGCTGGTGGTCGGGAGCGCGACTTATCTCGACGCGGAAAGAATTTTCCCGCTCTTCGATGAGTTCCGGAGCCAGGCGTCGTAGTAAGGAGTATGGAACCGACAATCATCGACCGTCCCGCGCAGCCGTACATGGGCATCAAGGGCACGGTCACCATGACCAGCTTCGCCAAGATCGCCGACCGCATCCCCGAGCTGGCCGGCTGGCTGCCCGCCCGCGGCCTGCAGATCGTGGGCGCGCCGTTCTTCCGCTACTACGTCATCGACATGGACGGCGACATCCAGCTCGAGGTGGGCTTCCCGGTGGCGGCCACGACGGAGGGCGAGGGCGACATCAAGCCGGGCGAGCTGCCCGCCGGCCGCTACGCCTCCGTCATGCACCACGGTCACCCCGACGGGCTGAAGGAGGTCACCGCCGAGCTGCTCGCCCGTGACCTGGACTGGGACGTGCGCGACGACCGCTGGGGGGCCAGGCTGGAGGTCTTCCACACCAACCCGGCCGAGCAGCCCGACTGGAACGAGTGGGACACCGAGCTGCTGTTCAAGCTGAAAGACTAGCTCGGTATACGTAACTCATCCGATGCGCCCGCCGGGATCGCGCCCGTAGATTCCGGGCGAGGTGAGCCGAATGCGCAAGCTAGTTGTGCTGTTATCGACCGCGATCCTGGCCGCGTTCCCCGCGGGCGCCGCCGTAGCGGAGAAGAAACCACCACCAGCCCAGTCCGAGGTCGTCTACCAGCGCGCCGATCTGGGCGCCGGGCTGAGCTTCGGACAACCGGCGGGCACCATCGAGTACGGCGGAGCCACCTGGGAGTACTCCCAGTGGACGGGCCAGGACAGGCAGATCGGTTTCGGAGCCACCGAGCTGATCGCCTCCTGGACCGCCGACACCCCGGCCGGCACCTGGATCCAGATCGAGATGCGAGGCACCGCGCCCGACACCAAGTGGTACGTCATGGGCCGCTGGGCCTACGGGGAGTCCGACATCCAGCGGACCTCGGTGCCGGGGCAGGGCGACGTCGACGGCACGGTCTCCGTCGACACGTTCGTGGCCGCCGCGGGCAAGCCGATCGACTCCTACCAGCTGCGGGTGACGCTCTACCGCAAGCCGGGCGCCACCGGCGGGCCCACGGTCCGCACCCTGGGCGCGATGGCCTCGGCGGTGCCCGAGCGCAAGACCGTGCCGGTAAGTCCGGGCGGCGAGGCCTGGGGTGTCGAGCTGAACGTGCCGCGCCGCTCGCAGAGCATCCACCAGGGCCACTACCCCGAGTGGGACGGCGGCGGCCAGGCCTGGTGCAGCCCGACGTCCACCACGATGGTGCTCGGCTTCTGGGACAGGTGGCCCAGCGCGGCCGACACGGCCTGGGTGGACCCGGCCGACCCCAGCCCCGAGGTCGACTACGCCGCCAGGTACGTCTACGACCACGCCTACCAGGGTGCGGGGAACTGGCCGTTCAACACCGCCTACGCGGGCCGCTACGGGCTCGACGGCTTCGTCACGCGGCTGCGGTCGCTGACCGAGCTGGAGAAGTTCGTCAAGGCGGGCATCCCCGTGATCACCTCGCAGTCGTTCAAGAAGAGCGAGCTGCCCGGCGCCGGCTACGGCACCAACGGCCACATCTTCGTGGTCATCGGGTTCACCGCCACCGGCGACGTGATCGTCAACGACCCGGCCAACTCGCCCACGAACGACGACGCGCGCCGCGTCTATCCCCGCGCCGACTTCGAGAACGTCTGGCAGCGCAGTTCCAGCAGCGGCGGCATCGTCTACATCATCCGGCCGCCCGGCCACCCGCTGCCCGCGGGCGTGCCTGGCGTGCCGGCCAACTGGTGAGGTTCAGGCCCGGGTCCGCCACCGGGCCGGTCACCCCGATCCCGGCATTGTCCAGCGGGTCGCCGCCAGGGGCCGCTAGAGCCCCAGCGCGGCGCTCAGGTCGCGCTTGATCGCCTCCAGGTCGGCGGCGGCCTGCTCGCGCGAGTCGCCGACGACCTCCAGGTAGCACTTGAGCTTGGGCTCGGTGCCCGACGGCCGGACCACGATCCGGCCGTCGCCGGCCAGCCGGTAGCGCAGCCCGTCGGTGGGCGGCAGCTGCGCCGAGCCCTCGCTCAGGTCCTCGGCCGACTCGACCGCGCGCCCGCCCAGCGAGGTGGGCGGGGCGGCGCGCAGCCTGGCCATGGCGCCGGCGATCAGCGACAGGTCGTCGACGCGCACCGACAACTGCGACGTCAGGTGCAGCCCGTAGCGGCGCGCCTGGTCGTCGAGCAGGTCGAGCAGGGTGCGCCCCGACCGCTTGGCCTGCGCGGCGATGGCGGCGACCGTGAGCGCGGCGCTGATGCCGTCCTTGTCGTGCACCGGCAGCCCGGCGTCGGAGCCGACGCTGTAGCCCAGCGCCTCCTCGTAGCCGAAGACCAGGCCCTCGCCCGCCCGCATGATCCACTTGAAGCCGGTGAGTGTCTCGGTGTAGCGCACGCCGTACTCCGCCGCGATCTTGCCGAGCAGCGTCGAGGAGACGATCGTGGTGGCCACCAGCACGTCGCCCGAGGTGTTGGTGAGCACGTACTCCCCGAGCAGGCCCCCCACCTCGTCGCCGGTGAGCATGCGGAAGCCGCCGCCCGGCAGGGGCACGCCCACCGCGCACCGGTCGGCGTCGGGGTCGTTGGCCAGCACCACGTCGGCGTCGATCTTCCTGGCCAGCTCGAAGGCCAGGTCCATCGCGCCCGGCTCCTCCGGGTTGGGGAAGGAGACCGTCGGGAACTCGGGATCGGGCTCACGCTGCGCCTCGACCGGCACCGGGGCGTCGAACCCGGCCGTCAGGAACGCGCGCTCCAGCAGCTCGGCGCCGACCCCGTGCAGGGCGGTGGAGGCGATGCGCAGCTCGCGGGCCTCGCCCAGCGGCAGCGCCGTGACCGCCTTCAGGTAGGCGTCGACGATCGGCTCGCCGAGCGTCTGCCACGAGTCGCCCAGCGGCAGCTCGTCGACCCGGCCCACGGCGTCGATCGCCGCGGAGATCTCGCCGTCGACCGGCGGCACGATCTGCGAGCCGTCGCCCCAGTAGACCTTGTAGCCGTTGTCGCGCGGCGGGTTGTGGCTGGCGGTGACCATCACGCCCGCGTCGGCGCCCAGTTCCTTGACGGCGAAGGCCAGCAGGGGAGTGGGCAGGTGACGGGCCATGATCGACGCTTTCAGCCCGGCGCCCGTCAGCACCGCCGCGGTGTCGCGCGCGAACACGTCGGACTTGTGGCGGGCGTCGAAGCCGATGACGACGTGCTTGCCGGGGCCGAGCACCGCGGCCAGGCCCGCCGCCGCGCGCATCACCGTCACGCGGTTCATGCGGTTGGGGCCGGCGCCGAGCTCGCCGCGCAGGCCCGCCGTACCGAACTCCAGCTTGGCGCCGAACCGCTCGGCCAGCTGTCCGGGGTCGTCCATGATGGCCTCGAGCTCGGCCCGCGTCTCCGGGTCGGGATCCTGGGCCAGCCATTCCTCGGGAGTCACAGGCGATCGACCACCTTGGCCAGCAGCACGCCCATGCGCGCCGCGGTCGCCTTGCCGACCTCGAGGACCTCCTCGTGGTTGAGCGGCTCGCCGACCAGGCCCGCGCCGGGGTTGGTGACCAGCGAGACGCCCAGCACCTCCAGCCCGGCCTCGCGGGCGGCGATGGCCTCCAGCACCGTCGACATGCCGATCATGTCGCCGCCCAGCGTGCGCAGCATGCGGATCTCGGCGGGCGTCTCGTAGGTGGGGCCCCGGAAGGCCACGTAGACGCCCTCGGCCAGGGTCGGGTCGATCTCGCGCACGAGGGCGCGCAGCCGCTTGGAGTAGACCTCGGTGAGGTCGATGAAGGTGGTGCCGCTGATCGGGACCGCGCCGGTCAGGTTGATGTGATCGCTGATCAGCACCGGGTCGCCGACCTTCTGCGTCTCCGGGCGCAGGCCGCCCGCGGCGTTGGTCAGCACCAGCGTGCCCACCCCCGCGGCGGCCGCCGTCCGCACGCCGTGCACGACCGGGTCCACGCCGCGGCCTTCGTACAGGTGCGTGCGGCCCAGGAAGATCAGCGCATGGCGGCCCGTGTCGGTGCGAACGACGCGGATCTTGCCACCGTGGCCGGCGACGGCCGGAGCCGAGAAGCCGGGCAGGTCGGTGAAGGGGATCTCGGCGACGGCCTGGCCGATGGCCTGCGCCGCCGGGACCCAGCCCGAACCCATCACCAGGGCGACGTCGAAGGAGTCGAGCCCGGTGGCGGCCTTCAGCGCTGCCGCGGCGTCTTGGGCAAGGGTGTACGGATTGGTGCTCACTTTCAGTAGTTTAGGAGCAGCCTGTCCAGCACCCTCACACCGAACCGCAATGCTTCGACCGGCACTCGTTCATCGACTCCGTGGAACATGGCGGCGAAGTCCATGTCCTTGGGCAGGCGCAGCGGCACGAAGCCGAAGCCCCTCACGTCGAGGTCGGCGAAGAAGGTCTTGTTGTCCGTGCCGCCCGACATGCAGTACGGCACGGCGCGGGCGGTCGGGTCCTCCGCCTTGAGCGCGGCGATCATCGCCTCGACCAGGGCGCCGTCGAACGTGGTCTCCAGCGCGATGTCGTGGTGGATGGACTCGCGGCGCACCTTGTCGCCCAGCAGGGAGTCGACGGTCTTGAAGAACTCCTCCTCGTGCCCCGGCAGGAAGCGCCCGTCGATCACGGCCTCGGCGCGCCCGGGGATGACGTTGGCCTTGTAGCCGGAGCTGAGCTGGGTCGGGTTGGTGGTGTGCTGCAGCGTCGCCCCGACGAAGCGCACCAGCGGGCCGATCTTGTCGAGCAGGTTCGACGGGTCGGACTCGTCGAACGGCAGGCCGAAGGCGTCGGCGATCTCGGTGAGGAAGGTGCGGACGGTCGGGGTGTAGGTCAGCGGCCACTCGTGCGAGCCGATGCGCGCCACGGCCTTGGCGAGCTCGGTCACCGCGTTGTCGGAGTTGAGCATGGAGCCGTGACCGGCGCGGCCGTCGGCGATCAGCCGCATCCAGGCCAGCCCCTTCTGGGCGGTCTCGATCAGGTAGAGCCGCAGCCCGGGATCGACTTCCAGGGAGTAGCCGCCCACCTCGCTGATGGCCTCGGTGACGCCCTCGAACAGCTCGGGATGCGCCTTGGTGAGGTACTTGGCGCCGTACTCTCCGCCCGCCTCCTCGTCGGCCACCCACGCGAACACCAGGTCGCGCCTGGGTCGGCGGCCCTCGGTGACCATCTGGCGCAGCACCGCGAGCATCATGGCGTCCATGTCCTTCATGTCCACTGCGCCACGGCCCCAGATGTAGCCGTCCCTGACCTCGCCGGCGAAGGGATCGACCGTCCAGTCGGCGGCGTTGGCGGGCACCACGTCCAGGTGGCCGTGGACCAGCAGTGCGGGCAGGCTCGGGTCGGTGCCCTCGATGCGGGTGACCACGTTGGCCCTGCGGTCGGCGCTCTCGCTGTAGTGCGCCTCGACGCCCACCTCCGCCAGCCTGGCCATGACGATCTCGGCGGCCTCACGCTCGCCAGGGCCGCTGCCGTCGCCGTAGTTGCTGGTGTCGGCACGGATCAGCTCCACGCACAGGTCGGCCACTTCGTGTTCAGCGTGCGTCATGACTGCTCTTTCCATAAATGAGCGCGAGTGAGTTCATTCTCACGGTATCGACCTGGTGACACCGGTGATGAACGCGGTCATGGCGGCCCCAGAACACCAGGCACGGCGGCCGGTGGGTGCGGTGGTAGCGGGCCAGCTCCCCGAAGCGGGCGACATGGGCGGCGTAGTCGGTGAAGAGCTGGAACTGCACGTCGAGGTTGCCGGGCCGCGACATCCGCTCCCAGTCGAGGTGCCACGACTCCGGCGCGTGCAGGTCGCGCACCCGCTCGGGCAGCCCGCCCAGATACTGCTCGCGGGTGCCCTCGAAGTTCAGCCACTCGGGCAGCTTGGCGCGGTTGGCCTCGGAGGGGTCGGCCCAGAAGTCCCTGACGACGTCCCACTGGCTGCCCAGACCGTCCTCGTGGGCGTTGCCGTTCTGCACGATGAGCCCGAGGATCCGATCCGGGTGACGGGTGGCCAGGTGATAGCCCACCGGGGCGCCGAAGTCGTGCAGGTAGACGAAGAACTCCCCGACGCCGATCCGGTCGAGGAACGCCTCCATCGTGTCGGCCAGGTGGGCGAAGGTGTAGTCGTACTCGTCGACGCGCGGCGCGGCCGAGAAGCCGAAGCCCGGCAGGTCGGGCGCGACCACCCGGCTCACCTCGGCCAGCGGCGCCATCACGTGGCGGAAGGTGTGCGAGGAACTCGGGAAGCCGTGCAGCAGCAGCACGCAGGGCAGGTCCGGCGAGCCCGCCTCCCGGTAGAAGATCTCGAGTCCGTTCACCTCGACGGTGCGGTGGCGGGGCTTGTGCATGAGCGGGCTCCTCGGCTGATCCGCGGGTGCGACGGCGCCGACCGGCCGGCATCGGATCAGGTCCCCCGTTCGGCCAGGTCGCGCCCTTCCACCCAGCGGCTACCCGGGCGTTCCCCGCCTACCCCCTAGAGGCTGTTGCAGGACCTGGCCCGCAGCTCCTTGACGTAGTCGTCGGGCGCTCCCGCCAGCTCCGCCGCGTCGGCCAGGATGCCCAGGTATCGGGCGCTCGGCAGCCCGCCCTCGTAGGCGTCGAGCACGTAGAACCACGCCAGGACGTCGCCCTCCAGGGTGTGAACCCGCAGCCGGATCTTGTGATACAGCCCCCGGCTGGCGCCCTCCCACTGGTCCAGCTCGGACTCGTCCCATTCGGGCACGTCGTAGAGCACGACGAAGACCTGCTGATTCGGCTCCTCGACGATGGTGGCGAGCGCGCCCTCCCAGCCGAGATCCTCCCCGCCGAACGTCAAACGCCATCCGCTGACCCAGCCAGTGCCCCTGATCGGGGAGTGCGGAGCCCGGATGGCCATCTGCTTGGGATCCATGTTGGAGCCGTAAGCGGCGTAGACCGGCATAGCCACCTAGGGTACCGCTTCACCTCCTGCTTGGCGGATGCGGGAGAATGGGATACGTGACGAGGATCGTGATCATCGGTGGCGGACCTGGCGGATACGAGGCGGCATTGGTGGCCGCGCAGCTAGGTGCGCAGGTCACCATGGTCGAACAGGACGGGCCAGGTGGCGCCTGCGTGCTCACCGACTGCGTGCCGTCCAAGACCCTCATCGCCACCTCCGTGCGTAAGCAGGCCCTGCTCGACGCCCCTTCTCTGGGCGTGCATTACAGCGGTGGCGCCGACGGCGACGCCGGCACCGCCGAGATCGACGTGCCGCTGGTCAACCAGCGTGTGAAGGAGCTGGCCCAGGCCCAGTCGGTCGACATCGGCACGCGCCTGGCCGCCGAGGGCGTCGAGGTCATCAAGGCCGCGGGCCGCCTGGTCGACCCGCAGGTCGTCCGCGCGGGCGACCGCACCATCCGGGCCGACGTGGTCCTGGTCGCGACCGGCGCCACCCCGCGCGTGCTCAAGGGCTCCGAGCCCGACGGCGAGCGCATCCTCACCTGGCGCCAGCTCTACGACCTCAAGGAGCTCCCGGAGCACCTGATCGTGATCGGCTCGGGCGTCACCGGCGCGGAGTTCGCCGGCGCCTACCGCTCGCTCGGCTCCGAGGTCACCCTGGTCTCCTCGCGCGACCGCATGATGCCCAACGAGGACGCCGACGGCGCCGAGGTGCTCGAAGAGGTCTACCGGCGGCGCGGCATGAACGTCATGGGCCGCTCCCGCGCCTCGTCGGTGCGCCGCACCTCCGACGGCGTGGTCGTCACCCTCGAGGACGGCAGGACCGCCGAGGGCTCCCACGCCCTGATGACCGTCGGCATGGTGCCCAACACCTCCGGCCTGGGCCTGGAGGAGGCGGGCGTCCAGCTCGACCAGGGCGGCTTCGTCAAGGTCGACAAGGTCTCGCGCACCTCCGCCCCCGGCGTCTACGCCGCGGGCGACTGCACCGGGGTGCTCATGCTCGCCTCGGTGGCCGCCATGCAGGGCCGCATCGCCGTCTGGCACGCTCTCGGCGAGGCCGTGCAGCCGCTGCGCCTGGCCACGGTGGCGAGCAACATCTTCACCGATCCGGAGATCGCCTCCGTCGGCGTGTCGCAGAAGCAGATCGAGGCCGGCGAGATCGAGGCCAACGTGGTCAAGCTGCCGCTGGCCACCAACGCCAGGGCCAAGATGCAGGGCTTCCACGACGGGTTCGTCAAGCTCTTCTGCCGCCCGCACACCGGCATCGTGCTCGGCGGCGTGGTCGTCGCGCCGCGCGCCTCGGAGCTGATCCTGGCCGTGTCCGTCGCGGTGCAGCAGCGCCTGACGGTCGACCAGCTCGCGCACACCTTCGCCGTCTACCCGTCGTTGTCGGGCTCCATCACCGAGGCGGCGCGGCGGCTCATGCAGCCGATGGCGGCCATCGGGATCTGAGCCCGGACCGGGGGCCCGCGCCGCAGAAATCGGTTGCAGCGAAATTCGTTCGAAACCACGATGGGCCCGGTGCGTGACCGGTTAACCCTCCTCGGACTCTTGCGCGACGTACGGCCCGGCCTGCTGGCCCTGCTGGTGGCCGCCGAACTCGTCGACGCCCTGGTCCCCGCGGCGCTCGCGGTCTCCACCGGCCTGCTGGTGGCCACCGGCGGCCACGACGTCCTGCCCGCCGTCCTGCTGCTGGGCGGGGTGCTGCTCACCGGCCAGGTCGTGGGCGGCCTGCGCCAGCCGCTCCACGAGTTCGTGGCGTCGCGCATCGACGGCGCCCACCGTGCCCGCCTGTCCGCGCTCGCCGCCACCGGCCGCACCCTGCCGATCCTGGAACGGCAGGACGTCCAGCGACTCGTCAAGACCGCCACCGCCGAGCCGACGACCTGGGTGGAGCGCACCCCGGGTGACGGCGCCATCGTCACGCTCGAGGTGGCCATGCGCTACGTGGGGCTGCTCGCCTCGGCGGCCGTGCTGGCCGCCTGGTCGCCCTGGCTGGTCCCCGCCGTCCTGGTGCCCGCGCTGATCTCCCGCCGGCTCAACCTCCTCGAATGGCGGCGGCACTTCCGGGTGTGGCTGGCGGGGATCGACGACCACCGGCGCCAGGGCTACTGGCAGGAGCTGGCCTTCAAGCCCGCCGAGGGCCGCGAGTCGCGGGTCTTCGGCTTCGGCGACCGGCTCGTCGACCGTCACCTGCGCCACGTGCGCGCCCACCTCGACCCGGTCTGGGCCGACGACCGCCGCATGTGGCGCGACTCCTGGACCCGCTTCGTGCTGGCCGTCGTCCCGCTCGGCGTCGTCTACTTCTGGGTCGGGTACGGCACGGCGTCGGGACACGGCTCGATCGCGCTGTTCGCCGCGGTCGTCACCGCGGCCTGGAGCGTGTTCCAGGTCATCGCGGGAGCCTTCGACGCCGTGGTGTTCGAGGCGGCCCGGCCGGTGCTGGCGGCGATCCGCGAGCTGGAGCGCCTCCTGGCCGGCGACGCCGCCGCCCGAGCTGAAGCGGGGGCGGCCCCGGAGATCCGCTTCGACCAGGTCGGCTTCGCCTACCCGGGCTCGGACCGGCGGGTGCTCGACGGCCTGGACCTGGTGATCAGGCCGGGGGAGCGGGTGGCGCTCGTCGGGCTGAACGGCGCGGGCAAGTCGACGCTGACCAAGCTGCTGGCCGGGCTCTACGAGCCGGATTCCGGCACGGTCACCCTCGATCCGCCCTCCCGGGTGAGCGTGGTCTTCCAGGACTTCGTGAAGTACCGGCTCTCGCTGGCCGACAACATCACGTTCGGCTCCGCCGTACCTCCTGACCGGGCGGCCATGGAGGCGGCGGCGCGCGACGCCGGGCTCGGCGAGGTCCTGCGCCGCCTGCCGCGCGGCTACGACACCCCGCTCGCGCGCGCCAGGACCGGCGGCGACGACCTGTCGGGCGGCCAGTGGCAGCTCGTCGCGCTGGCCAGGGCGCTCTACGCGGCCAGGACCGGCGCGCGCGTGCTGGTCCTCGACGAGCCCACCGCCCACCTCGACGTGCGCACCGAGGCCGACCTGTTCGGCAGGCTGGCCGGGATCACCGAGGGCGTCAGCGTGCTGCTCATCTCCCACCGGCTGGCGACCGTACGGCGGGCCGACCGCATCGTCCTGCTCGACGGCGGGCGGATCACCGAGCAGGGCACCCACGACGAGCTCATGGCGCTCGGCGGAGAGTACGCCCGCATGTACACCATCCAGGCCGAGCGGTTCACACGCGGCTTCGACGACCGGCTCGAGGAAGGAGAACTCGCATGAGGTGGGAGCTCTTCAAGCTCTCGTGGCGCGAACACCCGGGGCTCAGCGCGGCCGTGGTGGTCACCCTGGTGACCGGCGTGGTGACCTTCGCCGGCACCGGCCTGGCGTTGCGCGCCCTGGTGGAGGCGACCGGAGCCGGGCAGTCCCGGGCGCTCGCCCTGGCCGCGCTGGGCGCCGCCGTGGCCTTCGGGCTGAACTGGCTGGTCACCCACCTGGAGTTCACCATCCGCGTGCACCTCGCCGAGAAGGTCGGCGTCACCCGCATCGGCCCCGAGCTGATGCGCATGTCGGCGCGGCTGCCCGAGATCGAGCACCTGGAGCGCACCGACTTCCAGGACCGGCTGGCCACCCTGCACGGCGAGACCTGGGCCCTGGGCGACGCGCCGTGGGCGGTGCTGGAGTCGGCGTTCCTGACCCTGCGCCTGCTGGTCACCCTCGCCGTCCTGGGCAGCGTCAACCCGTGGTTGCTGCTGCTCCTGCCGTGCGCGGGCGCGCAGTTGTGGCTCGACGGCTTCGGCCGCCGCCGCGTGACCGCGGCGCACCTGGCCGCCGCCGAGGATGACCGCGTGCAGCGTCACCTGTTCGCCGACGTGTGCGTGAACCCGGCCGCGGCCAAGGAGGTGCTCGTGGCCGGGGTCGCCGACCGCATCGTCACGCTGCAGCGCGAGGCCTGGGACCGCGCCGCCCGCACCCGCCTGGCCGGCCGGCTCGCCGCCGCCGGGTGGTCCTCGGCCGGCTGGCTCGTCTTCGTGGCGGGCTTCACCGCCGCCATCGGCCTGGTGTCCGCCACCGGTTCGCCCGGCGACGTGGTGCTGGCCGTCGTGGTCGGCTCCCAGCTGCGCTCCGCGGTGGAGATCGTCGTCATGCGCTCGTCGGAGGCCGCGAGCCGGGCGACCTACCTGGAGCCGTACCGGTGGTTGTTGTCCTACTTCGCCGAGCACGCGCCCACCCCCGGCCTGCCCGCGCCGCGCGCGTTGCGCACGGGCATCACGCTCGACGCGGTCGGCTACACCTATCCGGGCACCACGCGCCCGGCCGTCACCGGGGTCAGCGCGACCCTGCCGGCCGGGTCGGTGGTCGCGCTGGTGGGGGAGTACGGCTCGGGCAAGACGACGCTGGTGAAGCTCCTGGCCAAGATGTACTCACCCGACTCGGGACACGTCACCGTGGACGGCCAGGACCTGGCCTCGCTCGACACCGCCGGATGGCGCTCGGTGATGAGCGCGGCCTTCCAGGACTTCGGGCGTTACCAGACGACGTTCGCGGAGTCGGTGGAGCTCGGCGACCTGGGCTCGCCCATCGACGCGGCGGTCGCGGAGGCGGACGCGGAGGGCCTGGCGGCCCGGCTGCCGTCGGGCGGGCAGACGATGCTCGGCAAACGGTTCGGCGGGATCGAGCTGTCGGAGGGCCAGTGGCAGAAGGTGGCGCTGGCGCGGGCGTGCATGCGGAGGGAGCCGCTGCTGTTCCTGCTCGACGAGCCGACGGCCTCCCTGGACGCGCCCAGCGAGCAGGTGATCTTCGAGAGGTACATGGCCAGGGCCCGGCGGATCGCGCGGCGCACGGGGGCGATCACGGTCATCGTGTCGCACCGGTTCTCGACGGTGGCGGGGGCGGACCTGATCCTGGTGATGGAGGCGGGCCGGCTGGCGGAGGCGGGGACCCACGGCGAGCTGCTGGCCCGCCGCGGCACCTACGCCCAGCTGTACGGCATCCAGGCCACGGCCTACGCGCAGTGAGTGAACAGCAGCCGGTCCAGGCTGTCGTCGTCGAGCCGGGTGCTCACGTACCAGGCGTTCCCGTTGCGCGTGATCGCGGCGCCGCCGTCGGGGTAGTGGGCCACCGCCTCGGCTCCCCGCAGCTCGACCGCCTCGCTCCAGACGCCGGCCGTGCTCCCGTCGGAGAGCTTTACCGGCTCCTCGATCGGCCGGAACTCGTCGACCCTGATCCCCAGCCGCTCGCGGAAGGCGCCCGGGTGGCCGCCGAGCCGGACCCGGTTGTGCTCGTCCGTCACGCCGCTGAAGAACGAGACGACCAGCGTCCCGGGAAAGGCCCGCAGCCGCGCGGCGTCGGCGTCGGAGATCGGCGGGAGGCAGGGGACGAGGACCATGCGATAGCGGGAGAGGTCGGCGGAGGGGCTGACGAAGTCGACGGCGACGTCCCGCCTGAACAACACCCGGTGCGCCTGCCGCATCGCCTCCCAGTAGTCCAGGTCGGGGGAGGGCAACGACGGCGACTGCAGTGACCACCACGCCTGGTCGTCCCAGACGATCGCCACCTCGGCGGGGCGGGACGGCGCCAGGCCGAGCAGCTCGCGCGCGCCGTCGGCCGACGAGATCGCGCCGAGTGTCCTGCCGAGCTCGCACACCTCCCTGAAGGTCCGGCTGTCGGGCCCGGCGTGCGGGACCATCCCGTGGTGCCACAACTCGGCGCCCCCGCGCGAGGCGCGCCACTGGAAGAACAGCACCCCCGACGCCCCGGCGGCGACGTGGCGCAGGCTGTGCCTGGCGAGCTCGCCCGGCGCCTTCGGCAGCGTGCGGCCGCCCGAGTAGACGACACCCGCCGCCTGCTCCATCAGCATCCACGGCTTGCCCGCCGCCCACGATCGTGCCAGGTCGGCGGCGAAGGCGCTCTCCTCGTCGGCCGTCTCGGGCGAGGACGGGTAGTGGTCGACGGCGATGACGTCGACCTCGCACGACCAGGCCCAGTGGTCGACGTCGACCCAGGAGCCGAACACGTAGTTCGTGGTCACGGGCTTGCCGGTGGGGGCCAGGAGGCGCTTGGCGTCGAGGAAGTGCTCCAGCATCGCGTCGGAGCGGAACCGCCGCCAGTCGAGCACGTGGGCGGGGTTGGGATGCCACTGGGTGCGCATCGGCGGCGTGATCTGCTGCCACGAGGAGTAGTGCTGGCTCCAGAACGCGGTGGTCCAGGCGTCGTTGAGCGACTCCAGGGTTCCGTGGCGCCGCTGCAGCCAGGTGCGGAACGCCTCGGCGGCGTGCTCGCAGTGGCAGGCCGAGCCGTACTCGTTGTGCACGTGCCACATGGCCAGGGCGGGGTGCGTGCCGTACCTGGCGACCAGCTCGGAGACGATCGCCCGCGAGTGCTCGCGGTAGACGGGGGAGTGCACGCAGTAGGTGTCGCGGCTGCCGTACATGAGCCGCGCGCCCGAGGCGGTGACGTTGCGCGCGTCGGCGGGCATCCACGGCGGCGGTGAGGCGGTGGGCGTGGCGAGGTCGACCTGGATGCCGCCCTCGTGCAGCAGGTCCATCACCCGGTCGAGCCAGCCGAAGTCGTAGACGCCCGGCGCGGGTTCCATGCGCGACCAGGCGAAGACTCCGACCGTGACCAGGTTGACCCCGGCCCGGCGCATGAGGGCGACGTCCTCGTGCCAGACCTCTTCCGGCCACTGCTCGGGGTTGTAGTCGCCGCCGTAGTACACGTCGCCTCCGATTGACGTTTGTTGGTATGGCGACCAAACTAATTGAGAGAAGAGCCCGCTGTGAAGGAGCCGTCATGCCCTACCGCCCTCCTCTGGTCGCGCGCGAGTACTTCGTGGCCGACCCGCCCGAGCTACCGGTGCGCGCGCACGGTGAAGAGGGTCTGTCCGCCGTGACCGCCGCCGAGGTGGTGGCCGCCGACGACGGCGGGGTGACCCTGAAGGGAAGCACCTCCGCCGAGGAGACCCTGGTGGTCCAGGTGGGCGTGGCGGGCGAGGGGGTGATCAGGGTACGGCTGGCGCAGGACGCCGAGGCGCGCACCCGCTCGGCGCGCGCGATCTCCATGGTGACGCCGGGCGACTTCCCTGACGCCAGGGTGGAGGTCCACGAGGACCGGGTCACGGTGGACGCGGGCTCCCTCAGGGCCCACATCACGCTGTCGCCGTGGCACCTGAGCTTCACTGACGCAACAGGAAGATTGCTGCTCGAACAGGACGGCGGCCACACCGACATCAGCGGGCGCCTGCGCACGCTGCCCTTCGGCCGCTCCAGCGTCGACGGCGGCACCGTCGCCTACCACGAGAGCTTCGCCGCCGCCCCCGACGAGGCCTTCAGCGGCTTCGGCGAGTCGTTCACCCCGCTCGACAAGCGCGGCCAGCGCCCGCTCATGTGGAACTTCGACGCCTTCGGCGCCGAGTCCCAGCGCGCCTACAAGAACGTGCCCTTCTACCTGTCGAGCAGGGGGTACGGCATCGCGGTCGACAGCGGCATGCCCACCGAGTTCGACGTCTGCCAGAGCACCCACAGCACCGTGCAGATCGTCGTCCCCGACGACCTGATCGACTACTACGTGATCGCCGGGCCGACCCCGCCCCAGATCCTCGACCGCTTCGACGGCATCACCTGCCGCCCCGCCCTCCCGCCCGACTGGGCCTTCGGCACCTGGATCTCCTCGGGCTTCTTCGTCGACTCCCAGGAGCGCGTGCTCGACCGCGCCCGCACGATCAGGGACAAGGACATCCCCTGCGACGTGCTGCACCTCGACACCTACTGGCAGACCGAGGGCCACTGGTCCGACCTGCGCTGGGACGCCGGGCGGTTCCCCGACCCGACCACGATGCTGCGCGAGCTCGACGAGATGGGCTTCAAGGTCTGCCTCTGGATGAACCCCTACATCTCCCACCTGTCGCCCGTCTTCTCCGAGATCCCGGACTTCTTCCTGAAGACGCCCGGCGGCGAGCCGTATGTCGCCGACTGCTGGCACGGCTCCTTCCCGGCCTGCGCGATCGTCGACTTCACCAACCCCGACGCCGTCACCTGGTTCAAGGACCAGCTCCGCCCCCTGCTCCAGCAAGGTGTGCAGGTCTTCAAGACCGACTTCGCCGAGGGCGTGCCGCACGACGCGGTGGCCTTCAACGGCATGACCGGCACCGAGCTGCACAACGTCTACACCCTGCTCTTCAACGACGTGGTCGCCGAGGTCACCCGCGAGGTGCACGGGCACACCCTGGTCTGGGCGCGCTCCAGCTTCCTCGGCGGGCAGCGCCACGCGGCCCAGTGGAGCGGCGACATCTACACCAGCTACGCCGCCATGGGCAGCACCATCAGGGGCGGCCTGGCGCACGGGCTGTCGGGCATCCCGTTCTGGAGCCACGACGCGGGCGGCTTCACCGGGCGGCCCACCGACGACCTGTACGTGCGCTGGACCCAGTTCGGGGCGCTGTCGCCGCTGCTGCGGCTGCACGGCACCACCACCCGCGAGCCGTGGGAGTTCCCCGAGGTCGAGGCCGAGGCGATCGCCGCGCTCAAGCTGCGCTACCGGCTCATGCCGTACATCCTCAAGGCCGCCCGCGACGCGGCCGCGACCGGCGCGCCGATGATGCGGGCGCTCTGCGTCGACTACCCGGAGGACCCGGTCAGCTGGCAGGCCGACCTCGAATACCTGCTCGGGCGCGACCTGCTGGTCGCGCCGATGATCTCCCCGGACGGCACCCGCCAGGTGTACCTGCCGCACGGGGAGTGGGTCGACTACTGGACCCACGAAGTGCTGATCGGGGGGCGCTACGTCCAGGTCACCAAGCCCCTGGACCAGATCCCGCTCTTCGTCAGGAGCGGCGCCGTCATCGAGGAGACACCGTGAGACGCATAGCAGTTGCCGTACTGGCCCTGGCCCTGGTCGGCTGCGGAGCCGACGCAGGAGACCCCCAGCCCGCCGCCTCGGGCAGCGCGTCGGGCAGCGCGGCGCCCAGGACGCTGACCCTCTGGCACTACGAGTCGGCCGACGGCGCGATGGGCAAGGCCTGGGCCGAGGCCGTCAAGAAGTTCGAGGCCACCCACCCCGGCGTGACGGTCAAGTTCGAGCAGCAGAGCTTCGAGCAGCTGCAGAAGACCGCCTCGCTGGCGCTCAACTCCGATTCCGCGCCCGACGTGATGGAGTTCAACAAGGGCAACGCCACCACGGGCCTGCTGTCGAAGCAGGGCCTGCTGACCGACATGTCCGCCGAGGTGACCAAACGCGGCTGGGACAAGAAGCTCCCCGGCGGCCTGCAGACCACCTCGATGTACGACGAGCGCGGCGTGATGGGCTCGGGCAAGTGGTACGGCGTGACGAACTACGGCGAGTTCGTGATGGCCTATTACAACAAGGCCCTGTTCGACAAGCACGGCGTCCAGGTGCCGACCACCTACGACGAGCTCGTCAAGGCCCTCGACGCCTTCGTCGCCAAGGGCGTCACCCCGATCGCCAACTCGGGCCAGGAGTACCCCGCCCAGCAGATCTTCTACTCCCTGGCGCTGTCGAAGGCCGACAAGGCCTGGGTGGACGCCTACCAGTCCTACAAGGGCACGGTCGACTTCCACGGGCCGCAGTTCACCCACGCCGCCACGACCTACGCCGACTGGGTGAAGAAGGGCTACGTCGCCAAGAACTCGGCCGGCCTGGTCGCCGAGGACATGGGCGTGGCCTTCATGGGCGGCAAGTTCCCCATCATGATCTCCGGCAGCTGGTGGTACGGCCGCGTGCAGTCCACGGTCAAGGACTTCGAGTGGGGCATCTTCCCCTTCCCCGGCAACACGCTGCACCCGGGCTCGGGCGGCAACCTCTGGGTGGTGCCTGAGAAGGCCAGGAACAAGGACCTGGCCTACGACTTCATCGACATCACGATGAGCCCCGAGATCCAGAACATCATGGGCAACTCCGGCGGCCTGCCAGTCGCCGCCGACGCGACCGCGATCACCGACGCCAAGTCCAAGGAGCTCATCGAGACCTTCGGCAAGGTCTCCAGCGGCCTGGCGTTCTACCCCGACTGGCCCGCCCCCGGCTACTACGACGTGCTCGTGGGCGGGGTGCAGAAGCTGATCAACGGCAAGGCCGAGCCCGCCGCGGTCCTCGACGAGCTGGCCAAGCCCTATCAAGAGAACCTCGAAAGCCTTGGCAACTAGGCGCTGGTGGCTGTACCTGCTTCCGAGCCTGGTGCTGTTCGCCGTAGTGATCGTCGGGCCCTTCCTGATGAACATCGCGGCGAGCTTCACCAAGTGGTCGGGAGTGGGAACTCCGCGCTGGGTCGGGCTCGACAACTACGCGCGGCTGCTGGAGGACGAACGTTTCTGGGCGTCCTTCCAGAACAACGTGGCGCTCATCGTGGCGATGGCCGTGGTGCCGACCGTCCTCGGCCTGGTGCTGGCGGCGGTCCTGTTCGACCTGCGCGGCCGGTCGTCGGTCGTGCTGCGGGCGTTGTATTACCTGCCGCAGGTGCTGCCGGTCGCGGTGGCGGGCGTGGTGTGGCGCTGGATGCTGCACCCCGACTACGGCGCGATCAACGAGCTGACCGGGCTCGACCTGAACTACCTGGGCGACCCCGACCTGGCGCTGGCCACGGTGATGGCGGTGATGGTCTGGTTCCAGCTCGGCTACCCGCTGGTCATCTTCATGGCCGGGCTCGGCCGCGCCGACCCGGCGCTGAAGGAGGCGGCCTCCATCGACGGCGCGGGCTGGTGGCGGCGATTCTGGCACATCACGCTGCCGCAGCTGCGGCCGGAGATCTTCGTGGTGCTCGTGACGTGCACGATCGCCGCGCTGAAGGTGTTCGGCCCGATCTTCGTGCTCACCCGCGGCGGCCCGAGCGACGCCACGCTCGTGCCGTCGTACTTCTCCTACCTCAACTTCTTCACCAAGCTCGACGTCGGCTACGGCTCGGCCATCGCGACCGTGCTCGCTCTCGTCATCGTCGTGGTGACCGCCCTGTTCCTGCGCGCCCAGGAGCGGCCATGAGACGCGGATCGTTGCTGGTCGCCCTCTTCACGCTGGCCGGGGCCATGATCTTCCCGTTCGTGCTGGTGGCGATGAACGCGGTCAAGTCGCCTGCGGACTACAGCACCAAGGGGCCGTTCGGCCTGCCCTCCGAGCTCTACTTCAAGGGCCTGGTGGACTTCTGGTTCCGGGTCGACTTCGGGGAGAAGATCTGGAACAGCTTCCTGATCAGCGCCACGGTGGCGGTGCTGGCCGTGGTGCTGTCGGTGCTCAACGCCTACGCGCTGGGCATCGGCCGGATCAAGGGGCGGCTGTGGGTGCTGGTGCTCTTCCTGGTCGGCAACACGCTGCCGCAGGAGGCGCTGGTCTTCCCGCTGTTCTACCTGGCGCGCGAGGTCGGGCTCTACGACACCCACCTCGCCATGATCATCATCTTCACGGTCGTCCAGGCGGCGTTCGGGACCTATCTTCTCAGCGCCGTCCTCGGGCAGTTCCCGCGCGAACTGATCGAGGCGGCCTCCATGGACGGCGCCGGGCGTTTCACGGTCCTCATGAGAGTCGTGGTGCCGATCAGCCGTCCCACCCTGGCCGTCCTGCTGATCTTCTTCTTCATCTGGACCTGGAACGAGTTCTTCCTGCCGCTCATCTTCCTGGTCTCCAACGACCTGCAGACCGTCCCGGTCTCGCTGGCCGTGCTGCAGGGCGAGAAGTTCATGGACGCCACCACCTCCAGCGCCTCCGCCCTGCTCGGCATCGTTCCCGCCGTCGTCTTCTTCCTGCTCTTCCAGCGCACACTCACCCGTGGCATCACCGTAGGAGCCATCAAGTGATCAGACGCACGCTTGTCGCGGCCTGCCTGTTATCCACCCTCGTCACCGGGGCGGCCGACCCCGGCCTGCCCTTCCAGGACCCGTCCAAGCCGGTCGCCGAACGCGTCGACGACCTGCTCGGGCGGCTCACGCTCGACGAGAAGCTCGCCCTGCTGCACCAGGCCCAGGCGGCCATCCCGCGGCTGGGCATCGCCTTCCACAAGAACGGCACCGAGGCGCTGCACGGCGTCGGCTGGTCCAACGACCAGAACGACGGCTGGAAGCAGAAGATCGCCAGTGGGACCGTCTTCCCGCAGGCTCTCGGCCTCGGCTCCACCTGGGACCCCGCGCTGATCCAGCGAGTGGGCTCGGCCGTCGGCGACGAGCTGCGCGGCCTCAACAGCGAGAACCCCGACCTGTGGGGCCTGCAGGCCTGGGCGCCCGTGGTCGACCTGCTGCGCGACCCGCGCGCCGGGCGCAACGAGGAGGGCTACTCCGAGGACGCCCTGCTCACCGGGGCCATCTCGACCGCGTACGGCAAGGGCCTGCAGGGCGACGACCCCGCCCACCTGAAGGTCGCGCCGGTGCTCAAGCACTACTACGCCTACAACAACGAGAACCGCCGCGGCCTGGAGTCGTCCGACCTGACGCCGCGCATCGAGAAGGAGTACTACCAGCAGGCGTTCAGGACGGCGATCTCCGCGAACGCCGCCACCGGCGTGATGGCCTCCTACAACAAGGTCAACGGCCGGCCCACGCACGTCGACAGCAAGCTGAACACCGAGGTCCGCTCCTGGACCGACCAGACGCTCTACAACGTCAGCGACGCCTGGGCGCCCCACTCGCTGACCGACTACCAGCAGTACATCGCCACCAAGCCCGAGGCCTTCGCCGCCGTGATCAAGCAGGGCCTGGACAGCTTCACCATCGACGACAACCGCGCCCAGCCGATGATCGACATCCTGAAGGAGGCGCTCTCCAAGGGCCTGCTCACCGAGGCCGACGTCGACGACTCGGTGCGCAGCGCGCTGACCATCAGGACCAGGCTGGGGCACTTCGACCCTGATGGCGGGCCGTACAAGAAGATCACCAAGGACGTCGTCGACAGCCCCGCCCACCGGGCGCTCAACCGGGAGACCGCGGGCAAGGCGGCGGTGCTGCTGAAGAACTCCGGGCTGCTGCCGCTCAGGAACCCGTCGTCGGCCGCCGTCGTCGGGCCGCTGGCCGACGCGCTGCACCGCGACTGGTACGGCGGGCAGCCGTCCTACCAGGTGACGCCGCTCGCGGGCGTCAAGGAGAAGATCGCGGACGTGAGCACGGGCACCGGCCTGGAGCGCATCGCCCTCAAGCACCTCGACACCGGCAAGTACGTCACCGCGACCGACGGCGACGTGGTCGTGGCCGACCGCACCGCCCTGTCGGAGTGGGACCTCACCGACTGGACCGGCCCGGTCTCGACCCTGCGCAACGTGGGCAACGGCAAGCTGCTCGGCGGCAACTGGGGACCGTTCAACACCGTGGCCGACAACCCCGACGGCTGGTACGTGCAGCAGCAGTTCGCCCTGGAGAAGCAGGCCGACGGCAGCTACCTGGTCAAGTACGAGGGCTACGAGATCGACGAGGGCTGGTTCTGGATCGACGAGCCCTACGTGACCGTCGGCGCCGACGGCGTGCTCGGCATGGGCACCAAGGACCAGGCCGCCCGCTTCGCCAAGGAGATCCTCGTCGACGGCATCGCCGAGGCGGCCAAGCAGGCCGCGGCCAAGGACGTCGCCGTCGTGGTCGTCGGCAGCCACCCGTTCGTCTACGCCCGCGAGTTCCACGACCGTGACGACCTGCAGCTCGGCGACGGCCAGAAGCGCCTGATCGAGGCGGTGCGCAAGGCCAACCCGCGCACCGTGGTCGTCCTGGAGACCAGCTACCCGGTCATCCTGGACACCCCGAACCTGCTGTGGACCACCCACGCGGGCGCCGAGACCGGTCACGCCGTCGCCGACGTGCTCTTCGGCGCGGTCAACCCGGCCGGGCGGCTCACCCAGACCTGGTACTCCACCGACGACCTGCCGAGCATCCTGAACTACGACATCGCCGCGACCGGCATGACCTACCTCTACAACCGCCAGCCGACGCTCTACCCCTTCGGCCACGGCCTGTCCTACACCACCTTCGGCTACCAGGGCCTCAAGGCGCAGGGCAACCAGGTGAGCGTCAAGGTCACCAACACCGGCAGGGTCGCGGGCGACGAGGTGGTCCAGCTCTACACCAGCCAGCAGGAGTCCCGCTTCAAGCAGCCGGAGAAGCAGCTCAGGGGCTTCCAGCGCGTGTCGCTCAGGCCCGGCGAGTCGAAGACCGTCACCTTCACTGTCGACTTCTCGACCTGGGACCAGACGCGCAACAAGTGGATCGTCGAGCGGGCCACGCACGACGTCCTCGTCGGCTCGTCCTCCGAGCGGATCAGGCAGCGCACCACGCTCCAGGTCAGGGGCGAGGTCGTGCCGCCGCGCGACCTGACCGCGACGACGCGGGCGATGGACTTCGACGCCTACTCCGGCGTCAAGTTCGTGCCGGAGACCCTGCTCGAGGGCGACGCGGTCGCCGGGCCGGGCACGATCTCCTTCACCAAGGCCCGCTTCGGGGCGGCCTTCACCGCCAGGGCGGCCGGGACCGGCACCATCGAGATCCGCCGGGGCGCCACCCTGCTCGGCACCGTGACCGTCTCCTCGGCCGACTGGAGCACCGTCTCCGCCGCGGTCAAGGCCGGGAGCGGTGACCTGAACCTGGTGCTGTCGGAGGGGGTGAGGCTCAGCTCCTTCTCACTGAAGTAGCAGCGCCAGCAACGGCACGGTCGCCAGGGACAGCAGGCTCGACACGAGGATGGCGTCCCTGGCCAGACCGGCCGGCCTGCCGTACACGGTGGCGTAGACGAAGGTGTTCTGCGCGGTTGGGAGCGCCGCGAAGACCACTGCCGACATCAGCGCCGCCGTGTCGAGTCTGAGCACGAAACGCCCGATGAGGAAGGCGAGGGCCGGGTGAGCCAGGAGCTTGACGGCCACCACCAGACTCACCAGGCGCAGGCGGCTCAGCTCCGCCCTGGGCACGTCGAGAGACATGCCCAGGGCGAAAACCGCCAGCGGTACGGCGGCCCCGCCGAGCGAGTCGAGCGTGCCCGCGATCACGCCGGGCAACTCCAGGCCGGTGGCCGCCACCGCCAGGCCCAGCGCCGCGGCGACCATGTTCGGCGTGCGCAGCGGCGCCCACGAGAACCGTTTCTCGGAGCCGAGGGCCATGAAGATCGGGGGAGACATCACCATGATCTGGAAGAGCATCACCGACAGGGCGAACGTGACGTCGTTCAGCAGGTAGAGCGCCACGGGCAGGCCCAGGTTGCCCGCGTTGACGTACGAGGCGGCCATCGTGCCCACGATCCGCTCGTGCAGCCTGCCCTTCAGCACGAGCAGCATCACACCGGCGACGACCGCCGTGGCGGCGGCGAAGGCGGCCAGCGGCTCGAAGCGCACCTGGGCCAGGTCGGTACGGCTCAGCGTGGTGAACAGCACCGCCGGCATGGCCAGGTTGAAGGTGAACCAGGTGAACACGCCCTGGGCGGGCGCGGGGACGCGCTTGGTGCGGCTCGCCGCCCATCCGAGGAGACCGAGAGTCCAGATCGGGACAAAAGCGGCAAGGATCGATTGCACCCGCCAAACCCTATCAAGCAGGTAATAGTTGGTTTTAAAAACAAACTATTGACCAGATCTTGCCCCTATGTGAACCTCTGTGTGCAGCAGTTACGCGCCGCGTTCGGCGACGGTCAGGGTCCCGGAACCGGCCTTTCGCACGCCTCCGAGAGGACCCACAGATGCGCAGAGCCCTCTTAGCCCTGCTCGTACTCGCCTGGCTGATCACCGTCCCGCAGAGCCCGGCGATGGCCGTCGCCGCCGAGCCGTACACCTTCAAGAACGTGAACATCGGCGGGGGCGGCTTCGTCCCCGGCATCGTGTTCAACCAGAAGGAGAAGGACCTCATCTACGCCCGCACCGACATCGGCGGCGTCTACCGCTGGGACAAGGCCACGGGCAAGTGGATCCCCCTGATGGACGGGATCGCCGGCTGGGACACCTGGAACCGCATGGGCGGCGTCAGCGTGGCCACCGACCCGGTGGACCCCAACCGCGTCTACGTCGCCACCGGCATGTACACCAACTCCTGGGACGCCAGGAACGGCGCGATCCTGCGCTCCACCAACCGCGGCGCCACCTGGGCCGTCACCGAGCTGCCCTTCAAGGGCAGCGGCAACATGCCCGGCCGCGGCATGGGCGAGCGCCTGGCGATCGACCCGAACAAGAACAACATCATCTACTACGGCACCGCGAACGCCAACGGGCTGTGGAAGTCGACCGACTACGGCGCCACCTGGGCCAAGGTCACCAGCTTCCCGAACGTCGGCAACTTCGCCCAGGACCCCAACGACACGCAGTACGACTACAACACGATGACCCAGGGCATCCCCTGGATCACCTTCGACCCGCGCACCGGCACGGCCGGCAACGCCACCCAGACGATCTACGCGGGCGTCGCCGACAAGGAGAACAACCTCTACAAGTCGACCGACGCGGGGGCGACCTGGACCCGCGTCGCCGGCCAGCCCACCGGCTACGTGCCGCACAAGGGCGTGCTCGACCACGTCAACGGCTACCTCTACCTGGCCACCGGCGACACCGGAGGTCCCTACATCAACGAGGACGGCGAGGTCTGGCGGCTCACCACCGCCACCGGCGTGTGGACCGAGATCACCCCCACTCCTGACGCCGACCGCTACTACGGCTTCAGCGGCTTCACGATCGACCGGCAGGACCCCTCGACCATCATGGTCGCCTCGCAGGTCTCGTGGTGGCCCGACAACATCATCTTCCGCTCCACCGACAGCGGCGCCACGTGGACCAGGATCTGGGACTGGAACGGCTACCCCAGCCGTACCTTCCGCTACACCCAGGACATCTCCTCGCACCCGTGGCTGACCATGGGCAAGCAGTCGCAGCAGCCCGAGGTCGATCCCAAGCTGGGCTGGATGACCGAGGCCATGGAGATCGACCCGTTCGACTCCAACCGCCTCCTGTACGGCACCGGCGCGACGATCTACGGCACCACCGACCTGCTCAAGTGGGACAACAACCAGCAGATCACGATCAAGCCGTTCATCGCCGGCCTCGAAGAGACCGCCGTGCTCGACCTGATCAGCCCGCCCACCGGCGCCAGCCTGCTCTCGGCGGTCGGTGACATCGGCGGCTTCCGCCACACCTCGCTCGACGCCGTCCCGTCGATGATGTACCGCACCCCGCTGCACGTCACCACGCGCAGCATGGACTACGCGGAACTGTCGCCCTCCACGATCGTGCGCGTCGGCGACACCAGCGAGACCGGCGTCACCCACCTGGGCGTCTCGACCGACGGCGGCGCCAACTGGTGGCAGGCCAACGGCGAGCCCGGCGGCATCACCGGCGGCGGCTACGTGGCCATCTCCGCCAACGCGGGCTCCATCGTCTGGGCGCCCGGCGGCGCCGCCCCGCACTACTCCACCACCCTCGGCAGCTCATGGACGGCCGTCTCCGGCCTGCCCACCGGGGCCCAGGTCCGCGCCGACCGCGTGACCGCGGGAAGGTTCTACGGCTACCACGGCGGCAAGTTCTACGTCAGCACCAACAACGGCGCGAGCTTCACCCAGACCGCCGCGACCGGCCTGCCCACCGGCGGCGCCGGCTGGGGCGTCGAGGGCGCGACCACCACCACCGTCCGCTTCAAGACCGTGCCCGGCCAGGCGGGCCACGTCTGGATCGTCGCGGGATCGCCGTCGACCGGGCAGTACAACAACGGCATCACCTACGGCGTGTGGAAGTCGACCGACGGCGGGACCAGCTTCACCCGCCTGCCCAACGTCACCGCCGCCGAGAACATCGGTTTCGGCAAGGCCGCCACCGGCGCCTCGTACATGGCCGTCTACCTGGTCGGCATGATCGACGGGGTGCACGGCCTGTTCCGCTCCAACGACGGCGGCACCTCGTGGGTGCGCATCAACGACGACCAGCACCAGTACGCCAACATGGGCGAGGCGCTGACCGGCGACCCGCGCGTCTACGGGCGCGTCTACCTGGGCACCAACGGCCGCGGCATCATCTACGGCGACCCGTCGGGCACCCAGACCGACACGCAGGCGCCGACCAAGCCGGGCACCCCGGTGGCGTCGGCGGTCACCTCCTCGGGCGCGACGCTGACCTGGACGGCTTCGACGGACAACGTCGGGGTGACGGGCTACGACGTCTATCGGGGCAGCACGCTGGCCGGCTCGACCACGGCGACGTCGTTCACCGCGACGGGCCTTTCCCCGGCCACCGCCTACACCTTCACCGTCAGGGCCAAGGACGCGGCGGGCAACACCTCGACCGCCTCCGACGGGGTCACCTTCACCACCACCTCCGGCACCGACACGCAGGCGCCGACCAAGCCGGGCACCCCGGTGGCGTCGGCCATCACCTCCTCGGGCGCGACGCTGACCTGGACCGCCTCGACGGACAACGTCGCGGTGACCGGATACGACGTCTACCGGGGCACCACGCTGGCCGGCTCCACGACGACGACCTCGTTCGCCGCCACCGGGCTGTCGCCCAGCACGGCCTACACCTTCACCGTCAGGGCCAAGGACGCGGCGGGCAACACCTCGACCGCCTCCGACCCGGTCACCTTCACCACCTCGCAGGGAGGCACAGGCAAGGCCTGCACCGCCACCTACACCAAGAACAACGAGTGGCCGGGCGGCTTCGGCGCCAACGTCACGGTGGCCAACACCGGCTCGGTCGCCATGACCGGCTGGACCGTCACCTGGACCTACGCCAACGGCCAGACCGTCACCAGCCACTGGAGCGCCGACCTCGTCCAGACCGGCGCCAACGTGACCGCCAAGAACCTGTCCTACAACGGCGCCGTCGCCGTGAACGGTTCGACGAGCTTCGGCTTCAACGGAGCCTGGTCGAACGCCAACACCAACCCCACGCCGACCTGCACGCCGGCGTGACGGTTCGCTAGACGTACGGCCGGCGCCGGCCTTCCGCAGGCTTCGCTCGGCGCCGGCCGTACTCGCTTAGCCAGTGAACATGCGGGGATTTATCCCTGCATGTTCACCGCAAAGTCCATCGGCTACTGGATCGCCCTGGACGCCCCCGTGGCCACAGAACGCATCGCCCGGCTGGGATACGACTACGTCGTGCTCGACGGGCAACACGGCTTCATCGACCAGTCGGGGCTGCTGGCCGGCCTCATGGCCATCGAGCTCGCCGGATGCGCGGGCCTGGTGCGGGTCGAGGCCAACAACCCCACCCCGATCGGCCGCGCCCTGGACGCCGGGGCCCGCGGCGTCATCATCCCGCTCATCGACTCGGCCGCGGACGCCGCCGCCGCCGTCGCCGCCGCCCGCTTCCCGCCCCTGGGCGCCCGCTCCTACGGCCCCATGCGCGACCCGGCGGGAACCCGCCCGAAGCCGGCCGACGTCAACGAGAAGGTCACCGTCGTCGCCATGATCGAGACCCCCAGGGCGCTCGCCTCCGTCGAGGAGATCTGCGCCGTGCCCGGCCTCGACGGCGTCTACATCGGCCCCTCCGACCTCTCCCTGGCCCTGGGCGGCGCCTACCCGGGCGACCCGGCCATCGCCGACGCCTTCGAGCAGGCCCTGGAACGGGTGCGCAAGGCCGCCGCCGCGAGCGGGGTGGCCGCGGGCATCCACACCCCGACGGGCGAGGTCGCCGCCCGCCGCCTGGCCGAGGGATTCGCCTTCGCCAGCATCTCCGGCGACCTGTCCCACCTGGAGCAGGCCGCCGCCGCCCATCTCGAACGGGCCAGGCGCTAGAAACGGGTACGGCTCCCGCATCCCGCGGGAGCCGTACCCGCAAAAGACCTCAGCCCTTGACGGCGCCGATGATCACACCCTTGATGAAGTGCCGCTGGATGAACGGGTAGATGAGCACCACCGGGATCATCGCGAGCACCAGCACCGCCATCCTGACCGAGGTGACCGGCACCGCCGCGAGCCCCAGCCCGCTGGCGTCCATCACCCCCGAGGCGGTCTGCATGGGCTGCCCCTGCAGGATGTAGGTCCGCAGGACCAGCTGCAGCGGCCACCTGCTGCTGTCGTTGAGGTAGAGCAGCGCGTTGAAGAAGGCGTTCCAGTACGCCACGGCGTAGAACAGCCCGATCACGGCCAGCGCCGCCTTCGAGAGCGGCAGCACGATCTTGCGGAAGATCTGGAAGTCGCTGGCCCCCTCGATCCTGGCGCTCTCGATCACCTCACCGGGGATGGCCATGAAGAACGCCCGCAGCACGACGAGGTTGAACGCGGAGATCGCGGCGGGCAGGATCAGCGACGCGTAGCTGTCGAGCAGCCCGAGGCTGTAGACCATGATGTACGACGGGATGATTCCCGGCCCGAACAGGAACGTGATCAGCACGGCGAACAGCAGCGGCCGGTGCAGGAGCGAGCCGGGCCGCGACAGGCCGTAGGCGGCCATGGCGGTGACCGACAGGCTCAGCGCCGTCCCCACCACGGTGATCCCGATGCTGACCATCAACGCCTTCAGCACGACCCCGCCGCCGAGCACCTCGGCGTAGGCGTCGAAGCTGAAGCCGTTCGGCACGATGACCAGGCCGCCCGCCTCGTTGATCGCTTCGGCGGAGGAGATGCTGGTCAGCACCACGATGTAGAGGGGGAAGAGGACGGCGAGCGTCACGAGCGTCAGGGCCAGAGCCTTGCCGATCTTCCCGGGCAGCGAGGGTTCCTCGTCCCAGACGGGCCGGAGTGAGGTTTGCGTGACAGTGCTCATGATCGTTGGTAGATCCCCTGCTCGCCGAGCTTGTGGGCGACTTTGTTCGCGACCAGAATGAGGATGAGGCCGACGACTCCCTTGAACAGCCCGGCCGCGGCGCCGATGCTCCAGTCGCCGGTCAGCAGGCCCAGCCAGTAGACGTAGGTGTCGAGCACCTCGGCGGCTCCCGCCCCGACCGCGTCGCGCTGGAGGATGAACTGCTCGAATCCCACGTTGAGGGCGTCGCCCAGGCGCAGGATGAGCAGGAGCACGATGACCGGGCGCAGGCCGGGCAGGGTGATGTGCCACATGCGCTGCCAGCGGCTGGCCCCGTCGACGGCGGCGGCCTCGTAGAGGTTCGGGTTGATCGTGCTGAGCGCGGCGAGGAAGATGATCATTCCCCAGCCGGCGTCCTTCCAGATCGCCTGGACGGTGACCAGCCCGATGAAGGTGTCGGGATTGGTCATCAGGTCGACCGGGCTCATGCCCCAGTCGCGCATCACCTGCGCCGTGAGCCCCGCCCCGCCCAGCATCTGCTGGAAGACGGTGACCACCAGCACCCACGAGAAGAAGTGCGGCAGGTAGACGATGTTCTGGATGACCGCGCGCAGCCTGGGCCGCAGCACGCTGTTGAGCAGGATGGCCAGCGCGATCGGCACCGGGAAGTAGAAGACCAGCTGGAACGCGGTGATCGTCACGGTGTTGCCGACGGCGTGCCAGAAGGCGGGCTCGCCCATCAGGTAGGCGAAGTTGCCCCACCCGACGTACGGGCTGTTGGTGATGCCGTCGATCGGGGTGTAGTCGAGGAAGGCGATCACGTTCCACAACGTCGGCACGTAGTGGAAGAGCCCCAGCAGGCCGAGCGCGGGGACGACCATCAGGAGCAGCTGCCAGTCCCTGCGCAGGCGGCTGAGGAACGACGACTGGCTGGCGCGGCGGCGGCCGCGCCCCTCCCGCGGGCGTGCGGGGGTCGTTCCCGTGGCCGGGCTGCGCTCGGCCACGGGAACCGCACGACGATCAGACACGGCCGTTGTCCTTGAGGACCTTCATGAAGAAGGTGCGTGCCTCCTCGCCGCCGGCGTCACGCCACTCCTGGACGATCTTGGCCAGGTCCTCCAGCGGGCGGCGGCCCTTGACCACGTCGCGGACCTTGTCCTCGGTGGGCTGCTGGGCGGCGGCAAGCTTGGAGGGGTCCTGCTTGCGGATGCCCTCGAAGGGGTACTTCTCGCGGCTGTTGTACCAGGCCAGCTTGAGGTCGCCGGCGGCCTTGATGTAGCCGGGGAAGTACTCGCTGTCGGGCTCGACCTGGCTGGAGAGGAAGAAGAAGGTCGGCGGCTGCGACTCCTGCTGCCCCTTCTTGGTGTAGGCGGGGAACTCACCGGGCTTCTGCGTGTAGTGCACGTCCTTCACGCCGTAGCGCCACAGGTGGTACTCCTCGGTGCCGATCGGCGAGCCGAACCAGTTGAGGATGCGCAGGACCTCCTCGATCTTCTCCTTGGGCAGGTCCTTGCGCAGGAACAGGTACATCCAGGCCGGCTCCTGGTACCAGCCGAACGGCTGGCCGCCGTCGTGGGTCCAGTAGTGCGGGCTCATCAGGAAGTCGGGATTGACCGGCGCCTGCCGCGTCACGGCCTCGTGCCAGGCCCCGAAGCCGTCGTCGGTGATGACGGCCTGGCCGCCCTCGAACAGCTCCTTGCCGGCCGGCGACTGGTAGCCCTGCGCGACGATCGTCGGGTGCACGAGCTCGGCCTCGTAGAGCTTGCGGATGAAGGCGATGGCGTCGGCGTACTCCTTGGTCTCGTACTTGTGGAGCAGCTTGCCGCCCTCCAGGCGCCAGGTGCTCGGGGCGCGGAAGGCCCGCTCGATCTCCTGGTGGATGCCGCCGAAGGCCCAGCGCTTCTGCTTGGCGTCGGTGATCTTCTTGCCGAGCTCGAAGAGCTCGTCGGCGGTGTTCCACGGCTGCACGCCGAGCTTGTCGAAGATGTCCTTGCGGAAGTACGTCACTCGGGCCGGGCTCTGGCCGGGGTGCGGGATCGACATGAGCTTGCCGTTCCATACGCCGAAGGCCCAGGCCTCCTGGCTGATGTTGGCGAGCATCGGGTAGGCGGACGACTTGTCGCCGGACAGGTACGGGCCGAGGTCGGCGAAGAGCCGGTCGACGGTGCGGTCGAAGTCGGCCAGGGCCTGCACGTTCCAGCCGGGCACGGCGGTGATCTCGGGGACGTTGCCCGCGGCCAGCATGGGGCCGAGCTTGTCGACGTAGGAGTTGCCGTCGACGATGTTGAGCTTGACGGTGGCGCCGAGCGCCTTGTTGACCCCGTCGTAGTACTCGTTGGGCACCGGCGGCGGCGGTCCCCACAGGGGCGTCATCGCGCTGAAGGTGCTGCCCTTGCCGGGCACCTCGGGGATCGCCTTGACCAGGGTCTGCGGGTAGGAGGTGAAGCCGATCGAGACGGGGTTGCTGACGTCGGGCTTCACTCCCGCGTAGGGGATGTGCTTGGGCAGCAGCTGGGTCAGCTTGTCCACCGCCTCGGCGGTGCCGGAGCCCTTGCGCGAGACCGGCGCGGTTCCGCCGCAGGCAGCGGCGAACGCGGAGAGTCCGGCAAGGGTGAGAAAGCCGCGGCGGTTGATCGCGCCCTTCGAGGACGATGTCACGGCGCGCTCCCTTCTGGTTCTCGAGCAGGGGACCCGATAGAGTTAGTTCGTCTGATAGCCAAACAAATTAGTTCAGTGTCAGACTGGCCACAAGGTGTGGCAGCGGTCACAGATTGATGACGGGAGCGCGATGCGGCGTTTCGGCGGACTCCATGTTCACGGTATGGGGCAGTCATGAGGCATGATGGGGCGGATCCGGAGTGGGGGCGGCTTTGATCACATCGAACATCGATCCGCAGCCGGCTGACTTCGCCGACGTCCGCGCCACCAACCTCTCGGTGGTCCTGCGCTTCGTCCGCGACCATGCGCCGTGCTCGCGGGCCGACATCGCGGCGGGGACCGGCCTCAACAAGGCGACGGTCTCCAGCCTCGTGGCCGACCTCATCGAACGACGACTGGTCCGCGAGATCGGGCTGACCGAGAACCGCGTCGGCCGGCCGGCGATCATGCTGATGCTCGACGGCGCGCCGTACGCCGCCATCGGCGTGGAGATCAACGTCGGCTACGTCACCGCCGTCGCCGTCGGGCTGGGCGGCGAGCGGCTGCTGTCGTGGCGGCGCGCCTTCGAGCCGGGACAACACGTCGGCGAGGGCATCGCGGCCGTCGCCGCGATCATCAGGCGCGTGGCCAACCGCATGACCAAGCAGAACCGTCAGGTGCTCGGTCTCACCGTCGCGGTGCCCGGCCTGATCGACGCCCAGGGAGCCGTACGGCTGGCGCCCAACCTCGGATGGCGCGACCTCGACCTCGGCGGAGACCTGGCCAAGGCCCTGCGCGACCCCGGCTTCCCGATCCAGGTCGACAACGACGCCAACCTCGCCGCCCTGGCCGAGCAGCGCTTCGGCGAGCACGCCGGGGCCACCGACCTGGTCTACCTGACCGGCGAGATCGGCGTGGGCGCCGGCGTCATCATGGACGGCGCCCTGCGGCGCGGCGCGCTTGGTTTCAGCGGCGAGATCGGCCACATCCAGCTCGACGCCTCCGGCCCCGCCTGCCGGTGCGGTCGCGTGGGCTGCCTGGAGGCGATGGCCGGCATCGGCGCCCTGCTCGACACCGTCTCCGGGGCCGAGGTCGAGGAGATCGAGCGCCTCGCGCAGGCGGGCGACGCGGCCACGATCGCTCGGATCGAGAGCGTCGGGAGCAACCTCGGCAAGGGCGTGGCCATCGTCGCCAACCTGCTCAACCCGTCGGTGGTGGTGCTGGGCGGCTTCTACGTGCCGCTGGCGCCCTGGCTGCTGCCCGCGCTCGAGGCGGAGGTGCGTGCCAGGGCCATCGCGCCCGAGGTGCGGGTGGTGGCCTCGTCGCTCGGGCTCGACGCCGCCGCGCTCGGGGGAGCGGCCCGCGTGCTCGACTCGGTCGACTCCGGCCGCCTGCCCTCGGTCACCTGACGCACGGCGAGCGGGCGGGGGCGCTACCGCCGAGTCCGGCCCGCTGGTCCGCCGCCCGCCCGTCCCGGGCCCCGTCCGCTCGCCCGCTCGGGCCCCCTCCGGCTCTTGACCTTCGCCACGGAGGGGTGCACCCTTCTTGAAACACCGCGAAATCCCCCAGAAACCTCTCCGGCAACCGATCGAAGCGCTTCGACATGGGCCGTCGAAGCGCTTCGACAAGAGGATGACGATGAACGAGACGTTCCGCGACCCCGACCTCCCCCTCGCCGAGCGCATGGCCGACCTGATGGGCCGGCTCACCGTGCCGGAGAAGATCGCGTTGCTGCACCAGTACCAGCCCCCCATCGACCGCCTCGGCATCGACGCCTACCGCACGGGCACCGAGGCGCTGCACGGCCTGGCCTGGCTCGGCCAGGCCACCGTCTTCCCGCAGGCCGTCGGCCTGGCCAGCACCTGGGACCCGGAACTGGTCGCCAGGGTGGGGGAGGCGACCGGCGAGGAGGTCGTCGCCTTCCGCCACAAGGGCGCGGGACGCAACGTGTGGGCGCCCGTGGTGAACCCGCTGCGCGACCCGAGGTGGGGGCGCAACGAGGAGGGCTACTCCGAGGACCCGTGGCTGACCGGGATCATGGGCGAGGCGTACGCCCGCGGGCTTCGTGGGAGCGCTCCCGTGATGCGGACGGCCCCCACGCTCAAGCACTTCCTCGGCTACAACAACGAGACCGACCGCTGCGTGACCAGCAGCAACCTGCCCCCGAGGGTGCTGCACGAGTACGAGCTGCCGTGCTACCGCCCGGCCCTGGAGAGCGGCGCCGCGGTGGCCGTCATGCCCTCCTACAACCTGGTCAACGGCCGGCCCGCCCACCTCAGCCCGCTGATCAACGAGATCCTGCGCGCCTGGGCGCCCGACGACATCCACGTGGTGAGCGACGCCTACGCCCCCGGCAACCTGACCGGGCTGCAGGCCTACCACGACGACGCGGCCGAGGCCTACGCCCACGCCATCAAGGCGGGGCTCGACAGCTTCACCCAGGACGACGACCGCCCGCAGGACACCCTGGACCACATCGCCGACGCCCTCGCCCGTGGCCTGCTCACCGAGGACGACCTCGACCTCGCGGTACGGCACGCGTTGTCGATCAGATTCCGCCTCGGCGAGTTCGACCCCGCCACCCCGTACGACCACATCGGCGAGGACGTGGTCAACAGCCCCGAGCACCAGGAGCTGGCCCGCGAGGCCGCGCGGCGCTCGATGGTGCTGCTGCACAACGACGGCTTACTGCCCCTGGCGCGAACCGCCAGGATCGCGGTGATCGGCCAGCTCGGCGACACCCTCATGGAGGACTGGTACTCCGGCAGCCTGCCGTACGCCGTCACCGCCAGGAAGGGCCTGGACGCCGCCGTATTCTGTGAGGGCGTCGACCGGATCAGGCTGGCCGTCGAGGACGGCCCCGAGCTGGGCTACTTCGACGTCTTCGACTGGGGCGGCGGCGCGCTGGCGCTGCGCTCCGTGGCCACCGGGCGGTTCCTGGGCGCGACCGAGGACGGCCAGCTGATCGCCGACCAGCCGGGGCCCAACGGCTGGGAGGTGCGCCAGACCTTCCGCTGGGTCGGCCGTTCGCTGCGCAACCTGTCGACCGGCCGCTACGTCGGCGCGGCGGGACTGCAGGAGGACCCGCTGCCGCTCACCGTCGAGGTGCTGGTCAACGGGGCCGAGCAGGCGGTCGAGGTGGCCAGGGACGCCGACGTGGCGATCGTGGTCGCCGGCGACCACCCGCTGGTCAACGGCCGCGAGACCGAGGACCGCGCCGACCTGGCGCTGCCGCAGGCGCAGCAGGCCGTGCTGAAGGCGGTCGCCGCCGCCAACCCCGACACCGTGCTGGTGATCAGCAGCGGCTACCCGTTCACCTGGGCCGGCGCCGAGCGCGCCGCCGTGTGGTCCGCGCACGGCGGCCAGGAGTACGGCAACGCGCTGGCCGACGTGCTCTTCGGCGACGCAGAACCCGAGGGCCGCCTCACCCAGACCTGGTACAGGGACGCCTGCGAGCTGCCCGACCTGCTCGACTACGACATCATCTCCGCCGACGCCACCTACCTGTACTACCTGGGCACCCCGCTCTATCCCTTCGGGCACGGCCTGTCCTACACGACCTTCGACTATTCCGGCCTGGTCGTGACCACGACCGCCGACGAGGTCAGGGCGAGCGTGACCGTCACCAACACCGGTCCGCGCGAGGGCAGCGAGGTCGTCCAGTTCTACTCGCGCCAGCGGGTCTCCCGCGTCAAGCAGCCCCAGCGCAAGCTGCGCAGGTTCGCGAGGGTACGGCTGGCGCCCGGCGAGAGCCGTACGGTGTCGGTCGCCTTCCAGATCGACGAGCTCGCCTTCTGGGACGTCACCCGCGGCAGGTTCGTCGTGGAGAGCGCCCCGCACCAGCTCATGGTCGGCCGCAGCGCCACCGACCTGCGGCTGAGCGCCCGCTTCGACGTCGCGGGCGAGGTCGTCCCGCCGCGCACCGGACCCCTGGACGCGATGGACCACGACGACTACGACGCGATCACCTTCGTGGCGGCCTCCAGGGAGCGCGGCGAGGCCGTCAAGGCGGAGGCGGACGGCGCCTGGGTCCGCTTCCGCCAGGTCGACCTCAAGGGAGCCAGGAGCTGCGAGATCGAGGCGGGCAGCACCGAGGGCGGCGTCATCACGCTGCGCCGCGACGATCCGCTGGGCGGTCAGGTGCTGGCCTCCTTCCCCGTGCCCAGGACCGACCGGTACGAGGCCGTGCTGAGCAGGTCCGCCCTTGCCGAATACCAGGGTGTGCACGACCTTTATGTCGTGCTGGAGAACTGCGGGATCACCGTGCGCGGGGTGTGCTTCGCATGAAGGGCAGGGATGTGACGATCGCCGAGGTCGCCCGGCACGCGGGCGTCGCGGTGAGCACGGTCTCCTACGTGCTGAGCGGCAAGCGGGCGATCTCCGCCGAGACCCGCAGGCGCGTGCTCGACAGCGTGCGTGCGCTCGGCTACCACCCCAACGCCGGAGCGCGGGCCCTGGCCAGCAAGCGGGCCAACGTGATCGCCCTGGTGCTGCCGCTGCGCGCGGGCATGCACGTGCCGGTGCTGATGCAGTTCGCCACCTCCGTGGTCACCGCCGCCCGCAGCTTCGACCACGACGTGCTGCTGCTGACCGCCGACGAGGGCACCGACGGCATTCGCCGTGCCGCCGCCAGCGCCCTGGTCGACGGCCTGATCCTGATGGACATAGAGGAGCACGACGAGCGCGTGCCGGTGCTGCGCGAGCTGTCCGAGCCGACCGTGCTGATCGGCTTCCCCGCCGACTCGGCCGGGCTGACCTGCGTCGACCTCGACTTCGAGGCGGCCGGCAAGTTGTGCGTGGCGCACCTGGCCGGGCGCGGCCACCGCGAGATCGCCCTGCTCGGCGCCCCCGCCGTGGTCTACGAGCGCGGCACCGGCTTCGCGCGCCGCACCCGCGCCGGCTTCGCCGACGCGATCGAGGCGCGCGGCCTGTCCGGCGTCGCGCTGCCCTGCGAGGAGGGCTTCGACGACGTCCGCGTCACCGTCAAGCAACTCCTGGCCGACCACCCGCAGGTGACCGGCCTGGTGGTGCACAACGAGGCGGCCGTCGGGCACGTCCTGGCCACCCTGCGCGAGCTCGACCGGCAGCTGGAGGTCGTGGCGATCTGCCCCGACGACATCGCCGACCGCGCCCGCCTGGCCTCGGTCCTGATCCCCGCGGAGGAGGTCGGCAGGGAGGCGGTGCGGCTGCTGATGGAGAAGCTCGAAGGCCGCCAGGTGCCCGCCTCGACCCTGCTCCAGCCGCGGCTCACCTACAGGAGGGCGTAGAGCACGATCAGCGCCACCGGCACGGCCACGCTCGCCCACCTCCAGGGCCTGCCCCTGTCGTACGGCAGGCGCCTCCAGGGCACGATGGCCGCGTAGGCCAGCAACCCCACGCCCAGCGCCCAGATCACGGGCGGCAGCACCTCCCAGGAGCCCACCGCCCAGGCGGTCATCAGCATGAGCACCGACCACAGCAGGTCGGAGGCCGTCGTGCGCCGGTCGAGCCCCCTGCGCGAGGGCAGCAGCGACAGGGCGGGGCTGACGACGAGCACCAGCGTGACGAGGATCTGCACGATCGGCGGCCCGGGCTCGCGGCCGGAGGGATCGGCGCCGAGCAGCCGCAGCCCGATCGGGTCGACGGTGGTGTCGGTGTTGCCGAGCACCACCACGCCCCGGCCCGCCGCCCGGTCGAAGCCGACGAACGCGCGGAAGCCGCCGGTGCCGCCGTTGTGCCAGGTGACCTGCTTGCCGTGGTCGCTGGTGAACCAGCCGTAGCCGACCTTGCGCGTGGAGGTCTCGGTGAAGCGCGGCGTGGTGGCGGAGGAACCGGGCGCGCTGCCTTCCATCGTCGCCTTGACGAGCTTGGCCAGGTCGGCGGCGGTGGACCAGACGGCGCCGCCCGCCGGGCCGTAACCGTGGTCGCGCCACGGATCCATGACCAGGCCGTTGGCGCGGAAACCGGTCGCGTGCCCGGCGGGCAGCGGGTCGTCGGGCTCGATGATCACGGTGGCGGTCATGCCGAGCGGGTCGAGCAGGCGGGACTTGAGCAGCTGCGGGTAGCTCGTGCCGGTCCCGGCGGCCAGGGCCTGCCCGAGCAGGGCCGCGCCGAGGTTGGAGTAGCTGACCTCGCCCTTCTCGCCCGCCGAGACGGCCGCGGCGTTGTCGAGCATGCCCTGGGGTGAGGTCTCGCCGTAGGGGGAGCGGCCGGTGAGGTTCATCAGGTAGCCGCCCAGCAGCAGCCGCGGCGTCACGCGGTCGCGCGGCAGCCCCGCCCGGTGCGAGGACAGCTCCTCCAGCGTGGCGTCGCCGACCGCCGGGTCGTCCCACCGCACGTGCGGCAGCAGCTCGCGCACCCTGGTTCGCGGGTCGATACCCGAGTCGGCCAGGAGCATGCCGGTCATCGCCTTGGCGACGGAGCCGATCTCGTACGGCGTGGCCGCGTCGACCGGGATTTCGCCCTCCTTCGTGCCGATCCCCGCGGTGCGCACCTGCCCGTTCTCGATGAGCGCCACGGAAAGGCCCCGGTGCCGCCCGTCCTGCGCCGCCTGCCGTACGGCCTGGGCCAGCGCGGGATCGCCGGTCTGCCGGTCACCCGGGCTCGGCGGCCGGGGAGCGATCAGCACGGCCAGTGCCGCGATCAGCAGGGCGCCGATTGCTCTCTTCATAATTCCGATCCTACGGAATTTCGGAGAAAGTGGGCGAAAAAGAAGGGGCGCGTCCGTCGGACGCACCCCTTCCCGCGAGACTGCTTACCAGTCGCCGCCGCCGAAGTCTCCGCCGCCGAAGTCGCCTCCGCCGCCGAAGTCACCCCAGCCGCCGGCGTCGCCGCCGAAGTCTCCGCCACCCATGTCGCCGGCCGCCGCGCCGTCGGCATAGCCGGCTCCGTAGCCGCCCATGCCCATGCCGCCGAACATCATGGAGCCCATCATCGTGCCGATGAACATGCCGGTCATGACGTCGCCGAAGCCGCCGTAGTAGCCGTAGGCGTAGGGCTGGTAGGCCGGGCCCGCGTTGTAGTAGGGCACCCGCTGGCCGTGGACCATGACCTCACGCGGCTGCGGGTCGAAGCCCTGCTCGACCGCCTGGGCGTCCATCGCGCAGGCCGGCACCTCGCGCACCGCGCCGCCGGGCGGGGCCCAGCGCACGTCGCGCACGGACGGGCCGTGCTGCGGGTTGAAGAAGCAGGGAGCGCGGCGCTCGGGGATCGGCTCGTTGGCGACCTTGGCCTTCACCACGGCCAGCGCGTAGCGGCCGTCCTCGAGCGTCTGGGTGACCTCGCGGATCTGGTCGGCCTTGGTGACCGCGGCGAGCTGGGTCTTGGCCCGCTCGTAGGAGTCGAGGGCCTGCTGCCACTCGCCGATGTGCTGGCCGCCCTCGCCCTGAAGGGTGACGTCGGTGTCGAGCGCGGTGATCTCCTCACCGAACTTGGTGACGTCCTCCTCCACGGTGGACTTGACCGCGGCCAGGTCGCGCGCCTCCTGCTCCAGGCGCTTCTTCTTGGCGTTGCGCGAGTAGAGGAAGTAGCCGCCGCCGCCGACCACGGCCAGCGCGCCGAGCGCGATCAGCACGCCCGAACCGCCACCGCCGCCGCTGACCGGGTTCGAGCTCAGAGCCGAGCGGGTCTTGCCCGCCGCGGCCAGGTCGACGCGCTCGGTCCACTCGGCGATGCCCTTGGCGAAGTCGCCGCCGGCGTTCTGGATGGCCAGGCCCTGGATGCGGTTGAGGGTGGCCTGGTTGACCACCGTCGAGTCGGCGTACATCCGCGTGCCGACGAACATGGCGATCGTCGCGTCGGGACGTCCGGCCGCGTCGAGCTCCTTGCCCAGGGTCTGGATGAAGGCGCCGGCCTCGGCCTCGGTCGCGGCGCCGTCGGCCACGGCGACACCGTAGATCTTGGAGCTGGCGTCCTTGAAGTCGTTGGTGATGTCGGACTGCTGGTCACTGCTGAGCGGTGATCCTGAGTCGACGAAGAGCGGGTCGCCCGACTTCCATTCGGCCATCACGGCGGTGGCGTCAGGAAGCGCGGCGGCGTGGGCCGCTGGTTGGAATGCGAGAACAGCGAACAGCCCGGCGAGCAGCGCAACGAGCGCGGCCCCTGCCCGGCGCAGCGAGTGGGTCATCGGCAGCTAGCCTCCTTCGCCCTTAGGGACGAACCGGCGATCGGCAAAGTTCCTCCTCTACCGAACTTACCTGCTATACGTCCTTGATCTCGCAGATAGCCGCGCCAGCCGTCACGGTCTGACCGACGGCCGCGTCGAGGCCGGTGATGGTGCCGGACTTGTGCGCCGTCAGTGGTTGCTCCATCTTCATCGCTTCGAGAACCACGACCGTGTCACCCTCGGCCACGGTGTCGCCGTCGGAGGCGACCACCTTCACGATGGTGCCCTGCATGGGCGTGACCAGGGCGTCGCCGCTCACGGCGCCGGATTTCCTGCCGCCGGGCGCCGCGCGTTTGGGACTCTTGTTCGCTGAGGGCTGAGCGGCGCGGGCCACGCCGAAGCCCGCCGGGAGAACCACCTCGAGCCGCTTGCCGCCCACCTCGACCGTCACCCGCTCGCGCGGCTCGGCCTCGGCGGCGTCGACCGCACCCGCGTAGGGCTCGATCGTGTTGTCGAACTCGGTCTCGATCCAGCGGGTATGCACGGAGAAGGGCTCGCCGGTGAACGCGGGGTCCTCGACGATCGCGCGATGGAAGGGCAGGACCGTGGGCATGCCGTCGATCTCGAACTCGGCCAGCGCCCGGCGCGAGCGGTCCAGCGCCTCCGCGCGCGTGCGCCCGGTGACGATCAGCTTGGCGATCAGGGAGTCGAAGGTCTGCGGCACGGTCATCCCGGCCTCGTAACCGGAGTCGAGGCGCACCCCGGGGCCGCTCGGCGCGCGCATCGCGGTCAGCGTGCCGGGGGCGGGCAGGAAACCGCGCCCGGCGTCCTCGGCGTTGATGCGGAACTCGATCGAGTGGCCGCGCAGCTGCGGGTCGCCGTAGCCGAGCTCCTCGCCCTCGGCGACGCGGAACATCTCGCGCACCAGGTCGACGCCGGCCACCTCCTCGGTCACCGGGTGCTCGACCTGCAGCCGGGTGTTGACCTCCAGGAAGGAGATCGTGCCGTCCTGGCCGACCAGGAACTCGCAGGTGCCCGCACCCACGTAGCCGGCCTCCTTGAGGATGGCCTTGGAGCTGGTGTAGAGCAGGTCGAGCTGCTCCTGGCTGAGGAACGGCGCGGGCGCCTCCTCCACCAGCTTCTGGTGGCGGCGCTGCAGCGAGCAGTCGCGGGTGCTGACCACCACCACGTTGCCGTGGGTGTCGGCCAGGCACTGGGTCTCCACGTGGCGCGGCCTGTCGAGGTAGCGCTCCACGAAGCACTCGCCCCGGCCGAAGGCGGTGACCGCCTCGCGCACCGCGCTGTCGAACAGCTCGGGGATCTCCTCGATCGTCCTGGCCACCTTCAGCCCTCGGCCGCCGCCGCCGTAGGCCGCCTTGATGGCGATGGGCAGCCCGTGCTCCTCGGCGAAGGCCACCACCTCCTCGGCGCCTGCCACCGGGTCCTTGGTGCCTGCCACCAGGGGCGCGCCCACCTTCTGCGCGATGTGCCGCGCCTGGACCTTGTCGCCCAGCGCCGCGATGGCGCTCGGCGGCGGGCCGATCCAGGTCAGCCCGGCGTCGATCACCGCCTGGGCGAACCCGGCGTTCTCGGCCAGGAAGCCGTAGCCGGGGTGGACGGCGTCGGCCCCGGTCTGCTGGGCGATCTTCAGCAGCTTGGCGACGTCGAGGTAGGTCTCGGCGGGAGACTGGCCGCCCAGCGCGTGCGCCTCGTCGGCGACCTTTGCGTGCAGGGAGTCCAGGTCCTGGTCGGCGTAGACGGCCACGCTGGCGATCCCGGCGTCCTTGCAGGCACGGGCCACCCGCACGGCGATCTCGCCGCGATTCGCGATCAGAACCTTACGCACGTTCTTCCCTTCCCGATTGACCCGGATCGAGTCTAACGACCCAGGTAAGCGCCACCATTGACGTGGACCACCTGTCCAGTCACATGCCGGGCGCCGGGCGAGGCGAGGAAGACGGCGGTGCCGGCCACGTCCGACGGCGTGCCCGCTCTGCCGTTGCGAGTGCCCTCGACACGTCGCTTGATGCCCTCGTCCGTCAGGCGTCCCTTGAAGAACTCGGTCTCCACGATGAGACCCGGGGAGATCACGTTGGCGGTGACACCCCTGGGGCCCAGCTCGGCCGCCACGTCCGCGGTCCAGGCCTCCAGGGCTGCCTTGGCCGCGCCGTACGAGCCCGACCCGGTGCCGCGCGCGGCGATCGAGCCGATGGAGATGATGCGGCCGCCGTCGCCGATCCGGCGCTGGAGCGCCTTGGTGACCAGCACCGCCGACAGCAGGTTGGCGTTCAGATTGGCCCACCACGACTCGGCGACGTCCATCAGGTCGTCGGAGTCGGCCCTGTCGAGGTTGGTGTTGCCGCCCGCGTTGTTGACGAGCACGTCGACCTTCACCGGCAGCCGGCCCAGCGCGTCGTTGACCGCCACGGGGCTGGCGGCGTTGAAGGCGACGTAGGGGAAACCCGTCTCCTTCAGCACGTGCTCGCGGCGTCCTGTGACGGTCACGCTGTCACCGAGCTCGGCGAACGCCTTCGCGATCGCCAGGCCGATCCCCGTGCCCCCGCCGGTCACCACAACCTCGCGCACCGTTGCTCCCCATAGATCCGAATAATCCTCTGGAAGACCATAGCCGCTCGCTATATCGCCGGGCGATGCCTTGATCCGAGACCTATCGTTGGGGCGCTTCTAGCGTCGATCCAGGAGGTACGGCATGAGCCAGAGCCTGCTCGGTGGCAATCCCGCTGAAATGCAGCAGATGGCGACGCAGTTCACCCAGCAGTCGGAGACCGTACGCGCCACCATGGCCGCGCTCGACCGGGAGGCTGCCAAGGTCGGCACCGCCTGGACCGGGCCCGGCGCCGACCGGTTCGGCAGTGCCTGGCAGAACTATCGGGCGGCGTTCCAGCGTATGACCGAGGAACTCGCCGAAGCGTCCCGTGTGATCAACACCTACCGGGGCAACATCGAGTCCGCCACCCGCTGACGACTCGACCCACCTACCGGGGTGCCCGCGCCCGGCACCCCGGTCTTTATGGGGATAACTGCGCCATGTCTGGATTTGTGACTATTGTGATGGCTGTTATCTCTGAGACTGACGGTAAAGGGGAGATCCATGGGCGACGCTAAGGTCGGTGGAGTCATCGCGGACATGGACAAGATGTCCCAGACCTTCAAGACCCAGGCGGGCACGGTCCTCGACGCCAAGAAGGCGCTCGACGCCGAGGCGAACAAGATCCCGGCCTCGTGGTCCGGTCCCAACGCGGAGAAGTTCAAGTCCGCGTGGGAGGCGTACAAGTCCTCCTTCGACAAGGTGTCGCAGGCCCTTGAGGAGGCCCAGACCGGCATCCGCAAGAACAAGGAAGCCATCCAGGCAGCGACCGGCGCCTGAGCTATACCGAAAGAGGGGCCTCCCGCCGAGGGAGGCCCCTCTTCGCGCGCAGGGCCGGTGAGAACAGGCCCGCGATGCCGCACAGGGCCAGAGGCGCGCACAGGATCAGGATCGCGGGCTCGGCGCCGGCGTACTGGCTGAGGACGCCGCCGAGCAGGGGAGCGAGCGGCGTGGCGCCTCCGAAGGCGACGCCGATGACGCCGTGGACCCGCCCCTGCATGTGGTCGGGCGCGGTGCGGGCGATCTCGACCTCGATCGCGATGTTCAGCGCGGGCGCCGCCAGCATGGCGAAGAACAGCACCACGGCTGCCCAGTAGGTGCCCAGCGGCAGCACCAGGAACGGCAGCACGGCAGCCAGGAACCAGACGCCCGCGAGCATGAGCCGCCCGGTGGGCAGCAGGCGCATCAGCCTGGCCGAGATGGCCGCCCCGGCGAGGCCTCCGACGCCCAGGGCCGCCATCACCAGGCCGACGTCCGCCGGGGTGGCGACCATCACGATGATCGGCAGCTTCATCGCGTTGACCACCAGGTTGATCACGAAGGCGAGCGCGGCGGCCGCCCGCAGCACGGGCTGGTCCCACAACCAGCGGAACGCCTCGCCGATGCCCTCGCGCATGCTCTGCGGCTCCGCGGGCGTCTCCGGGCGCCTGGGCACCCGGGCGAACGCGACGCAGACGAACGAGACCAGGTACGTCACGGCGTCGACGAGGAACGGGATCGCGCGTCCCAGGGAGAACAGCACGCCGCCCAGCGCCGGGCCGGCCAGGCCGGCGGCGTGCTGGCGGGTCTGTTCCTGGGCGTAGGCGGTCGGCAGTTGCTCGCTCGGCACCAGGGAGCGCAGGGAGGCGCCGTGCGCGGGCCAGAACAGCGCGCTCGCCACGCCGTTGACCAGGGCGACGGCGAGCAGGTGGGGCATGGTTAGTGCGTCGGCCAGCAGGGCCACCGCCAGGCTCGCCATGGCGGCCATGCGCACCAGGTCGGTGCCGAGCAGGATGCGCCGGCGGTCCCACCGGTCCACCAGCGCTCCGGCGGGGATGCCGCAGATGATCTCGGCGCCCATGGCGACCGCGCCGACCAGGCCCGCCTGCGTGGGGGAGCCGGTCAGGGCCAGCACGAGCAGGGGGTAGGCGAGCCAGGAGAGCGTCGAGCCGAGCTCCGACGCGGCTGATCCCACCCAGAACAGCTGGAAGCGCAGATTCCTTCTCAACGGCTGCATGGTTCAACAAGATAAGTTGTACAAGAACTCTTGTACAAGTATCCCGATAGGATCTCCTCCGTGGAGCAGACGCGACGGCACCTCGGCCCCGACGACGTGGGCACGCTCAAGGCGATGGCCCATCCGACCCGGATCCGCCTGCTCATGGCCGTCGCCGAGATCGGGCCCGCGACCGTGGGCATGCTGGCCGCGCGCGTGGGCGAGGCGGTCGGGGCGGTCAGCTACCACCTGCAGCAGCTGGGGCAGCACGGGCTGGTGGCCGAGGCGCCGGAGCTGGCGCGCGACAAGCGCGAGCGCTGGTGGCGCTTCGTGCCGACCGACAGCCTGTCGATGACGCCCTCCGACTTCGCCGGCGACCCCGTCGGGCAGCACACGCAGCGGGCCGCCCTGCTGGCGTGGGTCGACGCCGCCGCCGAGCGCAACCGGCGCTCGGTGGAGGCCATGCACAGCCTGCCGCAGGAGTGGCAGGACGTGGCGCTGCCCAGCATCAACGGCCCCATGGAGCTGACCGCGGCCGAGCTGAGCCAGTTCTACGACGACTTCAACGACCTGATCGAACGATGGCGCGAGCGCGGCAGGGCCGCCGCCGATCCTGCTGACGACCGGCGGCGGATCAACGTCTACATCCAGCCGATGGTGTATCCGCCCGCGAGCTAGGCGCTCGCGACCTGCACCAGCTCCCACATGCCGCCCAGCACCATCAGCCCGCGACCCGCCGGTCCCGAGCCGGTGGCCAGGCTGCGCGGCAGCCGTACCCCGAGCAGGTCGCCCTGGCTGGTGGAGGTCGGCCGCAGGAGCAGCCCGTTGCGCGTCTTCTTCATGGCCACGACGGGACCGCGATACATGGAGTCGAGGTCCTCGACGCTGCCCGCGCCGATGATCAGGTTGCCGGTGTCGCGCACCTCGCCCACGTAGTCGGTCAGCCACTCGGCCAGCTCGCTGTCGTTGCCCAGCAGTTCCATGTCGTCGACCAGCAGCGCGTGCTTGCCGGACAGCGCCTGCTTGACCTCGTCGGGTGAGGCCTCACCGCTGAAGGAGGCGCCGGGCAGGTCGCGCACCGGCGAGCGGCGCGGCGTGATGGTGACCAGCGAGTAGCCCCGCTGGGCCAGCCAGGAGCCCATGGTGACGAGCGTGGTGGAGCGACCGCTCTTGGGCGGCCCCGCCACGACGAGGGCCGGGCCGTGCTCCTCCGCGCGGAAGGCGCGCACGCCCAGCGAGTCGCCGCCCACGCCGAACACGACCGCGTCGGAAGGCAGTGCCTCGTCGGCCATCGCCACCGCCTCGGCCAGGGTGACGCCGGTCGGCAGCGCGTCGACGCGGAAAGGCCGCAGGTGGCGCGCCAGCTCGCCGAAGCGCAGCTTGGCCTCCCTGCCGAGCTGGTGCAGCGCGGCGACCTGCGCCGTGCCCGCCACGTCGGCGGCCAGCAGGCCGACCTGGACCTCGCGCACCACGGCCGCGGCGCGGAAGCCGCGTCCGGGAGGCATGTGGTCGGGCACGTCCTTGGCGCGCATGCCCACGTAGCTGTAGTCGGCCGGGTCCGACAGCTTGAGCACCAGGCGGTCGTCGAAGAGCGTGGAGATGCGCCCGACCAGGGTGGTGCGATCGCCCGACATCACCACCTTGACGCCGACGCCCGCGCCTTCCTGCAGGATCTGCAGCCACTGGTCGACCAGCTTGCCGCCGTCGTAGGACTCGAAGGCCGCGTAGAAGCCCTCCCAGCGGTCGAAGAGCACCAGCAGGTACGGCAGGCGCTCGTGCTCCGGCACGGCCGCCCGCTGCTCGCTCAGGTCGGCGAAGCCCTGCCCGGCCAGCAACTGCTGACGCCTGGCGATCTCGCCGAGCAGCCGGTCGGTCAGGCGGCCGAGCCGGTCGGGCGAGTCACGGCCGACAACGGCGCCGGTGTGCGGCAGGCCGACCAGGGGGAGCAGGGCGTTGTTGCCGCAGTCGACCGCGTACAGGTGCACGTCGCGCGGAGGAGCCTGGACGGCGACCGAGGCCGCCAGGGCACGCAGCACGGTCGAGCGTCCGGAACGGGCAGAGCCGCACACCAGCAGGTGGCCGGAGGCGGCCAGGTCGTAGACCTCGGTGGAGCGCATCTGCAGCGAGGGGACGTCGGCCAGGCCCATCGGCAGCTTGGTCCAGGTGTCGGCCGGCTCCAGCTCGGCCAGGGTGAGCGTGTCGGCCAGCGGCTCCAGCCAGGGGCTGCGCTGCTGGGAGACGCCCATGGCGCGGGCCGTGCGGCCGATCACCTCGACCAGCACCGACAGGTCGGTCTCCATCAGCGACTCGTCCTCGGCCTGCGTGCGCGAGTCGAGCGGGGAGCCGAGCCGGATCCAGGTGATGGGGCTGATGTCGATGAACTCGGTCTTGGCCTTGCCCTGGCCGGGGCGGCGGCCTCCGATGCGCGCCGACTGCACGGCGTGCAGCGAGGAGGCGCCGGAGCGCACGTAGCAGCGGCCGGGGGTGGTCTTGGAGATCTGCGCCGCGACCGGCGCGTTGATCACGTCGGCGGACTCCTCGTTGCTGGTGACGCGCAGCGCGATGCGCAGGTTGGTGTTGGCGGCGATGTCGGGGGTGACCACGCCGCCGGGGCGCTGGGTGGCCAGGATCAGGTGCACGCCGAGTGACCGGCCCCGGCGGGCGATGTCGACGAGGCCGACGATGAAGTCGGGCAGTTCCTGCACCATGGCCGCGAACTCGTCGATAATCAGGATCAGCCGAGGCATGGGCTCCAGCGGCATGCCCTGGTCGCGGTAGTCGTTGTAGTCCTCGACGTCCTTGGCGTCGGCCCTGAGCAGCATGTGCTCGCGCCGTTTGAGCTCGGCGGCCAGCGATTCCAGGGCGCGCTCGGTGAGGTGGCCGTCGAGATCGCTGACCATGCCGACCGTGTGCGGCAGCTTGGCGCAGTCCTTGAAGGCCGAGCCGCCCTTGTAGTCGATGAGCACGAAGTTCATCTCGTCGGGCCGGTTGTGCACGGCCAGCGAGGCGATGAACGACTGCAGTAGCTCCGACTTGCCGGCGCCGGTGGTGCCGGCGACGAGGCCGTGCGGGCCGTCCAGGCGCAGGTCGAGGGTGTAGGGCCCGTCGGCGCCGATGCCGATCGGCACCCTGGTGGTGCGCCCGCGCGACCAGTAGGAGGCGATCTGCTCGGGGGCGGGGTCGGGCATGCCCAGCAGGTCGAGGAGCCTGGCCGAGGTGGGGATGGCGGAGTCGGCGTCCTCGCGGCTCACGTCCCGAAGCGGGGCGAGCGCCCGGCCGAAGCGGTCGCACCAGGGGCTGTTGACCTGGTCGGCGATGACCTCCGCGCTCTGCATGGCGCCGCTGAGCCGGACGAACGCGGGCCTGTCGAGATCGCAGACGGCGACCGTGGTGCACTCCTCGGGCAGCAGGCGCTGGTCGTCGTCGATGCAGATGCTGTAGACGCCGACGGTCGGGCCGAACTGCAGGATCTGCGGCATGCCGGGCAGGCTGCGCAGGGCCCGCGCGCCGTCGAGGACGACCAGGATGTCGTACGGCTTCTCGCTGGCGTATCCGGCGAACGCGCGCTTGTCCTCGTTGAGCCCGCCGAAGCCGCCGAAGTCCATGTTCGACTTCTTGCTGGCCCGCCGCGCCTGGATCTTGTTGACCAGTTCGACCGCCCGCCTGGCCGCCGACTCGGGATCGGCGCCGACCAGCGACAGGCACTCCTCGCCCTCGTGCGGGGTGGCGTGCGGGAGCCAGCGAACCCAGTTCCAGCTCGCCTCTCCCTCGTGGTCGGCCGACAGCACCACGATGGCCAGGTCGCGCGGGCTGTGCAGGGCGGCGGCCTGGGCCACCAGCCAGCGGCCGAGCGCCCGGGAGGTCTGGCGCGCGCCGGTCAGGCCCAGCACGCCGACCTGCGGCATCGGCACGGCCAGGGGTACGGCATGCGAGACCGGCACCGAGGGCAGTTCCCGGTCGGAGGCGTTGCTGCCGTGCTCGACGATCAGCTCGATGAGCGAGGGCTGGTCGGCCACGCCCACCCGCAGGTGGAGCGTGTCGGCGTCGTGGCTGCGGCGCTCCCACAACCTGCGTCGCGGGCCGGTGGCGGTCAGCAGGGTCTCGGCCGGGTCAGGAAGCTGGGCCCGGCGTTCGCCCTGGTCGTCGAGGCGCAGGAGTTCGAGCGCCTGGGCGAAGGTGTCGCGGTTGAGGCGGAACTCCTTCATCGCCTGCTTGTGGCTACGCTTGCCGTGGCGGCGGTCGCTGTACCACTGACCGACCATGGTCAGCGGCGTCAGCAGCGCCATGAGCAGGAAGAGCGGCTGGCCGAAGGCGATGGCCATCACGACGCCGCCGATGCCGAACAGCACGCTCGTCAGGAGCTGCAGGCGCTGGTGGGTGGGGCGCTGCGGCTCGATCGGCACCTCGATGGGCTTGGTGCGCGGCGGCTGGCTCAGCCGCGGCGGCCGGTTGTAGGCCAGCCCGCTCTCGATCGGCGTCAGGTGCGCGTCGGGGTTCTGCGGCAGCATGAGCGTCAGGACGCTGGCTCCCGTGATGAGCACCTGCCCGGGGGTCCATCGTTCGGGACCGGTCAGCTGCCGGCCCTCCAGCAGCACGAAGGCGCCGGGAGCGGGCTCGACCATGGCCTCGTGCACCGTCACGTGCACCGAGAAGGCGTGCGGTGCGGTGTTCTGGTCGGGCAGCTGCACCGAGCAGCCGGGCGAGGTGCCCACGGAGTAGGTGCCGAAGCCGAGCCGGTGCACGGCTCCGGCCGCCGGGCCGCTGGAGACGCGCAACTCGACCGCGCCGCTGGGCTCGCCCCGGTGCGTGGCGGCCGCGGCCGCCGGGTCGAAGGCGACGATGTCGCCGTCGCGCAGCACCTGCCCGGCGGGCGTCGACGGGTCGACGGGCCGGCCGTTGACCCACAGCCCGCCCAGGTGCCCGGCCCGCTGGTGCAGCGGGCCGCTGGCCCAGGCGGGGTGGGCGACGACCTGGGCGCGTGGCTCGCCGAGCGACTCGCCCAGCACCTCGGCGAAGCGCCCGGCGGTGACCGTGTCGTCGGCCTGGGCGACCACGTCGCGCGGGCCGTTACGGGTGAGCGCCGTGAGGGAGATGCGCATCATGGGACCAAAGCTTATGCTTCGCCCTGACCTGTCTGCAGGAAACCGACTACGCCGGAAATGGCGCTTCTTGTCAGAGTAAGAGGATTGGTGTCCGCTCCCAGCAGGATCAGGGCCAGCGCGACCTCGTACGGCCCGGCCTCCGGCGACACCGTCACCGTGGTGGTGCTGCCCAGGGGAGCGTGCGAGCGCACCAGGCCGGCCAGCTCCTCCACGTTGGCGCCCGTCGCCAGGTAGGTGTAGTCGCGGCCGCCCATCGAGATCTTCAGCGCCCGGTCCTTCTTGGCCAGCCCGCGCCCCTGCGTCACGACCGCCCGCAGCTCGCCGACCGTCAGCGTCGTGCGCTCGTCGAGCGGCACCCGGCCCTCCCTGGAGGTGTCGGGATGGCTGAGCACCGCCCTGGGCAGCCCTGGGCATTCGAGGGTGGCCACGCGCGGACGCTTGGCCACGGTGACCTCGATGGATCCGTACGGCTGCGCCGTACCGGACAGCACGATGACCGCCCCCGGCGGGACGCTGCGGTTCAGGACGATCACGACGACGGCGGCTCGTCGGGGATCAGGTTGACGATCCGGTCCCAGAGCTCGCGCGCGTCGGCGAAGACCAGGCGCAGCTCGCTGTCGGGGGTCACCTGGCCGGGCAGGATCGGCTCGGCGGGACGCTCGCGCACCCAGTAGCCCAGCGGACCGCAGTCGAGCACCGCCATGCCGTGCACGTCGGTGCCCTTGCCCTCGGCGTTGGGCCAGGCCACGGTGATGCGCCAGTTGCCGGTCAGCTGCAGCAGCAGGTGGGTCAGGATCGTCAGCTCGGGGTCGGCCAGCCCGCTCGCCTCCGCGATGGCGGCCCCCACGGGCTCGGCCGCCTCGCTGGTGCTGTCGGTGTTGAGTCGGCCCAGCTCGGCGAAGCCGGCGTCCATCGCGGCCATGGTGGTGTGGATGACCGGCGCCTGCGGCGGCTTGGCGTCGCGCTCGCGCAGGCCCACCACGCGGGCCAGCGACCAGACCAGCGTGGACAGGTCGGTCGGGACGTATTCGGACTCGATCTCTCCCGGCCAGGTCTCGTAGACGTAGCAGGAGTCGTTGCCGACGATCGCGCCGTTGCCCGTGATGCCCTCGGGTCCGGTGACCTCGATGTTGACCACCATGACGGGCTCGGCCAGGGCGCTCACCAGCGGGGCGAGCTCGGGCATGGCGCTGTCGTCGTCGGCCAGGAACCCCGCCTCGCGCAGCTCCAGGTGCGCCTCGCGGAGCTCGGCGGGGACCGCCTCACCGGAGTACAGGCAGCCGAGCACGCCCAGATGCGCCTGGGCCAGGCGGAAACGGTCACGGGCACTGTCATGCGAAGGCATCTGCGCGATCCTTAGTCGAACGGGTTGAGTGACTTGACGAGATCCTTGGCCTTGTCGACCACCTTGCCGGCGCCCTCCTTGATGTCATCCCAGTGTTCCACCACCTTGGCGCCCACGTAGACGGCGCCGAAGACCACGGTGGCGCCGATCGTGATCGGGTTGGGCGCGATCATGGCGGCGGTCAGGGAGGCGTTGAAGCCCAGCTCGGCGACATCGGCGACGTACCCCGCGCCCTTGCGCTTGAACGCGTCGACCGGGTTGCCCTGCGAGATGACGTTCGCGCCCGAATACAGGGTGGAGGCCACGCCGCCCGCGACGCCCAGCATGCGCAGGCCGCCCGCGCTCTTGGCGAGCACGCCCATGCGGGTCAGCTTCGACGGGTCGGCCTTCAGGATGGCCGCGGCGGCCTCGAGCTTCTTGGGGTCGGCGGTGGCCGCCCAGACCTTGAAGAGGTTGGCCTGCCCGGCCAGGGTGGCCGTCTGCCCGGAGTGGGTGCTGATCTCCAGCGCCTTGACCAGGTTGTTGTTGCCGAAGGTCAGGTTGATGAAGTTGTTCACGCGGGCGCCGAGCAGGGCCCGGCCCGCGTTGGTGGCCTGGCCGACCCGGTCCATCTCGGCGTACTCGGGCAACATCGCGACGTAGTCGCGGTAGAGCTGGCTCTTCATGAAGAGCTTGCGGGTCAGCGTGCTCAGGTAGGTGCCGGGAGCGGTCGCCGACCTGGTCTGGATCGTCCACCGGCCGCCGGTGAGCTTGTTGATGAGCGGCTGCCAGGCCTTGTTGTTGGCCATCAGGCGCAGCAGCGCGGCGCTCTGGGCGGTGACGATCGGCGTGGCCGTGGCCACCCCTCGCGCGTCGCCGAAGACCTTCAGCACCTTGGCCACGGTCTCCTGGTGCGGCTCCAGCGCCGGGATGACCTTGGCGACCGCCGCCGCCTCCAGCCGCTTGAGGTAGTCGTCGATGCCCTCGCCCGGCTTGCGGCTCAGGTCCGTCTTGCCGTTCTGGGCCGCCCAGGCGGCGACGGTGTTGACGTAGACCAGCGTGGTGGGGTCGAGCTTGTCGCCGTTGGCGGAGATCTCGAGGGGGGAGAAGCCCGCCCAGGCCAGCCCGGCGAAGGGATCGCCGGTCTGCAGCCGGAGCAGCGCCGCCCGCTTGCGCAGGTCGGGGTCCTGCTTCTGGGCCCAGCCCGGCAGCTCGCGCAGCGCCGACATCTGGGGGGTCACGCCCAGCGAACTGGCTTGTTTGAAGGCTTCGTCGGCCGAGGTGCTCAGCCGGCCCATCATGCCCGCCAGTCTCTCCAGTTGGTCTGGTTTGAAGCCGCGGTCTCCCATGACGTGCCACTGTATATGTCAACAAAAGTCAGGAAGTAGGTGATTCACATATGCCACCTCCCGAAGTCGAGGAGATGCAGGGCAAGGCGAAGAAGCTGCGCGACTTCGCCGACCATGTGGAGAAGCTGGTCGACGAGGTACGCGACTACGCGGGCAAGATGGACTGGTCGGGCCCGCTGACCGACCGGGTGCGCGGCGAGATCGGCACGTGGCGCACCCGCTGCTCCGAGACCGCGGGCAAGATCCGCGACGAGGCGGAGCGGCTCGACAAGGCGGCCACGGACCTGCTCAACCCGAAGCGATCCTGACGTCCACGGCGTCGTGGGCGCGTTGCCAGACGTTCCAGATCTCCACGAGGGTCAGGGTCCCTCCGGGGATCTCGATCGTCTGGCCCTTGCGCACCGTCACCTCCCTGCCGGGATTGGGCAGGCCGATGAAGACCTCGTCATCGCCGAGCACGGCGTTGAGCGAGACCGCGCCGCCGGGATAGGCGTGCTGGATCGGCGGCAGGCCCGACGAGCGCGGCAGGGCGAGCCGTACGAGGCCCTGGGCCGGGGCGGGCGGGCGTTCGTTCCACGCCATCACGCCCGCCACCGCCGCGGCCACGACCAGCACGATCCCCGCGATCCCGATCAGGCGCCACTTCATCGTTCCTCCCCGCTGACCTCGACCCGCTCCAGGAGCGGCAGGGTGCCTGTGACGCGGTCCTGGATCCACTCCAGGGGGATCTCGACCTTCTGCGCCGCGCTGGCCCCGGGGCCCCAGGGGTTGGACAGCAGGACCATCTCCTTGCCGCTGGGGTCCTTGAAGACCTTCTCGATGACGTAGACGTGGTCGGCGACCAGCTTGTCGCCCGGTCCTGTGCGGTTGTCGAGGTCGTAGCCGTGAGGCACGCTCATCGTCATCGGCACCTTCTTGTCGACCAGGTCCTTCAGCTTGTCGTAGGTGATGTCCTCCGCGTCCATCATCGGCCGGTCCTTGCCGTTGATGTCCTCCCACGGGCGCAGGACGTGACCGTCGCGCCACCGGTTGGGGGAGAAGGCCTCGCCGACGTCGGGGATGTACTCCGAGTCGCCCTCGATGCCGCGGTAGCGCCCGTTGCCGCGGAACTGGGCGAAGGCCTTCTCGTAGATGTTGACCAGGGGCGGCTCCACACCCGAGTCCAGCGTCGAGCCGTCGACCCTGACCTTCACCGGCTTGCCGTCGCGGAAGAACGTGACGGTGTAGGAGCCGTCGGGGTTGAGCACCATGCGCTTGGACAGGAAGTTCGGGTCGCGCTTGAGCTCGCCGATGACTCCGGCGAGGAACCAGCAGTCGCCCACGCCGCCCTGCGACACCTGCTCCCAGTCGACCGGCAGCTTGGGGTCGAGCGGCGGCTGGCTCGCCGGGCTGTAGGTGGCGCCGTCGAGCGTCTCGGGGTTGGGGACCGTCAGCTTGTCCGCCCAGTCGTTGACGATCGTCTCCAGGGTCTTCTGGAGGTCGCCGTGCGGGCTGGTGAAGCCGCGCTTGGTCTGGGTGAGCCCGAGCACCCGGCCCATCAGGTCCTCGGCCGGGTTGGGCCCGTTGGGGTTCATGCGCTCGTAGTTCTGCTGCGACTCGAGCGTGGCCGCGTTGACGAAGCGCGACAGCGGGCCGACGAGCTTGTCGTCCTTGATCTGCACCCAGCCCCAGGCGTCGCCCGACACCATCGCGCTGATGCGGTCGAAGTTGTCGGCGTAGATCTGCGTGGCCGCGAACGGGTTGCGCGCGGCGGCGTCGAGGAGCTTGGCGGTCGTGTAGTTCTGGGCGCCGTCCTTGATCCCGCCGTTGACGATCTTGACGACCGTCTCCTTGTTCCAGGTGCCGTGCATCATCAGGTCGGCGAGCATGTTGTAGTCGGTGCCCCGGCCCATGGGGTCGAACTTCTTCAGCCAGTCGTCGTTGATCACGCCGCGGTGGCTGGCCACGGCCAGGATGTTGGCGATGGCGGTGAAGCGGCCTTCGGTGTCCTCGTCGTCGTCGCCCCACGAGTCGGGGTTCTTGGCCCGCCCGGCCAGCCAGCCGATCTTGTCGGGGCCGAGCTCTTTGGCGAAGGCCTCGGCGAAGTCCGGGTCGAACTGATATTTGCGGATCTGCTCCCAGACATCGGCCGGGAACTCCCCTGGATGCTCGTACTTGGCCGCCAGCTCCTTCGCCTTGGCCTGGGCCTCCTCCTTGCTCTTGAAGTGGCCCGTCCACTCCGACTCCACCATCGACCCGGTGAAGCCGTGGACGCCGTGCTCCTTGGAGATCTGCTCGGTCATCGACTGGCGCCTGCGTAACATCGGCAGCTCGCCGTAGATCCAGTCGGAGACGGTCCTCAGCGTGGTGATGTGCTTGGTGCCGAGCCCGGCGCGGCCGAAGTCGCGGTCGAGGTTGGACGTCTTCTCGTTGATCAGCGACTTGACGTCGTCGAGATCACCGATCATGGCCTTGAGCTGGACCGGATCGATGCCCGCGAACTCGCCGCCCTGGGGCTCGGGAGCCATCAGTACCTCGAGGTGCGGTTATAGGAGTTGACCTGCTGGTGCCAGCGGTCGGCCTCCTCCTGTGAGCACTTGCGCGGCGTGGCCGACAACATCGCCGACACCTCGTCGTCGAGCGCGCCGACAGCGCCGTTGTAGGCCTTGACCCGGTCGTGCAGGTGGCCCTTCCACTCCGTGGCCGTCTTGCTGGTCCACACCTTGCCGCTGTCCATGGCGTTGGCCGGCTTGTTCAGCTTCTTGTCCATGGCGCCCTGGATGGCGTGCACCTTGTCCAGGAGGTTCTTCAGGTACTCCCACTTGGGGTTGTCAACCTCGGCCATCGTCGTCACCTCGCAGCTTGGTCATCAGGACGTCGACCTCTTCCTCGCTGAGAGGCGGGTCAGGGGGCAGGGGGACGAGCTCCTCGATCTCGGCCTCCACCTGGCCGGGATGGCTGGCGGAGACGGAGATCCAGTCGACGCCCTCGAAGGGGGTCTCGTCGTCGAACCACGTCGCGTCGGCCACGTCGGCGTCGCCCTCGACCGGCGCCTGAACCCCGAGCAGGCCGAGCACCTGGCCGACCAGCGTCACCGAGTCGCCCTCGCGCACGCCCAGGTCGGCCGTCACCATCCAGGTGCCCTCGATCTTCCAGTACGGCTCGGCGGACACCTCGCCGTGGCCCCCGAGCCGCTCCAGGATCGGGGCGGCGAGCCGCTCGACCTCGTTCCGGCCGGGCGCCGCCACGTTCAGCGTGATCGTCACCTGCCTGCCCATCAGTTGCCCACCCGCCCGGTCTCCCATTCGACGTTGAGATGTTTGCCGTCGGCGGTGAGCTTGGCCAGGCCGCCGTCCTTCTTGACCTGCACGTCCCATTCCTTGCCGACGTTGTTCTGGCCGCGGCCGTGCTGCTTGCCGCGCTGCCACACGTTGCCGAAGGCGTCGGTGATGCCGCTTCCCGCGTTGGCGCGGTTGGGGTCCCAGTTCTTCGGTGGCACGAACGGTACCGGTCCGTCGGTGGGCAGGCCCAGCTTCTTGGCCCGCTCCGCCCACTTGGGGTACTTGGCGTAGATCTTGGCCGCGTCGGTGTGGAGGCGGTTGACGACGCCGAGGGCGTCCATGACCTTGCCGGGGTTCTTCAGGTCGACGTTCTTGAGGGTGTTCTTGAGGTTGTCGAAGCCCTCGGTGATGACGTTGACGTAGGCCTTGAGCTTGTTGGCGTCGGTGGCGACGTCGTCGGGCACCTTGAAGAAGATCTTGAGTGCCGGGAAGGCCTTCACCAGCGTCATGAAGGTCTTGATCGGCTTGGCGGCGGCGTCCCCGAAGTAGGGGATCATCGCCGCCATGGAGAGCATGGCGCCCTTCCAGTCGCCCTCGCCGAGCGACATCAGGCCCGAGACGCCGTCGGAGATGGGCGTCGGGTCGAAGATGCCCACCAGGTCGGCGACCAGCTGGACCGACTGGTACCAGGTCAGGCCGCCCTCGGGGAGCAGGTCCTCGGTGTAGGTGCCCGTGAAGAAGCGCTGGACGATCTCGATGAAGGCGTCCTCGACGCCCGCGAACGGGAATCGTTCGTCCTTGTGCTTGGCCACTTCCTCGAAGAGCTTGAGCACCAGCTCGTCGGCGGGGTTCTTGGCGCCGGGGTTCATGCGCTCGAACACGTCGGCGGCCTCGACCGTGGCGGCCTTCATGAAGCGGCCCAGGGGGTCGCCGAGCTGGGGGTTCTTGGTATTGATCCACCCGATGTGCTTGCCGTACGCCATGTTGTTGATGAGCTCGAAGTTGGTCTTGTAGAGCTCGTGGGCGGCGATCGGGTTGCGGGCGACGGCGTCGAGGATCCTGGCGGTGATGACGTTGCCGCCGCCGAGCTGCATGCTCTTGAGCGCCTGGTTGCCGATGCGGACGAGGGTCTGGGTGTTCCAGGTGCCGTGCATCATCAGGTCGGCCATGAGGGGGAGGCCCATCTTCTCCACCCACTTGTCGTCGATGACGCCCCGGTGGCTGGCCACGGCCAGGATGTTGGCCAGGGCGGAGAAGCGGCCCTCCGTCGCCTTCTCGTCGTCGCCCCAGGCGTCGGGGCTCTTGGTCCGCGCGGCGAGGAGCTGGAGCTTTTCCGGGCCGAGCTCCTTGGCGAAGGTCTCGGCGAAGTCCGGGTCGAATTGATATTTCCGGATCTGCTCCCAGACGTCGTCGGGGAACTCCGCCGGGTGCTTGTACTTTCCCGCCAGCTCCTTCGCCTTGGCCTGGGCCTCCTCCTTCGTCTTGAAGTGGCCCTCCCACTCCGACTGGACCATCGAGCCGGTGAACCCGTGGACGCCCTGTTCCTTGGAGATCTGCTCGGTCATGGAGTGGCGGCGCCGCAGCATGGGCAGCTCTCCGCGGATCCAGTCGGAGACGCCCTTCAGCGTGGTGATGTGCTTGGTGCCGAGCCCGGCCCGACCGAAGTCGCGGTCGAGGTTGGACATCTTCTCGTTGATCAGTGACGTGACGTCGTCGAGGTCCCCGATCATGCCCTTCAGCTGGACCGGGTCGATGCCTGCGAACTCGCCGCCGCTGTCTCTGTCTGGAGGAGGCACGAAGGACACCTTACGATCATTTGTCGGACTCTCGCAGTTCACGGGCCTCACGACGGAGGTTCTCCGCCGTCGTACGGCACGCCGAGCCCAGGTCGCTGAGGTTGTTCCGCTGCGTCTTGAGCGTGCCGTTGAACCGGTCGGCCGCCGGGCCCGTCCAGATCTCCCGCCCGCCCGAGGGCGTCGTGGTGATCTCCTTCAGCAGACCCTCGACCTCCCCCGCCCAGCGGTCGAACTTCTTGGCCAGCTCCTCCTTGGCCGCCGCCTGGGCCGCCTTGTCACCCACGCTCAGCCTCCGCGCTTCTTCAGTGCCTCGACCACGGCCTCGGTGTAGAAGCCCTGGACGGCGTTCTTGAGCAGCACCCGGTCCTCGGGACTGAGCGGGGGCGCGCCGGCGGCCTTGAGCCGGTCCTCGTAGGCCTTCATGTGCTCCTCCGACAGCTCGATGACCAGATCGCTGGCCTCGCCGTTCTCGTTGCCGCCGAACAGCCCGCCGATGATGGGCAGCTTCTGGAAGAAGTTGTCCTCCTTGTCGAGGGTCTTGGCCAGGTTGCCCGCGACGGGCCACTTGAGCCGCTCCTCCAGGAGGTTCTTCCAGATCGTGCTGGAGACCTCGCCCGGCACCAGCTTGCCCAGGCGGCCGATGGTCAGGTCGATCGGCAGGATGAGCGTCTCGACGACGATCTTGCGGCGCTCCTCCTCGCTGAGGTCGATGTCGTGCACGGCACCGACCATCAGGCTGCCCAGGGCGCCCAGCTGCGCCATGGCCAGGGTGAACTTCTTGCGGTCCTCGGGGTTGTTGAGGTCGCCGCCGCCCATGTCGAGCGAGCCGGTGAGCAGGCGCATGCCGTCCGAGAGGGTCTGGCGGCCCTCGGGGCGCTGGAAGATCCCGGCGATGAGGTTGGTCAGGTCCTTCTCGCTCAGGTTGTCCCAGCCCTTGCCGGGGTTGAGGTAGCCGAGCTCCTTGTCGTTGCGCGAGGCGGTGAGCGCGGCGATCTCCGGCAGCCAGGTGGCGGCGTGCTTGGCGACGATCGCGTTGATCTCGGCGTCGTCGAGCGCCTCGGGCTTGAGCCCGCGCGCGGACAGGGCCTTGGCGAGTGTCTGGAAGGCCTCCCTGCCCGTCTTCGGGTCGCCGAGCTCGGTGTTGAGGGCGTCGGCGAGAGCCTTCTTGAGGACGGGGTCCTTGCCGAAGGAGTCGGTGTAGGCGGCGGCCGCGTGGGCGAGTGCCTTGCGCCGCTCGGGGCCCGGCAGACCGCCCGTGAGCGCCTTGGCGATCGCGCCGCTGACCAGGGCGTCCAGGCCCGGCGGGCGGCCCTCCTCCAGGACCGCTGGCTGCAGCAGCCGGTCGGCGGTCGTCTGGTCGGTGGCCAGGAGCGCCTGGAAGGCCTCGGGGTTCTCGTCGAGCGCCTTGAAGAACCAGTACAGCCGCCAGTTGTCCTCCGGTCCCGTGTGACCGGTGACCGCCGAGGCCAGGTACTTGCCCGCCTCGACGATGAACTCCTTGGACTGCGGGGCGGCGGCCAGCAGCGCCGTCATCACGTCGGGTCCGGGCGTGGTCAGCATGTGCTTGCGCAGGTCGGGCACGAGCCCGGCGGCGTCAGCGGCGGCGAAGGCGTCGACCAGCGGGCCGAGCTCCTTCTTGAACTCCTCCAGCTCCTTGGGCGTCAGGCCCTTGCCGTAGGGGTCCTTGTTGTACTCCATCCACTTGGCCATGATGTCGCCGTAGGCCTTGTGGCCCAGCTTGTTCAGGAAGCCCGCGGCGAAGGCGGGGTCCTTCATCTGGTCGCTCTTGAGCAGCTTGAGCATCTCGTCGAAGTTGCTCATGCGCGGGTCCTTCTCGTAGGCCGCCCACGCGTCCTTGAGCTTCTGCGCCTCGTCCTCGCCCGCCCGCTTGGCCGCGTCGGCGCTGGAATAGGGGAAGTCGGCCACCCGGAAGTCGTCGCGCACCCGCCGCGCGCCCGGCACGGACTGGATGGTCTGGATCCGCCATTTCAGGTCGCGCTCGGAGTCGCTGAGGAAGGTTCCGCACTGGCCGATCTGCTCGGCCCCCCTCGCTCCGCTGGGGAAGGCGGCGCCCGCTTCCGCGATGCCTCCCGACAGCGCTCCCTTGAGCGGACCCGCGGATTCCGCGGCCGTTTTGAGTGCGGTGGCCAGCTTGGTCGCGGCGCCTGGATTGAGCCCCACGAACTCAGTCATGTCGTGTCACTTTCATAACTTTTGCGACGCTATCGCCATGGAACGTGCCACGGCCGATCTTTCGGAAACGTTCACGATTCCGTCACTCTCGTGGCTGAGGGTGTTTCTGTGGTCGGTGTGACTTGACACGCTTCGGCTCGGTATTGTCGGAATTCGTCACCAGCGTCCCCTCAATTCTGGAGCCCCTGTAGATGAAGGCCACCGAGCAGTCCTTCCGCAGGCCCGAGGCGCAGCGCTTGGCTGATCAAGGAATTGCCTCCCAGCCTGCCGCGAGCCGCCGACTGCCCTCCGCCCCGCGCGAGCGCAAGCCTGCCCTCGCCGCCCTCGCGGTCCTGCTGATCGTGGGCGGCGCCCTGCTCACCGCCTACCTCGTCCTGCAGATGGGCAACCGCGTCCCCGTGCTGAAGCTCGCCAGGGACGTCCCCGCCGGCCAGCGCTTCCAGCAGGGCGACTTCGTCGAGGTCGACGTGCCCAAGGACATGGACGTGCAGTACATCCCGGCCGGCCAGATCGACCTGGCCCAGCAGAAGTACGCCAGGTACGGCATCCCCTCGGGCACCCTGCTCACCGAGGCCCTCACCATGGACTCGCCCGAGGGGCTCGTGGCCGGCAAGGCCGTGGTCGGCCTCTCGCTCAAGGCCGGCCAGGTCCCCGCGATGATCAACGCGGGGCAGCGGGTGCAGGTCATCTACGTCTCCGGCGAGGAGGGCACGGCCGGGACCGGCAAGGTGCTGGCCGACCGCGCCCTGGTCCAGTCCGTCACCAGCCCGGAGAGCGGCAACGTCCTCGTCGACGTGGTCATCGACAAGGCCGCGGCGGCCAACGTCTCCGCCGCCGCCTCGGCCGGCCGCATCGCCCTGGCCTACCTGCCCGGCGGCAACGGCAGCCAGGGCCAGCCCGCGGTCACCCCGACCCCGCAGCCCTCGGACTCCACCACCGAGGACCCGATCGAGCCGACCACGAAGCCCACCAAGGAGCCCAAGCAGTCGACCAAGCCCACCGCCAGCCCGTCGGCCACCGAGAGCGGGTGACCCATGGCGCTCATCGCACTGGCCGCCGACAAGGGCGCGCCCGGAGTGACCACCGCGGCGACCGCGCTGGCCGCCGTCTGGCCGCGCCAGGCGATGCTGGTCGAATGCGACCCCGCGGGGGGCGACCTGGCCTACCGGCTGCCCGGTGAACACGGTCACGCGCTCAACCCCGCCCAGGGCCTGCTGTCCCTCGGCGCCGCCGCGCGCAAGGGCCTGGGACCCCAGCAGATCGGCGAGCACACCCAGCGCCTCATCGGCGGCCTCGATGTGCTGCTCGGCCTCACCGCCTCCGAGCAGGCCTCCGGCCTGACCTGGTTGTGGGACCCGCTGGCGCAGGCGCTGCGCGGCCTGCCCGACACCGACGTGGTGCTCGACTGCGGCAGGCTCGGCGCCTATCAGCCGCTCAACGGGCTGCTCGCCGCCTGCGACATGATCGTCCTGCTCGTCCGGCCGCAACTGGACCAGGTCGCGCACCTGCGCGACAGGATCACCTCGCTCGGCGCCGCGCTCGGCGAGCGCACGCGTGCCGTACCGCCGCTCGGCGTGGTCGTGGTGGCCGAACCCAAGCAGTACGGCAGGGCGATCGGAGAGGTGCGCCGCGTGCTCTCCGGAGCCGGGATGAACGAGAACGTCGTCCTGGGCGGGCTCGCCCACGACGTCAAGGGCGCCGAGCTGCTGCGCGGCGAGTGGGGCGGGCGCCTCGACCGCACCCTGCTCATCCGCTCCACCCGCGAGCTGGCCACCACCCTGACCGGGCACCTGGCGAGGGTGGCGATGCCCCGATGATCGACCACGGGCTCGTCAAACGTTTCCGCCAGGAGGTCGGCGACCGGCTGGCCACCCAGCGCCGGCTCGACGCCGCCAACGGCCTGGCCCCGATGACCGGCGAGGACGAGCGCCAGTTCGCGCGCGCCCTCATCGCCCAGGTCCTCGAAGAGCACGCGCGCAACGAGATCGGCATCGGCCGCACCCCGCCCAACGCCGAGGAGGAGGAGGCCCTCGCCGCCGGCATCCACGCCGCCCTCTTCGGCGTCGGCCGCCTCCAGCCGCTCCTGGACAACCAGGAGATCGAGAACATCGACATCAACGGCTGCGACAAGGTCTTCATCAGCTACGCCGACGGCCGAGAAGAGCTCGGCGAGCCGGTGGCCGAGTCCGACGAGGAGCTCGTCGAGCTGATCCAGATCCTGGCCGCCTACTCGGGCCTGTCGTCGCGCCCCTTCGACACCGCCAACCCCCAGCTCGACCTGCGCCTGCCCGACGGCTCGCGACTGTCGGCGGTCATGGACGTCGCCGTACGGCCCGTGCTGTCGATCCGGCGCGCCCGCCTGGGCAAGGTCTTCCTGCCCGACCTCATCGGCAACGGCACCGTCAGCCCCGAGGTGGGCCGCTTCCTGGCCTCCGCGATCGCCGCGCGCAAGAACATCATGATCGCCGGCTCCACCAACGCGGGAAAGACGACACTCCTGCGCGCCCTGGCCAACGAGATCCCGGTCAACGAGCGGCTCATCACCGTCGAGCGCGCGCTGGAACTGGGCCTGGACCAGTTCCCCGAGCTGCACCCGAACGTGGTCGCCTTCGAGTACCGCCTGCCCAACGCCGAGGGCCAGGGCGAGATCACCATGGCCGAGCTGGTCAGGCGATCCCTGCGCATGAACCCCAGCCGCGTCATCGTCGGCGAGGTGCTCGGCGACGAGATCGTCACCATGCTCAACGCGATGACGCAGGGCAACGACGGCTCGCTGTCGACGATCCACGCCAACTCCTCCATGGAGGTGTTCAACAGGATCGCCACCTACGCGCTGCAGGCCTCGGAGCGGCTGCCGATCGAGGCCACCCACATGCTCATCGCGGGCGCCATCGACTTCGTCGTCTTCATCACCAAGCGCAACGACTACCACCAGGGCGGGCGGTTGCGCCGGTTCGTGTCGTCGATCCGGGAGGTCACCGGCGTCGACGGCAGGGTGCTGTCGTCGGAGGTGTTCGCGCCCGGACCCGACGGCGCCGCCGTACCGCACGCGCCCATCCAGTGCATCGAGGAGCTCGCCTACCACGGTTACCACCCGGGATACGGGGGCGGCTGGCGATGAGCACCCTGATGATGTCGATCGTCGGAGGCGCGCTGATCTTCGGCGGGCTGTTCCTGCTGGGTTTGTTCATCAGGGGCACGGAGGTGCGCACGCGCGCCGCCACGCCCGCCGACCGCAAGGAGCAGCTGCGCAACCTCTCGACCAAGGTGGGGCTGGCCCTCGTGGTCGGCGTCGTGGTGCTGGTCCTGACCCGCTGGCCGGTGATCGCCGTCGGCTCCGGGCTGCTGGTGCTCGGCTGGAACGGCCTGGCGGGAGGCGCCGCCGAGGAGCGGGTGGCGATGAAGAACCTGGAGGCCCTGGCCGCCTGGACCGAGTCGCTGCGCGACACCATCGCCGGCGCCGCCGGCCTGGAGCAGGCCATCCCGGCCTCGATCCGCGCCGCCGCCCCGACGTTGCAGCCCCACCTGCGGGCCCTGGTCGACCGGCTGCACATGCGCGTGGCCCTGCCCGACGCGCTGCACCGGTTCGCCGACGACCTCGACGACCCCTCGGCCGACCTGGTCATCGCCGCGCTGGTGCTCAACGCCAAGCTGCGCGGCCCCGGCCTTCGCGAGGTGCTCACGGCGCTGGCGTCGTCGGCGCGCGAGGAACTCGACGTGCGGCGCAAGGTCGAGGCGGAGCGGCGTTCAACGCGGCGGTCCATGCAGATCGTGGTGGGCGCCTCCATCGGATTCGCCGCCCTGCTGGTGATCTTCAACCCTTCGTACGTCCAGGAGTACCAGGGGTGGCTGGGGCAGGTCGTCCTGCTCGTGGTGGCCGGATTCTTCGGCGCGGGATTCGCGTGGATGAGGCGGCTGGCCAAATACAACAAGCCCGAGCGGCTCCTGGCCCGGGTCGCCCCCGCGGGTGAGGAGGTGGGTGCACGATGACCTTGGCCCTGCTCGGAGGCGCCCTGATCGGGCTGGGGATCTTCGCCCTGTCCCGGTTCCTCTTCCCGGCGCGCCCCGGCCTGGCCGCGCGGCTGTCGGCCACCGACGGGCTGCGCCGCGAGGCCGCCGCCTCCTCCATCAGCGTGATCACCCGCGAGGAGGTCAGCCCGTTCAAGCAGCGCCTGGGCGAGTCGATCGGACGCTTCTACGCCGCCCGCGGCTGGGAGATGCGCTCGGCCCGCGCCGACCTCGCCCTGCTCGGCCGCTCGTGGGACGGCTTCCTGGCCACCAAGTGCCTGCTCGGCGCCGCAGGCCTGCTGTCGGCGCCGCTGGTCGCCGGATGGGTCTCCCTCATGGGCTGGGACTTCAACCTGACCGTCCCGGTCTGGGGCGCGCTCCTCATCGCGCTGGTCTTCTTCATGCTGCCCGACCTGCAACTCAAGAAGGACGCAGCCGCCAAGCGCCGCGACTTCAGGCACGCCGTCGGGGCGTTCCTGGACCTGGTGTCGATGAACCTGGCCGGAGGGCGCGGCGTGCCGGAGGCGCTCATGATGGCCTCCTCGATCGGCGACGGCTGGGCGATGGTGCGCGTCCGCGACGCCCTGTCGAACGCCCGCATCGTCGGCATCACCCCCTGGCAGGCCCTGGGCCAGCTGGGCGAGGAGGTCGACCTGGACGAGCTCAGAGACCTGTCATCCGCGCTCGGGCTGGTGGCCGAGGACGGCGCCAAGGTGCGCCATTCGCTCGCCGCCAGGGCCGAGACCATGCGCCGCCGCGAACTGGCCGAGGTCGAGGGCCAGGCCGGCGAGCGCTCCCAGTCCATGCTCGTCGCGCAGCTGCTGCTCTGCGCCGGCTTCCTGATTTTCCTGAGCTTCCCAGCCGCTATGAAGATGTTGGGATCATGAAAGGGGACGTGTCCCAGTGAACTCACCTCTCGTCGTCTACCTGAGGGCCATGCTCGGCGTGCGCATGGAGCGCGCACGCAACGCTCCCAGCCGCGGCGCCTCCGCGGTCGAATGGGTGATCATCACGGCCATCATCGCCGGCGTGGCGATGGGCCTGGCCGTGGTGATCAAGGGCCTGGTCGAAGGCAAGCAGGCCGAGATCTCCCAGGGTTTCGGCGGCGGAGAAGGCGGCGACTAGCCGTAGCCATGACCGCCTCCTCCCCTCCCACCCGCGAACGCGGCGCCTCGACGGTCGAGCTGGCCATCATCATGCCGGTCGTCCTGGTGGTGATCCTGCTGATCGTGCAGTTCGCGCTGATCTTCCACGGGCGCCAGGTGGCCGACGCCGCCGCCCGGGAAGGTGCGCGGGTGGCGCGCTCCGCCGGAGCCGAAGCGGCCGGATGGGAGGCTGCGGCCACCAAGCGGGCCAAGGACATCCTGCGCAACATGGGCCCGCAGATGCTCGAGAAGGCGACCGTGACCACCTGGCAGCGCGGCAGCCAGCGCGGCGTGACCGTGCGCGGCAACGCCGTGGCCGCCGTGCCGCTGCTGCCCGGCATGAGCTTCACGATCACCTCGGAATTCGGCGGGCCGATCGAGTGCTTCCGCCCCGACAACGGCTCGGGAGGCTGCCAGTGAACCGCGAACGCGGCTCCATGGCCGTCGAGACCGTGCTGCTCGCACCGGTGCTGCTGCTGTTCATCCTCTTCCTGGTAGGGGCGGCGGTCATCGTGGAGCACCAGGGCGAGGTCAACGGCGCCGCCCGCGACGCCGCCAGGGCCGCCTCCGTGCAGCGTGACTACGGCGGCGCCCAGCGGGCGGCCACCGACGCGGCACGCGCCTCGCTGGCCAACGGCTCCTGCAAGGGGCCGAGCGTCAGCCTGGCCGGATCCAACTGGACCGAGGGCGGCGAGGTGCACGTCGAGGTGAGCTGCACGCTCGACCTGGGGGCGGTGGCCGGGTTCGGCTTCGCCGCCACCAAGCGCATGACCTCGACGGCCGTCGCGCCGCTGGAACAGTTCCGGAGGATCGAGTGAGGCGCCACACGCCGCGGCTCGCGTCAGCCGTACGGCGACGGTTCTCCACGGCGGCACGCCCCGACCGCGGCAGCACCGCCGTCTTCGTGGTCATCTTCTCCCTGGCGCTCTTCCTGCTGGCGGGCCTGCTCGTCGACGGCGGCGCCGCGATGAACGCCCGCCTGCGCGCAGGCGACATCGCCGAACAGGGCGCGAGGGCCGCGGCCGACACGATCGACGAGGACGAACTGCGCGCCTCCGGCAACATCCGCATCAGGGACGAGGCCGCCGCGTGCGGACGGGCCCGCCGGGTGGTCGGCGCGCACAAGGAGGCCAAGGCCCAGATGACCCGCTGCAACGTCACCGGTGGCAACCGGGTCGACGTGAGCGTCGAGATCAAGTGGAACGCGATCCTGCTCAGCGTGATCGGGATCAACGAAGGAACCATGTCGGCCGAGGTGTCGGCCGGACCGGAAACGGGCGATTAGGGATGTCAAGACAACCAGTGCGAGTGCAGTCGCGATCGGCGATGGACGTCGTCCTCGGCATCCTGTCGATCATCGCGTTGCTCGGGCTCGTGGGCGGCGTGCCGTACGCGCTCATCAGATTCTTCGGCAACCCGCTCCCGGAGAGCATCTCCCTGGAGGCGCTGACCCAGCAGGTCGGCTTCCAGACGGTGCTCGACATGCTGGCCATCCTCGTATGGCTCGCCTGGGCGCAGCTGGCCGTGTGCGTCTTCGTCGAGCTGTGGTCGGGCGTGCGGCGGGTGGGCGTGCCCGCCCAGGTGCCCTTCGCCCGCGGGCCGCAGGCGCTGGCGCACCGGCTGGTGACGGCGGCGCTGCTGCTGTTCACCGCCGCCGCCGTGGTCGCGCCGATCGTCAACGCGGTCTCCGCCCCCTCCAGCGCCAAGATCGCCGCCGCCCAGCAGGCCGTGCCGCAGCCGGTCGTGCAGGAGGCCGAGTCGCTGACGCCGGTGAAGAAGGTCAAGAAGGTCTACACCGTCCAGCCGCCCGAGGGACGCCACCACGAGTCGCTCTGGGAGATCGCCGAGAAGTGCCTGGGCGAGGGCCGGCGCTACAAGGAGATCTACGAGCTCAACAAGCACAAGGTGCAGCCAGACGGCACCAAGCTGCACATCGCCAGCCTGATCAGGCCCGGCTGGGTGCTGGAGATGCCCGACGACGCGCGCAACGTGCACATCGTCAGCGAGGACGACTCCCGTCCCGAGATCCTGCAGAACCACCCCGACAAGCCCGCCGAGCTCGACGGCAAGAACACGCACGTCGAGGTCAAGCAGGACCGCGAGGGCGACCGCTCCCGCGACACCGGACCCTCCAACGACGCGTTCGACCCCGAGCAGACCATGAACGTGCGGCCCTCGGTGGTCCAGGACGCCCTGGAGCAGAACCCGCTGGAGCAGACCCAGAACGTCCGGCCCGACATGGTGCAGGCCCCGGCCGACGACGGCCTGGACCTGTCCGCCCTGCCCGACTACGTCGCCGCCGCCTCGCTGGCCGCCGCCGGACTGCTGGCCGCGCTCGGCCGCCGCCGCCGCGAGCAGCTGTGGGCACGGGCCTTCGGGATGCGCCAGCCGATGCCCTCCGGGCCCGGCGCGCTGGCCGAGAAGGCGCTGCTGCTCGGCGCCGACATGCAGGGCACCCGCCTGCTCGACCTGGGCCTGCGGCACCTGGCCAAGGAGCTCGGAGCCGCTGGCCGTACACCTCCCACCGTCTACGGCGCCTTCCTCGCCCCGACCCACCTCGACCTGTGGATCCACCCCGGCGACAAGGAAGCGCCCGCGCCCTGGCAGGCCGTCGACGGCGGCGCCGTCTGGCGGCTGGACGCCACGCAGGGCCTGCGCCTGTCCGAGCAGGGCCTGACCGGCGTGCTCGCGCCGTACCCAGGCCTCGTCTCGCTCGGCGCCAACGACGGCGGCCGGGTCCTGGTCGACCTGGAGGCCGCGCACGGCATCATCAACCTCGGCGGCCCGCCCGAGTACGTGACCGCCGCGCTCGCCGCCGTCGCCGTCGAGCTGGCGACCAACACCTGGTCGGACCACATGAACCTGGTGCTCGTCGGCTTCGGCTCCGAGCTGTCCATGGTCGCCCCCGACCGCATCACCTCCGTGGCGACGCTCGCCGAGGCGCTGCCGGTGCTCGAGAGCGCCGCCGGCGAGGTCCAGAGCGCGCTGGCCGCCGTCGGAGCCGACTCCGTCCTGACTGGCCGGGCACGCGGCGTGCACGGCGAAGCCTGGATGCCCACCTACCTGATCTCCGCGGTGCCGCCCACCGCCGAGGAGGCGCAGCGCCTGGCCGCACTGGCACGCACCGGATCGCGGCTGTCGTCCGGCTACCTCATCGCGGGCCAGTCGACGCCCGGCGCGGTGTGGCAGTGGTCCGTCGACGCCTCAGGGCAGGCCACGCTGCCCGCCCTGGGCTTCAACGTCAAGGCCCAGCTGCTCCCCGCCGACCAGTACCAGCAGGTCATCGACCTGTTCAGGGCCGCCACCCGCCGCGACGGCCAGCTGATGCCCGACCCCTCGCCCTCGGGACCCGTCGGCCACCAGCTCCAGCCCGGCTTCCAGGCACTCGCCGAGATCCGGGTGCTCGGACCCGTCGACGTGCAGGCCGTCAACCCGCTCGAAGCCGACCGGCTGGCCCAATGCCAGGAACTGCTCGCCTACGTCGCCACCCACCCGGGCGGCGTGCACCCGCGCGTGCTCGCCGGGGCGCTGTGGCCGCGCGGCGTCGAGGAGTCGGTGCGCGACGCCGTCATCGACCGGGCCATGGACTGGCTCGGCGACGACGTCAACGGGCGGCCCAACCTCTTCCTGGACATGGAGGGACGGCTGCACCTGGGGCCGTTCGTCCGGGTCGACTGGGAGATCTTCAAGGAACTGCTGCGCCTGGCCCGCCAGGACCCGCAGCAGGAGGTGGCCATCCTGGAGTACGCGCTCAACATGATCCGCGGACCGCTCCTGGCCGACCGGCCCACCGGCCGGTACCTGTGGCTGGCGGGCGACCCCGTCGAATCGGAGGTGACGGCGCGGATCTCCGACGCGGCGCAGCGGTTGTGGCAGCTGCGGATGGGCTCCTCCGACGCCGAAGGCGCGATCTCGGCGGTGCTCGCCGGGCTGCGCGTCTCCGAAGGCGACGAGGCGTTGTGGCGGGCGCTGCTGCGCGCCGCGCACGCGACCGGCGATGCCAACACGCTGCAGTTCTGGGTCGGGACGCTGCGCCAGCGGGCGGCCAACGCGCAATACTGGGGGCGGCTGGTGCCCGAGACCGAGGCGCTCATCGAGGAACTGCTGCCCTCCGCCGTGCCGTCGCAGGTGGCCGGATGAGTCCGCGACCCGTGGTGACGTGGGTGGCCTGCGCGGGGGCGGTGCTCGCCCTGGCCGCCTGCGGCCCCACCCCCAGAGCGGGCACCGGCTTCGGCTCGCCCTCCCCGCAACCCGTCGTCGCCGACCCCTCGGACTCCGCCGCCCCCTCGGCGGCCCCCACGACGGCCCGGCCGAGGGTCAAGCTCGGCGACTACCCCTACCCCAAGGACTTCAAGGTCGTCTTCTCCGACTACCCCGGCGAGGACGCCGAGATCGTGGGAGTCTTCCGCGACTTCTGGGGCGCCTGGTGGTACTCCGTCACCACGCACGGACGCGACGACCGCTACCGCGACTACCTCACGCTCGACGACCCGCTGAGCGGCGGGCTCACCGTCTTCCCCGAAGTCGTGAGCAGCTGGCAGCGCGAAGGCGTACGGCCGACCGGCACCCTGCGCGTCGACAAACTCCGCTCGACCCTCGTCGAGAAGGACAAGTTCGGCTTCGTCGGCTGCGTCGACGCCACCAAACTCGGCACCAAGGCGACCACCTCCGGCGAGGAGCGCTGGACGCTCGGCAAGCGCAAGACCTCTCGTTATCAGATGCGCGTCATGATGATGCACACCGCGGACGGCTGGAAGGTCAGAGCCTTCATGTCCGACTACGAAGCTAAGGAGTGCCGATGAAACGGCGCCTGGTCGCAGCGGCCCTGGCCGTCTCCGTCGTCTTCTCCGCCGCCCCGGCCCACGCCGACGACCCCAGCGTCGGAGGCGGGGGCGACGGCCGCGAATACTACGTCAATACCCAGGTGACCGTGTCGGGCAACGGCACCTCACCCGGCGGTAACGTGCACATCCCGCCGGACTTCGACCCGCCCAAGTGCTGGTGGGAGCCGAAGTTCACCTACGCCGAGATGGTGGAGTGGCTCACCGGCATCAAGAAGGCCTTCGACAGCACCTTCTTCGGCAGCCTGATCGAGTTCATCGTCGACGGGATCCTGAAGGAGTTCAAGCAGTACGAAAGCTGGCCCGGCAAGATCTTCTGGCTGCTCACCGACGACAAGACCGCCGAAGGCGCCGCCTGCTACCAGGCGACCGAACCCAAGTGGCGCGTCATCCGCCAGGTGCCCGTCGCCGAAGGCGACAAGCTGATCGACCCGTGGGACCTGGCCAAGATCGCCCGTGCGAACCTGCGCCTGCCCCAGCCCGTCGTCACCATCAACCCGCCCGACGGCACCTCCTACGTCGGCCTCGAGACCTGGGTCGGCGTGCGGCCGCAGCAGGACCTGTCGGTCACCGCCTCCGTCACCGGCTACCCGGAACTGTCGGCGACCATCAACGCCCGGCCCTCACGCGTCCAGATCACCACGACCGGGCCCGGCCAGATCAAGGACGGCGCCAACTGCCCGCCGTACGAGAAGGGCGCCTCGCTCGCCTCCGGGTGCTGGATCAAGTACACCAAGTCCTCCCTGGGCAGCCGGTACACGATCACCGTCACCCAGTTCTGGGAAGTGACCAGCACACCAAGCTTCGACCTGCCCCAGGGCGAAGTCTCGTCGACCGCCACCATCCAGATCGACGAGATCCAGTCGACCGTGCGAAAGTGACCACGTGAAAACGGTGCTCGTCTACGGCGCGACCGGGATGATCGGACAGGGCGTGCTGCGTGAATGCCTGCTCGACCCCGAGGTCGAGCAGGTCATCGCGGTCACGCGCCGCCCCACCGGGGTCAGCGACCCCAAACTGGTCGAGATCGTCCGAGCCGACGTCACCGACCTGACCGGGCTGCCCGACGCCATCGACGCCTGCTTCTTCTGCCTCGGCATCTCGTCGATCGGCATGTCCGAAGACGACTACCGCGCCGTCACCAACGACCTCACCCTGGCCATCGCCACCCCGCTCGCCGCCCGGCACCCGGCCATGACGTTCGTGTACGTCTCCGGCGCGGGCGCCGACGGGCGCGCCATGTGGGCACGCGTACGGTCGAAGACCGAACAGTCCGTGCTCGCCCTGCCCTTCCACGGCTACGTGGTACGGCCGGCGTTCATCCAGCCCATGCACGGCGAGGCATCACGGACGGGGTGGGTACGGGTGGCGCTCGACGTCACCCGGCCGCTGCAGTCGCTGATGGTGCGCTACGTGCCCAGCTACGCGACCACCACGGAGCAGATGGGGCGGGCGATGCTGGGCCTGGCTCGTCACGGGTTCCCGCGCAGGGTGCTGGAGAGCATCCACATCAACGCCGTGCGCGCCTGATGTGGATGGCGGCGGCGGGCTGCGGGCCGAGATCCGCCGGGAGGCGGAACGGGCTCGTTCCACGGGGGCGCCTGAGCTGACGTTCGCTTTGTGGAGGTTGTACGGGGACTGCGGGGATCGGCTGGCGTACGAGCGGGTCTACTTCGAACGCCGCCGCCGCTTAACGGCCCTCCTCCTCGACGCGCACCTTTCCGGCGAGCTTGGAATGGACACTCCCGCGTGGCTCCCGCCTGGCAGAGTGCCGCACGCTGGCACGAAGCCCACACCCGGGTCTGCGCCGCACCCCACCACCGGCTCTGAACCCAAGCCGGTGCCGCACTCCACCGCCGGCTCTGCGCCCGGGTCTGCGCCCGGGTCTGCGCCCGGGTCTGCGCCCGGGTCTGCGCCCGGGTCTGCGCCCGGGCCTGCGCCAGACCCAGTGCCCGCCTCCCACCCGACCTCCGGACCCGCGCCGCTCCCCGTTGCCCGCCCCGCACCATCACCCCCCGACCCCGCCCTCCACGACCTCATCTGGTCGATCTGCAACGAACACTCCTGGACCCTCCCCGCCCATGAGCCGGGCCCCATCGACCTGTTCGCCGCCGAAACCGCCCAAACCCTCGCCGAAGCCATCCCCCTCCTCGGCCCAAGCCTCGACCCCCGCCTCCAAGCCCGCATCCGCACCGAGGTTCACGACCGCGTCCTACGCCACCTCACCCCCGACGCCCCACCCCACTGGTGGGAAACCTCCACCCACAACTGGTCCGCCGTCTGCGCCGGCGCCTCCGGCCTGGCCGCCCTCGCCCTGGACTCCGAGCACCTTCCCCAGATCCTCCCAAGAGTGGAAGCCGCCCTCCGTTCCTTCCTGTCCGGCTTCGGCCCCGACGGCGCCTGCCTGGAGGGCGGCGACTACTGGACCTACGGCTATGGCTACTTCACCTACTTCGCCGAAGCCCTGCGAGAACGAACCGGCCAAGACCTCCTCGCCGGCACCGCCCACATCGCCTCGTACCCCTCCATGATCGACTTCGGCGACGGCACCCGCCCCGCCTTCGCCGACTCCTCACCCCGCGCCACCTACCCGCAAGGCCTCCTCGCCAGACTCCACACTCGCCTCGCCATCCCAGTGCCCACCACCCATGCCCCGCCGTCGTTCCACGACGACCCGTGCTACCGATGGGCCCACCTCAGCCGCACCCTCTGGTGGGCCCCTCACACGGCCACCCCCACCGGCCAGCCCGAGGCTGATGCGCCGCCTGTCACTCCCAGCAGGGAAACCATCGCACCCGCCACGATTGCTCCCGCTGCTCCCGCTGCTCCCGCTGCTCCCGCTGTTCCGGCTGTTCCGGCTGTTCCGGCTGTTCCGGCTGTTCCGGCTGTTCCGGCTGTTCCGGCTGTTCCGGCTGTTCCGGCTGTTCCGGCTGTTCCCGCTTCCCCTTCCGCCGCTCCTGCTGCTCCCGATCTCCCTGTCCCAGCTCCCATCAGAAGCTTCCTCCCCGACGCCCAGATCCTCGTCCTCCGCACCCCAGGGGCCTGTTTCGCCGCCAAGGGCGGTCACAACGACGAACCGCACAACCACCTCGACCTGGGCCACTTCGTCCTCCGCCTCGACGGCGAGACTGTCCTCGACGACCTTGGTGCACCCGAATACACCCGCGACTACTTCGGCGAGAACCGCTACAAGGTCCTCCAAGCGTCAGCCCTGGGTCACTCGGTTCCCGTGATCAACGGCTCCACTCAGCAACCCGGACCCACTCACCGCGCAGTCGTCCTTCACGTGAGCCCCGAGCCTCCACCCGCGAACGTCAACTCACCCACACACGCCGGCTCACCCGCACACGCCTCCGTCGGGCCAGCCTCGGCTACCGAGCCACACGCGAGCGTCGAGCTGACCCCGAGCGTCGAGCTGACCCCGAACACTGAGTCGTTCGTCCTAGACCTCACACGCGCCTACGACGCGCCAGCCGTCCAGCGCTTCACCCGCCGCTTCGACTGGCACCCTCCCAGCCTGGTCCTCACCGACGAGTTCGTCTTCTCCACAGGCCACGGCCTGGTGGAGGAGCTGTTCATCAGCCGTCTTCGCCCCAAGCTCACACCCACGACGATCGCCTGGGGACCCGCCACCCTCACCATCCCGCCCGGCTGGAGCGCTGAAGCCGAGGAACTGCCGGTCCAGGACCATGACGGCCGCCCCGAGATGGTTCACCGAGTACGGTTGACAGCAAAGATCGCCTCCGGCTCTCACTCGTTTCAATTTCGGTGGTGATCGACTGACCCGGTATCAGGTCAGTGGTCATACGACTCGTAGCCCCGTAGCCGTGCGGTCGCCCAGGCGATTAGCCACGGATCGCCGCCTCATCAAGGCCGCTCCAGGCCGAGATACCCGGGCGGCAATCGTCAGCACCGACCCGCGGCCACAGCGCCAGCCCCAGCTTTCCGCCGCGCCCTGGCCCCCAACCCCACCTGGGCCCTCAGGCTCACTCCAGCCCGCACCCGCAGCGCCCCCTCAGCCCTCCAAGCCGCAGCGCCCGAGCCCGCAGCCCGAGCCCGCAGCCCGTGGGCCAGGCCCCACCTGCTGGCCCCACCCGCTGGCCTCGGCCACGGGGCTCCTCGACAGATAGGCCGTTAGCCGTCACAGCGGGCTCGGGTCAGGGAGCGCAGCCTGGATCGGGGTGACCGTGCCCATCGTGAGAAGAAGCCCCCGACCAGGCGGCCCGCCTACCGCGCCCCGCGGTAGCCGTACCGTGAAGAGATCCCCGTCGGCGGGGCTCTGAACGGCCAGCAGCAAGCCTGTGCGGGGTTTGCGTGCCTCGGCGACGAAGCCGCGGTAGGCGGTGGAGAGGTCGCCGGTGGCGCCGGCGAGGATCAAGCCGTGGTCGCCGTCGCGGCCTGTTCGGAGGATCTCGTCCAGCAGTAGGCCGAGTGGGGCGTCGGGGTTGATCAGTTCGGCGTCGTCGACGATCACGACATATGAGTCCAAGTCGGTGATCAGTTCCTGCAAGCCGATGCCGTTGCCGTCGAGGACGGCTCGGGCGCCCTCCAGGTCTCGCAGGGGGCTGCGGCGCGGGACGACGGCGATCACGGGGGTGCCCTGAGCGATCAGGGAGCGGGCGGCTGTCACCAGGACGGATGAGCGGCCCGAACGGGGTGGGCCGGCGACTACGGCGCCTGGGCCTTGGGCGAGGAGGTCGATGCCCATGGGGGTGAGGGCGTCGCCTCCCACGCCGACGAGGGCCCAGAGGGGGGAGGGCGGAGTGAAGCCGGGCTGCAGGTCGAGGGCTTGGCTGGCGGTGATGCGGTTGGGGATGGAGTCGACTCGCAGTGGGGGTTCGCCCCGCCATGGCCACGGGGTGGGGGTGGCGGTTCCTGGCCTGCGATCGTGAGGGGGTGGGTCGGCTGAGGTCGCTCTGGTCATGGCTGTGGCCGAATTCGCGTTCGGGTTCGGGTCCGGGGTCCCGGCCGCTGCGGGGGCGTTAGGGGTCGGGGCTGGGGTGAGGGTGTCGGCCGGCCAGGTTTGTCTGGCGAGCGTCTGGAGCACCGCGACCTGGGCTGGGCCCGATGGGTCGGGTGTCAGGAGGGCGATCTGGCTTTCCTCCATGCCCTGCTCGCCCATGGTGAGGGCTCGGCCGGGGGGCATCGAGGTGGGGAGGTCCTTGGCGGGGAAGCCGGCCAGGGCGTAGTCGGAGGGGTCCGACAGGCGGAGCAGGAGGCGGTCGTCGAAGACCGTGGAGACCTGGCCGATCAGGGCGGAGCGGTCGCCTGTGACGATGGCGCGCAGGCCTACGGCGGCGCCTTCTCGGAGGAGTTGCAGCAGGGCGTCGGTCAGTTTGCCGTAGTCGTAGCCCTCGAAGGCGGCTACGTAACCTTCCCAGCGGTCGAGCATGAGGATCAGCCAGGGGAGATGGTTGCCTGCCTGGCGGTATTCGGACAGGGAGGCGTGGCCGGCTTCGGCGAGCAGTTGTTGTCTGTGTCCTACTTCGGCGCGGAGGCGGGTCAGGAGGCGTTCGACGCGGTCGAGCTGGTCTCGGGTGACGACGGCACCGCAGTGCGGCATGGCGACCAGCGGGAGGAGGGCGCCGGAGCCGCAGTCGATGGCGTGGAGGTGGACGTCGGCGGGGGAGGCGGTGGCGGCGATGCTGCCTGCCAGGGTGCGCAGGGCCGTGGAACGGCCGGAGCGGGCGCTGCCGGCGATCAGGAGGTGGCCGCCGTGTTCGAGGTCGAAGGTGAGGGGGCGGCGTTCCTGAGCCCAGGGGAGGTCTGTGACGCCGAAGGGAAAGGGGCCGGGGGTGTGGAGGTCGGTGCTGCTGTGTGAAGGGGTCAGGGGTGCGGGGAGGTCGAGGACGAGGTGGGTGGGGAGGGGGTCTAGCCAGGGAGTGGGTTGGTTGGGGGTGTTTGTTAGGCGGGCTGCGTCTGCGACGGCGTCTACGAGGATGGCGAGGTCGGTGATGTCGTTGGTGTCCGTCGTCTCGCGGGGTGGGGGGAGAGGGCGGCCGAGGGTGCGCCAGGTGAGTTCGGAGACGCGGACGGGGCCGCGGGTGGTGGAGGTGGTGGCTCGGCCGCCGATTCGGGCGGTTTGTACGGCTGTCGCGGCGCCAACGCCCGAGCGTACGTAGCAGCGGCCTGGGGTGGAGCGCAGGATGTGGGCGGCATCGGGGACGTCGATGACGTCGGTGGATTCGGAGGGTTCTGTCACTCGTAGGGCGATGCGGAGGGAGGTGTTCGCCTGGATGTCGGCGGTTACCACGCCGGCGGGGCGCTGGGTGGCGAGGATCAGGTGGACGCCGAGGGAGCGGCCGCGTCGGGCGATGTCGACCAGGCCGGTGACGAAGTCGGGGAGTTCGGTGACCAGGGCTGCGAATTCGTCGATGATCAGGACGAGGCGAGGTAGGGGCTCCAGGTGGGAGGCGGTGGAGCCCGGGGCGTGGGGCGACAGGCTGGGCGACAGACTGGAGGGGGGCGCTTTGGGTGACTCACCGGTGGTCGGCCAGGGTGAGTGGGGGCTGGGAGCCTGCGCCGGGGTGGAGCTGTGGGGGCCGAGCGCGGATGTCTGGGCGTACGAACCAGGTGCCTGAGCGGGGCCGGTGGCGTACGAACCAGGTGCTTGAGCGGGGCTGGGGGCGTGTGAATCGGGTGCCTGGGTGGGGCTGGAGCCGTGGGGGCCAAGGGCGGATGTCTGGGTCGGGCTCGGGGTGTGCGGATGGGGTGTCTGGGTGGGGTCGGGAGCGTGGGTGGCGGACGTGTGGGATCGGCTTGGGGTGTTGGAGGGCGGTGTTGCGGCTGGGTGGGGGGTGGTTGCGTGGTCCTCGGCGTCGCGTGGGGTGGGGAAGGACCAGTTGCCCGACGGTTCGCCCGGGCGGGGGGCGGCGGCTGACTGTTCGTCGAGGAGGCGTGGGAGATCGAAGGCGCGGCGGGAGAAGCGGGCGAACGGGGCGGGTTCGCTCGCGTAGGGGCGCTGGGGGGTTGAGGCAGGTCCCGTGGTGCTGGGGGTGGGCTGCTTTGGGGTGACGGGGGTCCAGGGTGACGAAGGCGGGTGGGGTGAGTCCGTTTCGTCGGGGTGGGTGCTGGTGGGCTTCCTCGGGCCGGGGGGTTGGGCCCTGCGGGGGGTGATGTGTGGGTGGGCGGGGCGGGATTGGTGGAGCTTGTCCAGGTAGTCGTCGATGTCCTTGGCGCCTGCGGCGAGGAGGAGGCGTTCGCGGCGCCTGATCTCGGCGGCTAGGGAGTCGAGGGCGCGCTTGGTGAGGTGGCCGTCGAGGTCGGTGACCATGCCGACGGTGTGCGGGAGCCGTACGCAGTCGTTGAAGGCGGCGCCGCCCTTGTAGTCGATCAGGACAAAGGTGAGCTGGTCGGGGCGGTTGGCGACGGCTAGGGAGCAGATGAGCGTTTGGAGGAGTTCGGATTTGCCGGCTCCGGTGGTGCCGGCGATGAGGGCGTGGGGGCCGTCTTGGGTGAGGTCGATGCTGTAGGGGCCCTCCGGGCCTATGCCGATTTGGGCGCTTGTGGTGCCTCTTACCGGCCAGCGGGAGGCGATCTCGTCGGGCGTGGGGGTGGGGAGGGCCAGGAGGTCGAGGAGTCGGGCGGAGGTGGGGAGCTGGGCGGACTGGTCTTCGCGGCTGACGTCGCGGATGGGGGCCAGGGCGCGGGCCAGCCTGTCGCACCAGGATGCCGAGACCTGGTCGGCGAGGATGGGGCCCAGCGTGTCGAGGCCGCCGCCGCGGAGCCGTACGTGGTCGTCGTCGCCGCACGTGGCGACCGTGGCGCACTCCTCGGGGAGGAGACGCTGGTCGTCGTCGATGGCCAGGGTGTAGACGCCGGCGCGGGGGCCCTGGCGTAGCACCTGGGGCATGCCGGGCAGGCCGCGCAGGACCTGGGCGCCGTCGAGGATGACGAGCACGTCGAAGGGGCGTTCGTCGTAGGTGGCGAAGGCGGGTTCGGTGGGGGTGGCGGGGCCGCCCAGGTCGTCCCAGCCTGTGGGGATCTTGCCGAGTTCGGGGATGGCGGTGTTGAGACGTTCGTCGATCAATGAGGTCAGCTCGGCGACCCGGCGGGCGGCCGTCTCAGGGTCGGTGCCGGCCAGCACGAGGCTGTCGGCGGCCAGCAGGCCGGGCGCGGCGCAGTGAGGGAGCCAGCGCGCCCAGCCCCAGCGTGACTCACCGTCGGAGTGCGCGGAGAGGATCACGACGGCCAGGTCGCGCGGGCTGTGCAGGGTGGCCGCCTGGCCGATGAGCCAGCTGACCAGGGCGGTGGAGACCTCGCGCGCGCCGGTCACGCCCGCCACGCCGAGGCGGCGCATCGGCAGGGCGACGGGTACGGCACGGCAGGTGGGAGGGTCGATGGCGCTCCCGCGTTCCTCGCTGAGTTCCAGGTTGGCGGGCAGATCGGCCAGGCCGACGCGCAGGCGCAACGCGTCGGGGTCGTGGATGCGGCGCTCCCACAGACGGCGACGGGGGCCGGTGGCGGTGAGCAGGACCTCGGCGGCGTCGGGCGCGTCGGAGCGGCGGGTCAGCTCGTCCTGGCGCCTGGCGTGCTCGACGCTCTCGTCGTAGTCAGCGAGAAGCTCCAGGTGCTCGCGCATCGCCCGCCGGTGCTGCTTGCGGCCGTGGCGGCGGTCGCTCCACCACTGGCCGAACATGATGACGGGGCTCATCAGGGCGATGAGCAGGAAATACCACTGGTGGAGGAAGTAGGCGAGGGTCAGACCGATGATCAGGGGGAGCAGGGCGGCCAGGAGCTGAAGCCGCAGCCCTTCCGCGCGGGTGGGCTCGCGGGGACGCTCGAAACGGCGCTCGGGCTCGGCTCTGCGCAGCCTGGGCGGGCGATTGTAGGCGACTCCGCCCTCGGGCCTGGGGGCCAGGTGGGCGTCGGGTGACTCGATGGCGGTCAGGGCGAAGACGGAGGAGCCGCAGGTCAGCAGGGCGTGTTCGGGCCAGTCGCGCCGCTCGGTCAGGGGCGCGGCGTCGAGGTGCAGGTCGCTGGGGTCCTCGGGGGGTTTGGGGGCGCGGGATTCCGCTCGGTCGAGTAGTTGGGCGACGTCTTCCGCGTAGCGGCCCTTGAGCTTGCGGCGGGGAGCCAGGGTGGGGCGGGCGTGCCGCACGGGCTCGATGGTGATGGTTTCCGCGGTTATGCGGAGGACCGCGGTTTCCGGGGAGAGGCTGCGGTCGGGGACGGCGATGGCGCACATGTCGTCGGAGCCGATGACGTGGACGCCCAGGCCCAGGCGGTGGACGATGCCCGCGCCTGGGCCGCCGACCACGCGGATCTCGGCGACGCCGCCGGGCTCGTCGGTGACGGTGAAGTGGGCGAGGGACTCCGAGAGCGCGATGCGATCGCCGTCGTGGAGGACGGCGCGGGCGCGGGTGCGGGAGTCGAGGAGCTGGCCGTTGCGCCACAAGGCGGCGGTGGGGGAGGTGGTGGGGTCGGCCGACTCGTGGTGGGCGCCTCTTCCGGTGTCGTCGCGGCCGGGAGCTGCGGTCGATCGGTGCGGGCGGTCGTGCTCTGGAGGGGCGGGGAAGCTTTCGGGGTGGGCTGAGCGGTGGCGCGCCGAGGAGGGCGCGGGGCGGTCGCGCTCCGATGGGGACGAGAGGTACGGCGGGCGGTTGTGTGCCGGGGGTGAGGTGGGTGAGGGCGGTGACAGGCCGTAGGGGGCGCGGTTGAGGCGCACGACCTTGGCCAATGGCTCGTCGTGGCCGCGCAGTGCCTCCGCGACCCGGCCGACCGACAGGTTGTCGTCGCCCTCGATGACCACGTCACGATCGCCGCGCTCATCGAGCACGGTGAGCATGATCCGCATGTGCCGACTCCCTTTGACTGCGACCGGGGACAAGGTAACGCCGGCGACCAAGTTAAGCCGGGCGAATGACGGCACCGGCATGGCACACAAGATCTGTGGATAACTCGAAGCCTGTGGAAAACCTGCCGAGATTTTGCGTGTCGACCTTGGGTGAGCTGTGGAAAGGGCTGTGGACGGCAAAGGAGTCTGCGCAGGTGGCGGGCGCGGAAGGGGCGCCAGAGCCGTGCCGCATGGCGTGATAAATCAGGGAAAAATGCGGCACATGTTAATCATGTGACTCCTATCACGATAAATCGCAGAAATGCAACTGACTCAAGAAAACGAGTATGGAAAAGTCCGAGTTGACATCCACCCACCTGCGAAACGAGCATGGTTCCCCGCATTCGCCCCCGGCCCAACAATCGGGTGCACATAATGGCGTGAATTCCACAATTTCGTAATGGGAGCCCCCCACCCATGAGGACCAGTGAAAAACCCGCCGTTAACTCGACGGGCCCGACCGGCGCGCTCTCCGGACCGGCCTCGCGCAAGCTTCCGGTGCCCCCGCGCGAGCGCAAGCCGGCGCTCGCGGCGCTCGCCGTACTCCTCATCCTGGGCGGAGCGCTGGCCAGCACCCTGCTGGTCATGCGCAGCGGCGAGCGGATCTCCGCGATCAGGGTCACCCAGCAGATCGGTACCGGACAGCCCATTCCCGCCGAAGCGCTCGAAGAAGTCCAGATCGCCGATACCGGCATCGAGTACGTCGCCTGGGGTCGCCGCTTCGAGGTCGTCCAGACCTTCGCCGCCGCGACGATCCTGCCCGGCACCTTGCTGACCAGCCAGATGACTGTCACCGCCAGCCAGGAACTGGGTCCCGGCAAGGCCAAGGTGGGCCTGGCGCTCAAACCGGGGCAATACCCAGCCGGTCTGGCCAGAGGCGACCGGGTCCAGGTGGTCTACGTGCCCGGACGGTCCAGCCAGGCGCAGAGCCGCGTCATGGCGGCTAGCGCCCTGGTGCACAGCGTCAGCGCGCCTGGCCGTACGGGATCTTCCGGTCAGATCACCATCATCGTCGACTCCTCCGTCTCCCCGGAGATCCTCGCGCGCGCGTCCAGCGGCGAGATCGCCGTGGCCGAATTGCCCGGAGCGCGCTGACGTGGCGCTGATCGTGCTTGCCGCCGACAAGGGCGCGCCGGGGGTGACCACGGCCGCGACCGCGCTGGCCGCGGTCTGGCCGCGGCCGGTCCTGCTCGCCGAGTGCGACCCATCCGGGGGAGACCTGGCCTACCGGCTGCCCGCGCAGGACGGCGGGGTGCTCAACCCGGGCAAGGGCCTGCTCACGCTGGGCGCGATCGCGCGGCGCGGGCTGGAGCCCGTGCAGATCCACGAGCACACGCAGAAGATCGTCGGGGGGCTCGACGTGCTGGCGGGGCTCAGCCATGGGGAGCAGGCCGCGGGCCTCGGGTGGATGTGGGGGCCGCTCGGGAAGAGCTTCGCGGCGATGCCCAACGCCGACGTCCTGGCTGATTGCGGGCGGCTGGGGGCGCATCCGCAGATCGCGGACCTGATGAACGAGGCCCGGCTCGTCGTGCTCTTCACGCGGGCGAGCCTCGATCACGTCGCCCATCTGCGCGAGCGGCTCAATCTCACGAAGGCCGAGCGGCTGGGGGTGGTCGTGATCGCCGATCCGCGGCAGTACCGCGCCTCGATCGACGAGGTGCGGCGCATCGTGGGGCCTTCCGTGTCGTTCGTCCACGGGCTGGCGTACGACACCAAGGGGGCGGAGCTGCTGCGCGGTCAGTGGGGTGGGCGGCTGGACCGGTCGCTGCTGATCCGTACGGCACGCGAGCTGGCCGGGCGGCTGCACGGGAGGCTCGCATGAGGGTGACGTGGAGTGATGCCACAGGCCTGGTTCGCGTGACGGCGACGTGGAGTGACGCATCGGGCCCGCTTCGCGTGACGGCGGCGCGCAGTGACGCGCGAGCGGCTCGTGTGGCGGGAGCTCGCGAAACGACCCCAGGGAGGCGGCCGTGATCGACCACACCCTGGTCAAGCGCTTCCGCCAGGAGGTCGGCGACCGCCTGGCCCACCAGCGCCGCCTCGACGCCGCCAACGGTCTGGTGCCGATGACCGGCGAGGACGAGCGCCAGTTCGCCCGCGCGCTCATCTCCCGCGTCCTCGAGGAGCACGCGCGCAACGAGATCGGCCTCGGCCGTACCCCTCCCACCGTCGAGGAGGAGGAGGGTCTGGCCGCGGGCATCCACGCGGCCCTGTTCGGCGTGGGCCGCCTGCAGCCGCTGCTCGACGACACCGAGATCGAGAACATCGACATCAACGGCTGCGACCGCGTCTTCGTCAGCTACGCCGACGGTCGCGAGGAGATCCACGATCCGGTCGCCGAGTCCGACGACGAGCTGATCGAGCTGATCCAGATCCTGGCCGCCTACTCCGGCCTGTCGAGCAGGCCGTTCGACACCGCCAACCCCCAGCTCGACCTGCGCCTGCCCGACGGCTCCCGGCTGAGTGCGGTCATGGATGTCACGATCAGGCCGTCGGTGAGCATCAGGCGCGCCCGCCTCGGCAAGGTCTTCCTGTCGGATCTGGTCGGCAATCACACCCTGACCCCCGAAGTGGGACATTTCCTGCAATGTGCGGTGGCCGCGCGTAAGAACATCATGATCGCGGGCAGCACCAACGCGGGGAAGACGACACTCCTGCGCGCCCTGGCCAACGAGATCTCGCCCACCGAGCGCCTCATCACCGTCGAGCGAGCCCTGGAACTGGGCCTCGACCAGTTCCCCGAGCTGCACCCCAACGTCGTCGCCTTCGAACAACGCCTGCCCAACGCCGAGGGCCAGGGCGAGATCACCATGGCCGAGCTGGTCCGGCGATCCCTTCGTATGAACCCCAGCCGCGTCATCGTCGGTGAGGTGCTCGGCGACGAGATCGTCACCATGCTCAACGCGATGACGCAGGGCAACGACGGCTCCCTGTCGACCATCCACGCCAACAGCTCCATGGAGGTCTTCAACCGCATCGCCACCTACGCCCTGCAGGCCGGCGAGCGCCTCCCCATCGAGGCCACCCACATGCTCATCGCGGGCGCCATCGACTTCGTCGTCTTCATCGAGAAGCGCAACGACTACGAACGCGGCGGCACCCTGCGCCGCTACGTGTCCAGCGTGCGCGAGGTCACCGGCTGCGACGGCCGCGTGTTGTCGAGCGAGGCATTCACCCTCGGCCCCGGCGGCGCCGTACCCCACGCGCCGTTGTCGTGCCTGGAAGAGCTCGCCGCCTACGGCTACCACCCGGGGAGCTGGTAGTGCCCATCATCGACCCGCTGGTCATGCTCGCAGGCGCCGCCGCAGGCGGTGGCCTCTTCCTGCTGGTCATCGCCCTGTACGGCATGCGCCCGCGCCCCTCTCGCCCCAAGCGCGAATCGGCCAGGAACCTCACCACCCGCACCGCGGTCGCGGCCATCGCTGCGACAGCCGTACTTGTCACCACGGGCTGGCCCGTCGCGGCGGTCGGCACCGTGCTGCTGGTGTTCGCTTGGCGCGGCCTGGCGGGCGGCGCGGCCGAGGAACGTGCGTCGATGCGACGCCTGGAGGGCCTGGCCGCCTGGACCGAATCCCTGCGCGACACCATCGCCGGCGCCGCCGGTCTGGAGCAGGCGATCCCGGCCTCCATCAGGGCGGCGGCGCCCATGCTGCGCCCGCACCTGCGGTCCATGGTCGACCGGCTGCACACCCGCATGGCGTTGCCCGACGCGCTGCGGCTGTTCGCCGACGAGCTCGCCGACCCCTCCGCCGACCTGGTGATCGCCGCGCTGATCCTCAACGCCAAGCTGCGCGGGCCCGGCCTTCGCGACGTGCTCGGCGCGCTGGCCGTCTCCGCGCGCGAGGAGCTCGACATGCGCCGCCGCGTCGAGGCCGAGCGGCGGGCGACCAGGAAGAGCGTGCAGATCGTGGTCGCGACGGCGCTGGGGTTCGCGGTGATTCTGGTCGTCTGGAATCCGGGATACGTGGCCGAGTATCGCTCGTGGCTCGGGCAGGCCGTCCTGCTCGTGGTGGCGGGGCTCTTCGGCGCCGGGTTCGCCTGGATGCGCAGGCTGGCGCGCTTCGACAAGCCGACGCGGCTGCTCATGGGCGGCCAGGCGACCACAGCGGACAAGGCGAGCGCGGCGGCGGGCGACAGGGTGACCGCAGCGGACAGGGCGACTCCAACGGCAGCCGGCCGGGCGGCCCTGACGCCGGCCGACAGGGCGACCCCATCGGGCGCCGACAGGACGGGCTTCGAGAGGTCCGGTCCCGAGCGGCTGGGCCCGCCATCGCCGAGGGGGAACCATGGTTGAGACGGTCCTCGCGGGCAGCGGCCTCGGGCTGGGCCTCTTCCTGCTCCTGCGCGCCCTCTTCCCCGCACGTCCCGGCCTGGTCGCGCGCCTGCTCGCGCTCGATGCCGTACGGCAGGACGACGGGCCCAGGCTGCAGCTCGTCCTGCCCGACGAGGAGGTCGGCGCCTTCCGCCGCGGCCTGGGCGTACGGCTGGCGCGGCTGTACAGCGCCCGCGGCTGGGGCTCGCGCTCCATCAGGTCCGATCTGGCCCTGGTCGGGCGCTCTTTCGAGGGGTTCCTGGCCACCAAGGTGCTTTTGGCGGCGTCGGGGCTGCTCGCCTTCCCCGTGCTGCTGGCCTGGCTGCTCCTCATGGAGTGGGGCGTGTCGTTCGCGGTGCCGTTCTGGATGGCGTGCTTCGTGGCGCTCCTCTTCTTCTTCCTGCCCGACCTGCAGATCCGCCGCGACGCCGCAGCGCGGCGGCGCGACTTCCGCCACGTCGTCGGCGCCTTCCTCGACCTGGTCTCGATGAACCTCGCCGGAGGCCGCGGTGTGCCCGAGGCGCTGCTGATGGCGGTGTCGGTCAGCGGCGAGCAGCCCAACTGGGCGATGCACCGCATCAAGGACGCCCTGTCCGGGGCCCGCATCGTGGGCATCACCCCGTGGCAGGCGCTGGGGCAGCTCGGCGAGGAGATCAACGTCGACGAGCTGCGTGATCTGTCGGCCGCGCTCGGGCTCGTGGCCGACGACGGGGCCAAGATCCGCGCCTCCCTGGCAGCCCGGGCCGCGACGCTCCGCCGTCGTGAGCTCGCGGAGGTCGAGGGGCGAGCGGGGGAGCGTTCGCAGTCGATGCTCGTCGCGCAGCTGTTGTTGTGCGCGGGCTTCGTGATCTTTCTCAGTTTCCCGGCCGCGATGAAGATGTTGGGGTCCTAGCCATGAACCATCCCTGGGTCGTGTATTTCCTCGCCTACCTGGGCGTGCGCATCCACCGAGCCCGCACCGCGCCGAGCCGCGGGGCCTCCGCCGTCGAGTGGGTGATCATCACGGCGATCATCGCCGGGGTCGCGCTCGGCCTGGCGACGCTCATCAAGACACTCGTCGAGCAGAAGCAGAGCGAGATCCAAGGCAGCTTCGGCGGAGAGGGCGGCGGTGACGAGTGAGACCGTCGCCCGCCGTCGCGAGCGCGGTGCCACCGTCATCGAGCTGGCCCTGCTCATGCCCGTCATCCTCGCCGTCTCGCTGCTGGTCGTGCAGGTGACGTTGTGGTTCCACGGTCGCCAGGTGGCCGAGGCCGCCGCCCGGGAGGGGGCGCGGGTCGCCCGCTCCTCCTCCGACGGGGGGTGGGAGGCGGACGCGGTCGACAAGGCCAGGGGCATCGCCGCCGCCGTGGGGCCGAAGCTGCTGTCCGACCTGCAGGTGACCGTCGCCGAGCGCGACGGCGACGAGCGGTGGGTGACGGTGACGGGTAGCGCCGTCCAGGTGATCCCGCTGCTGCCGGATCTCACGTTCACGATCACCGCCCACTCGGGCGGGCCGGTGGAGTGTTTCCGCCCCGACGACGGCAGCAACAGCTGTGAGGCCGAGGGCGCGGGAGGCGCGCCATGATCGGGCGCGTGGCGGCGATCCGGGCGGCGACTCAGGCCGTCCCGCGCGGGCGGCGCGTGGCGGCGCGTGGCCGCCAGCCGGCGCAGCGGTGGGAGGCGGAGCGGCGCGTGGCGGAGCGTGGGTCGATGGCCGTGGAGACGGTCATGCTCGCCCCCGTCTTCCTCCTCTTCCTGATGTTCCTCGTCGGCGCCGGCCGCCTGGTCGAGGCGCAGGGCGAGGTGAGCGGGGCGGCGCGCGACGCCGCGAGGGCGGCGTCAGTGCAGCGCACGATGGCCGACGCCGAGCAGGCCGCGCAGAGTACGGCCACGCACGCGCTGGAGGGCCGGTGCGTCTCCCCGCAGGTGTCCCTGGCCGGATCCCGGTGGGAGGAGGGCGGCCAGGTGACGGCGAGGATCGCCTGCGAGCTCGACCTGAGCTTCCTCGGCTTCACCGCGACGAAGGAGCTGACCGGCACCTCGGTGGTGCCCCTGGAGACGTTCCGGAGGGTCGAGTGAGCAGGCGCGACCGCGGTTCGATGTCGGTGTTCACCGTCCTGTTCTCGGTCGTGGTGTTCCTGCTGGCCGGGCTGCTGGTCGACGGCGGTGCGGCGATCAACGCGCGGTTGCGCGCGGCGGACGTCGCCGAGCAGGCGGCCAGGGCGGGCGCCGACCGCGTCGACGTGGAGCATCTGCGGGAGACGGGCGAGGCGCGGCTGCTCGGCGGCGGTGAATCGTGCGCCCGGGCCTGGGAGGTCGTCGACGCGCACGGCTCGGATTCGCTGCAGGCGGGGACGTGCGAGGTGGGCGACGGCAACACGACGGTGACGGTGACCGTACGGGCCGAGTGGACGGCCTTCTTCCTGGGCGCGATCGGGTTCCCCGGGTCGTGGATGGAGGGGCGCGCGACGGCGGGGCCGGACGCGCGGTGACAGGCGGCCGGCGGTACGGCGAAGCCTCGCGAGATAGACCGAAACCCACCACTCGGTGGCGTTGAGGACGGTCCAACGAAGACGCTGGACGGGAAAGGAGTGGCGATGCCGTCGGGTAAGAGCCCTGGGCAGGCACGCCCCGGAGCGTCGCGGCCACGAGCGGGCGGGCCCGGGCGTGGCAGGGGTGCGCCGGTGCGCATCCCGCAGCGCCGTACGGCAGGCGACGTGCTCGCCGGGCTGGGCGCGCTGGTGGTGCTGGCGCTGCTCGTCGGCGGCGTGCCGTACGCGCTCCTGACCCTGGCGGGACCGCCGGTCTCTCCCGAGCTGCTCGACCTGGACCTGTTCACGAGCACGGTGGGTCCGAGCACGATCGTCGCGGTGCTGGTGCTGCTGGTCTGGCTGGCCTGGTTCCAGCTGGTGGTGTGCGTGATCGTGGAGGTGTACGCCGGGGTCCGGCGGGTCGGCATGCCGGCCAGGGTGCCGCTGTCCGGGGGCACCCAGGCGCTGGCCAACCGGCTCGTCTCGGCGGTGCTGGTGTTGTTCACGGCGGGCGCGGTGGCGGTGCCGATCGCGCACATGGGCAAGCCGGTGCCGATCAAGGTGGCGCCGGTGGCGTACGCGGCTCCGGTGGCCGAGACGGCGACGCTGGAGACGTTCCGGACGACGAAGAAGGTCTATGTGGTGCAGCCGCCTCACGGGAGGCACCACGAAAGCCTGTGGGAGATCGCCGAGAAGTGCCTGGGCGATGGACGGAGATATCCAGAGATCTACCGGCTCAACCAGCACAAGGCGCAGCCTGACGGGACCCGGTTGCAGATGGCGGATCTGATCCGGCCCGGCTGGGTGCTGGACATGCCGGACGACGCGCGCAACGTGCACGTCGTGCCCAGCGAGCAGAAGCGGGTCGAGACGCTGGAGCTGCACCCCGGACGGGCCAAGGTGGTCGACAAGCCCGAGCCCAGGACCGGGGTGGAGGTGGGCGGCAAGAGCGTCGACCTGACCCCGCCGGCCCAGCGGACGCAGGAGCCCCGGGAGGAGAAGCCGTCCCAGGAGGCCACCCAGGAGCCGTCAGCCGAGCAGCCGGACGCTCAGAAGCCGGAAGCCGAGAAGCCGGAAGCCGAGAAACCCCAGGTCGAGAAGCCAAGCGCCGAGAACCATAGCGTCGAGAAGCCAGGCGCGGAAAAGCCAAGCGCGGAAAGGCCAAGCGCCGAGAAGCCAAGCGCCGAGAACCCAGCCCCCGATGAGATCACCCCCGGCCTGGACCTGGTCGACTACCTGGCCGGTGCCTCGCTGGCCGCCGCCGGGCTCCTGCTCATCCTCGGCCGCCGCCGCAGGGAGCAGCTCTGGCGCCGCGCCTTCGGCCACCGCGTCACCCGCCCGAGGGACGACGCCGCCAAGGCCGAGACGGCCCTGCGCCTGGGTGCCGACGCGCCGGGCACGAGGATGCTCGACACCGGCCTCAGGCTGCTGGGAGCCGAGCTGGCCGCGCAGGATCGCACGCCTCCCACGGTCTACGCCGCCCACCTGTCGCCCCGCCGCCTCGACCTGTGGGTGCATCCGCCGCAGCAGAACGCCCCCGTCCCCTGGCAGGCGACCGACGGCGGTCAGATCTGGCGCCTTGCCGCGCACGAGGGCAGGCTGCTGGAGGAGCAGCCGGGCGGCGCGCCGTACCCGGGCCTGGTGTCGCTGGGGACGAACGGCGCGGGCAGGGTCCTGGTCGACCTGGAGGCGGCGCAGGGCCTGATCAACATCACCGGCCCCCAGACCACCGCGGCGCTGGCGGCGCTGGCGGTGGAGCTGGCGACGAACCGCTGGTCCGATCGTATGCGGGTCACCCTGGTGGGTTTCGGCGAGGAGCTGACCGCGATCGCCCCCGACCGCATCAAGGCGGTCGGCAGCCTGGCCGAGGTCCTGCCCGATCTGGAGGCCACCGCGGCCCCGCGCGAGCAGGTGCTGAAGGGCCGCGTGACGGGCAGCCCGCGTGACGCCCACTACCTGCTGTGCGCCGTCACGCCGACGCACGACGAGGTCAGGCGTCTGGCGTTGCTGGCCAAGAACGACACGGCGGGCTACGTGGTCGCGGGCGAGATCGCGCACGCCACGTGGTCGGTCGAGATCACCGACGACGGCCGGGCGAAGCTGCCCGAGCTGGGCCTGGAGGTCACCGCTCAGCTCCTGCCGCGCAGGCACTACCGGGCGCTGGTCGACCTGTTCGTCACGGCGGAGAACATGGACGGCGAGGCGGTGCCGGAGGCGGAGGCGCTCGACATCGTGCACCCGCCGGTGGTGGAGATCAGGATGCTGGGCCCGATCGAGGTCATGGGGGCGGAGGCGCTGGAGGAAGGCCGCATGGATCTGGCGGCCGAGCTGCTGGTCTACCTGGCCACGCATCCGGGCGGCGTGCATCCGGTGGTGCTCGGCGGGGTGTTGTGGCCGCGCGGGGTGCAGACGATGGTCCGCGACGCGACGATCGCGCGGGTGATCGACTGGCTGGGGTCCGAGCACCTGTTCACCGACGAGGCGGGCAGGTTGCGGCTGGGTCCCGGGGTGCGCACCGATTGGGCGCTTTTCCGCGAGCTGGTGCGCCGCTCGCATCACGATCATTCGGCGCGGGCCGTCCTGCTGGAGCGGGCGCTCGGCCTGGTCAGGGGCCCGTTGCTGAGCGGTCGCCCGCGCGGGCGCTACGCGTGGCTGGCCGCCGACGAGCTGGAGTACGACGTGAGCGCGGGCGTGGCCGACGCGGCGCACCGGCTCTGCGAGGTGCGGCTGGCGCACGGCGAGCCGGAGGGCGCGATCGCGGCGGTGCGCGCGGGCCTGTTGCTGGCCGCCGACGACGAGGGGCTCTGGCGTGACCTGCTGCGGGCGACGCACGCGACGGGCGACGTCGTCCGGTTGCGCGCGGTGGTGGAGGGACTGACGCGCCGCTCGGCGTCGCATCCGTACGGCTCGGGCCTGGCTCCCGAGACCGAGGCGCTGATCGACGAGTTGCTGCCGTCGTGGCGCATCCATGTGGTGAGGGAGTCGACGGCGTGACCAGAGTCCTGTTGCTGCTCCTGCTCGTGGCGGGGTGTGCGGGCGCCGACAAGCCGTTCACGCCCCGCCAGGCCGAGCGGCCCACCGGGCAGCCCGTCGCGAGCACCCCCCGCGCCGAGGTGATCACGATAGACGATCAGATGTCGGTGTCGGTGGAGTGGCCGGCGGGCGCCGACACCACGATGCTCAGGGCCTTCACCGACCTCTATCTCGACTCCTGGCGCTCGGTGTTCACCGGCTCGCAGGCCTACCTGGAGCTGGTCGAACCTCCGGCCAGCGGCCAGGCCCACGAGTGGGTGAAGAGCTTCGGCGGCGCCAAGGTCAAGGGCTCGGCCCGGCTGTACTCCCTGCGGGTCAGCGCGGTCGTCGACGACGGCGCCGAGGTCAACGCGTGCGTCGACGAGACGGGCGTGCGCCTGCTCAACCGCAGCGGCAACGTGCACTCCCGCCAGCCCGGCTGGACCCGCACCCCCTACCTGCAGGCCGTCGTCCTCCACAAGGGTCAGGACGGCACCTGGCGGGTCAAGGACTTCCGTCACGATCTGAAGGGATGCGCCTGATGTTGCGCCTGCTGATGGCCGGCCTGCTCCTGCTGGACCCCGGCGGCCCCCGAGGAGAGGGCTTCCAGGACGACCGTACGGCGGGCGTCAAGCTGGAGAACTCCGACATCGTCATCACCGGCAACGGCGCCCGCGGCGGCAAGGCCGACGGCTACCGGGTCAAACGCCCGTGCTGGTACGAGCCGGGTCCCGACGCCGGCCAGATGGCCAAGACCCAGGAGGAGCTGCGCGCCCAGTGGTTCCACCAGAACCCTCGCGGCACCGAGGAGCAGTTCCAGAAGTTCCTCAAGCAGTTCAAGGACAAGGTCGGCGAGCAGGGCCGCTGGTGGAAGCCGGCCTACAACGCCAGCGATCCGAAGGGGTACGCCTGCTGGGGCGGGCTGAACCCGTTCGTGTGGGTGCCGCCGGGGGCGACCCCGCCGGCCGGGATCACGCTGGAGGAGCTCTACCAGATCGCCCGCGCCGCGCTCACCGTGCCGGAGCCGCAGATCAAGCTGAATCCTGACGCCAAGAGCTATGTCAACCTGCCGACGTGGGTCTGGCTCGACGGCGTGGGCCAGACGTCGCGTTCGGTGACGGCGAGCCTGCCGGGCATCATGTCCGCGACGGTGACGGCGCAGCTGGAGGACATCAAGATCGATGCGGGCACCAAGGAGGCCGAGGTGCGCGAGAACTGCGGCAGCGCGGGCAAGCCGTACGTCAGGGGCGGCGAGTTCACGTGCGGTGTGCGCTACCTGCGCGCGTCGGTCAACGAGCCGCGCAAGGTCTACGTGCTGACCGTGACCACGGTCTGGCCGGTGGAGGCGGACGCCGACGACGACGTGGTGCCTTTCGCATACGACCCGATCGAGGCGGGCGGCACCCGTGACGTGCCGGTGGGCGAGGTGCAGAGCACGGTCCAGGGTGACTAGACCCCGGACCGTGCCTCCGATGCCTCAGCGAGTCGCTTCGTGCTGCAGCAGCCATTCCTTGACGTGGCTGCCGTAGTAGTAGCCGCCGAAGCCGCCGGTGGTGGGCAGCACCCGGTGGCACGGGACGAAGGGGGCGATGAGGTTCTGCGCGCAGGCGCTTCCCGCCGCCCTGGCGGCCGTCCTGGGCAGGCCGGCGCGTTCCGCCAGCTCGCCGTACGACACGGTGGTGCCGGCCGCCACCTCGCGCAGCGCCTTGTGCAGCGCCTTGCGGGTGCTGCTGCCGGGCTGCTCGACGGGGATGTCGTCGATCGCCTCCAGCTCGCCGGCGAAGTAGCGGGCGACCTTGCTCGAGATGTCGCCCAGGCCGGCGACCCGCTCGAGGCCCTCGGCCTGGAGCGACGGCGACAGCCGTACGAACATCTCCTCGGGGTCGGCGGTGAAGCCCGCCGCCACCAGCACGCCGTCACGGGCCAGCAGGGCCAGGGGGCCGATCGGGGTGGGCTCCACGCTTGCCTTGATCATGATGCACTCCACAGGTGAAGGGCGGCGTAGGCCCGCCAGGGCCGCCACCGCTCGATGTGATCGTCGGGGATGTCGAGGGCGGCCATGCGCTTGCGCAGCACCAGGTCGCCGTCGGGCCAGGCGTCGGGGTCGCGCAGGGCGCGCAGCCCGATGTAGCCGGCGGTCCACGGGCCGATGCCCGGCACCTCCAGCAGGGCCTTGAAGGCCTCGCCCGGCTCCTGGCCGCCGTCGAGGTCGATCTCGCCCTCCGACACCCGCTCGGCGAGTGACTTGAGGGTGGTGACCCGCCTGGTGGTCATGCCCAGGCCGGTCAGGTCGGCGTCGGCCAGGCTCTCCGCGGTCAGGAATCCGGTCCTCGCCACGATCCTGCCGAGCAGGGTGCGCGCTCCCGCGACCGAGATCTGCTGGCCGACGACCGCCCTGACGGCCATCTCGAAGCCGTCGAACGCCCCCGGCACCCGCAGGCCTGGCCTGGCCCCGACCAGCGGGGCCAGCGAGGTCTGGGCCAGGGCCTCCCCGATGGCCATCGGGTCGGCGTCGAGGTCGAGCAGCCGCCTGGACCTGGCCACCAGCCTCGACAGGTGCCGGGTGTCCTCGACCGTCGCGTCGAGGGTGATGTGGCCCGCGTGCGGGGTCAGGGTGATCGTCCCGCCGGGTACGGCACGCGTGTAGCGGGTCGCGTCGGCCTCCTCCAGGCCGGGGATCGCCCTGGCGGCCAGGAAGCGGAAGATCGCCTCCGCGTCGTAGGGATCGCGGCGGTGCAGCTTGAGCCGCAGGCTGGCCGTACCCCCCTCGACCGGCTGGGTGGCGACGCCCGCCCCGCGCGCGGTGGCGCGCAGCTCGCTGGGGGTGAACCCGTAGGTGTCGCGCATCGTGGCGTTGAACTGGCGCACGCTGCCGAATCCGGCGGCGAACGCCACGTCGGTGACGGGCAGGTCGGTCTCGGTGAGCAGCTGCTTGGCCAGCAGCAGCCGCCTGGTGCGGGCCACCGCCAGCGGTCCGACGCCGAGTTCGGCGACGAACAGCCGGTGCAGGTGCCGTTCGGTGATGTGCAGGCGGCGGGCCAGGCCGGCCACGCCCGAGTCGGCGGAGCCGTCGTCGATGAGCCGCAGGGCCCTGCCGACGAAGTCGCCGCGCACGTCCCAGCCGGGGTCGCCGGGCGACAACTCGGGGCGGCACCGTTTGCACGGGCGGAAGCCGGCCGCTTCCGCGGAGGCGGCGTGCCGGTAGAAGCGCACGTTGCGCGCCGCGGGGGTGCGCGCCGGGCAGATCGGCCGGCAGTAGATCCTGGTGGTCTTCACCGCCGTGTAGAACCGCCCGTCGAACCGGGCGTCCCTGGCGGAGACCGCGCGGTAGCAGGCGTCGAAGTCGAGGTTCTGAGCGGTCATGTCCATGACTCTAGGCGCCGGCGGACCCTGTCACTGGCGGGAATCGGACCCGACCGTGAAACGGCAGGTCAGCTGGTCAGCGCGGGCGACTGGCGGAATTCGGACCAGGCCAGCGGCAGCCAGCTGAGGGCCATGACGACGGTTCCTGCCCACAGCGCGGCGGAGACGCCGAACGCCTCGCCGATCACCCCGGCCAACAGGCCGCCGATTCCGACCGCGCCCATCAGGATCAGGCGCATGGTCGCGTTCATGCGCCCCTGGAGCTCGTCGGGGGTGACCCGCTGGCGGAAGCTGACCAGCATCACGTTGTTCATCCCTGTCCGGAACGTGAGCACGAACCAGCCCGCCGCGGCCGCCCAGATCGCCTGCTCCGCGAACGGCACGAGGAACGCGGCCGGGGTGGTGGTAAGGCTGACCAGCCACACCGCGCGCGTGTCGCCCAGCCATCGGCCCATCACGTGCGCCAGCGACGAGCCCGCCAGGACTCCGGCGCCGCCGACGGCCAGGAACACCCCGAGCAGCCACGCGGGCTTGATGATCATCGGCAGCAGCACGGACATGAGGGGGAAGCCGATGTTGACCATCGCGCCCTGCAGCGCGATCGGCCGCAGCACCGGGTGGCGGACGACGAAGCGCACGCCCTCGGCGACCTGCGGGCCGAGCCGCTCCCTGACGGGCGTCGGCGCGGGGGAGGGCAGCCTGCGCAGGAACAGCGCGGAGACCAGGTAGGAGAGCACGTCGATGACGATCGCGAGCGGCGCTCCGGCGAGCCCGACCAGCACTCCGGCGAAGCTGCGCCCGGCGATGTCCATGCCGGCGCTCGTCCCCACCAGCAGCGAGTTGGCCCTGGTCAGCCCCTCGCGCCCGACGATGTGGGGCAGCACGCTGTGCGAAGCGACGTCGAAGAAGAGCGTGCCCACGCCGGTCAGCATCGCCACCAGGTACAGCTGCCAGATCGTCAGCCCGCCCAGCCACCACATCAACGGCAACGATCCCAGAAGTACGGCACGCGCCAGGTCGGCCGCCACCATCACCGGACGCTTGCGCACGCGGTCGATCCAGGCGCCCGCGGGCAGTCCCGTGACCAGCACGGTGATCGTCGCCAGCGAGCTGAGCAGCCCCAGCTCGGCGGCTCCGGCGTCCAGGGCGGTCACGGCGAGCAGGGGGAGGGCGACATAGCTGATCTGGGAGCCGAACTGGCTCACCGCAGCCGACAGGTAGAGATGACGAAAGCTCATGCGCCAACGCTGCTCAAGGCCGCCGCGAGCCGCTATTAATTTAGTGTGGAGCTAATCTTCACCACCCGAGACGTGGCCAACACCCGCTTCGCGATCTCCCCGCTGTGGGAGGTCGTGGCCAGCGTGCGCGTGGTCAAGAACCCGGCCGCGCACTCCCTGCTCAGGCCCTGGGCCGAGCAGGTGTCCAGGCGGCTGCGGGACGTCGACTGGCGTCTGCTGTCGGACCTGGTCCCGGTGCCCACCCGCTACATCCCCGGCTTCGTCTGCCCCCCGCCGGCCACCTCGGTGCCCGACCTGGAGGTGGAACTGGCGACCATGCGGTCGCTGACCGGCGACCTCACCGACCTGCCCGACACCCGGCACACGCGGGCGCTCCTGGCCGACCCCGAGCGCGGCCTGGAACGTCTGTCCGAGGAGATCAGGAACTACTGGGCCGCCGCGATCGAGCCGTACTGGGCGCGCATCGGCGCCCTGCTCGAAGGCGACGTGCTCTACCGCGCCCGCACGCTGGCGGGGCACGGCCTGCGGCAGATGCTGGCCGACCTCGACCCCGGGGTGAGCTGGGAGGGGGAGCGGCTACGGCTGCCCAGTGTCCACTGCGCGGGGGAGCGGCCCCTGCGCGGGATGGGGCTGCTGCTCGTGCCGTCGGTCTTCACCTGGCCGCGCGTCTTCTCCGTCACCGCGCCGCCGTACCAGCCGACCGTGCGCTACCCGCCGCGCGGCCTGGCGACGTTGTGGGAGCACGCCGAGGTCGAGCCGCCGCAGGCGCTGGCCGCGGTGCTGGGCCGGACGAGGGCCAGGCTGCTGGCCGAGCTCGACCAGCCGGCCTCCACCCGGGAGCTGGCCCAGCGCACGGGCCTGACCGAGCCCGGCGCGAACCAGCACCTCACCGCGCTGCGCAAGGCCGGGCTCTGCTCGGCGCACCGCACCGGGCGTTTCGTGCTCTACGCCCGTACGGCGGTCGCCGAGACGCTGCTGCGTCAGGACGCCCGCCCGTAGCGGGCCGGGACTCACTTCGACGAGATGCCCACACCCAGGTCGAACTCCCGGTAGACACGCGCCCAGAACCCGTCGCGCAGCCACACCCTGGCCTCGGGGTAGGGGCGCAGCGAATGGCCGAGCTCCTTCTCCGCCTCGATGAGCAGCTCGGTGTCGATGACGGTGGGCAGGATCGGGCCGGGCAGCAGGTCGCGGATGTTGTCGCGGCCGCGGGTGAGTATCCACTTCTGCGCGACGTGCTCGCCCACCTCCTCGACGCGGGGCCGGGAGGGCCCGAGCTTGGCCACCTGGCCGGGCTTGAGCGAGGGCTTGACCGGCTGGGTGCGCCCGGCGAAGACCTGGGCGGGCGAGGGCGTGGCCACCGTCGGGGCGACGACGGGCACGGGCTGCGGAGCACGGTTGAAATAGGGACGCAGGAAATCGGCCGAGATGACCTCAACAGTGTCGGACTCCCACACCAGGCGCTCGGCCTGGTTGGTGCCGTACGGCGGCTCGACGCCCCACAAATGGATCCGCACGCCGTAGGCCTGCGCGGCCTCGACGGCGGGCACCATGTCCTCATCGCCCGCCAGCAGGATCGTGTCGGTCACGGCGTGGTGCCTGGCCAGGGCCTCAAGGTCGCTCCTGATCTGCGCGTCGACCCCCTTCTGCTGGCCACGGGCGTTCAGGTTGCCAAGACGGACCTTGACCCAGGGCAGCTGGGCGATGACCCGCTGGTCCACGGTGGGCACTCGGTCGCGGGCCGCGTCATACCAATAGATCCGCAGAAGTTCGCCGGAAATTTTCACTTCGGCATGTTTCTGCAGGGCCTGGATCAGCTCATCGGCGGCCACCCGATATTCCTTGCGCTCCTTGGCCCCAAGGAGCACTTCACCTGCGGCAGCGTACAGATAACCGACATCCACGAGCACGGCGTACTTCGCTGCGACAGGATGCGGCGTGAGGTCTGGGATGGCCATGTGTCCTCCAGGCCGCGACTTAGTTGATCGGCTGACTATATACGCCTATTTTCTAGATACTCCCAAGTCTCGGGTAAGTTGACACCCGATTCTTCGGATCCAACTATGGTAGGGCGCTGTTCCGCCATGCCGACTTCCCTGGCGCTAGTTGCTTACGCATGGATCTGGCAGGGTTTCGCCATGATTCGGGCTTCGCCTCTGCCGCGGGCGCCCGGTTCTCGCCGCGCGCGGCCAGCACGGCGACCAGCGCGGCGATCTCCTCGGGTGTCGCGTCGCCGCTGACGACCTGCATGTGGTTCACAGCGGGATGTTCCCATGCTTCTTCGGCGGCAGCGAGGCCCGTTTGTTGCGCAGCGCCCTGAGGGCCTTCACCACCTGGGCCCGGGTTTCGGATGGCCGGATCACGGCGTCGACATATCCGCGTTCGGCGGCGATGTACGGGTTGGCCAGGGTGTCTTCGTACTCCGTCACCAGGCGGGCGCGCTCGGCGTCGGGGTCCTGTGCCCCGGCCAGCTCGCGGCGGTAGAGGATGTTGACCGCGCCCTGGGCGCCCATGACCGCGATCTGCGCGGTGGGCCAGGCCAGATTGATGTCGGCGCCCAGGTGCTTGGAGCCCATGACGTCGTAGGCCCCGCCGTACGCCTTACGGGTGATGACCGTGACCAGCGGCACCGTGGCCTCGGCGTAGGCGTACAGCAGCTTGGCGCCGCGCCTGATGATTCCGTTCCATTCCTGATCGGTGCCGGGGAGGAATCCCGGTACATCGACAAATGTCAAGATTGGAATATTGAATGCATCACAAGTGCGAATAAATCGGGCTGCCTTCTCCGATGCGTTGATATCCAGGCATCCGGCGAAATGCATCGGCTGGTTGGCCACCACCCCCACGGGCCGACCGTCCACGCGCCCGTATCCGACCACGATGTTGGGCGCGAAGAGCGCGTGCACCTCCAGGAAGTCGTCGACCACATGGTCGATGACCTGGTGCATGTCGTAGGGCTGGTTGGCCGAGTCGGGGATGATCGTGTCGAGCTCGGGCACCGGCTCGTACGTCTCGACCGGCTCGTAGGCGGGCGCCTCGTCGAGGTTGTTCGAGGGCAGGTAGGACAGCAGCGCCCTGACGTACTCCAGCGCGTCCTTCTCGTCGGAGGCCTGGTAGTGCGCCACGCCCGACTTGGTGTTGTGGGTGTGGGCGCCGCCGAGTTCCTCGAAGCTGACCTCCTCGCCGGTGACGGTCTTGATGACGTCGGGCCCGGTGATGAACATCTGCGAAGTCTGGTCGACCATGACCACGAAGTCGGTGAGCGCCGGAGAGTAGACGTGACCGCCCGCCGCCGCGCCCATGATCAGCGAGATCTGCGGGATGACGCCGCTGGCGTGCACGTTGCGCTTGAAGATCTCGGCGTAGAGCCCGAGGGCGACCACGCCCTCCTGGATGCGGGCGCCGCCGCCCTCGTTGATGCCGATGATCGGGCAGCCGGTCTTGACCGCCAGGTCGAGGATCTTCACGATCTTCTCGCCGTACACCTCGCCGAGCGAGCCGCCGAACACCGTGACGTCCTGCGAGAACACGCAGACCTGGCGGCCGTCGACGGTGCCGTAGCCGGTGATCACGCCGTCGGAGTACGGCCGGCGGTTCTCGAGCCCGAACATCGTCGAGCGGTGCCTGGCGAACTCGTCGAACTCCACGAACGAGCCCTCGTCGAGCAGCGCCAGGACTCGCTCACGCGCGGTCATCTTGCCCTTGGCGTGCTGTTTCTCCACCGCGGCCGCGGACCCGGCGTGCGCGGCCTCGTCGAGGCGCCGCTCCAGGTCGGCTATCTTCCCTGCCGTGGTGTGAATGTCGATCTCGGCGCTCATACGCACCAGGCTAGTACGTGTTCTACCTGCGGTTGAAGATCATAGGGTCGCTCGTCAGGAACCTTCTCGCTCTAGGCTGGCGGGTATGACAGTGGACGCGGTTCGCACGCACGGGCTGACCAAGCGCTTCGGCTCCCAGGTCGCCGTCGCCGGGGTCGATCTGGCGGTCCCGGCGGGCAGCTTCGCGGGCCTGGTCGGACCCAACGGCGCGGGCAAGACCACCACGCTCAGCATGATCACCGGCCTGCTCCGGCCCGACGGCGGCGGCGCCGAGGTCGCGGGCTTCAACGTCTGGCGCGATCCCGTCGAGGTCAAGGCCCGCATCGGGGTGCTGCCCGAGGGCCTGCGGCTGTTCGAGCGGCTGTCGGGGCGCGAACTGCTGATCTACAACGGCCGGCTGCGCGGGCTCCCGCGTGCCGAGGTCGCGGGACGCGCCGAGGAGCTCCTGCGGGTGATGGACCTGACCGAGGCGGCCGACAAGCTCGTCGTCGACTACTCCACGGGCATGCGCAAGAAGATCGGCCTGGCCGCCGCGCTGCTGCACAACCCGTCGGTGCTCTTCCTCGACGAACCGTTCGAGGGCGTCGACCCGGTCAGCGCCAACACCCTGACCGAGGTGCTGCGCCGCTTCACCGCCTCCGGTTCCACCGTCATCTTCTCCAGCCACGTCATGGACCTGGTCGAGCGATTGTGCGACTGGGTGTCGGTGATGGCGGGCGGGCACATCGTCGCCCAGGGGCCGCTCGACGAGGTCCGCGCCGGGCGCAGCCTCAACCAGGCCTTCCTCGACCTCGTCGGGGGCGGCAGCCGTGACTCGGGCGACGAGGGGCTGAGCTGGCTGGGGGCCCAGCGGTGAACACCTTCCGGTTGTTCGCCGGGCTGAAGCTCAGGCTGGTCGCGGGCAATCTGCGCGGCGCCGTCGAGCGCAAGATCGGCTTCATCTTCACGCTCATCGCCGCGACCTTCGTGGCGGGCATCGGCTTCCTGTCGATGTCGGCGATCCGCTTCGCCGAGCCGGACCTGGCCGCGGACCTCGGCGTCGTCGTCTTCAGCGCGCTCGTGGTCGGCTGGGCGGTCATCCCGCTGCTCTCCTTCGGCGTCGACGACACCCTCGACCCCTCCAGGCTCGCGCTCTTCCCCCTGCGCACCAAGGAGATGGCGATCGGCCTGTTCGCCGCCTCAGCGACCGGGGCGTGGCCGCTGGCCACTCTGATCGCCCTGCTCGGCGGCGTCGTGGGCCTGTCGCGCGGCCTGACCGGCGCGCTCGTCGGGATCGTCTCCGTGCTCCTGATGTTCGCCCTCTGCCTGGTGGTGTCGCGGCTGATCACCACGGCGCTGTCGAGCGCGCTGCGCTCGCGCAGGGGCCGCGACGCCCTCGCCGTCGCCGCGATCGGGATCGTGCTGCTCTTCCAGCTCCCCAACGTGATCGTCAACCGGGGCGTCGGCGACCCCGCCGCGCTGCTGAGCGGCGCGGCGGGCGTGCTGCGCTGGACCCCGCCGGGCCTGGCCGCCACGTCGATCTCGACCGGCAACCCGCTGTGGCTGGTGCCGGTCGCCGTCGCGATCGTGGTCATCGGCTGGTTGTGGATCAAGGCGCTGGCCCGCGCGCTGGTCACGCCCGACGCCAGCAGCCAGGCGGCCTCGGTGCGTGCCTCCACCGGGCTGCTCGACCGGCTGATGCCCGACGGCCCGCTGTCGGCGGTCGTCTACAAGGAGCTGCGCTACATCCGCCGCGACCCGCGGTTCCGGGTCGGCTGGCTGGTCTCGCTCGTCGTCGTCGGGGTGCTGGCCTTCTCCCAGAGCGGCGGCGACTCGACGGCCGGTCCCGGCCTGGTGATCTGGCTCACCTGCCTCGGCGCCGTCATGATCGGGGCCCAGCAGCAGTTCGGCAACATGTTCGGCGCCGACGGCCGCGCCCTGTGGATGAACGCGGTGGTGTACGCGACCGACCGCGATCTGCGCACCGACCTGCGCGGGCGGCACCTGGCCGCCACCACGATCGCGGTGCCGCTCATCGCCGTGCTCGCCGTGGCCGCCGGAATGTTCACCGGCGCGACGGCAGGAATTCTTCCTGCCATGCTCCTCGGCTGGGGACTGCTCGGCGTGGCGTTCGGCTCCGGCGCGCTGACCAGCGTGCTCGTGCCGTACACCATCCCCGACCGGCTCAACGCCTTCACCGGCGCCGCGCCCGGCCAGGGCGGGCAGGCCTTCCTGGGCTCGATGGGGGCGATGATGGCGACCGGGGTCGTCGGCCTGCCCATCATCGTGCCCGTCGTGCTCGGGATCGGCTGGATGGGCGTGGTCGCCCTACCGTACGGCGTGGCGATCGCCCTGCTCGGCCAGCACCTGGCGGCGAAGATCGCCCGGATGCGCATGCCGGAGATTCTCGACGCGGTCACGAAGGCCGCGTGAACCAGTGGTCTAGTCCAATACCTGAGACCGGTATCCAGCGTTCGAGAAGGCCTCGCTACTCTCGGACCTATGGTTGCGCGCCACAGTGCCGTCGTTGAAATGCCCGATGAGCTCCGCCGAGACGTGCGGCTGCTCGGAGCCCTGCTGGGTCAGGTGATCGCCGAACAGGGCGGTCCCGACCTGCTGGAGGACGTCGAACGGCTGCGTAAAGCCGTCATCGGCGCCCGTCGTCGTGAGGTCGCCTTCGATGAGGTGGCGGCCATGGTCGGCGAGTGGGACATCGACCGCGCGGTGCAGATCGCGCGGGCCTTCACCTGCTACTTCCACCTCGCCAACCTGGCCGAGGAGCACTACCGCATCCTCACCCTGCGCGAGCGTGACGCCGACGGCGGCGTGCAGCGCGAGTCGATGGCCTCCGCCGTCCTGGACCTGGGCGCCGAACGCGTCGCCCAGCTGGTCGGCGGGCTCGAACTCCACCCGGTGCTCACCGCCCACCCGACCGAGGCCAGGCGCCGCGCCGTCGTCACGGCGATCCAGCGGATCAGCCACCAGCTGGCGGAGTACAACACGCCCGGCAGGGGCTCCACCGAGCAGGACGAGAGCAAGCGCCGCCTGCTGGAGGAGATCGACCTGCTCTGGCGTACGGCCCAGCTGCGCAACACCAAGCTCGACCCGCTCGACGAGGTGCGCACCGCCATGGCCGCCTTCGACGAGACGCTCTTCCGGGTGGTGCCGCAGGTCTACCGGTCGCTCGACAGCGCGCTCGGCGACGGTTCGGGCACCCGGCCGCCGCTGGCCCGCTCCTTCATCCGCTACGGCAGCTGGATCGGCGGCGACCGCGACGGCAACCCCAACGTGACCGCCAAGGTCACCCGCGAGGCCCTGCTGATCCAGGCCGAGCACGTGCTGACCGCGCTGGAGACCGCCGCCACGCGCATCGCCCGCACGCTGACGGCCGCCGCTCAGTTCACCTCTCCGTCGTCCGAACTCCTGGGCGCGATCAAGGCCGCCACCGACGCCAGCCCCGACCTGGTCTCCGAGCTGGCCACGCGCTCGCCCTCCGAGCCGCACCGCCAGTGGCTGCTGTACGTGGCCGCCCGCATCGGCGCCACCAACCGGCGCGACCTCGACCTGGCCTACCGCTCGCCCGAGGACCTGCTGGCCGACCTGCGCCTGGCGCAGGACTCCCTGGCCAAGACCGGCGCCGTGCGCCAGGCCTACGGCGAGCTGCAGCACCTGATCTGGCAGGTGGAGACGTTCGGCTTCCACCTGGCCGAGCTGGAGGTGCGCCAGCACTCGCAGGTGCACGCCGCCGCGCTGGAGGAGCTGTCGGGCGAAGGACCGGTCTCCGAGCGCACCGACGAGGTCCTGGCCACGATCCGCACGATTGCCTGGATCCAGGAGCGGTTCGGCGTCACCGCCTGCTCCCGCTACGTGGTCTCCTTCACCCGCAGCGCCCACGACATCGCCACCGTCCACGAACTGGCCCGCCACGCGCTCGGCGACCGCGCGCCCGTGCTCGACGTGGTGCCGCTCTTCGAGTCGGGTCAGGACCTCGACAACTCCGTCGAGGTGCTGACGGGCATGCTGGAGATCCCGCAGGTCCAAAAGCGCCTGGAGAGCAACGACCGGCGCATCGAGGTCATGCTCGGCTACTCCGACTCCGCCAAGGAGCTCGGTCCGGCCGCCGCCACCATGAAGCTCTACGAGGCCCAGGAGCGGCTGACCGCGTGGGCCGCGGCCAACGACGTCAAGCTCCGCCTCTTCCACGGCCGCGGCGGCGCGCTCGGCCGCGGCGGCGGCCCGGCCAACCGCGCGGTGCTCGCCCAGCCGCCCGGCTCCGTCGCCGGCCGCTTCAAGGTCACCGAGCAGGGCGAGGTCATCTTCGCCCGCTACGGCCACCAGGCCATCGCGCGCCGGCACATGGAGCAGGTCGCCAACGCGGTCCTGCTGGCCTCCTCGCCGAGCGTCGGCCAGAGCACGGCGGCGGCGGCCGACCGTTTCCGCGGCCTGGCCCACCGCGTGGCCGCCGCCTCCGAGCAGGCCTACCGCGGACTGACCGAGGCGCCCGGCTTCCCCGAGTGGTTCGCCCTGGTCAGCCCGCTGGAGGAGATCGGTTCGCTGCGGCTGGGCTCGCGCCCCGCCCGCCGCGGGCTGGGCGCGCCGCGCTCGCTCGACGACCTGCGGGCCATCCCGTGGGTGTTCGCCTGGGCGCAGACCCGCGTCAACCTGCCCGGCTGGTACGGCCTGGGCAGCGGGCTCGAAGCCGTGGCCGAGCTCGACGAGCTCCAGGCGGCCTACCGCGAGTGGCCGCTGTTCAGCTCCCTGCTCGACAACGTCGAGATGTCGCTGGCCAAGACCGACCGCTCGATCGCCAAGCGCTACCTGCTGCTCGGCGGGCGCCCCGACTTCGCCGAGCAGGTCCTGGAGGAGTACGACCGCACCCGTGACCTGGTGCTGCGCGTCACCGGGCACACGCGGCTGCTGGAGGACCGCCGGGTGCTCTCGCGTGCCGTACAGCTGCGCGACCCGTACGTGGACGCGCTGTCGCACCTGCAGTTGCGGGCGCTGACCGCGCTGCGCACCACGGAGGATCTGTCCGAGCACGAGCGGGAGCGGCTGTCGACGTTGTTGCTGCTGTCGGTCAACGGCGTGGCGGCCGGGCTGCAGAACACCGGATGATCAGAGCGGCCCTCCCGGACGACGTGCCCGCGATCGAGGAGATCGTCCGGGCCGCGTACCAGCCGTGGGCCGAGCTCATCGGGGTACGGCCCAAGCCGATGGACGAGGACTACCCGGCGCTGCAGGCGGCCGGGCGGATCTTCGTCCACGGCTCGCCCGTCGACGCGCTGATCGTGCTGGTGCCCGAGCCTGACGTGCTCTACGTCGACAACGTGGCGGTCAGGCCCGAGCTGCACGGGCGGGGCCTGGGCAGGCGGATGCTGGCCTTCGCCGAGGAGCGGGCGCTCGACCTCGGGCTGCCCGCCCTGCGGCTGATCACCAACGTGATGATGAAGAAGAACATCGCCCTCTACGAGCGGCTGGGCTACGTGATCACTTCGGTGGAGCCGATCGGGCCTCGTGAGGTCGTGTCGATGAGGAAGACCCTGCGTACGTGACCTTGCGCAGGAGCGTCTCGACCGGGCCCTGCCGGTGGCTCGACAGCCACCGGCGGCTCAGCAGGAGCAGCGTCGCGTAGATCAGCGCCGCGACCCCCATGACCGCGACGGGCGGCAGTTGTCCGGCCAGGCCCAGGCCGTACCCGGAGAAGACCAGGCAGGCCAGGACCGACTGGCCGATGTAGTTGGAGGCGGCCATCCGGCCCGCGGGGGCGATCACCCGGATCACGCGCGGCAGCCGCAGCAGGGTCGCCACGTAGGCCGCGGCCAGCAGGGGCGCGGTCAGCGTGGTCAGCGCCATCGCCAGCACGCTCGCGGCGCCCTCGGTGCCGGAGGTCAGGCCGAACAGGACGGCGACCGGGAGGCCGGCGCCGTACCCGATCCACTGGATCCTGCCGAGCGGCAACGGCCGCTCCAGGATGCGCGACTTGCCCGCGGCCAGGCCGAACAGGAACATCGCGAACGCGGGCGGTCCCTGGAAGACCCAGACGAGCGCGGCGAGCGACGGGTAGGTCTCCAGCTGGAACCGCAGCATGCCCAGGGGGCCGTCGGCGAACGTCGTCGGGTTCACCGTGGCCGCGGGCGCCGCCTGCTGGCCCGGGTCGAGCATCGCCAGCCCGGCCAGGGCGAGCCACAGGAAGGCCCAGACGCCGAGGATCCACAGGCCGGTCTTGACCGCGGTGCGCGGCGCCATGCCGCGCATCGGCAGCAGGAGCATGCCGAGCACGGCGTAGAGCGTGAGGATGTCGCCGATCCACAGCAGCAGGCCGTGCACGACGCCGAGCACGAGAAGGGCCAGGCACCGTCGTACGGTCCTGGCCTTGGTGTCGTCGCCCGCCGAGCGCATCTGGAGGGTGAAGGAGTAGCCGAACAGGAACGAGAAGATCACGTAGAACTTCGACAGGACCAGCGTGTTGACCAGGAAGGCCACCGGGCCCTGCTGGAGGGAGACGGTCATGCCGACCTCGGACAGGCCGGGGTTGGCGAAGAAGCCGATGTTCGCGACCAGGATGCCGGCCAGGGCGAAGCCGCGGATGCCGTCGATCTCGGTGACTCTGTTCACCCTTCCGATAATGGAAAACGGCCAAGGTTCGAGTCATCGAACCTTGGCCGCTCGCCGTACCGACTTTAGTGGGTGAACTCCACGTCCTCCCTGGCCTGCTTCGGGAGCAGGAGGCCGACCACGAAGGTCACCGCGATCATCGCCGCCGCCACCCCGAAGGTGATCGCGCCGCTCTTGGTGGTGAAGAAGATGGTGCCGAGCACCGCCAGGCCGAGCGCGTTGCCGATCTGCTGGACCGCGGTCAGGGTGCCAGAGGCGGAACCGGTCTCGGAGGGGTCGACCGCCGCCAGGACGATGTTGTAGAACGGGCCCATGATCAGGCCGCTGCCCAGGCCCACGAAGACCAGGGCGGGAGCCAGCTGCCACGGCGTGACGGCGGGGTTGGCGATGGCGACCACGGCCAGCGAACCCAGACCCATGACGACCGCGCCGGCCAGCAGGACCTTGCGACCGTACTTCACGGTGGCCTGGGCGATGCCCATGCCCACGATCATGCCGACCGAGGAGGGGACGCTGGTCAGCGCGGCCTTCAGCGGGGAGAAACCGAGACCCTGCTGGGTGTAGAAGCCGAGGACCGCGAAGATGCCGCCGAAGGCCGCGAAGTAGATGGCGCCGACGGCCAGACCGGACAGGAACGCGGGCTTGCGGAACAGGCTCGGGACGATCAGCTGGTCGCTCTTGCGCTTCTTCTCGTAGACCACGAAGAGGGCGAAGACCACGACCGAGGCGGCCATCATCACGAAGCTCCACAGCGGCCAGCCGTGCTCGCCGCCCTGGATGAGCGGGAAGACGATCAGGACGGTGCCGAGCGAGGCCAGGAGCGCGCCGGGGATGTCGAGCTTGACGCCGCCGGTCGGGCGGGTGCTGGGCAGGAACTTGATGGCCGCGATGGCGGCGGCGATGCCGATCGGCAGGTTGATCAGGAAGATCATTCTCCAGCCGGGGCCGCTGACCAGCGCGCCGGCCAGGATCGGGCCGCCCACCGCGGACAGGCCCAGGACCGGACCGAACAGGCCGAACGCCGTGGTCAGTTCCTTGTCGCGGAACATCTCCTTCATCAGGCCCATGCCCTGGGGGATCATCGCCGCGCCGAACAGGCCCTGGATGATCCTGGCGCCGATGATGGTCTCGGGGGAGACCGCGATCGCGCAGAGCAGCGAGCCGACCGTGAAGCCGGCGAGGCCGATGAGGAACATGCGCTTGCGTCCGACGATGTCGCCCAGGCGGCCGCCGATCAGCAGGCCCGCGGTCATCGCCAGGATGTAGGCCGCGCCGAGCCACTGGATCAGGGAGTTGCCGCCGCCGAGGTCGGCGCGCATCGTCGGGCCGGCGATGTGGGTGACGGTCGCGTCGAGGAGCTCCATGACGGAGCCGGCGAGGATCACGCCCAGGGCTGCCCAGCGCCACCTGTAGGCGGGAGCCTCGACCTCGGGGGTCTCGGTGACCTCTGCGGGCCGGATGTCGAGAGCGGTCATGTCGGGCCTCCACGGAACGGAACGGCTTGTTCTGTTCCAGAATAGCAGAACGGAATGCTTCATTCCATACCGCTCCCAAGATTCTTTGCGCCGGCTACCGGAGGAGGGCGAAGAACTCGCGGATGTCCTTGACCAGCAGGTCAGGGGCGTCGTGCGCGGCCCAGTGGCTGCCGCGGTCGTACTGGTTCCAGTGGACGATGTTCTTGTGATCACGCTCGGCGAACCGGCGGATCGGCCGGAAGTCGAACGCGAAGCTCGCCAGCCCGATCGGCACCGTCGTCGGCTCCAGGGGCTGCCTTGCGTGGTGGTTGTCGTAGTACCAGCGGCCCGACGAGGCGCTGGTGTTGGTGAACCAGTACAGGGCCACGTTCGTGAGGATCACGTCCGGGCTCGCGACGTCGCCCAGCAACTGCCCGCTCCAGGCGACCTGGCCGGCGGGGGAGTCCGACAACGCGTGCGCGACGGTCTGCGGCTGGGCCTGCTGCACCCGGTCGTGGATCGCGTGCTCGACGAATCCCTGCAGGAAGTCGAGATACTCGAACTCGGCCCTCGTGAGCCCCTCGAACTCGACCGGATCGCCGGTCGGGAACGAGAAGATCTGGTTCACGTGCAGCCCGATGACGTGCGTGGGGTCGACCCTGCCGATGAACGGCGCGAGCACAGCCCCCGCGTCGTTGCCGTGCGCGCCGTACCTGGGGTAGCCGAGACGCCGCATGAGCTCCGCCCACGCCCTGGCGGTCCGCTCGGCGTCCCAGCCCTTCTCCTTCGGCGGGCCGGTGAAGGTGAAGCCGGGCAGCGAGGGGATCACCACGTGGAAGGCGTCGGCCGGGTCGCCCCCGTGGGCGGCGGGATCGGTGAGTGGGCCGACCAGGTCGAGGTATTCCACGAAGGAGTTCGGCCAGCCGTGGGTGAGGACCAGCGGGGTCGCGCCGGGCTCGGGCGAGCGCACGTGGACGAAGTGCACCTCCAGGCCGTCGATCTCGGTGACGAACTGCGGGAAGCCGTTGAGCCACGCCTCCTGGGCGCGCCAGTCGAACCCGTCGCGCCAGTACTCGACCAGCGCTCGCACGTACGACACCGGTACGCCCTGTTCCCACCCCGGAGGGATCGGGCCCTGGGGAGTCCCGTCGGTGACCTGATCCTCGGGGAGCTCGCCGGCGAACCGGGTCCGGGCCAGCCGGTCCTGTAGGTCGTCCAGGTCGGCCTGGGGGATATCGATCCTGAAAGGTGTGATTTCAGCCATTTGGTGCTTCTTTCGTGGCTTTTGTTGAAATAAAGTGAGTGCTGCTCAGGAAAGCCCGAAGCCCCCGTCTGCCTGGGCTTATGCGACCTCGGGGGAGCATCGCACAGGCTACTTATCGCTGATCTATGTAGCTGCTATACGCCGGAGCCATAAAAGGCGATATAAACCGACCTTGTCTGCTATGTCATAGCGATGCGAGCCTGACCGGTGAGTGTCTGCCTTGGAGGCCGAGATGAGGTTCGTCATCCTGGGCCCGGTGATGGCCTACGGGGAGGATGGCCCGCTGCCGCTCGGGCCGCCCAAACGCCGGCTCCTCCTCGCGCTGCTGCTCAGCTCCGGAGAGCGCGCCGTGCCGCTGGAGGCCGCCGTCGAGGCCGTCTGGGGTGGCAACGCCCCCGCGTCGGCGGTGCAGAACGTCTACCAGCACATCTCCCACCTGCGCCAGGTGCTCGGCCACGACGCCATCGCCGGGCAGGGCAGGTCGGGCTACACCGTGGCAGGGCTGCCCGCCAACCTCGACGCCCACACCTTCGAGGACCTGGCCGAACGCGGCTCACGCGCCTTGGCCGGCGGCGACGCCCCCACGGCCACGCGCACCCTGCGGCAGGCGCTGGCCATGTGGCGCGGGCCGGCGTTCGGCGACCTGGCCGGCGAGCCCGCGCTGCACCAGGAGGCGGAGCGGCTGGAGGAACTGCGGCTCGCGGCGCTGGAGAACCGGATCGAGGCGGACCTGACCGCGGGGCTCCACGAACCCGCCATCGCCGAACTGCTCGTGCTGACCAGGAGCCACCCCTACCGGGAGCGGTTCGTCGCCCAGCTCATGCACGGGCTCAGGGTGACGCAGCGGGCCAGCGAGGCGCTGGAGGTGTACCGGAGGACGCGGGCGCTGTTCGTCGAGGAGCTCGGCATCGAGCCAGGGCCCGTGCTGCGCCGGCTGCACCAGGCGATCCTCGCGGGCGAGCCGTACTCCACCGGTCCCTCCTCTGGCTCCGCCCGGCCGTCATCCGTGATCAGCGCTACTCCTGACGTCGAGCCGGCGGCCGTGGCCGTACCGCACGAACTGCCCGCCGGAGTCCGCTTCGTCGGCCGCCGGGCCCAGCTGCGCGAGCTGGACGCGCTGCTCCCGCGAACCACCGACCGCACCCCGCCCCCCGTGATCGTCACCGCCGTCGTCGGTACGGCAGGCGTGGGCAAGACCGCGCTCGCGGTCCACTGGGCCCACCAGGTGGCGCACCGCTTCCCCGACGGCCGCCTCTACCTCAACATGCACGGCTACTCGGCCGAATCACCCCGGCGCCCGCACTGCGCGGTCTCGGCCCTGCTGCGCTCACTCGGCATGCCGGCCGAGCAGATCCCCGTCGACCTGGCCGAGGCGGCCGCCCGCTACCGCTCCCTCATCGCGGGGCGCCGGATGCTCATCGTCCTCGACAACGCCCGGTCGGCGGCCCAGATCCGCCCGCTGCTTCCGGGCGAGGGCGGCTCGTTCGTCCTGGTCACCAGCCGCGACCGCCTCACCGGCCTCGTCGCTCAGGACGGCGCCCACCGTCTCACGCTCGACGTCATGACGGAGAAGGAATCCGTCGCCCTGCTCGCGCGCACGCTCGGCAGCAGCCGCGTCAACCACGAGCCCCAGGCCGCCGCCGCCCTCGCGGCACGCTGCGCCAACCTCCCGCTGTCGTTGTGCATCGCGGCCGCGCTCCTCAACGATCATCCCAAGCAGGGCATCACCCACTTCGTGGGGCAACTGGCCAGCGGCGACCCCCTGGTCGGGCTGACGGTCGACGGCCAGGAAGACGGCGAGATCGCCGTCCGCGCCGCGTTCGACCTGTCCTACCAGGCGCTCGACCCGTCGCTCCGCAGCGTCTTCCGCGGCCTGGGCCTGGTCGGCTGCCCCGACTTCACCGCCGAGGCCGTGGCGGCCCAGACCGGCATGGGACGCGTCGCGGCCGACCGCGCGCTCCGCCGTCTCGCCGCCGCGCACCTCGTCGAGGAGTCGCGGCCCGGCCGCTACACCCTGCACGACCTCCTGCGGGAGTACGCGGGCCAGCTCGCCAGGACCACCGACGACGAGGAGAGCCTGGCCGCGGCCAGGCGACGGCTCTGCGACTGGTACCTCACCACGGTCACCACCGCCCAGCGCCTGCTCCACGCCGGGCAACGGCAGAGCCCGCCGGACGTCGCCGCCCCATCCAACGGCCACGCCCCACCCACCCTCACCGACTACGCCTCCGCCCTCGCCTGGCTCGACGCCGAACGCCACAACCTCGTCGAGGTCGTCACATGCGCCTCCCGGCACGGCCTCGACAGAACCTGCGTCCACCTGGCCGACCGCCTGCGCGGCTACTTCGACCTGCGGCGCCACATCACCGACTGGGAGACCGTCGCGGGGCTGGCCAGGGAGGCCGCCGCGCGGAGCGACGACGAGGCGCTCCACCCGATCGCCCTCCACGGCGCCGCCCACCTCGGCTTCGTCCTCGCCCGATACGCCCAGGCCATCGCCTGCGTCAAGGAACTGCTGGCCCTCATGCCCGCGGACGCCTCCGCCAAGTCCCGCGCCGACCTCATGTCCAACCTCGGATACCTCCTGGCCAGGGTCGGCCGCACGGCAGAGGCGGAATCGCTGCTCGGCCAGGCCCGCGACCTGGCCCGTACGGCAGGCAGTACGGCCAGCCAGGCGGGCATCCTGCTCAACCTCGCCAACCTCCACCGCGACTGCGGCGACCTCGCCGAGGGCAGAACCGCCGCCCTCACCTCGCTGCGCCTGTCGCGCAACAGCGACGAGCCCCGATGGGTGGCCATGTCATTGGGGACACTCGGCGAGCTCGCCCACCTCCAGGGGAGATACGCGGAGGCCCTCACCTACCACGACGACAGCCTGGAGATGCACCGCCGGCAGGGCGACCGGCACGGGGAGACGGCGACGCTGGCGTGGCTGGCGCACACCTGCCTCGACCTGGGGCGCTGGGAGGAGAGCCACCATCACGCGTCGACGGCCCGTGACCAGGCTCGGGAGATCGGCGACCGGCACCAATTGGTGCACTCGATGATCGTGCTCGCGGCGCACTCACTCGCCACGGGCGACCCGGAGGCGGCCCTGGCCACCTGCCGGACGGCGCTCGGCCTGGCGGTGGAACTCGGCGACCCGTACCTGGAGTGCGACGCCGCCCTGGGCGCGGGCTCAGCCTCCGCCGCGGACGGGGGCTCCGATGCTGAGCACCTGGCCCAGAGAGCCCTCACCATCGCCCGCCGCTGCCGCTTCCGCGTGCTCGAAGGCCGCGCCCTCACCATGCTCGCCACCCTCGCCCACGAGCGGGCCGATCACGACCAGGCGGTGGAGCAGGCCTTCCAGGCCCTGGCCATCCACCGCTCCACCGGCCACCGCCTCGGCGAGGCCCACACCCACACCCTCCTCGGCCGGGCCCTGCGCGCGGCCGGTGACCCCCGGGCCGAGGAACACGGTCAAGCGGCGGACCAGACCCTCACCGACCTGGGCCTGACGGGCCGCCTCACGTAAGCACCGACCGGGGTTTATAAAGCCGCCTCACATGAGCACCGACCTGGGTCTGACGGGGCCGTCTCTCGTGAGCACCGACCTCGGTCTGACGGGGCCGTCTCACGTGAGCACCGACCGGGTCACCAGCCGGCTGATCCGAGCCAGCATCTTCCTGGGCCGCCGAGGCATGAGATGCGCCATCGGGAAGTTCCCCATCCCCGGCACGACGTAGCCCCGATCCCGCTCCAGCCCCTTGAGCGCCGCCTCCACGACCTGCCGCGGCGTGGCCATCCGCCCTCCGATGGCCGCCTTCCGCGTGCCGATCACGTCGAAGAACGCGGTTTCCACCGGCCCTGGCGTGACCGCGAGCACCTTGACGCCCCGCCCGCGCAGCTCGCTCCACAGGGCGAGGCTGAAGTTGAGCACGAACGTCTTGGACGACCCGTACGTCGCGAAATACGGCGCGATGTTGAACCCGGCCGTGGACCCCACGTTGATCACCCCGCCGGTCCCGCGCTCGACCATCCCCGGCAGCACCGCGTGCGTCAGCCCGACGAGCGCCACGACGTTCACCATCAGCTCGTCCCGCTCGCGCTCGGCCGGGATCTCCTCGAACCGCCCCGTCGTCCCGAACCCCGCGTTGTTCACCAGCAGGTCGACCTGGATGTCCCGGGCCCTGAGCTCCTCCTCGACCTTCCTGGCGGCGTCGGGCTCCGCCAGGTCCTGCCCGATGACCTCGACGTGCACCCCGTCGAGCTCCTTGGCGAGGGCTTCGAGCCTGTCGACGGACCGGGCCACCAGGACCAGGTTGTGCCCTCGCGCGGCCAGTTGACGGGCGAACTCCGCCCCGATGCCGGAGGACGCCCCTGTAACAAGTGCTGCACTAATCATGGACATAACGTAGCAGATTCTCAATTATCTGCAACACATAGTCTCAGTTAAGGATGCGATACGGTCTATCCATGAGCACCACCACAGGCCGCAAGCTGCGAGCGGACGCCGAACGCAGCATCCGCACGATCATGGAAGCCGCGGAGCGCCTGCTCAGCCAGAACCCCGCCGCGACCATGGAACAGATCGCCCAGGCCGCCGGCGTCGCCCGCGCCACCATCCACCGCCGCTTCGCCAGCCGCGAAGAACTCATCGACACCATGACCGCGGCCGCCTGGACCGACATCGCCCAGGCCGTCGAAGCCTCCCGTCCCGCCACCGCCCCACCCCTCGTCGTCCTCCACCAGGCGACCGCCAACGTCCTGCAGATCAAGTCCGGCTGGCGCTTCGCCCTCGCCCAGACCACCCCTCCGGGCGCCGCGGTCCAGCAGACCTTCGCCGAGGTCATCGCGGTCTGCGACGCCCTCTTCGCCCGGGCCAGGGAAGACGGCCTGATCAGGCAGGACGTCGACCTCGTGTGGGTCAGGCGCGTCTACCTGGCCCTCCTCGGCGAGGCCGCCCACGGCGGCATCACCGGCGAAGCCCCCGCCGAACACCCCGACACCGTCGCCGCCAGGGTCGTCGAAACCCTCCTCCACGGAGTCGGATGACCCCTCCGCCCGCCGGATATCGTGGACCCATGTGCACATACGCGGAGGTCCACTACAAGGTCCACTACGTGTGCATCCCCTGCCGCCAGAGCCACAAGTTCCCGTGGGACGGCGCCGAGCACCTGTGCACACGCTGCCGCGAGCCCATGACCTTCGCCGGCCACGACTTCGCCGCCCCCCGCAAGACCGCCCACCGCCAATGGGCCGCCGTCGAGGCGGTCCTGCGGGCGGGACTGCGCTACGAGGGCTTCGAAACGTGCGGCTGCGGCAGGGAACCCAAGTTCCGCCCCCGCACGAGCACCCAGGTCAGGGCAAGACGCCGCGTCGCGGCCCGCGACGGACTGCCGGAGGCCGAGGCACTGGCCTTGCGTGACCTCTGAGACGGCGGGGTCAGTCCCACGCGTTGAAGAGCGTGGCGCCGAGGGTCTCCGGCCGCCAGTAGGCGATCTGGCTCCACTCCGCGGCGGAAAGGCCCGTCGTGTCCGCCTCGCTCAGAGGCGCCAGGAGCAGCGACGCGGGCAGAAGGGCGAGGCCGAAGCCGTCGAGGACGCCCGCCCAGGACGGCGGATCCCGGAACTCGTCGGTGTACCAGTCGCGCTGCTCTGCCACGAAGGCGACCAGCGCGAACCCGGCGTGGAACAGCGCGACGTGCGCCCCGCCCCGGTCGGTGAGCGTGGCGCTGTGGAAGGTGCGCGGGTAGCGCCGCTCCACGAACTCCCCGACCCGCCCGCCGGCGGCACGCGCCGCGGCGTGCCAGGCGGTACGGCAGAGCTTGACGTCGATCTGCGGCATCGGGAGATCGCCGGCCTGGCCGAAGCCCGTCGAGCCACGAGCCAGTCGGAAGGTCGGGTCGTCCACTCTTCCTCCGTCTCCATCGGGTGTCAGCCACCCTCTACGTCTAAGCACCCCACTTACCCACACGCAAGCTTCGCCTGGGCGCATCGAGACCACGATTCCTCCACCCACGGCGACGACCGGGGGTCCGGGGGCCGGCCCCCCAAAGGAGGGGAGCCCGACCCCGGTTGGCGCGAAGCGCCTCGACATGGAGGCTCATGCCTTGGGAGGAGGTCAGGGGCGGAAGAATGCTCGCAGGTCCTCGGCGAGCAGGTCGGGCGCCTCCATGGCCGGGAAGTGGCCCCCGCGGTCGAACTCGGACCAGTGCTCGGCAGCCCCCGCGGGCCCGACGGCCGAGCGGATGCTGTTGTCGGCGGCGAAGACCGCCACTCCCGTGGGCGGCCCCTGCGGCGCGTAGTTCGTTGGCTCGTGCGATGACGACGCCATGGCCTTCCATGCCTGCATGCCCTCGTACACCATGTGCGACGAGCTGGCCCCCACCCCGTTGAACCAGGTCAGCGTCACGTTGGTCAGCAGCTGGTCCCGGTCGATGGCGGAGAGGTCGTGCGACCACTCCCGGTACTTCTCCACCATCCACGCCAGCTGCCCGACGGGCGAGTCGTGCAGCGAGTACCCCAGCGTCTGCGGCCGCGTCGACATGATGTGCAGATATCCCGCCCCCTCCGACCGGAAGGTGTTGAAGCGGGCGGCGCGCACCTGGTCCTCGGGCGACAGCCCGGTGGGGTCGATGGGCGGGCCGAACGGCATGGGGGTGGGCCCGGAGACGTGGACGCCGACGACGGCCTCCGGGGCGACCATGGGAAGCAGCCCCGCGACTCCCGACCCCACGTCCGTGCCGTGCACGCCGTACTTCGTGTACCCGAGCCTGCCCATGATGGTGGCCCACGCGCCCGCGACGCGGAAGATGTTCCCCCACCCCTCCTCCCGTACCGGGGTGGACCAGCCGTATCCGGGCAGGGAGGGCATGACCAGGTGGAAGTCCTTGGTCAGCAGGTCGACGAGCTTGATGAACTCGACGTTGGAGCTGGGCCAGCCGTGGGTGAGGATGAGGGGCAGCGCGTCGGGCGACGACGAGCGGATGTGGAACAGGTGGATCGGCTGCCCGTCTACCGTGGTCATGAGCTGCGGGTGGGTGTTGAGCGACGCTTCCTGGGCGCGCCATGAGTAGCCGTCGGCCCAGTAGGCGACGAGGTCGCGCAGGAAGTCGAGCGGCACCCCGCGTTGCCAGCCCTGGCCGGGGATCTCCGCGGGCCAGCGGGTACGGCTGAGCCGTTCCTTGAGGTCGTCGAGGTCGGCCTGGGGCACGTCGATGGCGAACGGGGTCAGGGCGTCGGTGGTCATGTCGGAAGTTCTCCTCTGGGGTGGTGAACGTCGAGTGGGGTGCCGCGTTACGACACGGCGCGGGCGTAGTCGGCGGCCCACTGCTCGGGGGTGCGGGCCGGGCGGCCGGTGATGCGCTCGATGGTGTCGGTCACGCGCGCGGGCCCGTCGAGGTGGCGTTCCCAGGCGGCGAAGAGCACGTCGGCCGGCGCGTAGGGGCTCATGGCGGCGCGGGCCTGCTCGGCGGGGAGTTCCTCGTAGCGCAGGGGCCGGCCCAGGGCCTTGCCCAGCAGGTCGATCTGCTCGGCGTGCGTGAGCGAGACGGGGCCGGTGACGTCGTAGGTCTGGCCTTCGTGCGCGTCGGTGGTGAGGGCGGCGATGGCGATGGCGGCGAAGTCGGCCGAGTGGATGGGCGAGGTGGAGGCGGCGGCGTACGGCCCGCGGACGACGTCGCCCGCCTTGAGCTGGCCTGGCACGTCGTAGGCCCACTGGAGCGGGTCGGCGGAGCCGATGTCGAGGCGCAGGAAGGTCCAGCTGAGGCCCGAGGAGCGGATCTGCTGTTCGAGGTCGTGGTGGAAGGCGGCCACGTCGTCGGGCTGGGGGTCGGCGCCGTCGACGACGGCGCCGCTGGACTGGAACACGATCCGGCGCACTCCCGCCTCGCGCGCGGCCTTGAGGAAGGCGGGGGCGAAGCCGGGCACGACGGCCAGCAGGAAGACGGCGGTGACGCCCTGGAAGGCGGCGGCGAGGGATTCGGGGTCGCCGAGGTCGCCGGCGACCACGTCGGCGGAGGCGGGCAGGCCGGAGTTGGCGGGGTCGCGGGTGAGGGCCCGGACGGGGGCGCCGGCTTCGACGAGCTGCTCGACGATGGAGCGGCCGACGGGGGCGGTGGAGGCGGTCACGAGGATCATGTGCGAGTCCCTTCTTCGAGGTAGAGCACCACAGTAGGAAGTAATGCGGAAAGGTTCGTTCCTCATTTGCCAGGGGTGTCCCTCACGCTATTTCGCTGGGATCCAGCGGCGAATCAGTAGCGCATCAGCATTCGTCCAGCGGGGGTGACTAGCGTCGGCGGCATGTTGCGGGGGCGTTCCGCTGAGCAGGCACGCATCGACGGGCTGCTGGCCGGGGCGGTGGCCGAGTCGAGCAGCGGGTGCCTGGTGATCCGGGGGGATCCGGGCATCGGGAAGACGGCGCTGCTCGACTATGCGGATGCCGTGGCCGAGGGGGTGCGGATTCTGCGGTGCACGGCGGTCGAGTCGGAGGCCGAGTTGCCGTTCGCGGGGTTGCATCTGCTGCTCAGGCCGGTGATGGGGTACGCCGGCCGGCTGCCGCCGCGCCAGGGGGCGGCGCTCAGGGGTGCCTTCGGACTGGGGGCCGGGCCCCCGGGCGCCGCACCCGACGAGGCGAGGAACGGGCCCCCGAGCGCCGCACCCGACGGGCTGAGGCCCGGGGGCCCGACCAAGCTCCCCGACGAGGTGGCGGGTGATCCGCTGCTCGTCGGCCTCGCCGTACTGACGTTGTTGTCGGAGGTCGCCGAGGAGCGCCCGCTGCTGTGCCTCGTGGACGACGCGCACTGGCTCGACCAGGCCTCCGCCCAGGCGCTCACCTTCGCCGCCCGCCGCCTGGAGGGTGAGGGCGTGGTGATGCTCATCGCCGCCCGCGACGCTTTCGCCGCCGACGGCCTGCCGTACCTGCGGCTCGAAGGTCTCGATCGGCCTTCGGCCGTGAGGCTCCTGGCCGACAGGGGTGCGCCGGCCGGCGAGCAGCTCATCGCGGAGTCGGCGGGCAACCCGCTGGCGCTGATCGAGCTGTCGGCGCGGCCGGCCGTCGAGACGCCGTTCCAGGTCGGGCCGGTCCCGCTGACGGGACGCGTGCAGGAGGCCTTCCACCAGCAGGTCAGGGTGTTGCCGCGGGCGACCCAGCAGGCGCTGCTGCTCGTGGCCGCCGACACGACCGGCCGCCTGGAAGTGATCATGAAGGCGGGTCCCGAGCTGGGCGTCACGGTGGCGGACCTGCAACCGGCTCTCGACGCGCGCCTGGTGACGGCCGTCGGTGGCGGGGTGGCCTTCCGCCACCCGCTGATCAGGTCGGCGACCTACCACGGCGCCCCGCTTCATGCCCGCGTGGCCGCCCATGCAGCGCTGGCGGCGGCGCTCGACGGCGACGGCGACGCCGACCGGCGGGCCTGGCATCGCGCGACGGCGGTGGCGGGCCCGGACGAGCAGGTGGCGGCCGAGCTGGAGCGCACGGCGGCCAGGGCGGCGGCGCGCATCGGTCACGTCGCGGCGGCCGCGGCCTACGAGCGGGCGGCGCAGTTGTCGGTGGAGGACGGCGCCAGGAGCAGGCGGCTGACGCTGGCCGCGGAGTCGGCCCTGGCCGGCGGGCAGCTGGAGCGGGCGGTACGGCTGGCGGCGCTGACCCGCGAAGGCACCGGCGACCCGCTGCTGCTGGCCCGCCTGGACCAGATCAGGGCGGCCGGCGCCCTGGCGGCGGGGGAGCTGCGCACCGCCTACGACATCCTGCTCGGCGCCGCCGCCTCGATCGGCGAGTCGGACCGGGAGCGGGCCTTCTGGATGGCCATGGAGGCGCTGTACTGCGCCTGGTTCCTCCCGCTCGACACGGGGCTGATGGGCGCGGGCCTCGATCGTCTCGCCGAGCTCGGTCATGCGGCGGGCGAGCCGTACCTGTCGCTGGTGTGGCTGATGCGCTGGGACACCGCGCCGCTGCTGGGGCGCTCGACGCGCGGGTATCCGCCGCTGGCCGAGATCATGGCGCCGGCCCGGGAGGCGGGCGCGCGGGAGGGGCTGCGCGGCCTGGTGCTGGTCGCGGGATGCGCGCTGATGATCGGCCACGAGCAGGCCGCGCGCGAGCTGGCGGCGTCGATGGTGGAGCGCAGCCGCCACAAGGGGGCGATCACCTGGCTGGTGCCGGGGCTGACCATCCTGGCCGAGGCGGAGCTGCTTCTGGGCAGGACCCGCGAGGCGTGCGAGCACCTGGCCGAGGCGCGCAGGGTGGTGCGCGACACCGGGCAGCGCCAGTGGGACAACCACATCGGCGGCGCCCTGGCGTACCTGGCGGCGATCAGGGGCGAGGCGGAGGAGTGCCGTCGTCACGCGGCCGAGGCTCTGACCGGGGCCAGCTCGGCGGCGGGCTCGGTGGGGATCATGTGGGCGCAGTGGGCGCTGGCGCTGCTGGACCTGGGTCAGGGCAGGGTCGAGGCGGCGCTGCTACGGCTGCGCGAGATGGCCGGGGGCACCCGCAGCCACCTGCTGCCCGGCATGCGCTGCCTGCCGGACCTGCTGGAGGCCGCCGTCAGGGGCGGGCATCGCGAGCTCGTCGGCCCGTCGCTGGCCCGCTTCTCCGAGTACGCCGAGCGGATGGGCCGGCCCTCGCTCGACGCGCTGCTGCACCGCTGCCTGGCCCTGGCGCGTGACGACGAGGCGCACTACGAGGCCGCGCTGCGCCTGGACAACGGCGTCTTCGAGCAGGCACGCACCAGGCTGCTGTACGGCGAGTGGTTGCGCAGGGCCCGCAGAAAGGCGGAGGCCCGCCTGCAGTTGCAGGCGGGCCTGGAGAGTTTCGAATGGCTGGGAGCGGTGCCATGGGCCGCGCGGGCCCGCGCCGAGCTGGAGGCCGGCGGGGCCGCGCCGGGCGGGCCCCCGGCGCCCGGCGAGCCCCTCGACGGCCTCACGCCGCAGGAGCTGCAGATCGTCCGGCTGGCGGCTCGGGGCCTGTCCAACCGCGACATCGCCGCCCAGCTGTTCCTGAGCCCCAAGACGGTGGCCTACCACCTCTACAAGGCCTATCCCAAGCTGGGCATCTCCTCGCGGAACGAGCTCAGAGAGAGGTGAAGAACTCCCGCACGTCGCGCACGAACAGCTCGGGCGCCTCCAGCGCGGCGAAGTGGCCGCCCTGGTCGAACTCGTTCCACCGCACGATGGTGTTGGCCTCCTCGGAGAACTGCCTGATGGCGATGTCCTGGGCGAAGTTGGCCACGGCGGTCGGCACGCCGGAGTTGTAGGGCCAGTTGGAGCTGTGCATGCTCTCGTAGTACATCTGCGCCGACGAGGAGCCGGTGTTGGTGAGCCAGTAGATCATCGCGTGGGTGATCACGTGCTCCTTGTCGATGGAGCCGACCGGCTCGGCCCAGTCGTGGAACTTCTCGGCGACCCAGGCCAGCTGGCCCACGGGCGAGTCGGCGAGGGCGCAGCCGAGCGTGTGCGGCTTGGTGGCCTGGATCTGGAAGTAGCCGTTGCCGTTGTTCATGTAGTCGTTCATCCGGGCGAGCCTGACCTGCTCGCTCTCGGTGAGGACGGCGTCGCCGGGGCCCTGGAACGGGATGAAGCCCATGGTGGCGGCGTTGACGTGCACGCCGACGACCCGGTCGGGGGCGACCCTGCCCAGGTCGGGGGCGATGAAGGCGCCGTAGTCGCCGCCCTGGGCGCCGAAGCGCTCGTATCCGAGGCGGTTCATCAGCTCGGCGTAGGCCTTGGCGATGCGGAAGCTGTCCCAGCCCGCCCCCGCGGGACCGGAGAAGCCGAAGTTGGGGTGCGACGGGATGACCAGGTGGAAGTCGGCCGACAGCGGCTCGATCACGTCGAGGAACTCCACCACCGAGCCGGGCCAGCCGTGCGCGAGCAGCAGCGGCAGCGCCTCGGGGTTCTCGGAGCGCACGTGGATGAAGTGGATGTTCTGGCCGTCGATCTCGGTGGTGAACTGCGGGTGGCTGTTGAGCCGCTTCTCCCAGGCCCGCCAGTCGTAGCCGTCGCTCCAGTAAGCGACGAGCTCCTTCAGGTGGTCCAGCGGCGCGCCCCGGTCCCAGTCCACGCCTTCGACCTGGGCGGGCCAGCGCACGTCGGTCAGGCGACGCTGCAGGTAGTCGAGCTCGGACTGCGGGATCTCGATGTGGAACGGGTTCATGGCGAGTCCTCTCAGATGGAAGTGATTACTTCAGGCCGGCGAAGAAGGTCTTCACGTCCTGGGCGAAGATCTCCGGCACCTCATGGGCGGCGTAGTGGCCGCCGACGTCGTAGAAGTTCCACTGGGCGATGGCCTTGTGGTCGCGCTCGGCGAAGCGGCGGATGGACTGGAAGTCGTTGGCGAAGTTGGCCAGGCCGATCGGGACGGTGGTTGGCTCGGTGAAGGGCTCGGCGCGGGTGTTCTCGTAGTAGAAGCGCGCCGAGGAGGCGGCGGTGCGGAAGAACCAGTGGATGGCGATGTTGGAGACCACCCAGTCGAGGCCCAGTTCCTCGCCCAGCAGCTGGCCCATCCAGCCGAGCAGCCCGGCGGGGGAGTCGGCCAGGGCGTGCGCCAGGGTCTGTGGCGCCTGCGACTGCATCTTGTCGTAGGCGCCCATGTTCTCCCAGAACCACTGGAGGAACTGGAGCCTGGTCTGGTCCTCCTCGCTCAGGCCCTCGAACTCGGCGGGGTCGCCGGAGGGGAAGGAGAAGACCTGGGTGACGTGGACGCCGACGACGTGCTCGGGGTCGACCCGGCCGACGGTCGGGGAGACGATCGAGCCGCCGTCGTTGCCGACGGCGCCGTAGCGCTCGTATCCGAGCCGGCTCATCAGCTCCGCCCAGGCCCGGGCGACGCGGATGTGGTTCCAGCCCTTGTCCCTGGTCGGGCCGGAGAAGCCGAAGCCCGGCACCGACGGGATGACCAGGTGGAAGTCCCGCGAGAGCGGCTCGATGACGTCGACGTACTCCATCACCGTGCCCGGCCAGCCGTGGGTGAGGATGAGCGGCAGCGCCTCGGGGTTCTCGGAGCGCACGTGGATGAAGTGGATGTTCTGGCCGTCGATCTCGGTCGTGAACTGGGGGTGGGCGTTGAGCCTGGCCTCCAGGGCCCGCCAGTCGAACCGGGTGCGCCAGTGCTCGACCATGCGCTGGACGCGACCCACGCTGACGCCGTAGTCCTCGCCGGATTCCGGCAGTTCGTCGGTGAAGCGCGTCGCCGCCAGTCTCGCCTGGACCTCGTCGAGCTCGGCCTGCGGGACCTCTATGCGGAAGGGATGGATCATGCCCTGCTCCTTCGTCTGCGTTGCTTCCATAGTACCAGAACGGAATCATCTATTCCACTATCTGGAGGGGCACCACTGACGCTAGGAGGAACGGCGGGCGGCCGAATCAGGAGCGCATAGGTAACGTCAGCGCCAGAAATGTGGGTGTTCAGTACAGTTATCGGCATGCTGTTCGGGCGGGACGAAGAGATGACAGCCTTGACCGGCATGCTGGACCGTGCCCGGGGCGGTGAGAGCTCGGCCCTGGTGATCATCGGTCAGCCCGGCATCGGCAAGACGGCCCTGCTCGACTACGCGGCCCAGGCCGCGACAGGCATGCGCGTCCTGCGCGGCACGGCGATCGAGTCGGAGACCGAGCTGCCGTACGCCGCGCTGCACCTGCTGCTCAAGCCGCTGCTGCCGTACGCCGACAAGCTGCCGGAACGGCTGGGCACCGCCCTGCTCGGCGCCTTCGGGCTGGCGCCGGAAGGCGCCGGCGACCCCTTCCTGGTGGGTCTGGCGGTGCTGACCCTGCTGTCGGAGCTGGCCGAGGAGTCACCGCTGCTCTGCCTCGTCGACGACGCCCAGTGGCTGGACCAGGCCTCGTCCGAGGCGTTGTTGTTCGCGGCCAGGCGGCTCGAGGGCGAGGGCATCGTCCTGATCTTCGCCCGCCGCGAGACCGGCCACGAGGCTCCCGTGCGAGGCCTGGCCTCGATGCGGCTGGAAGGCCTCGACCCCCGGTCGGCGGCCGACCTCCTGGAGGCCCAGGGCACCAAGGTCGGCGCGGCGCTCGCGGCGCGCATCCACAGCGAGACCGAGGGCAACCCGCTGGCGCTCATCGAGCTGCCCGCGCTCCTGGCCACCGACTTCGCCAGAGACTCCTACCTGGTCCGTCCCGTCCAGCTCACCGGCCGCGTGCGAGAGGCCTTCCACCAGCAGGTCCGCAGCCTGCCCGAGGCCACGGGCACGCTCATGCTCGTCGCCGCCGCGGGCGGCACCGGCGACCTGTCGGTGCTCCTGCGCGCGGCGGGCAGGCTCGGGGCCGGGGTCGCCGACCTGCACCCGGCGGAGGAACGCGGGCTGGTGAGCATCGACGCCGCCCAGCAGCTCATCTTCCGCCATCCCCTGATCCGGGCGGCGACCTACCACGGCGCCACCACGAGCGCGCGGCTGGCCGTGCACGCGGCGCTCGCGGAGGCGCTCGAAGCACCGGAGCACGCCGACCGGCGCGCCTGGCATCTGGCGTTAGCCGCGACGGGACCCGACGAGCGGGTCGCCGTCGAACTGGAGAAGACCGCCGCCAGAGCCGCCGCCCGCATCGGCCACGCGGCGGCCGCGGCCGCCTACGAGCGGGCGGCGCAGCTCGGCACCGACCACGGCGCGATCGGCCGCCGCCTGACGTTCGCCGCGGAGGCCGCCGTGGCCCACGGCGCGTTCGGCCGGGCCGGCGGCCTGGCCCAGCAGGCGCGAGAGCGCACGTCCGACCCCGTGCTCATCGCCAGGCTCGACCAGATCCGCGCGATCGGCGGCCTGGCCCAGGGCGAGCTGCGCGTCGCCCACGACATCCTCGCCGAGGGCGCCAGATCCATCGCCGAGCTCGCCCCCCAGCGGGCCTTCTGGATGCTGATGGAGGCGCTGCACTGCGCCTGGTTCCTGCCGCTCGACGCGGAACTGCTGGGCGCCAGCATCGACCGGCTCGCCACCCTGGCCCTCGACCCCGACGACCCGCTGCTGGCGCTGGTGTGGCTGCTGCGCTGGGACACCGCCATGGCGCTGGAACGCGACACCGCCGACTTCCCGCCGATCGCCGGGCTCATGGACGCCGCCCGCGGGGCCAGCGGCGCGGGCGGCCAGCGCGGCCTGGTCTCGGCGGCCGGCTGCGCGCTGCTCGTCGCCCAGGACGAGCCCTCCAGGGAGATGGCCTCGACCCTCGTCGAGCAGAGCCGCGCCCAGGGCACCATCACCTGGCTCGCCCCCGGGCTCGCCTACCTGGCCGAGGCCGAGCTGTTCCTCGGCCGTCACCGCGAGGTGCACGTGCACCTCGCGGAGGCGAGCGGCGTCGCCCGCGACACCGGCCAGCTCCAGTGGCTCAACCACATCAACGGCGTGACCGCCTACATCGCCGCCGTCCAGGGCGCGGAGGAGAACTGCCTGGCGCACGTGGAGGAGGCGCTCAGCGGGGCCACCGCGGGCGCCGGTTCCGTGGGCATCGTCTGGGCGCAGTGGGGCCGGGCCATGCTCGACCTCAGCCTCGGCCGCATGGAGGCGGCGCTGACCAGGTTCGAGGAGATGGCGCGCGGGCGCAGGCGGCATCTGATCCCCGGCGTGCGCAGCCTCACCGACCACGTCGAGGCCGCGGTCCGCGCGGGCAGGCCGGAGCTGGCCGCCGAGCCGTACTCCCGCTTCGCCGGCTACGCGCGCCGGATGAACCAGCCCTCGCTCGACGCGCTCGAACGGCGCTGCCTGGCGCTGCGGAGCCCCGACGACGAGGCCGAGCGGCTGTACCTGGAGGCGCTGGCGCTGCACGACGCCGACAGCCGCCAGTTCGAGCACGCCCGCACCCGCCTGCTCTACGGCGAATGGCTGCGGCGTGGCCGCCGCAAGAGCCAGGCCCGCGGGCACCTGGAGGCCGCGCTCGAGGCCTTCACGGCGCTCGGCGCGGCGCCGTGGGCCCAGCGTGCCCGCGCCGAGCTCGCGGCGACCGGCGCCGTCGCCCCGCGCGGGGCCACCGACCTGTTCGCCGACCTCACGCCGCAGGAACTGCAGATCGTCCGGCTGGCCGCGCAGGGCATGTCCAACCGCGACATCGCCGCCCAGCTGTTCCTGAGCCCGAAGACGGTCGCCTACCACCTCTACAAGGCCTATCCCAAGCTCGGCGTCTCCTCCCGGGGTGAGCTCAGCGAGGTGCGGTGACCGACGCGTAGCGCTCGCGCACGGCGGGCTCGGGGCGCCCCTCGTAACGCTCCGACCCGCCCTGCTCCCACTCCGGGGGCTCGGCCTGGCCGCCCAGCAGCCAGGCCGCCTGCCTGGCGGCGCCGTCGGCCACGTACTCCCCGGGCTCCGGCACGATCACCGGGCGCCCGAGGACGGACGGGGCCAGCTCGCGCACGGCCCTGGCCCTGGCGCCGCCGCCGATCAGCAGCACCCGTTCCGGCTGCTGGCCCAGGGCGTCCAGAGCGTCGGCCAGATGACACAGCAGCCCCTCGACGGCCGCGCGCGCCAGATGCGCGGGAGCCGAGGTCCTCAGGGTCAGGCCGTGCAGGGTGCCCGTCGCGTCGGGCAGGTTCGGGGTGCGCTCTCCTTCCAGGTACGGCACCAGCACCAGGCCGTCGGCGCCCGGCGGTGCCTGCAGGGCCAGCTCGCTCACCTCGTCGAGACCGACGCCCAGCATGGCCGCCGCGGCGTCGAGCACCCTGGCCGCGTTGAGCGTGCAGACCAGCGGCAGGAACCGCCCCGTCGCGTCGGCGAAGCCCGCCACGGCTCCGCTCGGGTCGCGGCTGGGCCCGTCGGAGACCGCGAAGGCGGTGCCCGAGGTGCCGATGGAGACGATCACGTCGCCCGGCCTGGCGCCCACCCCGAGCGCGGCGGCCATGTTGTCGCCGGTGCCGGGGGCCACCCGCGAGGCGGCCTCGGCCCGCGGGCCGAGCACCGCCGGAAGGTGCGGCACCCGGCCGAAGGCCGCCTTCAGCAGGTCGGTCCGGTACTCCCCGGTGATCGGCGACCAGTAGCCGGTGCCCGAGGCGTCGCCCCGGTCGGTGGTCAGGCGCTCCAGCGGCAGCGCGGGAGCGTCCTCGGTCAGCGTGCCCGCCTCCAGGGCCCCGGCCAGGCGCCAGGTCAGCCAGTCGTGCGGCAGGCACACCGCGGCGGTGCGCCGGGCGTTGTCCGGTTCGTGCTCGGCCAGCCACCGCAGCTTGGTCACGGTGAAAGACGCCACCGGCACGCTGCCGACCGCGTCCGCCCAGGCCTGGGGGCCGCCCAGCTCGGCGACCAGATCGGTGGCCGCCTGGGCCGAGCGGGTGTCGTTCCAGAGCAGGGCGTCGCGGACGACCTCGCCGGAGGCGTCGAGGCAGACCATGCCGTGCTGCTGCCCGGCCACGGAGATCGCCGCCACGTCATCGAGCCCGCCCGCCTGCCGTACCGCCTCCAGGAAGGCCGTCCACCAGTGGCGCGGATGCACCGACGTGCCCTCCGGGTGAGCGGCCCGGCCCTGCCGTACCAGCGCGCCGGTGTCGGCGTCGCGGACGACGACCTTGCAGCTCTGCGTGGAGGAGTCGACCCCGGCCACCAGGGTCACGAGGCCTCCTTCGTCGGCCTCGCGACAGGGTCGCTGTGCTGATTGATGACCTCGGCAAGCTCGGTCATCGGACGCCCAGCAGGTGCTCGAGGGCGAGCTGGTTGAGCCGGGTGAAGTGGAAGCCGCGCGCGGCCACGGCGTCGATGTCGAAGTCGTCGCCGTCGAGCGAGGCCAGCGTCTCGCCGCGTCCGAGGGTGGGGATCGTCAGGTCGGGCACGCGCGAGGCGGCCAGGGCCTCCTGCACCTCGGGGTCGGCGCGGTACTGCTTGGCCTTCTCCTTGAGGATCAGGTAGGTCCGCATGTTGGCCGCGGCCGAGTCCCACACGTCGCCGACGTCCTCGGTGCGCAGCGGCTTGTAGTCGAAGTGCCGCACGCCCTCGTAGCCGCCGTTCTCCAGCAGGTCGACGAGGAAGAAGGCGCTCTTGACGTCGCCGTGGCCGAAGATCAGGTCCTGGTCGTACTTCGGCCCGTGCTGGCCGTTGAGGTCGATGTGGAAGAGCTTGTCCTGCCAGAGCGCCTGGGAGATGCCGTGCACGAAGTTGAGCCCGGCCATCTGCTCGTGCCCGACCTCGGGGTTGAGCCCGACGAGCTCGGGGTGCTCCAGCTCCTGGATGAAGGCCAGGGCGTGGCCGATGGTCGGCAGGAGGATGTCGCCGCGCGGCTCGTTGGGCTTGGGCTCGATCGCGAAGCGCAGGTTGTATCCCTGGTCGAGCACGTATTGCCCGAGAATGTCGAAGGCCTCCTTGTAGCGGTCGAGCGCGGCGCGCACGTCCTTGGCGGCGTCGGACTCGGCGCCCTCGCGGCCGCCCCAGCAGATGTAGGTGTCGGCGCCGAGCTGGGCGGCCAGGTCGAGGTTGCGCTTGACCTTGCGCAGGGCGTAGCGGCGCACGTCGCGGTCGTTGCTGGTGAACGCGCCGTCCTTGAAGACGGGGTGGGTGAAGAGGTTGGTGGTGGCGGAGGGACACTTCAGGCCGGTGTCGGCCAGGCCCTTGGTGAAGTTGGCGATCGCCAGGTCGCGGTCGGACTCGACGGCGAGCAGGTCGTCGTCGTGGTAGTTCACGCCGTAGGCGCCCAGCTCGGCCAGGCGGTGCAGCGTCTCGACCGGGTCGAGCGCGGGGCGGGTGGCGTCGCCGAAGGGGTCGCGGGCCGGCCAGCCCACGGTCCACAGTCCGAAGGTGAAGCGGTCTTCTGGGCGAGGGGTCAGAGAATTAGTCCACATAATGCACTTAATATTGGAAGGTGACGATGAAGCCGTCAAGACACGACTCGATGCGAGCCAGCAATCTGGCCTTGGTGCTGGGTGAGATCCACCGCCGCGGACCGCTCACGCGCGCCGCCCTCAGCGAGCTCACCGGACTGACCAAGACCACCTGCTCCAAGCTGGTCGGCGACCTCATCGAGGCGGGGCTCGCGGTCGAGAGCGGCGCCCAGCGCGACGGCGAACGCGGCCGCCCCGGCGTCGAGGTACGGCTCAGCGGCGATCGTGTGGCGGCCCTCGGGCTCGAGGTCAACGTCGACTACCTGGCCGTGTGCGTCGTGGACCTGACCGGCGAGGTGCGCCTGCGCCGCCAGGTGCACGTCGACAACCGCGGCTCCCGCCCCGGCAGCGCCCTCGCCGACCTGAGGGACCTCGCCGAGGCGGCCGTCGCCGAGAGCGGCCTGTCCATCGCCGGAGCCGCGCTCGCCGTCCCCGGCCCCGTCCACGACGGTGTCCTGCGGCACGCGCCCCACCTCGGCTGGCACGACGTGCACGTCGACCTCGGGATGCCGCTGACCGTCGACAACGAGGCCAACCTGGCCGCCCTCGGCGAGTTGTGGTTCGGGTCGGGGGCGCGCGACTTCCTCTACGTCTCCGGCGAGATCGGCATCGGCGCCGGCCTGGTCGTCGACGGCGCGCTGTTCCGAGGGGCGTACGGCTTCGCGGGCGAACTGGGGCACGTCGTCGTCTTCCCCGACGGCCCCGGCTGCCGGTGCGGCGCGCGGGGCTGCCTGGAGGTGTACGCCGGGCAGGAGGCGCTGCAGGGGGCCTCGTCCATGGAGCAGGCGGGGGAGGCGCTCGGGCTGGCACTCGCCTCGGCGGTGCACCTGGTGGACCCGGGAAGGATCATCCTCGGCGGCGTCTTCGCACCGCTCTTCCCGCAGTTGAAGGAGCCGGTGGGGCGGGTGTTGTCGGCCCGGCTCGGCGGGATGCGGACACCGCCGTCGCTGGGGGTGTCGGAGCTGGGCTCCGACGCGGCGATCCTGGGCGCGGCGGGCCATGTGATCCGCCAGGTGATCATCGATCCCGACAAAACGGTCAAACAACTCTAAAGTTCGCCTTAAGGTTTCCTGTTTCGTGAGCGAGAGGGAGACCGGTGAGAAAGAGATCGCTGATCGCGGTCATGGTGATGGTCGCATCGTTGACGGCCGTCCCGGCGTGGGCAGAGAATCCGCCGACGCTGCCCGCAGAGGCCACCCCGACGCCCAGTCCGGTCTCCACCCTGACGCCGACGCCGACGCCGACGCCGACGCCGACGCCGACGCCGATGCCGACGCTGGTCCGCCCGGTCATCGGCGAGGTCTCGGTCCCGGCCGAGGTGGAATCCGAGGCACGTTTCCGCTTCACCTTCACGGTGGAGAGCGAAGTCGAGGTGACCAGGGTGACCGCCAGCCTCTTCGGTCCCACGGTCTCCGCGACCAGGATCGACGGCGACGCTTTCGCGGGCACCTACGAGGCGGAGCTCGTCGCCCCCTCCACCCTGACGGTCAGCCGGCCCGCCTTCCGTGTCTGGGCCTACGATGCGACCGGCATGAGTGGCTCGCGGCTTACCCGGATCACCGTGACACCGCACGCCGCGCCGACGATCGAGGATGTCCGGGTGACGCCCACCGAGCTCGCGATGCCCGGTGAGGTGACGATGGAGGCGAGAATACGAACCGCCTGGCCGGAGGGCCTGGTCGTGTACGCCTGGATCGGCACCAAGGTCGTGGATCTGGAACTGGCGGAGGGCAGCGCGGGCGACGGCCTGTACCGGGGCGTCTGGAAGCCGTCCGCGCCGGGTGAGTACACGGTCACGTTCGATGTTCGGGCCAAGGCCGTCCCGACGGCCAACCACACGTACCCCGCCCCGCTGCTGGTCAGGCCGGAGCCGGTCGCCATACCCGTCTTCGACGAGCCCGTCGTGACCGGATCGAGAGAGCCGGGGCTGCCCATCACCGTGCGGACCAGGGCCACCAGCACCAGCACCGGCGGGGTGAGCCACATCCAGGCGACCTACTACGACGGCAACGGCTACGACCACACCGCGGTTCTGGGACGGATCTCCGGCACCCCGCAGGACGGCGTCTACGAGGCGACGTTCGACGTGCCCAGCAATCTTTTCGGCTCGATGAAGCTGGTGATCAACGCGTGGGACAGGACCGGGGGCCGAGCCTCGGTGGATCAGGTGCTGAACCTCGCCCAGAGCACCCGGCCACGGGCGACGGAATTCAAGGTTCCCTCCGCGGTGAAGTGGGGGGACAAGGCGGTCATCGAGGCCAGGGTGTGGGCTCCCAAGGGGGTCGTGTCCGTCCACCTGAAGGACATCGACAGCACTCTCGACCTGCCGATGACGCGCGTCTCCGGCGACCTCTACCGAACGGAGTTCACCATCCCCCGGGGCGCCAAGGGCTGGCGGCTCTACCCGGTGATCACCGACACGCTCAGCCGTCAGGGCGGCGCACAGTTCCAGGAGCTCAAGGCCCTGCCTGCTTCCGAGGCCAAGGTGACCTCGGTGAGGCCGCCCGCTTCGGTCGTCGTGGACGCTGACGGCACCTGGGTCACCGTGGACGCCGTGGTCGCCGGCCCGGTCGCCAGGGTGACGTGCTCAAGCAAGGGCAGCACCCTGACCAAGGTCGCGACGGGTCGTTACCGCGGCAGGTGCCTCGTCCCCGCCTCCGCGAGAACCGGCTACCGGATCAGCGTCACCGCGACCGACCCGGGGGCGCTGACGCACTCCCTGAGCTCCGCACCCCTCACGGTGAAGCTGACCACCGGCATCTCCGGCTTCAACGCCAGCCCCGAGCCGGTGCGCAGGTGGAAGAGCATCGCCGTGAGCGGCAGGCTCATGACGGTCGGAGGACCGCTCAAGCGCGGCAGGGTCGTCATCCAGTTCCGTCCCGCGGGCGGCTCGTCCTACCGGACCGTGGCCACCGTGACCAGCTCCGACTCAGGGGTGTTCCGCAAGGCTCTCATGGCCGTGCGCTCCGGCACCTGGCGGGCGCTCTACAACGGAGACGCGGGCCATGTCGCGGCCCGCCCGGTCGCCGACGCCGTCAAGGTACGGTGACCCGTTCGGCCCCCGCGTAGACGTTGCACCGCTCGTCGCGCAGGAAGCCGACGAGCGTCATGCCGAACTCCCTGGCCAGCTCCACCGCCAGGGAACTGGGCGCGGAGACCGCGCAGACCATGGCGATCCCGGCGGCCAGCGCCTTCTGCATGATCTCGTAGCTGCTGCGCCCGCTGACCATCAGCACGTGGTCGGAGAGCGGCAGCACATGCTGGAGCGCCGCCCAGCCGACCACCTTGTCGACCGCGTTGTGTCTGCCGACGTCTTCGCGCACGGTCAGGAGCTCGCCCTGCGCGGTGAAGAGTCCCGCGCCGTGCAGCCCGCCGGTCCTGCCGAAGACGCCCTGGGCCTGGCGGAGCTTGCCGGGCAGCCCGTAGAGCGTGGCGGCGGTGACCCGCAGGGAGGAGTCGAGCCTGACGCAGCGGTGGTGGAGCGCTTCGAGGCTGGCAGAGCCGCAGACGCCGCATGCGCTGGAGGTGAGGAAGTGGCGTTCGAGGGCCGGCAACTCGGGGAGCGGGCCGGGGACGCGGACGGTGACGGTGTTGTAGCGGGCCTCGGGCGGCACGTCGTCGTCGGTGCAGTAGGCGATCGCCTCGATGTCGCCCGCGAGGCCCTCGCCGTGCAGGAACCCGGCGGCCAGCTCGAAGTCGTGGCCGGGGGTGCGCATCGTGATGGCCACGGTGCGGCGTTCCGGGGGGCTGGCCAGGCGGATCTCCAGGGGCTCCTCGGTGGCCAGGTCGTCGCGGCGGTCGCGGGCGCTCTGGCCGGACAGGGCCAGCACGCGGGTGCGGGTCGTGGGACCGGGGCGGACGGTCACGGCGAGAGCTTCCGCAGGGTGACGACGGCGTTGTAGTCGGGGATCTTGGCGTCGGGGGAGCGGCGCGCCTCGTCGAGCAGCACGTTGCCCTCGGGCCAGTGGATCTGCAGGTTGCCGGGCACCAGAGGGGCGCGCAGGATGCGGCCGGTGAAGGTGCGCGCGCCGTTCGACAGCTCGACGGGAGAGCCGTCGGGCAGGCCGAGACGGTCGGCGTCGTAGGGGCTGATCAGGACGGCCTCGCGGGTGGCGCCGTTGAAGCCGTCGAGGCGCTCGTGGACCATGCTGTTGAACTGCTTGCCGCGCCGGGTGGCCACGGAGAAGGCGCCGTCGGGGCGCCGCAGCTCTGGCACCGGCACGGCGGAGAAGCGGCCGAGCCCGTCGGGCGTCTGGAAGCGGCCGTCGGCGAACAGGTGCCGCCCGCCGTACTGCACGTTGTCGCCGAACTTCCGCAGGGCGGAGATGCCCTCGTAGAACGGGACGGCGCGTTCGATGTCGTCGCGGATCTGCGGGGTGCCGGTGTAGCGCAGGTCGGCGTCGGGCCGCACGAGCGAGGCGAGCTCGGTGAAGATCTTCCACTCGGGCCAGGCCTCGCCGACGCGCGGGCCCTCGATCTCGGGGGAGAAGATGACGCGCCGCTCGGTGGAGGTCTCGGTGACGCCGCCGACCATCTCGTAGCGGGTCTGGGCGGGCAGCAGCAGCACCTCGCCCTCACTCGGGACCAGCATCTGGGAGCTGAGCACGATGTCGATGTGGACGCGCAGCCCGAGCCTGGACAGGGCCTCGCGGCAGTAGGCGGGGTCGGGCAGCACCTCGAGGAAGTTGCCGCCGCTGGAGACGAGGGCGTCGAGCTCGCCGGTGTGGGCGGCGTCGATCATCTCGGTCGCGGTCAGGCCGGGGGAGCCGGGGACCTCGAATCCCCACAGACCGGAGAACTTCGCGGCGTTCTCGGGAGTGATCGGCAACCCGCCCGGCAGCCCGGTGGCGTAGGCGCCCATCTCCGCCCCGCCCTGGACGCCGCTGTGCCCGCGGATGGGCATCAGCCCGCACCGGTCGCGCCCCACGAACCCGCGGGCCAGCGCCAGGTTGACGATGGACCGCACGTTGTCCTCGCCGAAGGAGTGCTGGGTGATGCCCATCGACCAGACGAAGACGGCCGACTTCGCCTCGCCGAGAAGCCTGGCCAGGTGCAGCATCTCGGCCCGGGTGGAGCCCGACAGCGCTTCGAGCTCCTCCCAGCTCTGCTCGGCCAGCGCCTGCCGTACGGACTCGAAACCGCTGGTGCGGGAGTCGACGAAGGCCTTGTCGATCCAGTCGTTCTCGACGAGGTGCTTCAGCACGCCGTTGAGGAAGCCGATGTCGCCGCCGACGTTGACGCCGAAGAACTCATCGGTGATCTTGGTGCCGAACAGCGCCGACTCCGCGTTCGACGGCACCCAGTACTTCTCCATGCCCGGCTCGCGATAGCTGTTGACCATCGCGATCCTGGTGCCGGCCTTCTTGGCGTGGAAGAGGTACTTCATCGCCACCGGCTGGTTGTTCGACGGGTTCGAGCCGATGAAGACGATCAGGTCGGAGCCGATCCAGTCGGTGTAGGAGCAGGTCGTCGCGGCGGCGCCGATGGTCTGCTTCAGCGCCACGGTCGAGGGCGAGTGGCAGATGCGCGCGGCGTTGTCGATGTTGTTGGTGCCCATCGCGCGCACGGCCTTCTGCGCGGCGAAGTAGTTCTCGTTCGGCATGCCGCGGCTGGTCAGGTAGGCGCCGAAGCGCGCACCGCGCAGGCCGTCGGCGGCCACGCGCAGGGCCTGCTCCCACGACAGCCGGGTGAAGCCCGGCTCGCCCGCGCGCCTGATCATGGGGTACGGCAGGCGCCCCAGGTCGCGCAGCTCCGCCGACTTCTTGCCGGCCAGCCCGGAGACGTCGGCCAGGAGGCGGTGGTCGAGCGCAGGCATGGTGTTCAGCGGCAGCAGGCGCAGCCGGATGTTGCACAGGTGGATCTCGTCCATGGTCCAGTCGCGCATGCCCATCGTGCCGAGCGCGCACCCGTCGCAGGTGCCCTGGTTGAGGATGCGCCAGGCGAATCTCCTGTTGCCCTTGACGGCCTTGAAGGCCTTCCAGAGCTCCAGGTAGTTGTTGGGTTTGCGCAGGCCCAGGCCGAAAGGTCGCCACGAGGCCCAGTTGCGCGGATCAGGACGTTTGCTCACATAACCATCTTCTCTCGCGTGCCGAGCCGGGGCGACAACGCCTCCGGCACCCTAAGGTTGAAACGTGTCCGACTCCCGCTACACCGATCTCGACCGGCCGCCGCTGTCGCAGGCGGCCCTGACGCGCGCCCTCATCCGCCCCGGCGGCCTGTGGACCGGCCTGACGGTGGTGGACCGGACGGCTTCGACCAACTCCGATCTCATGCAGTCGGCGCGCGGCGGCTCGCCGGAGGGCATGGTGCTGGTCGCGGAGATGCAGTTCGCCGGCAAGGGGCGGCTGGGGCGCACCTGGACCGCTCCACCGCGCTCCGGCCTGGCGTTCTCGGTGCTGCTGCGCCCGCGCGTGCCCCCCCAGCGTCAGGGGTGGCTGCCGCTGCTGTTCGGCGTGGCGGCGGCCTCGGCGGTGCGCCGGCTGGCCGAGCTCGACGTGCGCCTGAAGTGGCCCAACGACCTGCTCGTCGGCGATCGCAAGCTGGCCGGCATCCTGGCCGAGCGCTCCGACGACGCCGTGATCGTGGGCATGGGGCTCAACGTGTCGATGCGCGAGAACGAGCTGCCCGTGCCGACCGCGACCTCGCTCGGCATCGAGCTGGCAGGGCGCAAGCTCGACCGCGAGCGCACCTCGGGGCTCGACCGCGAGCCGCTGCTCAGGGAGATCCTGCGTGAGGTCGAGGCGCACTACCGCGAGTGGGTGGCTGCCGAGGGCGACGCCGACCGGTCCGGGCTGCGCGCCGCCTACCAGGCGGTCAGCGCCACGATCGGCCGCGAGATCCGCGTGGAGCTGCCCGGCGAGCGCATGCTGACCGGCGTGGCCACCGGGGTCGACCGCAACGGCCATCTCGAGGTCGACGACAAGCACACGCTGAGCGCGGGAGACGTCGTTCACGTCCGGTGACCGTCTGGTCGTGAGTGTGAGGCTCCGTCATGATTGCTCCCAACGGAGCGATCATCTGGAGCCCCCATGGACACAACCGGCCCGTTAGCCCCCTCCGCCCTCGCCGAGCCCGAGCGCCCGGTCAGGGGAGGGTGGATCGCCGCCTGGACCGCGGCGCTGTTCGGCATGTACGCCGCCTACTACGGCATCGCCCAGATCGTCCTGCCCAAGCAGGCCGACGAGCTGTTCGGCGACGGTGGCAAGGTCTCCCAGATCGCCTGGGCGACCGGGATCTCGGCGCTCGTCACGGTCGTGGTGGTCCTGCTCGTGGGCATGCTCTCCGACCGCACGACGGCCGCGCGGGGCAGGCGCCAGATCTGGGTGCTGGCCGGGGCGGTCGTCGCGGCGCTGGCGCTGGCGGGCCAGGGGCTGGTGACCGGCGCCCTGGCGTTCGTGGCGGTCTGGGGGCTGGCCAACGCCGGCATCTCGGCCATGACCGCCGCGCTCTCGGCGGCCGTGCCCGACGAGGTCCCGGTCAACCAGCGGGCGTTCGTCTCGGCGTTCATGGGCATCTCGGTCTCCGCCGGGCCGCTCGTCGGCGTCGCGCTGGTGGCGCTGGTCGTCACCGACGTGCTGCCCGGCTACCTGGCGCTGGCGGGGCTGCTGTTGGTGCTGGCCCTGCCGTACGGCCTGGGCACGCGCGGGACGCGGCTGCACCCGCATGAGAGGCCGCGCGCCTCGGCGGGCGACTTCCTCAGGGGCATCGTGGCGCCGCTGCGGCACGCGGACTTCGCCTGGGCCTGGTCGGGGCGCTTCTTCATCCAGCTCTCCAACGCGCTGGCCCAGGTGTTCCTCTTCTACTACCTGCAGGATTTCCTGAAATATCCGGACCCGGAGATCGGCACCTTCATCCTCACCGCCATCTACGCCGCCGGCGTGTGCGCCGTCGCCATCCCCGCCGGGCGCATCTCCGACCGCACACTCAAGCGCAAGCGCATGGTGTGGATCGCCTCCGCCCTCCAGGGCGCCACCGGGCTGATCTTCGGCTTCGTCCCCGTCTTCGAGGCCACCATGGTCGGCGCGCTGCTGCTGGGCATCGGCTACGGCGCCTACGCGGCCGTGGACCAGGCCCTCATCACCCAGGTGCTGCCCAGGCCCGAGGACCGCGGCAAGGACCTGGGCGTCATCGGCATCGCCAACGTGCTGCCCTACGCCGCCACCGGGCTCATCGGCGGTATCGTCATCGAGGCGTTCGGCTACCCGACCCTGATGGTGCTCGTCCTGGTCACCGGCCTGATCGCCGCGGCCACCGTGGCGCCGATCAAGAGCGTGCAGTGACGCCGGTCATCCAGGTCGCGGGACGCGGCGGCGTTTCCCGTGGCCGACGTCCCCCGCGGCTCCTGCGCTGAGCAGTACATTTCACCCATGACACTCCCCGACCATCACTTGACCCAGGGCGAGCGGCGCATCCGTGCGTTCCACCCGCACTGGAAACGGCTCGTGGGGCCGTTCCTCGCGCTGATCCTCATCGCGCTCGCGGCGGGCGCCGGTCTGTACTTCATCCCGGGCGACTGGGAGTACTCCACCTACGCGCGCCTCGCCGTCGGCGTGGTCGCGCTCATCCTCCTGACGGTCTGGTCGTTCGTGCCGTACCTGCAGTGGAAGAACACCGGCTACGTGCTCACCACGCACCGCTTCACGATCAGCACCGGCGTGCTCAATAAGTCGACGGACGAGATCCCGATGACGAAGGTGAACACGGTCAGCTCCGACCAGAGCTTCTTCGAGCGCATCCTCGGCTGCGGCACCCTGACCGTGGAGTCGGCGGGGGAGAAGGGCCAGATGCTGCTCAAGGACATCCCCGAGATCCAGGATGTGCGCGCCGAGCTGTTCCGATTGGTTGAAGACGCCTCAGACGGTGATATCTCCCAGCATGACTAGGCCGACGGCCGAGGAGATCGAGCGGCTGTTCGTCGGCCCCGCCGCCGGCTACACGCGGCTGCAGGTCGCGGAGGCGGCCGGGGTCTCCTCGGCGCTGGCAGAGCGCCTGTGGCGTGCCCTCGGCTTCGCCAGCCCGACCGACGACGAGGTCGTCTTCACCGAGGCCGACGTGGCGACCCTGCGCAGGGTGCGGACCATGCTCGACACCGGACTGCTCGACGAGGCGACCGCCATCCGCATGGCCCGTGCCCTGGGCCAGACCACCGCCAGGCTGGCCCAGTGGCAGGCGGAGATCATGATCGGCGCCCTGCTCCCCGCCGACCCCTCCGACGCCGACCTCGAACGGGTCCTGATGGCGGCGGAGAAACTGCTGCCCGACTTCGAGCAGGTGCTCGTGCACGTGTGGCGGGCCCAGCTGGCCGCCGCCGGGACCCGGCTGCTGACGATGGCGGACCTGACCGACGAGACCGTGCCCACCCGCGCCACGCTCGTGGTCGGCTTCGCCGACCTGGTCTCCTTCACCCGTCGATCCCGCGAGCTGGGCGAGGACGAGCTGGCCGAGCTCGTCGAGGGCTTCGAGTCGCGGGCGGCCGACGTGATCGCCGCCCACGGCGCCCGGCTGGTCAAGACCCTCGGCGACGAGGTGCTGTTCACCGCCGCCGACCCCGAGCAGGCGGCGCGCGTCGCGATGGAGCTCGTCGGCGACGACATGCGGATCGGCCTGGCCTACGGTCCCGTCCTGCCGATGCTGGGCGACGTCTTCGGCACCACGGTCAACCTCGCCTCGCGCCTGACCGCGCTGGCGCGGCCGGGCACCATCCTGCTCGACTCCGGCCTCGCCGAGGCTCTCACGGGCTTTCGGCTGGTCAGGCTCAGACGCCGGTCGCTGCGCGGGCTGGGATTCGTCCAGCCATTCGTCTTGCGGCGATGACCCACGTGATCCACGATGGCTGGCATGCCGTACGAAGTCCAAGGCGTCATCGCGCGTGGCAAGGGTGAGGCAGTATCCGTCGAGACCGTCCTGGTCCCCGATCCCGGGCCAGGCGAAGCGGTCGTGAACATCAAGGCGTGCGGCGTGTGCCACACGGACCTGCACTACCGCGAAGGCGGTATCAACGACGACTTCCCGTTCCTGCTCGGCCATGAGGCGGCCGGCGTGGTCGAGGCGGTCGGTCCCGGCGTCACCGGGCTGGAGCCCGGCGACTACGTGATCCTCAACTGGCGGGCCGTGTGCGGCCAGTGCCGTGCCTGCCTGCGCGGTCGGCCCTGGTACTGCTTCGCCACGCACAACGCCGCGCAGAAGATGACCCTGATCGACGGCACGGAGCTCAGCCCGGCCCTCGGGATCGGCGCCTTCGCCGAGAAGACCCTCGTCCACGCGGGGCAGTGCACCCGCGTGCAGGTCGAGGCTCCCGCCGAGGTCGCCGGCCTGCTCGGGTGCGGCGTGATGGCGGGCATCGGCGCGGCCGTCAACACCGGGGCGGTGACCCGCGGCGACACCGTCGCGGTCATCGGCTGCGGGGGCGTCGGCGACGCGGCGATCCTCGGCTCGTCGCTGGCGGGCGCCTCGAAGATCATCGCGGTCGACGTGGACGACAGGAAGCTGGAGTGGGCGCGCGGCTTCGGCGCCACCCACACGGTCAACTCCCGCTCGGCCGACCCGGTCGAGGCGATCCGCGAGCTCACCGGCGGCTTCGGCGCCGACGTCGTCATCGAGGCGGTCGGCAGGGTCGAGACCTACAAGCAGGCCTTCTACGCCCGCGACCTGGCGGGGACCGTGGTCCTGGTCGGCGTCCCGACGCCGGAGATGACGCTGGACCTGCCGCTGCTCGACGTCTTCGGCCGCGGCGGCTCGCTGAAGTCGTCGTGGTACGGCGACTGCCTGCCCTCGCGTGACTTCCCGATGCTCATCGACCTGTTCCTGCAGAACCGCCTGCCGCTCGACAAGTTCGTCTCCGAGACGATCGCGCTCGACTCGGTCGAGGAGGCGTTCGCCAAGATGCACCGCGGCGAGGTGCTGCGCTCGGTGGTGCTGCTTTGATCGACCGCGTCATCACTTCGGGGACCTTCTCGCTCGACGGCGGCACCTGGGAGGTCGACAACAACGTCTGGCTCGTCGGCGACGGGCGCGAGGTGATCGTCATCGACGCCGCCCACTCGGCCGACGCCATCGCCGAGCGAGTGGGCGGGCGCGCAGTGCGGGCGATCGTGTGCACGCACGCGCACAACGACCACATCAACGCCGCCGCCGAGCTGGCCCGCCTGACCGGCGCCCCGATCCGGCTGCACCCCGCCGACCAGGTGCTGTGGGAGATGGAGTACGGCACGGCGGTGCCGTACGAAGACCTCGGCGACGGCGAGACGCTGAAGGCCGGCGGCGTCGCGCTGACGGTGCTGCACACCCCGGGCCACTCGCCGGGCGCGGTCTGCCTGTACGCGCCGGAGCTCGGCGCGGTCTTCACCGGCGACACGCTCTTCCAGGGCGGTCCTGGCGCCACGGGCCGGTCGTACTCCTCGCGGGAGACCATCGTGGAGTCGATCCGGACCAGGTTGCTGACCCTGCCGGCCTCGACGGTGGTGCACACCGGGCACGGGGATTCGACCACGATCGGGGCCGAGGTACCCAACGTGTCTGACTGAACACGTTACGCCACGGGGGAATGTCCTCTCCTGGGAGGTTCATGCCTGTGTCGTCCATCACATAGGCAAGCCTTACCAATGTGAGGTACCTTAGGAGAGCCTTACCTATGGATCGAGAGGGCTTCCCCCGTGGCGTACGTGTGTGTCTGTCGTGCAGTGACCGAAGGTGAGGTCCACAACTGCATCGCCGCAGGTGCGAAGTCCGCCAAGCAGATCCGCGACACCACCGGCGCCGGTGGCGACTGTGCCTCTTGCGTCAGGAAGATCTGTGCGATGCTGAAGCGGTCTGAAGACGTTGTTCCGATCGCACAGCACAAGGAGCCCGTTGATGCAGGGCGACAAGCAGATTATCGAGCTGCTTAACGAACAGCTCACCGCGGAACTGACCGCGATCAACCAGTACTTCCTGCATGCCAAGATGCAGGAGAACTGGGGCTACACCAAGCTCGCGAAGTACACGCGTGAAGAGTCGATCGACGAGATGCGTCACGCCGAGCGTCTCACCGACCGCATTCTGTTCCTGGAAGGGCTGCCCAATTACCAGCGGCTGGGCACGCTGCACATCGGGCAGACCGTCGAGGAGCAGTTGAAGGCCGACCTCGAGGTCGAGCTGAACGTGGTGGCACGGCTCAAGCCGGGCATCCAGTTGATGCGCGAGAAGGGCGACATCACCTCGGCGCGCCTGTTCGAGGACATCCTCGAGGACGAAGAGCACCACATCGACTACCTCGAGACCGAACTGTCGCTCATCCAGAGCCTCGGTGAGCAGCTCTACCTGGCACGTTACGCCGAGCCTCCCTCGGCTGACTGATCTTGCTATTGCGCGACACGCCCGCCGAGAGAACAACCGGCGGGCGTGTCGCATTTGTGCCACGGCCGGTTTTCCTTAAGGGCTAGGAGTTCGCGGTTATTTAACCCCGACTAACCGACATTTATCTGCGTTTGCCCAGGTCAATGGATAGGTCAACGACAAGTCAAACCGTGCGCTGCAGCCGGGAAACGATCGCTTAAGGTCCTACGATCGCTTCATGACCAGCGTACTTCTCGCCGAGGATGACGCCTCGATCTCGGAGCCGCTCGCTCGCGCCCTGCGCCGCGAGGGCTACCAGGTCGAGGTGACTCCCGACGGCCCCCAGGCCCTGGAGCGGGCTCTTTCTGGTGGGATCGACCTCATCGTGCTCGACCTGGGCCTGCCCGAGATGGATGGCCTGGAGGTCGCCCGCCGCATTCGCGCCGAGGGACACGGCACCCCGGTGCTCATCCTCACCGCCCGCGTCGATGAGGTCGACACCGTGGTCGGCCTCGACGCCGGCGCCGACGACTACGTCACCAAGCCCTTCCGCCTGGCCGAGCTGCTCGCCCGCGTCCGGGCGCTGCTGCGGCGCGGCACCTCCGAGACCCCCGTGGTCCAGGGTGTGCGCATCGACGCCGACTCGCGCCGCGCCTGGATGGGCGACAAGGAACTGCACCTGACCACCAAGGAGTTCGACCTGCTGCGCGTCCTGGTACGCGACGCGGGCAAGGTGGTCACGCGCGAGCAGATCATGCGCGAGGTGTGGGACACCAACTGGTGGGGCTCCACCAAGACGCTCGACATGCACATCTCGTGGTTGCGCCGCAAGCTGGGCGACGACGCCGCCAAGCCCCGTTACATCACCACCGTTCGGGGAGTCGGCTTCCGGTTCGAGCGCGAGTAGGCGATGCGGCGTCGCCTGCTCTCCTCCACGCTGGTCGTCGCGGTCATCGCGGTATTGCTGCTCGGAGTGCCGCTCGGCATCGTCGTCAGCCGCCTGATCGTGGACGAGGCCGCCGCGGAGCTGCAAGGAGAGGCCAACCGCCTGGTGCAGGAGGTCGGCTACGCGCAGATCCAGGATGCCCCGATCGACCCAGAGCAGATCGAGCAGAACTACCCGGACCGCTACATCCAGATCTACACCACCGGCAATCCCCCCAAAGCTCTGATCATCGGCACCGAGGTGTCGTCCGATCAGGCCATGTGGGAGGACGCCAAGTCCGACGACGGCATCTACGTCCGCGTGACCAGAGACCGGGGTGAGGTCGAGGCGGACGTTCGTGCCCGCCTCCTGCTCATCGTGGCGCTGGCCGCCGCGGCCCTGGCCGTGGCGGTGGGGCTGGCCATCGTGCAGTCGCGGCGGCTCACCCTGCCCCTGCAGGACCTGGCCAAGATCGCCGAGCGGCTGGGTTCGGGTGACGCCCGGCCCAGCAAACACCGCTACGGCATCGCCGAACTCGACCGGGTGGCCGAGGTTCTCGACCGCAGCGCCTCGCGGATCTCCGACCTGCTCACCCGCGAACGCGAGTTCGCCACCGACGCCTCCCACCAGCTGCGCACCCCGCTCACGGGGCTCACCATGCGGCTGGAGGAGATCGTGGCAGCCTCCGACCAGCCCGTCATCGTGCGGGAGGAGGGCGAGGCCGCCATCGTGCAGGCCGAACGGCTCACCGCGGTCATCGACGAGCTCCTGGCCGCCGCCCGGCGCCAGCGTCATGCCCAGGCCGAGCCGATGTCGGTCGACGAGATCCTCATCCAGCAGATCACCGAGTGGGAACCCGCCTTCCGGCGGGCCGGGCGCGGGCTGCTGCTCGAAGGTTCGCGCGGCCTGCGGGCCCTGGCCACCGAGGGCGGCTTCGGCCAGGTCGTGGCGACGCTGCTGGAGAACTCCCTGCGCCACGGCGGGGGAGTGGTCACGGTCACCACCAACCTCAGCGACAACTACGTCGTGATCGAGGTCGCCGACCAGGGCTCGGGCATCCCCGACGAGCTGGCCCCGAAGGTCTTCGAGCGCAACGTGAGCGGGGGAGGCGGAACCGGGCTCGGGCTCACCCTGGCACGAGCGCTGGCCGCCGCCGACGGCGGGCGCCTGGAGTTGATACGGCGCAAGCCGGCGGTGTTCGCGTTGTTCCTGCGCCCGGCCAACGAGCGCAACCGGGTGGTTACCGGTCCTGCTTGACGCCGGGCAGCTCGGTGGGGATCGGCTCTGTGGCCTCGAGGAAGACCCAGCGCCGGTAGGACCAGAAGCGGAACAGCGTGCCGAAGCCGGTGCCCACCAGGGAGGCGATGTTGTTGGCCAGCAGGCTGTTGTAGCCGAGCGTGTACTTGCTGAAGCCCAGGCAGAGGACTTCGATCAGCAGGCCGATGCCGTTGAGCATGAAGAAGAGCAGGTATTCGCGGCCCAGGCCGTTCTGCTCGCGGTTGCGGTAGGTCCAGTGGCGGTTGCCGAAGTAGGCGAAGGTGGTGGCCACCACGGTGGCGATGACCGCCGCGGTCACGGTGCCTTCCGTGCCCCACCACAACCACAGGAGGTTGCGAACTCCGTAGTTGATCACGAAGGCGATCAGCCCGATCGTGCCGAACTTGGCCAGTTCGAGGACCATGCCGCGGATCCGCTGGTAGGCGCGTCTGAGAAGCTGCACGTCTCCTGCACGATCCTTTCCTGGGCAACCCGACACGACCTTCCCAGACTACCGGCGCCCGTGTGAGCTCGGGGTCGGGGGAGGCTTCATCACCTTCGCACAAAGTGCGCTCCCCCAAATATCGTTCTATGAACGGAAATGTCGTAGACACCCCGTTACGCTGGCGTGGCCGATCGAGCTCCGGGAGCCCCTCGTGCCGCGACGACCGTTCGCCCTGCTGCTCGGCCTCTGCCTGGTCACGGCGTGTGGAAGCGCGCCCGCGGCCCAGGGGACCCCGGCGGTGGCCTCGCCCTCGCCGGGAAGGGCCGACACCGTCGCCGCCGAAGCCGCCTTCGGCCTGCTCGGGCAGCTCGACGAGGCCTGGCGCACGCTCGACTGCGCCGCGGTCGAACACTTCACCACCTGGGCGGAGAACGTGCTGGGCGGTCGTGCCTGCGAGGCGACCCGGAACGACCGCCCGGCATCCCCGCCCGGACGCCCGCCCTCGTCGGACTCCAAGGCGCCCGATCTGGGGGAGTACTCCGCGCCCGAGTTCTTCCTGCCCGCCGAGGACGACTGGTTCGCCGCCCTGGCCACCAAGCCGTCACCCGCCTACTTCGTCTTCGTCCGCGAGGACGGGAGCTGGCGCCTGGCCGCGGGGCCGATCCCGCTCGTCGACGAGGCGCCGTCGCTCGCCTCCGACGTCACCCCCGCCCCGCAGACCGCGGTCAAGGCGCGCCTGGTCCCCCAGCGGCACGTCACCTACCTCACCGACCCCGCGGGCGTCAGCGGCGTGCGCTTCCCCTCGGGCGACCCGGTCAGGGACCTGTTCTCCGCGACCACCGAGAAGCAGGCCGACGTGAAGCTCGTCCCCGGACCCACCCGGGCCCTGGCCCTGGCCGACGGCGCGATGCTCGTCTTCCACGCCTTGGAGATCGACGCGTCGGACCACGCCGTCCTGGCCACCAGGATCACCCCCGGCAACAAGCTGTCGACCGTCGCCATCCGCCAGACCTCCGTGGGCTGAGCTACGCCTCCGCCTCCAGCCGGACGCAGCAGTGTCCGGCCTCGGGCTACGCCTCCGCCTCCAGCCGGACGCAGCAGTGTCCGGCCTCGGGCTGCAGCCTGGCGGTCAGGCCGGTGTCGCCGATCCCGTCGAGCAGGCCGCTGAGCAGGCACAGGTTCATGCCGCACACCAGCGCGGTGTGCTGCTGGGCCAGAGCGTGGAACGGGCAGTTGCCCAGGATGATCGTGCTCCCGTCGGCGCGGGGCTCGAAGCCGTGGCGTTCCAGCACCTCCACGGCGGTGGCGTGGTCGGAGCGTGCCGCGCGCCCCAGGTCGCGCCCGAGTTCGCCCGCGAGCCGTTCGAGCACGACGCGCGGCGAGACGCCGGTGTCGTCGGCCTCCTGGACGGCGGCGGCCAGCAACTGCCCGGCCAGCTCGTACTCCCGTCCTGGCAGCGACACGGCGATCGACCGGGACGAGCGGCGGTACAGCTTGGAGGGGCGCCCGGCTCCCGGGCCGCTACGCCCTGAGCGCCGCTCGTGGACGACCTCCAGCAGCCCCTGGGCGGCCAGCCGGTCCAGGTGGAAGACCACGGTGCTGCGCGGGAGGCCGAGCGCCTCGGCCGCCTCGTCGCGGCTGACCGGACCGTGCTGCCGCACGACGAAGTCGTACAGCTCCCGGCGGGTGGGCTCGTCGAGAGCGGCGAGGGCCGCGATGTCAGAGGCCTGCATCTCTAAAAACCACTCCTATTGAAGAAATCTATTTTACGTTCTAACGTTAACACCGGCCATCTATAGAAGGAGGAACGATGGCTACGACGCAATCCTCCGGCCGGACCCTCATGGCCGACCCCGGATACCAGGCCTTCATGATCCTTCGGGTGGCCTTCACCGCGGCGCCCGTGCTCTTCGGCCTCGACAAGTTCCTCAACCTGGCCACCGACTGGCCGCGCTACCTGGCGCCGTGGATCGACGGGATCGTGCCCGGCAGCGCGCAGACGGCCATGTACGGCGTCGGCGTCATCGAGATCGTCGCCGGAATCCTGGTCGCCGTGGTGCCCAGGTACGGCGGGCTCATCGTCGCCGCCTGGCTGACCGGCATCATCGTCAACCTGCTAACCATCCCCGGCTTCTACGACGTGGCGCTGCGCGACGTCGGGCTGCTGGCCGGAGCGTTGGCACTGTCCCGGCTCGCCACGGCCTTCCACCGTCGCGGGCACACCGCCTAGCCTGCCGGGGGCAGGGCGCCGGCGGCCCGATCGACGCCGGCGCCCTTGGTAAGCTCAGGACACGTGAGCACCCCAGTAGTCGGCATCGTCGGCGCAGGCCAGCTGGCCAGGATGACCCAACCACCGGCGATCGCACTCGGCGTCGAGCTGCGCGTGCTGGCCAACTCCCACGACGAGGGCGCCGCCAAGGTGATCGTCGACACCCGGATCGGCGACTACAAGGCGCTGGCCGACCTCCAGGAGTTCGCCAAGGGCTGCGACGCGATCACCTTCGACCACGAGCACGTCCCCACCGACCACATCAGGGCGCTGGTGGCCGAGGGCGTCAACGTGCACCCGGGCGCCGACGCCCTGGTGCACGCCCAGGACAAGGCGGTGATGCGCGAGCGCCTGACCGCGATCGGCGCGCCCTGCCCGGCCTGGAGCCGCGTCACGACCGCCGACGACGTCGAGAGCTTCGCGCGGGAGCACGGCTGGCCGGTGGTGCTCAAGGCGGTGCGCGGCGGATACGACGGCCGCGGGGTCTGGGTCGTGCGCTCGGCCAAGGAGGCACGCGAGACCGTCGCCACCGGCGTCGAGCTGATGGCCGAGGCGTTCGTGCCGTTCCAGCGCGAGCTCGCGGTGCTCGTCGCCCGCTCGCCCCACGGCCAGGGCGTGAGCTACCCGGTGGTGGAGACCGTCCAGGAAGACGGCATCTGCGTCGAGGTCATCGCGCCCGCCCCGGCGATCGACCCCGAGGACTCCGCGCAGGCGCAGCGCATCGCGCTGAAGATCGCCAACGAGCTGGGCGTGACCGGGCTGCTGGCCGTCGAGATGTTCGAGACCGAGAACGGCCTGGTCGTCAACGAGCTGGCCATGAGGCCGCACAACTCCGGCCACTGGACCATCGAGGGCGCCCGCACCTCCCAGTTCGAGCAGCACCTGAGGGCCGTGCTCGACCTGCCGCTCGGCTCGCCCACGCTGACCGCCAAGTGGGTCGTGATGGTCAACCTGCTGGGCGGCGACGAGCCCGACATCTTCAAACGCTACGAGCACGTGATGGCCCACGACCCGGGCGTCAAGGTGCACTTCTACGGCAAGGACGTACGGCCGGGACGGAAGATCGGCCACGTCACCGCCCTCGGCGACGACCTCGACACCGTCCGCGCCAAGGCCAGGCACGCGGCCGTCTACCTGACCTCTGGGGAGTACACATGATCGGCATCGTCATGGGCAGCGACTCCGACTGGCCCGTCATGAAGCTCGCCGCCGAGGCGGTGGCCGAGTTCGGCCTGCCGTTCGAGGCCGACGTGGTCTCGGCGCACCGCATGCCCGCCGAGATGATCGAGTACGGCAGGCAGGCCGCCTCCCGGGGCGTCAAGGTGATCATCGCGGGCGCCGGTGGGGCCGCGCACCTGCCCGGCATGCTCGCCAGCGTGACGCCGCTGCCGGTCATCGGCGTCCCCGTCCCGCTGAAGTACCTCGACGGCATGGACTCCCTGATGTCGATCGTCCAGATGCCCGCCGGCGTGCCGGTGGCGACGATGGCGATCGGCGGCGCCAGGAACGCGGGCCTGCTGGCCGTACGAATCCTGGCCGCCACCGACGAGGCGCTGCGCGAGCGCGTCGTCGAGTTCCAGGACGACCTGCGCCGCCAGGCGTATGCCAAGGGCGACAAACTTCGCGAAGAGGCCGCCAAGCTGACCCTCGGCTGATCGGGCCCGCCTTCACTACGCTCAGCGCGTGGACGCAGACAAGCAGCACGCCGAGCGCGTGCGCAGGGCCGATCCGCTCGTCGCCGTCACCGACCAGCTGCCCGCCCTCGGCCAGGGCGAGCAGCTGGTCGAGGTGAAGGGCGCCGTGGGCGTGGGCGCGGTCAGCCGTACCGACCCCGGGTCGCTGAACGCGACCTGGGGACCTCTCGTCAAGTACACGCTCCAGCCCAGGGTCGCCACAGCTGCGGCCTTCGGCGACCTGCTCGACAAATGGCAGGCCGGGATCGGCGCGAGAGGCGACGACCACGCGCTGTCGGTCACCTGGCCCTCCCGCGACACCTCCACCGTCCTGGCCCTGGCCAGGCGCGGATTCGCGCCGACGTCGGTCGTCGCCGTCCGTACGGCGGGGCGCACGCCGGGACGGCCCACCCCCCTCGCCGACGGCTACGACGTGCGCCGGGCGGTGCCGTCCGACCTGGAACGCATGAGCGTCCTGTACGAACAGCTCGTCGCCTACGAGGCCCAGTTCGGATGGTTGCGGCTGCGGCCCTCCACGGCCAGGGGGCTGCGCGGGCACCTGGGCGAGCTGCTGAACGCCCCCGAGTCGTGGTGCTGGGTGGCCGAGCGCGACGGGCACGTCGCCGGGATGATGACCGTCGAGCCGCCCTCCGCCGCGGGCTGGATCGCCTCGCTCACCACCGCGTCGCCCGTCGCCTACCTGGGCCTGGCCTTCCTCGACCCGGCGCTGCGCGGCGTCGGGGTGGCCGACGCGATGGCCGCCCGGGTGGGCGCGCACCTCGACGCGTCGGGTGTGGCCGCGACGCTGCTGCACTACCAGGTGGCCAACCCGATGTCCGGCCCGTTCTGGGCGCGGCAGGGGTACCGGCCCCTGCTGACGACGTGGGGCAGACACCTGGCCGCCGGGTGAGGCTCCGGACCCGCTGACCGGTCGCGTGTCGGCGGCCCGCCCCGCACACCGGCCGGCCGTCTCCCTGGACGGAGCCCGGCCACGTGCGGCGGGTGGGGGTGAGTCGGCTTGCCGTACGGAAGGAACTACGGACGGCCCAGCGCGCGGTAGTGCCAGCCGGCGGCGCGCCAGGGGGCCGGGTCGAGGGCGTTGCGCCCGTCGACGATCTTCCGCGTCGCCACCACCGCTCCGAGCTCCTCCGGGTCGAGCTGGACGAACTCGTTCCACTCGGTCAGCAGCAACACCACGTTCGCCCCGCGCGCCGCCTCGACCGCGGACGTCGCGTAGCTCAGCTCGGGATGCGCCTTGCGCGCGTTGTCGAGAGCGATCGGGTCGTAGACGGACACGAGCCCGCCCTGCTGCCCGATCGTCGCCGCCACGTCGAGCGCCGGGGAGTCGCGGATGTCGTCGGAGTTCGGCTTGAACGCCGCGCCCAGCACGCCCACCGTGCACCCGTGGAACGACCCGCCGGCCAGCTCGCGGGCCAGGTCGACCATCCGCGCCCGCCGCCGCATGTTGATCGCGTCGACCTCGCGCAGGAACGTCAGCGCCTGGTCGGCGCCCAGCTCGCCAGCGCGCGCCATGAAGGCCCTGATGTCCTTGGGCAGGCACCCGCCGCCGAATCCGAGCCCGGCGTTGAGGAACCGCCCGCCGATCCTGTCGTCGTAGGACAGCGCCGTGGCCAGCTGCTGCACGTCGGCGTGCGCCGCCTCGCATACCTCGGCCATGGCGTTGATGAAGGAGATCTTGGTGGCCAGGAAGGCGTTGGCGGCGGACTTGACCAGCTCGGCGGTGGCGAAGTCGGTCACGACCATCGGCACCTCGCCGAGCGGCCGGTAGACCTCGCGCAGGATCTGCTCCGCCTGCTGCGACCGCACGCCGATCACGATCCGGTCCGGCTCCAGGGTGTCCTGGACGGCGAAGCCCTCGCGCAGGAACTCGGGGTTCCACGCCAGCTCGGCACCCGCGCCCGCCGGGGCGAGCCGCTGGATCTTGGCCGCCAGCCGCTCTGCCGTCCCCACGGGCACGGTCGACTTGCCCACCACGAGGCACTCGCGGTCGAGATGCGGCGCCAGCGCCTCGACGGCCTCGTCGAGCTGCGAGACGTCGGCGGCGTATTCGCCCTTCTTCTGCGGGGTCCCGAGGCACATGAAGTGCACGTCGCCGAAGGCGGCGACCTCCTCGTAGGACGTCGTGAAGCGCAACCGCCCGGACTCCAGCCCGCGGCGCAGCAGCGCTTCGAGGCCCTCCTCGTGGATCGGCAACTCGCCGTTCTGGAGGCGGCGGATCTTGTCGGCGTCGATGTCGAGGCCGAGGACCTCGAAACCGAGATCCGCCATGCACGCCGCGTGGGTGATCCCTAGGTATCCGGTTCCGATCACCGTCAGGCGAATTGGCACGTGGAGGCTCCCTTCATCGGCACGCATGCTACCGGTCCCCCACCACTACCTAGCTCTGTGCCTCCACTGTGAGGACACAAACCGTACCCGCTAGTAACAAGATGGTAGGACGTCCTAGTATTTGTGCCATGTCTTACTACGCGCCCACCGAAGAGCACGAGATGTTGCGCGAGACCGCCAGGGCCGTCGCCGACGAGAAGATCGCCCCCCGCGCCGCGGAGACCGACGAGACCGAGGAGTTCCCCTCCGACGTCTACAAGTCTCTGGTGGCGGCGGACCTGCACGCCGTCCACGTGCCTGAGGAGTACGGCGGCGCGGGTGCCGACGCGCTGGCCACGGTGATCGTCATCGAGGAGGTGGCCCGCGCCTGCGCGGCCTCCTCCCTCATTCCCGCCGTGAACAAGCTCGGCACCGTCCCCTTGATGCTCTCCGCCTCCGAGGAGCTCAAGCAGCGCTACCTGCCCCCGGTGGCGCGCGGCGAGGCGATGTTCTCCTACGCGCTGTCCGAGGCCGACGCGGGCTCCGACGCCGCGGCCATGAAGACCCGCGCCGAGCTCGACGGCGACCACTACGTGCTCAACGGCACCAAGATGTGGATCACCAACGCCGGCGTGTCCGACTACTACACCGTCATGGCCGTCACCGCGCCCGGCGAGGGCGCCAGGGGCATCTCCGCCTTCGTCGTCGAGAAGTCCGACGAGGGCGTCTCCTTCGGGCCCAAGGAGAAGAAGCTCGGCATCAAGGGCTCGCCGACGCGCCAGGTGATCCTGGAGAACGTCCGCATCCCCGCGTCCCGCATGATCGGCGAGCCTGGCACCGGCTTCAAGACCGCCCTGGCCACGCTCGACCACACCCGCATCACCATCGCCGCCCAGGCCCTCGGCATCGCCCAGGGAGCGCTCGACTACGCGCTCGGGTACGTCAAGGAGCGCAAGCAGTTCGGCAAGCCGATCGGCGACTTCCAGGGGCTGCAGTTCATGCTCGCGGACATGGCGATGAAGCTCGAGGCGGCCAGGCAGCTGACCTACCACGCGGCGGCCAAGTCCGAACTCGCCATGCACGGGCAGCCCCAGAAGGACCTCACGTTCCTGTCGAGCGCGGCCAAGTGCGCGGCCTCGGACGCGGCCATGGAGATCACCACGGACGCGGTGCAGTTGCTCGGCGGATACGGGTACACGCGGGAGTTCCCGGTGGAGCGGATGATGCGCGATGCGAAGATCACGCAGATCTACGAGGGGACGAACCAGATCCAGCGAGTGGTGATGGCTCGTCAGTTGCTCAAGTAGTGCCGGATGACATGATCGGGGCCGCTCTCCGGAATGCCGGAGGGCGGTCTCCTTCTCGTTCCCGGAAAGGCGATGCGTTGACCCCCACCAGGCTCCACGACCTGCTGCTGACGTACTGGCCCGGAGCTGACCTCGGCTTCTGCGCCGTATGGGCCGAGAACGTGGACACCGCTGACATGGCCGTACGGCTCGGCGCGGATCCGGCCACGGCCACCACGTGCACACTGCGCGGGATCAGCCGTGGATTCCACGAGGACCCTCCGGGCGACGACGTGGGCATCGTGCTGATCGGCCGGAGCGGCACGTGGGCGCTCGCCCTTCAGGTCCAAGGATCGGACATCACGTCTCCGGCCGCCATGGCGGCTCTTTCGGGCGGGGGCGGCAGGGCGGTCGGGATCGGGTGGCACGCCAACGGCGGTCACGCGGTGGACTACGCCGCCGACGGTGCGGTGAGTCCGACGTGCTCCATGACCGGGCGGGAAATCGACGCGGCATGGCTCGATGCGCCGCACACGAGATACCTGCTGCGCCCCGCCTGACGAGGGCTCGGGGCGGTCAGCAGGCGCAGCACGTGTCCCCGCGCCAGGCTTCCCGTCCCTCCTTGACCGCGACCCCGGCGATCACGAGGGCCGCCACCGGATCGGCCCACCACCACCCGAACGCGCTGTTGAGCGCCAGCCCCACCAGCAGCACCCCGGACAGGTACGTGCACAACAACGTCTGCCGGGAGTCCGCCACGGCCGAGGCCGAGCCGAGTTCGCGCCCCGTGCGGCGCTGGGCGCGTGACAGCAGCGGCATGATCACGAGGCTGAGCGCGGCCAGGACGAGCCCCGCCGTGGAGTGTTCGGCCTCGCCGCCGCCCAGCAGCGCGCGCAGCGCGTCGAAGGAGACGTAGGCGGCCAGGGCGAAGAAGGAGATCGCGATGATCCGCAGCGCCGTCCGCTCGCGCCGCTCGTGGTCGGCGGCGGAGAACTGCCAGGCGACGGCCGCCGCCGAGGCGACCTCGACGATGGAGTCGAGGCCGAAGCCGATGAGCGCCGCCGAGGAGGCCGCCGTCCCGGCGGCGAGGGCCACGGCCGCTTCGATCACGTTGTAGGTGATCGTGGCGGCGACGAGCAGGCGGACGCGCCGCCGGAGTACGGCACGGCGGGCGGGCGAGGGGGCCAGGGGGAGGGTGTTCATCGGCGGGCCTCGCTTAGGGGGTTGCGGTGCGCCGGCGGGCCGCATCGGGGGAGGGCGGCCATCAGGGCACCGGTCGCAGCGTGACCGCGTGGCCGGTGGCCGACAGCAGGTGCTCGGCCGAGGCGAGCAGGTCCATCAGCTCGGGCCTGGTCAGGGCGTAGAACGACTGCCGCCCCTGGGCCCGGTAGTCGACCAGGCCGCAGTCGCGCAGGCAGGCCAGGTGTTTGGAGACCGTCGACTGGGCCAGGCCGAGCTCTGTGGTGAGATCGACGACGCGGGCCTCTCCGCGCGCCAGGCGTCGCACGATGCGCAGCCGGGTCTCGTCGGACAGCGAGTGGAACAGGGCCGCGGCGGGTGAGACTCCGGCCGCGATGTCGGCTGAGACGCATCTGCCCGCATCATTGATCGCCATATGGCGATGATAGCTGTGAAAGAGAATGGAAGGACAGACCCCTCATGCCTGCCGACCGCATTCGCCACGTCGCTCTCTCCTCGGTGACCCTCCCCTTGAACAACCCCGTCAGTGACGCGAAGGTCCTCACCGGACGCCAGAAGCCGATGACCGAGATCGCCTTCCTCTTCGCCGAGATCGCGACGCACGACGGGCATCGCGGCACCGGGTTCGGCTATTCGAAGCGGGCGGGCGGTCCGGCGCAGTACGCCCACGCGAAGGAGGTCGCGGAGGGGCTGCTGGGGGAGGATCCGTCCGACATCGGCCGGGTCTACGACAAGCTGCTGTGGGCCGGCGCCTCGGTGGGGCGGTCGGGGGTGGCCACGCAGGCGCTGGCGGCGATCGACGTCGCCCTGTGGGACCTGAAGGCCAGGCGGGCGGGGCTGCCGCTGGCCAAGCTGCTCGGTTCCTACCGCGACGACGTGCGCACGTACAACACCTCGGGCGGGTTCCTCCACGCGCCGATCGAGGAGGTCAAGGAGAAGGCGAGCGCCTCGCTCGAGGCGGGGATCGGCGGGATCAAGATCAAGGTCGGTCAGCCCGACACCAGGGCCGATCTGCGGCGGCTGGCGGCGGTCAGGGAGCACATCGGCGACGACGTGCCGTTGATGGTCGACGCCAACCAGCAGTGGGACCGCGCCACCGCGCTGCGGTTCGGCCGGGCGGTGGAGGAGCTCGGGCTGGTGTGGATCGAGGAGCCGCTCGACGCCTACGACGCCGAGGGGCACGCCCGGCTGGCCGAGGCGCTCGACACCCCGATCGCGACCGGCGAGATGTTGTCGAGCGTCGCCGAGCACGTGCGGCTCATCGAGGCCAGGGCGGCCGACGTCATCCAGCCGGACGCGCCCCGAGTCGGCGGCATCACGTCGTTCCTGCGGCTGGCGACGCTGGCCGACCACGCGGGGCTCGACCTGGCGCCGCACTTCGCGATGGAGATCCACCTGCATCTGGCCGCCGCCTACCCGCGGGAGCCGTGGGTGGAGCACTTCGAGTGGCTCGACCCGCTGTTCGAGGAGCGGCTGGAGACGCGCGGCGGTCGCATGGTCGTCCCCGACCGTCCCGGGCTCGGGTTCACGCTGAGCGAGCAGTGCCGCAGGTGGACGGTGGCGAGGGTGGAGTACGGCCAGGCGTGAGGGGCTCCAGCCCTGGGCGGCGAGGGTGGAGTACGGTCAGGCGTGAGGGGCGTCAGCCTCGGGTGACGAGGATCCCGTCGTCGTCGCTGTAGAGGGTCGCGCCGGGGTGGAAGGTGATCCCGCCGAACGACACCGGCACGTCACGCTCCCCGGTGCCCTCCTTGCCGCTCTTGCGGGGGTTGGACCCCAGGGCCTTCACCCCGAGCTCCAGCTCCCGCAGCGCCACCACGTCGCGCACCGCACCGTTGATCACGACTCCCGCCCACCCGTTGGCCACGGCCGACCCGGCGATGAGGTCGCCCATGAGCGCGGTGTGCACCGACCCGCCGCCGTCGACCACCAGCACCCTGCCCTCTCCGGGCGCGCCGAGGATGGCCTTGAGCAGGGCGTTGTCCTGGTGGCAGCGAACGGTCACGATCGGCCCGGCGAACGCCGCGTGCCCGCCGTACTGCCGTAGCTGCAGGTCGCAGGAGTCGAGCTCGTCGCCGCGCTCGTCGAACAGGTCAGCAGTCGAGATGCTCATGGAAGCTCACGCTAGCCGCAGGTGATCCCGGCGGGACAGGTGGCCGGCCGGGTCGCGGAGCCGTGGAAGGTCACGTGGGTGCCCGCCGGGACGGCGATGGTGTAGTCCGCGAGACATCCCTCGTCGCACGAGTAGCCGATCTCCAGGGCGCCGTCGTCCCAGGATTCGCGGTGCTCCAGCGGCCCGGCCCAGGTGCGCTTGCTGGTGACCTGGACGCGCTCTGTCGTGCCCGTGGCGAGGGTGAAGCGGACGGGCCCGCTGGCGGAGATCGAGAAGGTGTCGCCCGGCAGCTCGTAGGTGGCGGTCTTGACGTCCGACTGGGGGACGGGCGGCTCGCGGTCGGGCAGGCCGTTGACGACGAGGAGCGCTCCGCCGGCGACGAGGGCGCCGGCGATCAGGACGGGGGCGGTTCGCATGCCTTGACGATAGGAACCAGGTCGGGGGCGTGGCGATGGGGCGGGGTGCCGGTCTGGTGGTGGAGCCAGCACCACCACAACGGCTGACTTGTCCAGACAAGTCAGTGCTCCGTACACGTGGGGTTCACGCCGCGCGGCCAGGCTGTCCTCATGCGCAAGATTGTCGTGCTGGCGGCGGCAGCCGTACTGGCTCTCATCACAGCGGCCCCGGCCGCGCAGGCGGCTCCCGACGGCACCCTCACCCCCGTCTCGACCACGGTGAAGGCGGGCGAGCGGGCCACCTTCACCTACACCACCCCCAGGCCGCACCAGACGAACTGGATCGGCCTGTACGCCGACCCGGGCAACGGCCCGGTGGACCAGAAGTACGTGGGCCCGTCGCTCACGTGGGTCTACATCCCGAACGCCGCAGGCACCGCGAGCCTGGACACCGCGGGCCTGGAGCCGGGCGACTACGTCGCCTACGCCCTGGCCCAGGACGGCTATGAATGGCTCGCCCGGCCTGCGAGGCTGCGCATCGTGAGCAACGAACCGCTGCGCCTGGTCACCGAGCGCATCCCCCTGCGCAACGCGCGGGCCAAGAGCGCCTACGCGGCCACGATCGCGGGCCTGGCCAGGGGCGACACTGAAGGGCTGAGCTTCGCCAAGATCGCCGGGCCCGCCTGGGTGAACGTCGCCGCCGACGGCCGGGTGACGGGCACCCCGCCCGCCAGTGCCTCGGCCAAGACGGTGCGGATCGGCGTGACGGCGTCCAACGGCGCGGGCCAGAGCCGTACGGCGGAGCTGACGATCGACGTGCGCCCGCCGGGCGGCCCGCTCGTGCCCGAGCTGAAGGCGCTGAGCTGGAACCTGTGGCACGGCGGCAGCCAGGTGAACCACGGCAGGGACAAGCAGCTGAAGTTCCTGCTCGACCACGACATCGACGTGGTGGGCCTGCAGGAGACCTCGGGCACCGCCGCCAAGGCTCTGGGCGAGGCGCTGGGCTGGGACTACCACCAGAGCTCGGGAAGCGTCGGCGTGATCAGCCGCTACCCGATCACCGCGCGCACCGCGCCGAACGGCCTGCCGGTCGTTGGCACCCGGGTCGACCTCGGCGGCAGGCAGCTGTCGTTGTGGAGCGCACACCTCGGCTACACGCCCTACGGCCCGTACGACGCGTGCTTCGGCAAGATGACCGTCGAGCAGCTGCTCGCCCAGGAGGCCAGGTCCGGCAGGACCGCGCAGGTCGAGGGCGTCGTCCGCGCGATGGCCGGCGACCTGGAGGCGGCGGGCGGCGGGACGCCGGTGCTGCTGACGGGCGACTTCAACGCCCCTTCGCACCTCGACTGGACACGAGAGACCGCCCGTTGCGGCTACGCCCACGTGCCGTGGCCGACCTCGGTCCTGCCCGAGCAGGCGGGCCTGCGCGACTCCTTCCGCGTGGCCCATCCCGACCCCGTCGCCGAGCCGGGTGTCACGTGGTCGCCCATCTACCCGGTCTTCACCGGGGGATACGGCCACGACGGTCACAAGGGGGAGCCGGAGCCGCAGGACCGGATCGACTTCATCCACTTCAAGGGCGATCTGGAGGTGGTGAGCTCGCGGACCGTCGTGACCGGAACGCCGGCGCCGGTGCCCGGCCACCGCGACAACGAGTGGACCTCCGACCACGCGGCCGTGCTGACGGTGTTCAGGGCCGGGTGAGCACGCCGGGCGAGTTGGTGATGATCCCGTCCACCCCGGCCGCGACGAGCCGGCGGACGACGGCCGGTGAGTCCACCGTCCACGGGAAGATCTTCATCCCGTGGCGGTGGACGCGCCGCACGTACGACGCGGTCACGTCGCGGTAGGGCGGGTTGATGTGGGTGGCGAAACGCGCCAGCTCGTCCAGGCGCGACACGGCCGGGGTGCCGAGCAGGCCCACGGGCACGTCGGGGGCCCAGCGGTGGAAGCGCCGCATCGACGCCCAGTCGAACGACTGCACCAGGGCCCGCACCCCTGACGAGCCCAGTTCCGCCGCGACGCGCCGCTCGATGCCCTGGTAGAGGGCCGGCACCTTGATCTCCACGAGGGCTCCGGCCCCGCTGTCGCGCAGCTCGCCGAGCGCGGCACGCAGAGTCGGCACGCGCTCGCCCCGGTACCGCCCGCCGTACCAGGATCCGGCGTCGAGGCGGCGGATCTCGGCCAGGGTCAGGTCGCGCACCCGCCACGGCGAGTGGCCGGGGAAGACCCGCTCGGCATCGGTGGTGCGGGCCAGGGTGGTGTCGTGCATGAGCACCAGCTTGCGGTCCCTGGTCTGCTGCACGTCGAACTCGACCAGGTCGGCGCCGTGCCGCAGGGCGAGCCTGACGGCGGCCAGGGTGTTCTCGGGGGCGTGGGCCGAGGAGCCGCGGTGGGCGACGACCGTGACGGAGGCGGCGGTGGCGGGTGAGGCGGTGAGCAGGATCGTCGTGACGAGGAGAGCGCACAGCGGATAACGCATGCGGGATATATGACCAAGATCGCTGACTTCGAGTGGGACAAGCGAGTAACTTCAGCCGACCATGAGATGAGCGTTACCGCAGAAACCGGCGAAAGCCGCAAAGCGGTAGTTTGTCCGCGTGGGATCCGCGACCCTAGTCCCCCAGACGCGCACGATGGAGCTGTCGGCCGACGACGCCTGGACGACCCTGCGCCAGTACGGCCTGCGCCGCCTGGCCCATGACTCCTTCGTGCGTTTCCGCTACGGCGACGGCATGAGCCACTCGCGTGCCCTGGCCTTCCAGATGTGCCTGTCGATCATCCCCGGTGCCATCGCCCTGGTCGGCCTCAGCTCGGTCGCCCACCAGGAACACCTGGGCCAGGTGCTGCAGCTGGCCCTGAGCAACCTGGCGCCCGGCGAGGGCGGCGCCGCGGTGCTCGACATCCTCAACCGCGGCGCCAGGACCAGGGACGCGGTCGCCCTCTGGCTGGGCCTGGTCACCGCCGTGGTCTCGCTGACCAGCACGATGGCCCAGGTCGAGCGGGGCGCCAACCGGATCTACGGCATGGAACGCGACCGTCCCTTCCACCGCAAGTACGGCAGGGCCATCGTGCTCGCGCTGACCGCGGGCGGCCTGATGGTGGTCGGGTTCGTCGTCATGGTCGGCGGAGGCGCGATCGGCGACGCGCTGGCCCGCGTCTACCAGTGGGGCCCCGGCCTGCGCACGGCCTTCGACGTGGTGCGCTGGCCGGTGGGCTTCCTGCTCGCCCTGGTCTCGACCTCGGTGCTGTTCCGCACCTCCCCCCGGCGCAGGCAGCCGGGCCACACCTGGCTGGCCTTCGGCGCGCTCGTGACGCTCGCGCTCTGGATGATCTTCACGCTGGGCCTGGCGCTCTACACCACCAGGAGCGGCACCTTCGGCAGCACCTACGGCCCGCTGACCGCGGTCATGGCGTTGCTGTTGTGGTCCTTCCTCAGCTCCATCGCCCTCTTCCTGGGCCTGGCCTTCGCCGCGCAGCTGGAGAGCTGCAGGGCGGGCTGCCTCGACCCCGCCCTGCCCGACTCGGGCCCCACCGCCCACGAGGAGCGCGAGCCGCTCGTGGGCGCGGTCGGCTCCGCGGCCATCGCGGCGACCAAGCGGCTCATCCGCCTAGCCCAGCGCGGCCGTCCACCACTCGGACGCGACCGTGAGCCCGGCCAGCCGCAGGGCTGAGCGCTTGGCCTCGTCGGCCTGCCCGCACACCACCACGACCTGGACGGCGCCCCGGGACCGCGCCTCGTCGCACGCCGCCTCCAGCAGCGCGACGCCGACCGTGCGCCAGCAGGTGTCGTCGGTGACCGAGAAGTCGTCGATGAGGCAGGTGGGCCCGCCCGGGTCGTAGACCGGGGGAGAGGGCGCCAGGGACGCGATCACGAAGCCCGCGAAGCCGTCGGAGGCGGCCACGAGGCTGATCGTCGAGGGCTGCTCGACCAGCTTGGTCAGGAAGGCCGCGTGCCCCTCCTCGGCCCCTTCCGCTCGCCGCCAGAACAGCGGCTGATAGTGCTCGTACTGCTCGCGCCGCCGCGCCATGAGCTTGGCCATGTCGTCCACGTCGCCGGGTAACGCCGCACGGATCATGGATTGAGCGTAACTATTCACTGTGTGTATAGTCGCGGCATGTCGATCGCTCACGTGCTCCTCGGTCTGCTCGCCGAGGGACCCAAGCACGGCTACGAGCTCAAGAAGGGGCACGACGAACGCCTGCCCGGCAACCGTCCGCTGGCCTACGGCCAGGTCTACGCGACGCTCCAGCGCCTGGAGCGCGACGGGCTGGCCGAGGTGGCCGAGACCCAGCGCGAGGGCGGGCCCGAGCGCACCGTCTACGCCATCACCGTGGCGGGCAGGACCGAGCTGTCCAGGTGGCTGGAGGAGATCGAGCCGCCCGTGCCGTACATCGCCAGCCCGCTGTTCGCCCGCGTCGCCGTCGCGGGCGAACGGGCCGACGGCCTCCTGGCCAGGCAGCGCGCCGCGCACCTGGCCCGCATGCGCGAGCTCACCGCGGAGAAGGGCGCGGGGGCGCCCGCCCAGGTGCTGGCGGCCGACTTCGCGCTGCAGCACCTCGATGCCGACCTGCGCTGGATCGAGACCGCCCTGGCGCGGCTGAAGGGGGACGACCATGCTTGAGGGCCGCAACCTGGTCAAGTCGTACGGCAGGACCACGGCCTTGTCGGGGGTCTCGCTCCGGGTGGAGGCGGGTGAGATCGTCGCGATCACCGGGCCGAGCGGCTCGGGCAAGTCCACGCTGCTGCACTGCCTGGCCGGGATCGTCCGTCCCGAGGCGGGCGAGGTCACGCTCGACGGCAGGCGCATCGACACCCTCGGCGAGGCCGGGCTCACCCGGTTACGCAGGGAGGGCTTCGGGGTGATCTTCCAGTTCGGCGAGCTCGTGCCCGAGCTGACCGCGCTGGAGAACGTGGCGCTGCCGCTGATGTTCAACGGCCACGGCAGGAACGACGCGCTGGGCGTCGCGGCCGGGTGGCTCGACAGGCTGGAGCTGGCCGAGATCGGCGGCCGGCGCCCCGGCGAGTTGTCGGGCGGCCAGATCCAGCAGGTGGCGCTGGCCAGGGCGCTCGTGACCGGGCCGAGAATCGTCTTCGCCGACGAGCCCACGGGGGCGCTCGACACGCTGGCGGGTGAACGGGTCATGCGGCTGCTCACCGAGACCGCCCGCGAGAGCCGTACGGCCCTGCTGATCGTCACCCACGACAACCGCGTAGCGGCCTACGCCGACAGGGAGGTCGCCCTGCGCGACGGCGCGGTGCTCGCCGGGAGCGCCAGATGACCACGATCGCCGTGTCGCGCATGCTCCGCCACGGCCGCTCGCGGGCCGAGCGGATCCGCGCCCGCCTCACCGCCGCCGGTTCCGCGATGGCCGCCTTGCTGCTCTGCTACGGCATCAGCCTGGTCGACCTCGGCGACGAGTGGAGCTCCCTGGCGGGCCTGGCGCTCGGCATCATGGCCGTCCCCGCCGCCGGGCTCATCCACCAGGCCCACCGCCTGGCCACGACCACCAGGGAGCGCCGTCTGGCCGCCCTGCGCCTGGCCGGGGCCACGCCCGCCGAGGTTCGGCGCCTCGGCGCGCTCGAAGGCGGCAGGCTGGCACTGCTCGGCTCCCTGGCCGGATCCGCCCTCTACGTGCTGACCCACCTGGCCGGGCCGTACACCCAGATCCCGGTGATCGTCGCCCTCGTGACCGCCGGCGGCGTCGTCGCGGGCGCCCGCGCGGGCCGGCATGTCGTCGCCACCCCGCTCGGCGTGGTCCGGCGCGCGCGACGGCGAGGGCCGCGCGTGCTCGACCTGCTGCTGGCCGTCGCGGGTGTCGCCATGGTGGCCACGGGCGTCTTCGTGAGGGGCGGTTTCCCGCTCTTCGGCAAGTACGGCATGGTGACGGTGATGGCGGCCGGCATGGTCCTGATCCTCTTCGGGGTGACGCTCGGCGCGACCTGGCTGATCCGCGCCGTCGCCCGGCGGGTCGGCAGGCGGGCGGCGCGTCCCGAGACGCTCCTGGCCGCCCGGGCCGTCGAGGACGACCCTCGCGGCTGGGCCAGGGCCCTGTCGCTGGTGGCGCTGGCCGTCTTCTTCGAGAGCGCGGCCGGGGCGCAGCAGGCGCTGATGGGCCACTACCTCGTGGCGCACGCCCTGGTCGACACCGCCGTGCTGATCGCGCTGGGCACCGCGGCCGTCGCCTTGATCGTGCACCAGGCCGAGGAGCTCATCGACCGCCGCCGCTCCTACGCCACGCTCTCGGCGGCCGGAGTTCCGGCGCGCGCGCTGGGCAGGGTCCTGCTCAGGCAGGCGGTGATCGCCGCGGCGCCGATCTGCCTGGTGGCCGCGATCGCTGGGCTGGTGGTCGTCTTCGCGATACCCTCGCCGGATCTCGAAGGTTTCGGGTGGGCCGTCTCCAGGGCGGTGATCGCGGCCGTGATCGGAATCGCGGCCGCGGCCCTGGTGGCCATGGCGGCCCGCCCGCTCCTTCGGCAGGTCCTCAGCTCAACGCGGCAAGAAGCTCGCTGACGTGTCGCAGCGGTTCGTCGTGGTCGGCGGGCCGCAGCACCACGGTGTGCACGCCCGCCCGCTCGAGCTCGGCCAGGCGGGCGGCGGCCTGCCCGGCCGTGCCCGATACCGAGAAGACCTCGCCGGGGTCGATCTTCAGGAAGCCCGCGGTGCCCTGCACGACCGTGTCGGGCAGGGTGCCGATCATCAGGTTGGTGAGGACCACGATCTCGTGGCCGGGCGCGGGGTCGATGTGCTTGAGCGCCTGGGCGACGAGCGCGGGCCCGAAGCCCTCCGGCACGATCGTGCCCTGCGCGAGGCGTCCCGACATCGCCAGCGAACGGGGACCGACGACCCCGGCCATGATCGGCGGCACGACGGCGGGCGGGTGCACCAGCGCGACGTCCGACAGGTGCACCTCGCGCCCTTCGAGCGTCACCCGCTCGCCGCGCAGCAGCCCGCCCACGGCCACGATGGTCTCCTCCAGCAGCGCCAGCGGCGAGCGCGGAGTCGCGCCGGCCTGGCGCATCCAGTCCTGCACGCCGTGGCCGATGCCCGCCACCAGGCGTCCGGGGTGCAGCCGGGCCAGGTTGCCCAGTTCCATGGCGAGCAGCGCGGGATTGCGCAGCGGCGCGGGGGCGATGCCCAGGCCCACCCGCAGGCGCCCGGTCACCGCCAGCGCGGTGGCCGCGGAGGTCAGCCCGCCGGTCCAGCCCAGGTCCTCGACCACCCACAGGTCGTCGACCCGCGGCATGTCGTCGAGCGCCCGCGCGTAGGGGATCAGCTGTTCCGGCGGCAGGCCGCGGTCGAACATCACGCCGATTCTCATCTGGATCTCCAGTAGTAGCGGAACAACCGTCCGGTCTGGGCGTATCCGGCGCGGGCGAAGGCGGCCGCCATGGGGGCGTTGCCCACGTCGGTGGCGGCCACGATACGCTCCAGCCCCGCCTCGGCCAGGGTCCGGGTGCCGCGGGCCAGCAGGTCGTCGACCAGGCCGTGGCCGCGCAGGTCCGGCACGACCCCGATGTAGGCGATCGAGTGGTCGTCGGGCACAACCAGGCCGACCGGCCGTGCCCCCGAGAAGCCCACGACGAACCAGTCGGGCTTGCCCTTGCGGTGGACCAGGTCGGCGTGCATGACCGTGGCCTCGTGCAACGCGCCGCGCGTGGCCACCTCGACCCGGGTGTCGTGGTCGAGCGAGCCCCGCGAGATCTCCACGAGCAGGTTGACGACGTAGGGCGCCCCCAGCTCGCGGGCGGGACGGTAGGTCAGCCGCCCGGACTCCTCCGGCAGGTCGCTGCCCGCCGCCCACTCGAACCGCAGCCGCTCGACCTCCAGCCGGAACCCGGCCTCCAGCACCGCCGTGTGCTCGATGGAGCGATCCAACGAGGGTGTCAGGCCGGGGCTGAGCGCGATGTCGTGGATCATCTTGTCGACGCCGAGCGAGGCGATGCCCTCACGCAGCAGCGCGGCTCCCGCCGACGCGTCGAGCCCGGGCTCGAAGTACCAGGTGACGACCGGGTCGGCGCCGCGATAGGGAGCCCAGAAGCACACGCGTGCCTGGTCCTTCACGAAACACCACTCGGGCCTGGTCCGGCCCTCTTCGCCGGCGGCGACCAGCGCGGAGCGGACGGGCTCGGGGAACTGCTCGAACAAGGTCAGAGGCCTCCGGGGAAAGGGCGATCTCCTCCCAATCGATCATAGCCGGACGAGCCGGAAGAAGGCCCGGACCTCCTCGACGAACACCTCGGGCTGCTCCATGGCCGCGAAGTGCCCTCCCTTGTCGAGTTCGTTCCAGTACCGCAGGTCGGCGTACCGCCGCGCGGCCCAGCGGCGCGACGGGCGCGGCACCTCGCGGGGAAAGATGGAGCCCCCGGCGGGCACGGTGATGCGGTCGGTGGTGGCGGTGGTGAACCACGAGGAGACCTCGCGGATGCTCTCCCAGTACAGCCGTGCCGAGGAGGCCGCGGTGCCGGTCAGCCAGTAGAGCGTCACGTTGTCGAGCAGCCGGTCGCGGGAGAACGGCATGCCGTCGCTCCAGGCGTGGAACTTCTCCACGATCCACGCGCACAGGCCCGCGGGGGAGTCGGTCAGGCCGTAGCCGAGGGTCTGCGGGCGGGTGGCCATCTGGCCGGAGTACCCCGACTCCCACTGGGCGGCGTGCTCCAGGTCGGCCAGGGCGGTGCGCTCGGCCGCGGTCAGGTCGTCGTGCAGCGGCGCGGCCAGGGGAGCGGCGAGCGGCGGCACGAGGTGGATGCCGGCCAGGCGTTCCGGGTGCTTCTTGGCCAGAAGGGTCGAGACGGTGGTGCCCCAGTCGTGGCCCTGCGCGCCGTACGTGTCGTAGCCGAGCCGGTCCATCAGCGTGGCCCAGGCCTCCGCGATGCGGTGGACGGTCCAGCCGGTGTGCGCGGGCCGGTCGCTGAAGCCGTAACCCGGCAGTGAGGGGCAGATCACGTGGAAGGCGTCGCGGGGGTCGGGCGGGTCGGTGAGCGGTCCGATCACGTCGAGGAACTCCAGCACCGAACCCGGCCAGCCGTGCGTCATGATCAGCGGCATGGCCTGCGGGTGGCGCGACCGCGCGTGCAGGACGTGGATGCCGACGCCGTCGATGCGGGTGCGGAACTGCGGCAGGGAGTTCAGGCGTGCTTCGACGGCGCGCCAGTCGTACTCCTCGGCCCAGTAGCGGCACAACTCGCGCAGGTATGACAACGGCACGCCCTGCGACCAGTCGCCGACCGGCTCCTCATCGGGCCAGCGGGTACGGCGGAGCCGATCGCGCAGGTCGTCGAGGTCGGCCTGCGCCGCCTGGATCCTGATGGGTTCCAGGCCCTCGGGTGATCCCGGGCTCGAACCGGTGGCTCCGGGAGACCCGGGACCCGAGGGCGAGGGCGCACCCGATGCGGGCGGCGGCACCCGTCAGGCCGCCGCGTCCAGGGCTTCGCGCACCGAGCGCGTCGTCCGGAAGTGCCCGTCGAGGTTGGTGATGGTCAGCAGCCGCTCGATCATCCCGGGCCCGACCACCAGGACCAGCGAGCCTCCTGCCTGCCGTACCCGCTGGAGCGTGCGCACCAGGAGTCCGAGGCCGGAGGAGTCGCAGAACGGCACGTCGCTCAGATCGAGGACGAGATGCGGAGGTTCCCCGGATGGCCACGCCTGATCGATGAACGCTCGCACCCGCGGAACCGCGAGGTGGTCCAGCTCGCCGTGGAGCTGGAAGACAGTACAGGGGCTCTCCTGCTTCATCTCGACAACCATGGCTCTACCTCCGAAACAGGAGCTGCCCTAATTGAGAGGTTGTATGCCTATTTCTTGCAGATATTCTGGGTTGCTGTTCGAGTCGCCGGAGCGGTCGAGGTGGGAGCAGGGGACGGCGTTACAGCAACCTTGACCTTGCGCACCTTGGGCTGGTCGGTGCCGAGCACCAGCTCGACGCCCTGGACGTCGGTCTGCTTCAGCTCCGCCCCCGGGATGGCCGCCGCCAGCGTGCGAGCGGAGTCTTCGCGCCCCGCGCCGTAGCGGATGACGGTCTTGGTGAAGTCCTTCTGCGCGGTGTTGCCCGCCGTCTCGGGCACCAGGAAACCCGCGCCCAGCAGCGCGTCGCGCGTGCGGGCGCCCATGCCCTGGATGTCGGTGCCGTTGAGCACCCGCACCTGGATGCGCTCGGGCGGCACGGTCAGCGGAGGAGCGCTCGGCGAGGCCGACGCCGACGCGGAGGGCGACGGCTTGGCGGGCTCGGCGACGTCCTGGTCCGCCTTGATCCTGCCGAACAGCTGGGCGGCGCCGTCCTGGTCCCACAACACCGCCGACTCGCCCGTCGAGGTCTTGAAGTCGACGTCCGAGATCGGGATCTGGGCGAACTTCACGTTGTCGAGCGAGGTGTCGCGCAGCTGGGTGACCAGGGCGTTCAGGTCCTTCTGCGGGTCGATCTTGACGCTCGCCTGCACGCTCTGGATGAACTTGCCCAGCGCGGCGGGATCGGTCAGGGTCTGGGGGCTGAGCACCTTGTCGAGCAGGGCCGACATGACCTGCTGCTGCCGGTCGATGCGGTCGAAGTCGGAGCGCGAGGTGGCGCGGGTGCGGGCGTAGAAGAGCGACTGCACGCCGTCGAGCTGGTGGGTGCCCGCCGCCAGGTTGAACTTGATCTTCTGGTCGTCGATCGGCACCGGGGTGCAGACCGTGATGCCCCTGACGGCGTCGACCACGTCGATGAAGCCCAGGACGTTGACCTCGACGTAGAGGTTGATGGGCAGGCCGGTGGCCTCCTGGACGGTCTTGACCGTCAGCTTCGGGCCGCCGAGCTGGTACGCGGAGTTGATCTTGTGTTCGCCCTTGCCCGGCACCTTCACCCACGTGTCGCGCGGAAGGCTGACCACGGTGACCTTGCTGTGGTCCTCCGACAGATGAATGATCATCATCGTGTCGGTGCGCTGGCCCACCTCGCGGCCCAGCTTCAGCTGCCGCTGGTCGCGCCGCGACAGGTCGTCGCGCTTGTCGACGCCGACGAGCAGGATGTTCATCGCGCCCTCGGACTGGATGCCGGACGCGCCCGCGTCGACGGAGCCGAAGCCGCTCAGGCCGTACGTGGAGGTCGCCCACACCGCGCCGCTGCCGATCAGCACGACGCCCGACATCGCGCCGGCGAGGATCAGGTTGCGCCGTCGCCTTCGCGGGGCCCTGCGCGGAGAGCGTGGGATGGTGACACCGCCGTAGGCGTCGCCGCCCACATGCACACCACCGTCATCCACGCGCGCCCCCCGTTGGAGAAGGTTGCCCAACCACCCTGCTCGTACAGTAGCGTGAGCCCCGCTATGAAGCAGTTCCCCGACGCGCCGTCCACGCAGACCGGACTCTGGCCTCCCGTCTCCGTGATCATGCCCGTCCTCAACGAGGAGCGCCACCTCGACGAGGCCGTGACCATGGTCCTTTCGCAGGATTACCCCGGCCAGATCGAGGTCGTCCTGGCCGTGGGCCCCTCCCACGACCGCACCCAGGAGGTGGCCGACGCGATCGCAGCCCGCGATCCGCGCGTCACCGTGGTGCCCAACCCGACCGGCCGCACCCCCAACGCCCTCAACGCCGCGATCGCCGCCACGACCTGCGAGATCATCGCCAGGGTCGACGGCCACGCCATGCTGCCCTCCGACTACCTGAAGGTCGCGGTCGAGACGCTGCGCGAGACCGGCGCCGACAACGTCGGCGGCGTGATGGCAGCCGAGGGCGTCACCGCCTTCGAGCAGGCCGTCGCGCGCGCGATGACCTCCAAGATCGGCGTGGGCGCCGCCGCCTTCCACGTGGGCGGCACGGCGGGGCCCGCCGACACCGTCTACCTCGGCGTGTTCAGGCGCTCGGCGCTGCTGCGGGTCGGCGGCTACGACGAACACTTCCAGCGGGCGCAGGACTGGGAGATGAACCACCGCATCCGCCAGACCGGCGGCCTGGTGTGGTTCCAGCCGCGCATGCGCGTGTCCTACCGGCCGCGCCCCAACGTCAAGGCGCTGGCCAAGCAGTACTTCCACTACGGCCGCTGGCGGCGCGTGGTGGCGCGCACCCACGAGGGCACGATCAACCTGCGCTACCTGGCCCCGCCCGGCGCCGTGCTGGCGATGCTGGCCGGGCTCCTCGTATCACCGTGGTTCCCGCTCGGCCTGATCATCCCCGGCGGCTACCTCCTGGCGATCGGCGCGGGCACCGTGCTGACCGGCAGCGGCCTGCCCTTCGCGGTGAAGGCCAGGCTCATGCTCGTCTACATCACCATGCACCTCTCCTGGGGCTGGGGTTTCCTCACCAGCCCTCGAAAGCTCTCTCGACCGACGTCCTGAAGCGCGTCATCGCGTCCGGATAGTCAGGTCCGAGCTGGTAGGTGCGCAGCTTGCGGCGGGCCTCGGCCAACGTGTCTGGCCCGTCCAGCAGCACGTCGAGGCCCTCCAGGTCGCGGCCGATCAGCACACCCGCCTCCGAGCTCGGGTAACGCTCGGCGAAGGCGCGGGCGGGCATGCCCGACACGTTGGTGACCGCGTACGGCTTGCCGCTGGCCAGGAAGTCGGAGACGACGCTGGAGATGTCGCCGATCATCACGTCGGCTTCGTTGAAGCACTCGTACAGGTGCGGCTGCTGCCCGGCGACGATCAGGTGGGTGACACGCGGACCCGCCCCGCCCGACGACGGGTGGCGGGCCTTGGCGTTGGCCAGATTGGCCGACTCCAGCATGGCGACGATCTTCTTGCCCGCCCGCCTGGCCGCCTTGTCGCGGTGCCCGGTCAGCGGGTGCGGCTTGTAGATCACCCGCACGCCGCGCTCCAGGAGCGCCTTGACCAGGCGCGGGCCCATCGTCGTGAGCGACGTGTGGTAGAGGTCGTCGGTCCAGCCCTCCCAGGTGGGGGCGTACAACACTGTCATGTACGGCAGAGCGGGCCCCACGTGCGAGACCCCGTCGAGCTGCGGCCTGCCCACCTCGTGGACGTTCTCGTCGCGCACCCCCACCTTGGCCCTCAGATAGCGGTCGCGCCCGGCGGGACCCGCCACCCAGACCTCGTCGTAGACCTTGGAGAAGGGGTTGAACGAGGCCTCCTTGTCGCTGTCGCCGTGCCCGATGAAGGCGCTGCGCATGCCCTGGATGCGCAGCATGTGGATGTTCTTGCCCACGTTGGCGACGTAGAGGCACAGCCGGGCGCTCGACAGGGCGTGGAAGCCCATGAGGTCGGCCGACGACGGGATGCACACGACCGGCAGGGAGGTCGGGCCCAGCAACTCGGCGATGCCGCGCTCGCGCAGCACCACGATCGTCCGGCGGCCGACCCGCTCCATCGTGCCCAGCCACATGCGCACCTGGTAGGCGCCCTGCGGCACGCCGGAGAAGTACAGGACCACCTCCGGCTCGTACGCCCTGACCTGGCGCTCCACGACCTCCAGGACCCACGCCGCGTTCGTCAGCGGCTCCGCCCGCCGTACGTAGGGGAGCAGGGCGGCCGAGCCCGCCAGGCCCAGCAGCAGCGCCACGCCCGCGCCCGCCGCCCCCGCCGTCGCGCTCACCGCCGCGCCCAGCACGGGCAGCGCGTCCAGGTAGAGGAAGCGCACCCCCCGGTAGTTGGTCAGGAACTCGGGAGGCTCCGGCGGGATGCGCAGCTCGGAGACATCGATGTTGCGCGTCGTCACGGGCATCTGGGCCATGGTGTGGCGCAGCCGTACGGCCAGGCCCGTCTGGACCGCGCGCACCCCGTGCATCGCGAACAGCCCGGCGGCCAGCGCGACGAACCACGGTGAGTCGGCGCCGGCCGTCCTGGCCACCAGCAGCAGCGCCGCCATCTCGCGGATGGTGAACCGCAGCGTCGCACCCAGATGCACCTTCGACAACACGGCCAGGAAGGAGCGGGGCGCGACGAGCTCGGCGGCGTAGGAGACCACGGCGACCGCGGCGAACCACAGCGGCGACGGCCACAGGGCGGTGATCAGCAACAGCGGGTACACGCCCAGCAGCACGACGATCACACAGAGTCTCCTCATGTGATCACACGGTAATCGCCCCGTCCAGCCGAACATCGACGACCTGGCCGGTGAGGTCGGAAATCAGTACATCGAGGGAGGTCTGGGCCACCGCGCGCGGCGACAGCAGCGTGTGCGCCGGCTCCTCGCCGAAGGCCCGCTCCCGCATCGGCGTGCTCGTGCGCTCCGGGTTGACGCAGTTGACCCTGATGCCGTCGGCAGCCCACTCGTCGGCCAGGGCCTGGGTCAGGTTGACCACCGCCGCCTTGGTCGAGGAGTAGATGCTGTAGTCGGCGCGGCCCCTGGTGTACGACGAGGAGGTGTAGAGCAGCAGCCTGCCGCGCGTGTCGCGCAGATACGGGTAGGCGGCGCGGGCCACGTTGACCGGGCCCAGGTAGTTGACGCCGACCGTCTCGGCGATCGTCTCCTCGCTGGAGTCGGCCAGCTTGCCCATGTGCAGCACGCCCGCCGTGTTGACCACGTAGTCGGCGCGGCCCACCGCCGCCAGAGCCTTGGCGACGCTCTCGTAGTCCTCCACCCTGGTGTCGTTCTGGGTGCGGGAGAAGGAGTGCACGGTCGCGCCGTAGCTTCGCGCCAGCTCCACCACGTCGGCGCCGATGCCGTACGAACCCCCGAAGACGACCACTGTCTTGCCCGCCAGCGCCTCGCGGTAGGCGAAGCTCGACGGCAGCGGCGCGGTCACCGCGGTCAGCTGGAACAGCTTGTCGGCGATGTGCACGTCGACCGGATGCGTGACCTTGATGTTGTGCTCGCTGCCGGGAACGATGTAGATCGGCACGTCGGGCAGGTAACGCAGCACCACGCCGCAGTCGTCGGTGGCGGGATGCTTGTCGAAGTCCGGGTCGGCGAACGCCCGCTCGTAGGCCTCGCGGATCACGCTCAGCCTGAAGCACTGCGGCGTCTGGCCCCTCCTGAGCCGCGAACGGTCGGGGATGTCGCGGATGATCTCACCCCGCGGCCCCGGCGCGGCCACCACGATCGTGTCCGAGCTCGGGATCGCGACGTCGACCGCCTCGTACACCTTCAGCGCCTGCACGCACTCGGTGATGATCGAGGGCTTCAGCAGCGGCCGGACCGCGTCGTGCAGCAGCACGTTGCACTCCTGCGGGCCCAGCGCCTTCAGCGCCCGCCAGGTCGTCTCCGTACGGCTGGCGCCGCCCTCCAGCACCTGGCTGACCTTGCCGAACCCGGACCTGGCCACGAGCTCCTCGGCCTCGCCCGCGAAACCGGGCGTCATCAGGACGACGATCTCGTCGATCTCGGGTGCGCCGTTGAACAGGGCGAGAGTGTGCTCCAGGATCGTCTTTCCGGCGATCTTGATGAGCTGTTTGGGCGTGTTCAGCCCGATCCGTTGCCCCACCCCTCCGGCAAGGACGACGGCCACGGAGCGAAGTCGAGAATCGCCAGTCATACGGCGAGGGTAACGGGGCTTTCGGGGGTTGCCTCGCTACGCTGTGTTCACGCACTCCCTCGCGACCGGGAGGAGACCTGCGCTTTGCCGGAACAGATGACCCGCGAGAGCACCACCACCGCCGCGGTGGTCCTGGCCACCACACCCGCCTGCCGGCTCGCCTGCGCCGACGGCACCCTTGTCGACCGGCTGAGCGGCCAGCTGGGCGAACTACCCGTCCGTGAGGTGCACATCGTGCCCTCGGGCGGCGGCCTGGCCGACGACCTGCGAGCCGTCGCCCACCTCGCCCGCCTGACCCACGGACCCGTCGTCGTGCTGCCCGCCGACATCGTCGCGCACACGGAATCGCTCGCGCTGCTGCTCGAGCACCCCTCGCACGACACCGCCGCCCTCGTCTCGCCCGACCGCCCGCCCGGGCCCCTGCACCCGCCCGTCCGGCTGCAGGGCGCGCGCGTCGCCGCCGCGGGCAGCTCCTTCCACACCGTCCCCGAGGCCAACGCGACCTTCCTGTCCGTGCTCCAGGTCGGCGAGGCCGACCTCGGCTGCCTGGCCGACATCTCCGACGAGCTCGCCGACCTCGTCAGCGCCGGACGCCTCGGCCCCGTCACCGCCATCGAAGCCACCGACCTGCTCCTCGTCGGCCTCGTCCGCTCTGGCGTCGGCGTACGCGCCGCCCAGATCGGGCCCCTGCACTGCGGGCGCGTCACCGGCCAGAGCGGCGTCGACTCCGCCGTCACCCGTCTCGCCGACGTCGACGAGGCCCGCGTACGGCTCGACACCGCCGTCAAGACCGACGACGGCTTCTTCGCCACCCACTTCGTCTCCAGCTGGACCAAGCCAGTCGTACGGCTCGCGGCCCGGCTCAAGCTGAAGCCCAACTCCGTCACCGGCATCTCGATCGGCCTCGCCGTCCTGGCCGCCGTGTGGTTCACCTACGGAGCGCGCTGGGCACAGGTGCTCGGCGGGGTGCTGTTCTACCTGTCGTTCGTGCTCGACTGCGTCGACGGGCAACTCGCGCGCTACACCCGCGAGTTCACCCCGCTCGGCGCGTGGGCCGACGGCATGGCCGACCGGTTCAAGGAATACCTCGTCTACGCCGGCCTGGCCATCGGCTACGCCGCCGGTCTGGGCAACCCCGACGGCATCTGGTACCTGGCAGTCGGCGCGATGATCCTCCAGGTCACCCGGCACACCGTCGACTTCTCCTTCTCCGGCGCCGTCTCCGACGCCGCCCGCGTCGGCGCCGCCTGGGCCCGGCCGCCCCGCTCCCTCATGGAACCCGCCGACCAGGGCCCCCACGGCATCCGGGCGCGCCTCGAACGCGACACGCTCACGCGGTGGCTCAAGAAGATGATCGTCCTGCCGATCGGCGAACGCACCGCGCTGATCGCCGTCACGGCCGCCGTCTTCAACGCCCGCGTGACCTTCCTGTCGCTGCTCGGCTGGGGGGCCGTGGCGCTGCTCTACCAGCTCATCGGGCGCATCGAGAGGGCCTCGACATGATCTCCGTGCACATGACGCCCATCCCGCGCAGCTCCGTCGTCGCCTACCGCGACGACGGGCCCATCTCGCGGGCCATGGGCTTCATGGTCGCCGGCCAACTGCCCCCGCTACCGCCGCTCGTCGTGGCGGCGTTCGTCATCGGCGTGCTGATGGTGATCGGGATCGCCGGGTCGAACGACTGGGCGGTGCTGGCGCTGGCGATGACCCTGCTGCTGGCCGGACCGGGGAGCTCGCACCCGCACGACGGGCGGTACGACTGGCTGGCGCCGCCGCTGCTGCGGGGGATCGAGTACATCTGCATCGCGGCGGTGGGGTTCGCGCACGAGGTGGGGCCGCTGTGGATCTTCGCGTTGCTGGGGGCTATGGCGTTTCACCACTATGACCTGGTTTATCGGATCAGGCAGAGGGTGTACCCGCCGCCCTGGTTGTCGACGTTCGGGCTGGGCTGGGACGGGCGGATGATCGCGGTCTCGCTGGGGGTCGTGGCGGGGTGGCCAACGGTGGGGTTTGGAGTGTTGGCGGCCTATTTGTGGGCGTTCTTCGGGTGGGAGAGCCTGACATGCTGGCTGGCCGCCCCTCGGGGGGAGCGGCAGGGGTAGGGCTTGGGTGGGGGATCACTGGTCTTGCCCCCCCTCGCCTCTCGCCTGCCTCGCCTCTCGCCTCGCCTCTCCTCTCGCCACGCCTCTTCTAGCTTCGGCTCCTCTAGCCCCGCCCTCTCTAGCCCTGCCTTTTGCCACGCCCCAAGCCTCGTCGCCGCGCGGAAGGTCTTCGCAAGCGGCGCTTCGCGCTGTGGACTCAGGCTGTTCTTCCAGTCGCGCCAGGTCGCGACCCCTGGTCGAGCTCGCTTCGCTCGCCCGTCTTGCCAAGGGCCCGGGCTTCGCCCGGGCAAACCATGGTGAGGCGGGCCAGACCGGCGTGGGTGATCACGGTGCCTAGACGAAATGAGGGACGGAGGCGAGGCCCTCGTCCGGGGTAACCGAGGGTTTCGCTAGCGCTGCCCATGAGAGCCCTTGGCGGTTCTGCCTCACGGGCTAGACGTCGAGGACCTCGGCCGTGGTTTCGGCGTTGAGGGCGCGTCGGATCCAGCGATCGAGTTGGGCGGAGTCCTGGGATGCCTCGATGTGAGCGCGTTGCTCGGGTGACACGATGAGGCCGCGGGCTTCGAGTGTGATGAGCAACGCCTCTGCCTTGCCCTCGGCCCTTCCGACCGCTCGGCCCTCTACTCGGCCCTCCGCTATGCCCTCGGTGCGGCCGATGCCCCGGTGTTCCTTGGCAAGATCGCTGTAGGCCGGGAGTTGGAACCTCGTCACTGGCCGGCGGAGGCGAGGACCTCGGCGGTGGTTGCGCCGGTGAGAGCGCGGCGGATCCAGTGGTCAAGTTGAGGCAGGTCCGTGCAGTCCTCGATGCGAGCGCGTTGTTCCGGCGATACGGTGAGGCCGCGAGCTTCGAGCGTGATGAGCAGCGCTTCGACCTTGCCCTCAACTCGCCCCTCTGCCTTGCCCTCGGTGCGGCCGATGCCCCGGTGTTCCTTCGCCATGTCGCTGTATGCGGGGATCTGGAGCTTCATTGTCGCCTCCATGCGCTGCCTGATTGTCCGGGTGGCCTTGGCTGCCGCGTGTTCATAGTAATACGCCGCGTAGTCGTGAGGGAGGTGTGCCATTCCTCGGCAGAATGCCTCCGCCACGTCGGGCCGGTCTCCGTGGGCGATTACCGACAGTACGAACAGGGCGGGGTCGTTCTCCATCACGGCCGGGTCGGTGATGGCGGGGATCTCGTCGGGGCCCACGAAGCAGATCTCCACCGACAAGGTCAGGCATCCCGACACCACTGTGACCTCGCGGTCGAACTTCTTGTAGTTGGGGTCGGGGGTGAAGAAGACGATGTGGATCGGCTTGCCGTAGTGGAGCCACAGCGTGGCCGCGTAGCGGATCGTCTGGTCCAGCTTGCCCTGGGTGATGCGGGTCTCGATCTCGCTGATGAGGGAGAAGCGGCGATCGTGGATGGGGCCGCCGACGAGCACGGTGTCGGCGTAGCAGGAAGTGGACACGCGGTCGTTGAGCTCGCCGTCGGCGGCCTGGACGGGGACGTCGGGGAGGGTGACGTGGCCGACAGTGCGTAGGAACCGGACGGCGAGCTCGGGATGTTCCCTGATCAGACTGTTGGCCGCATCGTGGGAGGGGGTGGGCATGCCGAATATGTTCGGGCTTGGCTACTTAGAGTGTCAACGTGATTTCGAAAATAGTGACGAGTTCTCGGTGGGTCAGTAGGGGAGGTAGTAGCTGAGGATGTCCGCGCTCAGCGGGGGGAAGAGCGTGTGGAAGAGCTCCTCGTCTCTCGCGTAGACGTCAGGGCGGAGGCGGGCCAGGCCTTCCATTCCCAGGGGGCCGAAGAGGAGTGCCGGCAGGTAGTCGGGGGCGACTCCCATGCCGCCCGCGGAGCCTGGGCTTTGCATGGCGCGGCCGGTGACGACTTCGCCCAGGCCGTTCTCCAGGATGGGCAGCCTGTAGTGCTTACCGAAGGTGGAGATCACGATCTGGTCGCGTTCCAGGCCGGCTGCGGTGAGGCGCTGCCACAGGACGGGGCGGAGGTGGTTGAGGAGTGTGGCGGGGTCGGGGATGCGGACGTAGTACTGGCTCGCCTGGGTGAGGGGCTCCGGTTGGAGGTGCCGCTGCCAGGTGGTGCCGGTGACCGTACCGGATCGGTGGACGACGCGGACGCCCGCGTGGGCTGCGGAGGCGGCGCGCAGGAGGTCGGCGGCCGCCGCCTCGTCGGCCGCGGTGGCCTCGGCGAGGAGGACTTCGCCGTCGTCGGGTGGGGTGATGCGGGCGCCGGCGACCACGGTGCCGGAGCGTTCGAGGACCCACAGGGTGCTGGAGTCGTGGGCCAGCAACCAGCGCCAGCGGGGCGCGGGGTGGGGCATGGCGACGTCGAAGCGGCCCTGGGCCGCCTCCTGCAGGGCGATCATGGCGGGGATGTCGGCGGGCTCCGCGGGGCGGAAGATCGCGGTGTCGGCGGCCTCCTCGGGGCGGAAGGTGGGCGAGTCGGCGGCCTCGGTAGTCACGATGCCCTGAGCGTCGCCCGCCTCAGGGAAGCCGCCCGGCGCGGTTCCATGGACCTCTCTCCGTACGGCAAGCGCCGGTGGGATGTCGATCGCGTACTCGTACCCGAACACCCGATAGAAGTACGGAATCCCGATCATCACCTGCACGACCTGCCCCCGGGCGGCAGACCGCTCGTGCGCCCACCCCATGAGCGCCCTGACCAGCCCCCGCCCCTCGTAGGCCCGGTCCGTGGCGACCAGTTCCACCTGCCCCGCGCCGAGCCGTACGGAGCCTACGCGGACGACCTCGTCGAGCAGCGTCGCCGTGGACACCACCCGGTCACCGTCGACGACGACGGCGCAGGCGTCCCAGCCGACGTCGGGGTCCTCGACCACGAGCCGGTGGTCGAGGGCGTCGGCGGCGTCGCCGCGTTCGGTGAGGAGGGCGGTGATCTGGTCGAGGTCGGAGGGCCGTCCGGGACGCAAGATCAGGCCGTCGCCCAGGGGAGTCTCAGTCACGGCGGAGTACTATCGCACCGCCCGGTGCGCCCGTCCATCGGATTTCGATTCGACCGATCAGGGCCGCCTGGCAACTAACCTATGGGCGTGGAGTTTCTCCACGAATGCAATATCGAGCGGCCGAAGGCCTCTCGAAGCCTTTGGACCCTCCGGGAGTTTACGTTGCTGGGAATGGTGCTGGCCGCTGGGGCCGGACGACGGCTGCGGCCCTACACCGACACGCTGCCCAAGGCGCTCGTGCCGGTCGACGGCGACACCACGATCATGGACATCTCCATCCGCAACCTGGCCGCGGTCGGCCTGCGGGAGATCGTCATCATCGTCGGCTACCAGGCCCAGGCGGTCCACGAGCGCAAGGACGGCTTCGAGAAGCGCTACGGCGTCAAGCTCGAGCTCGTCCACAACGACAAGGCCGAGGAGTGGAACAACGCGTACTCCCTGTGGTGCGCGCGCGACTACTTCTCGCAGGGCGCGCTGCTCGTCAACGGTGACACCGTGCACCCGGTGAGCGTCGAGGAGACGCTGCTGTCCGCTCCGGAGACCAGCGACATCCTGCTCGCGGTCGACAACGTGAAGAAGCTGGCCGACGAGGAGATGAAGGTCACGCTCGACGGCGGCGACCTCAAGCGGATCACCAAGCTGATGGATCCGGACGACGCGTACGGCGAGTACATCGGGGCGACGCTGATCCGGCCGGGTGCGGCCGAGCGGCTGGCCGACGCGCTGAAGACGACCTTCGAGGGCGACCCGCAGCTGTACTACGAGGACGGCTACCAGGTGATGGTCGACCGTGGCGAGAAGATCCACGTCGCGCCGATCGGCGACGTGAAGTGGGTCGAGGTGGACAACCACGACGACCTGGCCAAGGCGCGGCAGATCGCCGGCGGCTACGAGGCGGGCGCGTGACGCGCTTGCCGCAACCGGCCGACGCGCGCAACGAAGGCGCCACCGCCGCACCGGGCCGGGCTGGGTGTTCCCAGGGTGCCGGCGTCATGAGTCCGACCGAACTCCGCGACGCCGACGTCGCTTCCTGAGAGGGTGCGTAGATGCCGCTTCTCGCGAGGATGTTGCCCGCCCCCCTGACCATGGAAGTACGGCGGGGCGCGGTCGCGCAGCTCGGCGCGGTCCTGGCCGACAGCCGGGTGGCCACCTCGGGCAGGGTCGCCGTGGCGGTCGGCCCCGGCCAGGGCGATGTGATCGAGGGCCTGATCGCCCCCACCCTCGCCGAGGCGGAGGTGTTCCGCGTGGCCGACGGCTCGGTCGACGCCGCCGTCTCGCTCGGCGCGGATCTGCGCAAGGGCGCCTACGAGGTGGTCGTGGGCGTGGGCGGCGGTCGCACGATCGACGCCACGAAGTACGCCGCCTCGCTGGCGGGCATCCCGATGGTGGCGGTGGCGACGAACCTCTCGCACGACGGAATCTGCTCGCCGACGGCCTCGCTGACCTACGAGGGCGGCAAGGGCTCGTTCGGTGTGCCGATGCCGCTGGCGATCCTGGTCGACCTCGATTTCGTGCACAACGCGCCCGAGTCGCTGGTGCGTTCCGGCGTCGGCGACGTGGTCAGCAACCTGTCGGCGATCGAGGACTGGCAGCTGGGCAACGTCGAGCGCGGCGAGCCGATCGACGGCCTGGCCTGCTCGATGGCGCGCACGGCGGCCGAGGCGCTGGTAGGGCGGCGTGACTCGATCGAGTCCGACGCGTTCCTGACGGTGCTGGCCGAGTCGCTCATCCTGTCGGGCATGTCGATGGTGATCGCGGGGTCGTCGCGTCCTTCGAGTGGCGGTGACCATGAGATCCTTCATGCCGTGGATCAGCTTTTTCCCGGTACGTCCAATCATGGGGAGCTCGCCGGCATCGGCGCGGCCTTCTGTTTCTTCCTGCGGGAGGACCGGCAGCGCCTCGACCAGGTGAGCGACTGCCTGCGTCAGCACAAGCTGCCGCTGCTGCCGGATCACATCGGGCTGACCAACGAGCAGTTCACGCAGGCTGTGCTGTTCGCGCCTTCGACCCGTCCCGGCCGTTACACGATCCTCGAGCACCTGCGCCTGTCGGAGTCCGAGGTTCGGGATCGGGTGGAGGACTATGTCCGCACCGTCGGTAGCTGAGCTCCGCGCCGTCGCCCAGCCGGAGGGTCACCTCACGCGGCGCAACGGCGAGCACTGGGCGGGCGTCATGTACATGCGCCGCCTGTCGATCTACGTCACGTGGGTGCTAACCAAGACGTCGATCAGCCCCAACCAGGTCACCTGGATCATGACGTTCGCCGGCATCCTCGCCGGCGTCGTGCTGGCTTTCGACGGCCTGCTCGCCGCGATCGGCGCGTTCCTGCTGATCCAGGTCTACCTGCTGCTCGACTGCTCCGACGGCGAGCTGGCCCGCTGGACGGGCAAGACCTCGCTGGCGGGTGTCTACCTCGACCGGGTGGGCGCGTACTTCACCGAGGCGGCGCTGCTGATCGGCCTGGGCTGGCGGGCGTCGCAGACGCTGCCCGACTGGTACACCGTGCTCGGTTTCGCCGCCGCGCTGGGCGCGATCCTCATCAAGTCGGAGACCGACCTCGTCGACGTGGCCAGGGCGCGGGCGGGGCTGCCCGCCGCCACGGAGGCCAGCGCCGGCCAGATCAGGTCGGGGCTGCTGGCGCTGGGCCGGCGGGTCGTGGGTTCGACCAAGTTCCACCGGATCGTGCAGCCGGTCGAACTCTCAATACTCGCCCTGATCACGGCCGTGATCGATATGGTGGTCGGCAACCTGACTGCGACGCGAGTGCTGACCGTGGCCTGTGTGGTGGCCGCCGCGCTGCAGGTGGTGCTTCACCTGGTGAGCATTCTCGCATCGAGGCGGTTGAGATGATCTGGAACCGGCCGGGGGGACTGTCCGTCGTACTGATCGGACGCCCGCGGTTCGGTGGGGGTTCACTGGCGGTTCCGATACTCTTGTCGACATCAATACCAGGACATAGACAGACCAACAGACTCGGTGATCATGACAGAATGCCACGCCCGTGCTCTCGACGCGTCAAGGCGATGACCCGTTGAAGATCTCGTGCGTCGTCCTCACCATGGGAAACCGGGTCGCGGAGCTGAACCGGGCGGTCGAGTCCGCGCTGAACCAGATCGACGGCGACGTCGAGGTGGTGATCGTGGGCAATGGCGCCGACGTGCCCGAGGTGTCGGCTACGCCACCCGATGGCTCCTCGGCGACCGTCAAGACGGTCCGGCTTGAGGAGAACGTCGGCATTCCCGCCGGCCGTAACCGTGGTGTGGAAGAGTGCTCGGGCGATGTCGTGCTGTTCCTCGACGACGACGGCTGGTATGCCAACCAGAAGGTCGCCGCGCACGTGCGCGACCGGTTCGCGACCGAGCCCGACCTCGCGGTGCTGTCCTTCCGCGTCATGGATCCCGAGGGCACCGGCTCGCAGCGCCGCCACGTGCCGCGGCTGCGGGCGGGCGACCCCGAGCGTTCCTCGCCGGTGACCACGTTCCTCGGCGGCGCCTCTGCCGTACGGCGGAGCGCTTTCCTGCAGGTGGGCGGGTTGCCGGAGCGGTTCTTCTACGCCCATGAGGAGACCGACCTGGCCTGGCGGCTGCTGGGCGAGGGCTATCGCATCGAGTACGACGCCGAGACGGTGATGTACCACCCGTGGGTGCCGCCGACCAGGCACGACAACTTCTACCGGCTCAACGCGCGCAACCGCGTCTGGCTGGCCAGGCGTAACCTGCCGTGGCCGCTGGCGGCGCTCTACCTCATCGACTGGGTGGTGCTGACGCTCCTGCGCGAGCGTTCCGGCCAGGCGCTGAAGGCGTGGTTCGGCGGCTTCGTGGAAGGCCTGCGCACGCCGGCGGGCGAGCGCCGCCCGATGGCGTGGCGCACCGCGTGGCGCATGGTGAAACTGGGCCGCCCGCCCATCGTCTAGGCGCTCTCCCGTCCTCTAGGCGCCCTCCCAGACCGCGCCGTCCCAGACCGAGGCCTCGCCGAACTCCGCCGCGGCATGCCCCGTCACGCTGGTGAACAGCGCCCGCTTGGGCAGTCCGAGCTCGCTCAGCTCCTTGGCCACCGGATGGTTGCCCAGCCGGATCAGCGCCCCGCCCGGCCGTACCCTCGCCCCTGCGAAGGACGCCCTGGCGGGCACGCTGCGGGTCACCCCGTCCTGGTGGGTGTAGGCGGTCACGGGCAAGAGCCCGCTGCCGCCCGGCATGGGGACGCCGGGCCGCAGCAGCAGGTCGACCACCATGCGTCCGTCCTTGCGGACGATGCACCTCTTGTACGGTGAGGCGAGCCGCAGGTCGATCTCCGCCAGTTCCTTGGGGAAGCCCCAGATGTCGCGTCCCGCCGACAGGGTGAAGCCCTGGTCGACCGGCAGCCAGTGCACGAAGGCCCCGGCGTTCCTGATGTCGGACAGTCCGGGCGTGGCCTTCACGCCGGGTGGGCGGACCAGGAAGGTCACGCCGAACTCGTGGTAGGTGTCCAGGTCGCCGTCGCGGTAGTCGACGAAGACGAGCATGCAGATGGCCTTCCCGGGGAGGAACTCGGCCACGTCGAGGCCCGAGTAGGCCAGGACGGCGCGGGCGGAGTCGGCCCGTACGGCGTAGGCGGCTGTGCACACCGTCGCGTCGCGGATGCGCACCGGCATCTCGACGGTCCGGCCCTGGATCAGGTGCGATGCCATGCTTCAAGTACATCAACCGCGAGGCTCGGTGACCAGGAGAGTCCGGCGTATCTCTCCATCAGCCGCACGAAAGCCGGGGCGTGGTCGGGCCAGTCGTGGTGCAGCCGGGCCTCCACGTGGCCGCGGGCGCCGAGGGTGGCGCGCAGCCCGGGGTCTTCCTTGAGGTCCAGGACGGCCTGCAGGGCAGCCTCGACGTCGAGGGGCACGATCCGCCCGCAGCCGACGCGCTCGACGATCTCCTGCGGGGTGCTGATCACCGGGACGCCGCGCCCCATGTAGTCGAGGATCCTGGTCGGCAGTCCCTCGCCCCGGGTCAGCGACAGGCCCGCCAGCGCCCCCTCGGTCATCCTGAGGGCGTGTCGCAGCGGGACGTACCCGAACCAGTCCAGCAGCCCCTCCCGTTGCGCGTCGCGCAGCATGGGGCGCACAGCGGGGTCGGCCGCGCCGATGAGGTCGAGACGCACGCCGTGCGGCACCAGCCGCCTGGCCAGGCCGATGAGCTCGGCGACGCCGGAATCGGCCGACAGCCGGCCGAGGTGGACCACCCTGGTGTCACCCGGAGGCGGGGGAGACGGGGACACCAGGGTGGCCTCGGGAACGGAATCGGGACCGACCACGTGGTGGCGACGGTGCGCACGCGCGGCTGTGAGCCTGTTCAGGGGGCCGTCCGCCTGCCCGCGCACGTCCCAGACGACGGGAGGCCGCCGCAGCGGCAGGAGGCGCAGCAGGTCGATGTCGTGGGCGATGAGCAGGTCGGCGTCGCGGCAGCCGCGGCGAAGGGCGTGGCGGGCGGTGTTGAGACCGCCGCCCCGCCGTACGTCGATGGCCCGGACCTTGGCGGTCGGGGTCACGTTGTAGAAGGAGAAGGGGGCGACATAGGTCACCTCGTGGCCCGCTTCGAGCAACGCCCTGATCTGCCTGTGCCTGATCCGGGCGTCCTCGGGGTGGTGGACGATCGTGGCGACGCATACCCGCATAGGTCGATGCTGGGCTTTGTCCCCTTCGCTGGCGTTAATGCGGGCGGAACTACGGCTTAACTTCCGCTGGAGGGGGTGCGGTCGACGGGCGGCGGTAGAGCCAGGTCAGCCGCGGCTCGATGATCCACTTGAAGACCGTGCGCGTGATAGGCAGGCACAGCACGATGGCCAGGGCGAAGGCGCTGGTGGCGATCGCCATCGCGCCCAGCGGCCCGTGGAGCCACGGCAGGTCGAGCAGGCCGGTCTCCTTGGCGATGAGCACCGGGATGCCGTGGAGCAGGTAGCAGTAGAGCGTGCGGGTGCCCAGGTCGGTGTACCAGGTCTCGCTGCGCGGCACGAGCGCCAGGAAGGCGAAGCAGACGGCCAGCGAGGCGCCCAGGATCGCCAGGTGCTCCAGCAGGCCCATCCACCACGACAGGCCCATGTCCTTGTAGCTGTGCTTGAAGTAGAACGGCTTGAGCGAGAAACGCTTCAGCGAGATCAGCATCGCTACGCCGGCCGCGCCGAGCAGCGTGACCGCTGACAGGATCTTGATCCAGCGGCGGTTGAGCCGATCGAAGTGTTCCGGCTGCAGGGTCAGGCCGATGACGAAGAAGGGCATCAGGCCGAAGAAGCGGTCCATGCTGAACTCGCCGGAGATCTGCGAGAAGCCGGCGAACAGGTAGACGGCGATCGCCGCCGGGATCGGGAACTTCATACGCTTCCACACCGGTGTGGAAAGCCGCCAGAACAGCAGCGCGACCAGGTACCAGTTCAGCCAGGCCGGGTCGATGATCGTCAGGCTCCACTTCTGCCCGAGGGCGGTGCGGAGCGCGGCGTAGCCCACCTCGACGATCACGTAGGGCACGAGGAAGGTGTCGACCAGCTTGTTGGTCTTGGCGTTGGAGTTCCAGAAGTTTCTGGACAGGTAGCCGCTGATGATGACGAACAGCGGCATGTGGAAGGTGTAGATGAAGATGTAGAGCGACCTGGACGAGTCGGCGTTGAGTGTGGGCACCAGGGAGTGCCCCACGACCACCGTCGCGATCAGCAGGAACTTGACGTTGTCCAGGTACGGCTCGCGGCCGCGCTTGGGCGGTGGTGCTTCCTGCTGCTCGGGCTCGGATTCCGGCTGGGGCTCCTGCCACTTGGTCCACAGATCCTGGTCGTCGGGGCGAGCCGACGGCGCTGGGACCGCTGGAGAGTGTCGGGTGTCAGTCACGGAGGAAGACGCTCTTTCGGGGGATCAGCAGAACGGGCCTCCCTTTCAGGAGACCCGATCTAGCGTATCGTCCGGCCTTGACTCCCACTTGCCCAAGGCTTGTTTCCACAGAAACCTTGCAGCTCAGGCACACACGTTCTTCTGGTCGGCGGTGACGGTGTTGGCCTGGACGGCCTTGCTGGTGGTGGTCGGCACCCGCACGCCCTGGTAGTCGGCTCCGATGATCACCTGGACGATCGGGCCCTCCTTGACCTGGCCGGTCGCCTCGGGGGCCGTCACGCCCGCGCTGGGCGTGTAGGGGTTCAGGGTGGCGGGCTTGACCTTGGTCGCCTCGGCGGGCTTGGTGCCGCTCAGCTTGGCCGCGGCCAGCTGGGCGTAGGGGGCGTCGGCCTCGGACTTGGCGGAGTAGAGCACCTTGGTCTTCTCGGCCTGGTCCTTGGTGTTGCCGATGCCGACCACCTTGAAGCCCCACTTGGTCAGCTCGTCGGCCACTCGCTGCGCCTCGCCCTGACGGTCGGAGCCGTTGAGCACCTGGACGCGCACCTCCTGCGGCTTGACCGTGACCTTGGGCGCCGTGGCGGCGGGGCTCGGCTCGACCTCGATGTCCTGGGCGATCTGCTTGAACAGCTCGTTGGCCTCCGGCTGCTGCCACTGCACCCGGTTGGGGTCGGCCGGGTAGGCCACCACGGGCACCTTGATGAACTTGACCCCGCTGGCGCTCAGCGACTTGGCGCTGGCGGCGATGTCGAGCAGGGTCTGCGGGTCGTTGGCGAGCTCGGGGTTCATGGTGACCGACTTGCCCGCCACCTTGATCAGTTCGAGCAGCTTGCCCGGGTCGGACAGCAGGCCCTCCTGGGTCACCTTCTTCACCATGTTGCTGAGGAGCTGCTGCTGGCGGGTGATGCGCTGCAGGTCGCTGCCGTCGCCGTAGTGGCGCAGGCGCATGACGGCCAGCGCCTGGTTGCCGGTGAGCAGGTGGTTGCCCGCGGTGATGTTGAGCTTGGAGTTCCTGTCCTGGACGGGCTGCTTGAAGCAGAACGACACGCCGCCCATGGCGTCGATGATGCTCTTGAAGCCGGTGAAGTCGACCTCGACGAAGTGGTCGACCGCGATGCCGGTGAGCACCTGGATCGTCTCGATCGTGCAGGTGATGCCGCCGGTGTTGTAGGCGGAGTTGATCATGTCGGTGCGGCCCGCCTGGATGCTGCCGTTCTCCGCCTTGCACTGCGGGATCGGCACCATCGAGTCGCGGGGGAGGCTGAGCACCTGCACCTTGTCGCGAGCCGGGGAGATGTGCATCAGCAGGATCGTGTCGGTGCGCTTGCCGCCCGCGTCGGCCTGGCGCGACAGGGCCCTGCCGTACTTGGCGTTGTCGCCCTCGCGGGTGTCGGAGCCGACGATCAGCACGTTGAGCGCGCCGGTCTGGTTCACCGGCGCCTTGTTGATCAGGTCTTTCTTGAAGTCCTTGGTGCTCACCGAGCCGAACGCGTCGCGGTAGAGCCAGTAGGCCGTGAGCGAGGTGCCCACCATGACCACGGTGAGCACGATGCTCACCCAGGCGAGGACCCGCATCTTGCCGGGGCCTTCCGGCTGCTTGGCGCGGCGCCCGCGCGGCGGCAGGTCGTCGGGGGGCGGCGGAGCGGAGGCACGGTGGGAACGGCCCGGCTGGGTGGGCGCCACGCGGCGATCCTGAACGGACACGCCTCGATAGTCACTCATACAACCATTCCTCTGCGCACACGGCCCTCCTCGTCCGAAGATCGCCAGGCCGCTTACGCTGGCTCGGTCGCTCGGTCATCCGCGCCATGAGAGTAAGTCACCCGTGGCGCGCCCGTCGCCATGATCGAAGGAAATCGACCGTGACCCAGGCGTGATGTATCCGCCAGAGAGCATACTCAGACTCGGACATTTCGTGGAATAAAGACGTGAAAAGCTTTACGGATCGCGACGAATCGCCACCGCGGCGGCCAGGCACGCAAGAGGTACGGCCGGCAGGACGTAGCGGTAGTCGAACTCGGCCACGGCGGGCGGAGTCGCCAGCAACGCCCACGCGGTCGTCCAAGGCAGGAGCCAACGGGCAGGCTGGGAGCTTCTGACCTGCCGGAACTTCCGCGTCACGGCCATCGCCGGGGGGACGAGGAGGATCAGGAGGAGGACCGTGCCCGGCAACCTCACGATTTCCTGATAATTCCGCATCCATCCGGCATACGGTTCGACGATCCGCGTCGAGATGTCGCCCTGCTCGTACTCCCGGGCGAAGTCGGCCCCCACCACGGCCGCATGCCTCGTCGGCGCCGGAGGCGGGGTGACGGGGAAGCGGTAGTAGCCGTAGATCTCGGCGTCGGGATAGACCGGGCGGCCCCACGTGAACGACCTGACCAGCTCGCCGCCGACCGACGCCAGGTAGTCGAGGGGCTGGGTGCGGATGGCCAGCAGCGCGAAGCGCATCGCCAGTGCCTCGTTCTCCCTGGTGAAGGTCTCGCCCGGCAGCTTGACCAGGGGAGCATCGGGCGACCAGACGTACTCCTGCGAGGGCGGGCGCTCGCCGGCCGGCCTCGGGTCGCAGAGCACAGCCAGGTCGGGCGGCGGCCGCATCCTCTCGCAGTCGGCGAAGGACATCGTGCGGGCGTACAGGAAGACGCCGTTGGCGCCCACGATGCCCAGCCGCTGGTAGGTGGAGTAGAACCAGGCCCCGTAGGCGAACACCGGGACCAGCGCCGCCGCCAGCAGGACGGCGGCCTTCCTCGGCCGCCTGCGCAGCACCATCCACGCGGCCAGGACCACGATCAGGGGCAGCCCCACCGTCCTGGTCAGCGTCGCCGCCGCCAGCAGCAGGCCGATCGCCACCGCCGGGGGATCGTCCCTCATCGCCAGCACCACGGCGGCGACCACCAAGGCCATGAACAGGGTGTCGGAGACCAGGAGGTGCTCGAGCTCGATCTGGTAGGCGTCGAGCAGCACGGGGGCCGCCGCCAGCGTGGCCGCCCAGCGCGGGCCCTTGCGCGAGGCCGCCCAGTAGACGAGCACGCCCACGGCCAAGCCCAGCAGGTGCTGGATCCCGGCGACGACGGCGAAGCTGTGGAAGGGCTCCAGCAGCTTCATGAACATCGAGTAGCCCGCCGGGCGCACCAGGTCGGGGCGGGGGCGCATGACGGTCACGACGTAGGTGTAGGAGTCGGGGAACCACAGGGCCGGCCGGTAGCCCAGCATCGTGATCACCCGCAGGACGGTGGCGACGGCCAGGAGCGCCGCGAACCACGGATGCCGCCGTGTCGCACCGGCGGCGCGCCCCCACACCCTGGACATCGCGCCCGAGAGACCGGTGGCGCCTTCCCGCACCCCGGAAACCGCGCCCGCGAGGCCACCCCGCACCCCGCTCACCTCCCGCACGTCCACCGTCCCCGGTACGCTACCGGCCCCCGGCACCAGCCAGGGCGTCGCCGGGCGCGTCGGCGCGGGCATTGGATACGCTCGCGATCACCGATGGCGATCCCGCGCTCCACCCCACGCCCGTCGGCGGGCCGCGTGCTCGCCGTGGCCTCCGCGCTGCCCGCGCTCCTGCTCGCGGGCTGGATCCTGGCCGGACTGCCGCTGCTGCTCTTGGGCGTCTTCCGCCCGCTGCCCGCCGTCCTGCTCGCCGTACCTGTCACGGCAGCCCTGTGCTGGGCGGGGCTGCGCCGGACGGGCGCCGCGCTCGAAGCCACCGCCCGGCAGGTCGCCGCGGTCTTCGCGGTCGCCGCCGCGTCGGGAGTCTTCAACGCCGTCCTCCACAGCGAGCAGCTGATCGTCCGCCGCGACCCGGCGACCTACGCGCAGTACGCCATCTGGATCGCCGGGCACGGCTCCCTGCCGATCCCCTTCCAGGAGGCGGCCTTCGGCGGCCCCGACCCCGCCCTGGTCTTCGGCAGCGTCGGCTTCTTCGAGCAGCCGGAGGGCGTGGTGCCGCAGTTCATGCCCGGCTCGCCGCTGCTGCTGGCGCTGGGCGAGTGGCTCGACGTGCTGCTGCTCACCCCGGCCCTGATGGGGGCGCTGGCCGTCGTGGTCGTCGCCGGGCTGACCGCGCGCCTGGCCGGGGCACGCTGGGCCGCGCTTGCCGGGCTGGCGTTCGCGGTCGCGATGCCGATCCTCTACACCTCGCGCACCACCTTCAGCGAGATCCCGTCGCTGGTCCTGCTGTTCGGCGGGATGATCCTGCTCCACGAGGCCCTGTCCGCCAGGCCGCGCGCGCTGGTGGCGGGGCTGGCCGGGCTGGTGTTCGGCTGCGCGGTCCTGGTCAGGATCGACGGCCTGCGCGACGTGCTCCCCGTGCTGGCCTTCGCGGGGCTGCTGATCGCCCTGTCACGGGTGCGGAAGGCGCGGGCCCAGGGGCCTTCGGAAGGGCTCCAGGAAGGGCTCGGCCGCTCCGGCGTCGCCCTCCTGCTCGGCCTGGCCGCCGGTGTCGCCCTCGCCTTCCTGGTCGCCTACCTCCTAGCCCGCCCCTACCTGACCTATCTGTCCCGCTCGGTCGTCCCCCTGCTGGCCATCTGCGCCGCCGTCCTCCTCCTCACCGCCCTCGGCGCCCTCCTCGCGCCCAGGCTCGCGCGCCTCCGGCTGCCGGGGCGCCTGCCCGACCTCGCCGCCGCCCTGGTCGGCTTCTTGATGCTCGGCCTCGCCGTACGCCCCTGGCTGCAGACCGTGCGGCGCACGCCGGTCACCGAAGAGGACCGGCTCACCTACGAGTTCCTCAAGCGCCTCGACGGCGACGGCACCCGCCTCTACTTCGAGGACTCCCTGTGGTGGGTGATCTGGTACATCGGCCCGGTCACCGTGGTCCTGGCGACCCTCGCCGCGGCCCTGCTCGTGCGCCGCCTGCTGCGTTCCGAGGGCAGGTGGCAGGAGTGGCTGCTGCCGCTGGCCCTCATCGGCTGGACCACCGTCACCACCTTGCTCCGCCCCGAGATCACCCCCGACCAGCCGTGGGCCTCCCGCCGCCTGGTGCCCGTCGTCCTGCCCGGCCTGATCCTGCTGGGCGCGTGGGGCCTGGCCTGGCTGCGCGGCCGCACCTCCCGCTCCTGGCCGATCGTGGTCACGGCGGTCCTGGTGGTCCTGCCCGGCGCCGTGGTCTCGATCGGCACCGCCTTCACCCCCATCGAGCGCGGCGAGCAGGCGGCCGTGGAGTCGATGTGCGCGCGCATCCCCGCCGGCGCCTCGGTGCTGATCGTCGAGCGGGTGACGGGCGACCGGCTCACCCAGGTCGTGCGCGGCCAGTGCGGCGTCCCCACCGCCCAGGTCCGCCGGCCCGAGGGCGCCGACACCCCGCAGGAGGCGGAGGTGCGGCGCCTGATCGACCGGGTCAGGGCGGCCGGCCGGGTGCCGGTGGTGCTGGGCGCGGAGGAGGCGCAGGTCTCGGCGTTCGGTACGGCGGAGCAGGTGATGGCCCTGGTGACGCGGCAGGACGAACGCTCGCTGACGTCGCCGCCGAACGGCACGTGGGGGCTGACGATCAACGTGTGGATGGGGCGTCCGGGGTAAAGGTGTAGTACGGCCCGATCCTGGAGTAGTGCACTCGGCCCTATCCGGGGCAGGGTAGCCTCAAGCCCCGTGAGCAGCACTGGACCCGCCGTGGATGAAGCGCCGTACGTAACGATTGTCCTGCCGTGCTACAACGAGCAGGATCACGTGATCGACGAGGTCGACCGCATCTGCGCGGCGATGGACTCCAGCGGCTACACCTACGAGCTGGTCGCCGTCGACGACTGCTCCACCGACTCCACCCTGGCCCGCCTGCAGGAGGCGGTCTCGCGCTACCCGAACATGCGCATCCGCGCCTTCCACCGCAACGGCGGCTCGGGTACGGTGCGGCGCATCGGCACGCAGGAGGCGCGCGGCGAGATCGTCGTGTGGACCGACGCCGACATGACCTACCCGAACGAGCGCATCCCCGAGCTGGTCCAGCTCCTGGAGAAGGACATCACCATCGACCAGGTGGTCGGGGCGCGCACCTCGGAGGAGGGCTCGCACAAGATGTTGCGGGTCCCGGCCAAGTGGGTGATCAGGAAGGTCGCCGAGCGCCTGGCGAGCCAGAAGATCCCCGACCTCAACTCCGGTCTGCGTGCCTTCCGCAAGAGCGTGGCCAGGCCCTATCTGCGGCTGCTGCCTCCCGGCTTCTCCTGCGTCACGACGATCACGCTGTCGTTCCTGATGAACCAGCACGACATCTACTACCTGCCGATCGACTACGCCAAGCGGGCGGGCAAGTCGAAGTTCAGCTTCATCTCCGACGCCTACCGCTACATCCTGCAGGTGCTGCGGATGATCATGTACTTCAACCCGCTCAAGGTGCTGATGCCGCTGGCGTTGTGGCTGGTGGGCATCGGGCTGGCCAAGGCCGTCTACGACAACGTCAAGACGCCGTTCTACCTGGCCAACAACACCATCATGATCTTCATGTCGGGTCTGATCATCGCGGCGGTGGCCCTGCTGGCCGACCTGATTGTGCGGTCCAGAGGCGAATGAGGATCGCGATCGTCGGCCCGACCTACCCCTACAAGGGCGGCGGGGCCCAGCACACCACGGAGCTGGCGCGCCGGCTCGCGCAGCAGGGCCATGACGTGGTCATCGAGTCGTGGCGGGCGCAGTACCCGAAGTTCCTCTACCCGGGCCAGCAGACGATCAGCGATCCGGAGGGCGTGCCCTACCACCGCACCAGGCGCGACCTCGACTGGCGCAACCCGTTCGGATGGGTGGCGTGCGGGCGGCGGCTGCGGCGCGCCGACCTGGTGATCCTGGCGGTGCTGAGCCCCGTGCAGGTGCCCGCCTACCTGGGCATCCTGGCCGGGATCGGCGGGCGCACCAAGACGATCGCGTTGTGCCACAACGTGCTGCCGCACGAGCGCAAGCCGTACGACAAGCCGCTGATGAAGGCCCTGCTGAAGAGGGTCGACGCGGTCCTGGCGCATTCCGAGCAGCAGGCCGACCTGGCCAGGGAGCTGACCGCCGAGCCGGTGAGCGTGGCGGCTATGGCGCCGCACCTGCCATCGACGACGGGCGAGCGCAACCAGGAGGTGCACCGGCGGCTGCTGTTCTTCGGCATCGTCCGGCCGTACAAGGGCCTCGACCTGCTGCTGAGGGCGTTGCCGTCCGACGTCTCGCTCACGGTGGCGGGGGAGTTCTGGGGCGGGCTCGACGACACCAAGCGGCTGATCGAGGAACTGGGCAACGGCGAGCGCGTCGAGCTGCGGCCGGGCTACGTGGCCGCCGACGACGTGCCGGCGTTGTTCGCGCGGGCCGACGCGCTCGTGCTGCCCTACCGCAGCGCCACGGCCAGCCAGAACGTCTGGCTCGGACACGAGCACGGGGTCCCGGTGATCGCGACGCGGGTGGGCGCGCTGGCCGACCACGTGACCGACGGCGTCGACGGCCTGCTGGTCAAGCCCGACGACGTCGCCGACCTGCGCGCGACGATCGAGCGGTTCTACGAGCCGGGCGTGCCGGAGCTGCTGCGGTCGGGCGTCAAGGCGGTCGACCCCGAGCCGTTCTGGTCGTCGTACGTCGAGGTGCTGCTCGACCTCTGACGGCCGAGCACGAAGAAGTAGAGCGCGGCCATGATCAGCTCGGAGAGCGTGAAGATCAGCCGCGAGACGATACCGATGGCCAGCGCGGCGGGCACGCCGATGAGCGGCCCGATCGCGGCCACCAGGGCCCCCTCGCGCACACCGATGCCCGAGGGGATGAAGAAGGCCAGCAGCCCGGTCGCCCACGCGAAGGCGAAGGCGCCGGTCGACAGCGGGTAGGCGCCGCCGCCGAGCAGGTAGACGTGCAGGCCCCAGCAGGCCCAGCCCAGTGTGGTCCAGCCGACTGCGACCAGCAGGGCCCTGCCCGGCAGGACACTTTCCAGCGGCTCCTTGCGGGCCAGCCGCAGGGCCAGGTTGAGCCCCCACGTCAGCACACGCGGATGCAGGCAGACGATGATCACCGGGATCAGCAGCATGAGCCAGCGCGCCCCGGCGAACGCCTGCTGGGCGGTGGCCGCCGCGATCGTCAGCGCCACGCCCAGGTTGATCACGAGCCCGAGCGAGATGACCGCGAAGGTGCGGCGGGGCGGGCTGCCGTGCTTGGTGGCCAGCTCCATCATCGCCGCGTAGGCCCACACGGTGCCGGGGATGTACTTGCCCAACTGCCCGACGAACATGATGCGCCCGGCGACGCCGACCCGCATCGGCGTGCCGAGCCCGGCCATGACGCGACGCCAGGCCAGCAGCATGCACTGCTGACCGGCGAGCACGGCGCCGAGCGCCGCCACGACGGACCAGACCGACATGTCGGCCAGGGCCTTGCTGGTGGCGTCCCAGTTCGTGGCCACGCCCCACCCGAGGAAGGCCAGGGCGACCAGCGCGAGCAGGACCCTGACCCACGGAGAGGTGCGCAGCCGGGTGAGCATCCGCACAGCCTAACCCTGTGATCTCAGGTAGAGCCAGGCTCCGGCCCCGATGACGGCCAGCGCCGCCAGCACCGCGAAGGCGATCTTGACGGCGCTGTAGGGCCGGTCGCCGTCGACCTCGCCGCTCATGCCGTTGATCAGCACCTGGTAGGTCGTGCCGCCGAACAGGTAGCAGCCGATCCACACCGGGAGTAAGAGCAGCTTGAAGTAGCGGCCGGAGTAGCCGGTCGTGACCGAGTGCACCCGTTGCACGTCGCCGCCGATGTCGTGCCGCACGTCCTGCTCGATGACCTCGGCCATCTCCTGCTTGGCCAGCTCCAGCCCGGCCTGCGGCTCGATGTCGTAGCGCAGGCTGTGGTGCCCGGTGACGAAGCGGGTGTCGAAGGCGGCGGCCCGCTCCAGCGGCCACGGCTCCAGCTTGTCGAGCCGTTCCTTGGTGGCGTGGGTGGTCGCGGGCACGAGCACGTCGTCGAAGGCGCGCGAGACGGTGCCGCTGGCGGGGTACCAGCGGGTCTTGCGCACTTGCCGGGTGCGGCTCTTGCCCTCGGAGTCGGTGTAGCTCTCGTTCTCCCAGTAGTGCTCGCCGCGCTGCCCGGTGTAGTCGGAGACGGTGTGGGCGTCGAAGGTCCAGTGCGGCAGGTAGGTCGACTTCATCGACTCGGCCTCGGTGACCTTCTTGAGCCGGTTCGGGGCGAACCAGCGGGTGCGCACCCACGAGCGCAGCGCGTCGCGGGCGCCCGCGCGGTCCAGCGCGAACGGCAGCACCGCCTCCGGCGCGATCTGGTCGCCCGAGCCGACGTCGGCGATCAGCGGCCCGCCGCAGAACTGGCAGAGCTTGGAGATCGCGTCGCTCTCGGTGCGCGCCTTGCAGCCGGGGCAGACCAGCCGGTTGGGCGCGAGCGCCTGGACCCGCGGCTTGGCCAGGAACTCGTCGTAGGAGTGCTCGGCGATCGTGCGCTCGGGCGGCTCGATCTGCTGCTCGTGGCCGCAGTAGGGGCAGCGCAGCAGCGTGGTGCCCGGCGCGAACTCCACGCCGGCGCCGCAGCCGTCACAGGGGGACATCATGCTCCAGGCAGTGGGGGCGGGGTGAGCCCGAGCTCGGGCACCTGGCTCGCGGGCAGCCACTGGGGCATGCCGGCCTTCCAGACGAGGGTGTCGGGGGTGAGCGCCGGCAGGGCGTCGCGGGTGAACGGCCCGAGCTGCTGCCCGTCGCGGCCGACGAACCACTGCTCCTGGGGGAGCGCGGGAGGACGGTTGACCATCTGCTGGGCGGCGGCGATGCCCATGCCGAGTCCGACGCCCTCGCTCACCGCGCCGGCCGTGCCCAGGGCATTGGCCGTCTGGTACTGGGTGTAGCGGCCCAGGTCGCCGAGCACGCCCATCGAGGCCCGCTTGTCGAGGGCGGCCTCCACCTCGGGCGGGAAGGTGACGTTGGCGATGAAGAGCGCGGGAACGCTGACGCCCACGTCCGCGAGCTGCTCGTCGACCGTACGGCCCAGCAGCTCGCCCAGCTCGCTCTGCCGTACGGCCAGGTCGAGCGCGGGCACCCCGGCGAGGGTCGCGGCGATGCGGCTGACGATCTGGCCGCGCAGGAAGCCCTCGACCTCCTCGGTGCGGAACCGGGCGTCGGTGCCGGCCAGCTCGGCGAGGAACGTCGCCGGGTCGGTGACGCGGGCGGAGTAGGAGCCGAAAGCGCGCAGCCGTACCGGGCCGAACTCCGGGTCGCGCACCATGATCGGGTTCTGGGTGCCCCACTTGAGGTCGGTGAACTGCCGGGTGCTGACGAAGTAGACCTCGGCCTTGAAGGGCGAGTCGAAGCCGTGCTTCCAGCCCTGGAGCGTCGACAGGATCGGCAGGTTCCGGGTGGCCAGGGTGTGCGTGCCGGGCGGGAAGACGTCGGCGACGCGGCCCTCGTTGACGAAGACGGCCGTCTGCGATTCGCGTACGACGAGCCGGGCGCCGTTCTTGATCTCGTTGTCGTGGCGGGGGAAGCGCCACACGATCGTGTCGCGGCTGTCGTCGAGCCACTCGATGATGTCGATGAACTCGCCGCGGATGCTGTCCCAAAGTCCCACTAAATCCCCCTTTGTCGTGAGACCGGAAAGCCTAGTGCTCCTGGATTGATGACGGATTGACACACCCGCACGGGTACTGTGGGGCAGCGTGGCAAGGCAAAAGCAGCTGGAGTACTCCGAGTTCCAAGGCGCGATGCTCGACGAGGGCAAACGCCGCAGGAAGGCCGCCAAGATCATCGCGGTGCTGGAGCACTTCCGCGGGCCGCTCGGAGGGCTGACCGTCGGCGACGTCGGCTGCTCGGCGGGATTCATCGCCGACGAGCTGTCCAAGGTCGCCGGCCACACCTTCGGCGTCGACATCGACGTGCCCGGCCTGCGCAAGGCCGCCGACCGCTTCGGCGCCACCGTGGCGTTCGTCTGCGGCGACGGCACCGCCCTGCCCTTCCCCGACAACTCGGTCGACGTGCTGGTCTTCAACCACATCTACGAGCACGTCGTCGACCCCGACGCCGTCGTGGCCGACATGCACCGGGTGCTCAAGGACGACGGCGTGCTCTACCTCGGACTGGGCAACAAACTCGGCATCATGGAGCCCCACTACAAGCTGCCGTTCCTGTCGTACCTTCCCGAGAAGGCCGCCGACCGCTACGTGCGGGCCTTCGGCCGGGCCGACCACTACTACGAGCGCTTCCGCACCCGGCGCGGGCTGCGCCGCATGCTGCGCGCCTTCCACGTGTGGGACTACACCTTCCCCGTGCTGGCCACCCCGCAGAGCTTCGCCGGGGGCGAGCTGTTCCCCGGCGCCGCCGGCAGGGCGGCGCAGGCCGTGCTGGCCCGCGCGCCCCGAGCGGCGCTGCGGCTGGTCCTGCCCCTGGTGCCCACCTACATCTGGGTGGCCACCAAGCGCCCGGCGCGCCCCGCGGGAGCCGCGCTGCCCCAGCCTCCGCAGCCGCTGTGAAGAAGATCGTCAGGATCGCCTTCCTGGCGATCGCCCTGGGATTCGGCGCGTGGGCGATCTACCGGCAGTGGGACGAGGTCGTCGCGGGCTTCGCACGGCTGTCGTGGCCGATGGTGGCGCTGTCGCTGGTCGCGGTGGTGGCCGCGCTGCTCGGCGCCATGCTCACCTGGCGCAGCCTCCTGAACGACCTCGGCTCCCGCCTGTCGTTCCGCGACGGCGCGAAGGTCTTCTTCGTGGGGCAGCTGGGCAAGTACATCCCCGGCGCGCTCTGGCCGGTCATCGCGCAGATGGAGATGGGCAAGGACCTGGGCGTGCCGCGCTCGCGCAGCGCCGCCGCCTTCTTCCTGATGATGCCCATCCAGCTCGCGACGGGCCTGCTCGTCACCCTGGCGACGCTCGGCTGGAGCAGCTACGGCTGGGTGCTGCTGGCCATCCCGGTGCTGCTGGTGCTGCTGGAGCCGAAGGTGATCAACCGGGTGATCTCCCTCGTGCTGCGCAAGCTCAAGCGCGAGCCGCTGGAGCACCCCCTGTCGCGCAAGGGCATGCTGACCGCGCTCGGCTGGGCGCTGACGGGCTGGCTGGCGTACGGCCTGCACCTGTACTTCATCGTGGGCAGCGACCCGATCTTCTGCATCGGCGCCTTCGCCCTGTCGTGGTGTCTCGGGATCCTCACCTTCGTCGTACCCGCCGGGGCGGGAGTGCGCGAGGTCGCCATGGTCGCCGTGCTCGCGCCGCTGCTCCCGCAGGGTGACGCCATCGCCGTGGCACTGGTCTCGCGCATCGTCATCATCGCCGGAGACGCCCTGTGCGCCGGGCTCGCGGGACTCACCGCCAAGCGCGCGGGTGTGTGATGCATGCCACAAGCGGGCGCCGCGGATTAGGGTAAAGGGGATGCAAGGTCTTGAGGGGAGAGATCTGCGTGATGCCTCGGGTGCTCATCGACGCGGCAGCGGTCCCCGCCGACCGCGGTGCTCTGATCCGATACGTCGACGGCCTGATAGGAGCGCTCCACCGGGCCGGCGCCGACCTGATCATCGTCTGCCAGCGCGCGGACGCCGACCGTTACTCCCGGCTCGCTCCTTCGGCGAGGGTGATCCCCGGACCGCCGTCGATCACCAACCGCTCCACCAGGCTCACCTGGGAGCAGACCAGCCTGCCCGTGCTCGCCCAGCAGGCGGGCGCCCAGGTGATCCACGCGCCCTACTACTCCATGCCCATGCGCTCGGGACTCCCGACCGTGGTCACCGTGCACGACGTGACGTGGTTCACCGACCCGAGCAGGCACGGCCTGGAGAAGGCCTCCTACATCCGCTCGGCCACCCGCACCGCCGCGCGCCGCGCCAACCGGGTGATCGTGCCCTCCAAGGCCACCCGCGACGAGCTCATCCGCGTCCTGGCCGCCGACCCCACCCGCATCGACGTCGCCTACCACGGCGTCGACCAGGCGATCTTCCATCCTCCCTCGGAGGCGGAGATCAAGCGGGCCACCAACCGCTGCGGCCTGCACGGCCGGCCGTACGTGGCCTTCCTCGGCGCGCTGGAGCCGCGTAAGAACGTTCCCAACCTGATCCGCGGATTCGCCATGGCGGTCGAGGGCATGATCGACCCGCCCGCGCTGGTGATCGGCGGAGGCGTGCACGAGGAGGACGTCGACGCCGCCTGCCGCGAGCTGGCCGCGACGGTCCGCGTCGTACGGCCCGGCTACCTGTCGAACGGCGAGATCTGCGGCTTCCTCGGCGGCGCCCAGGTGGTGGCCTTCCCGTCGATGGGCGAGGGCTTCGGCCTGCCGGTCCTGGAGGCGATGGCCTGCGGCGCCCCCGTGCTCACCACCCACCGCACCTCCCTGCCCGAGGTCGGCGGTGACGCGGTCGCCTACACAGAACCCGACGCCGCGGCCATCTCCGTGGCGTTGCGCCAGTTGCTCGACTCCCCGGAACGCCGGGCCCAGCTGAGCACGGCGGGCCTGGCCAGAGCGCGCGAGTTCACCTGGGACGTTTCGGCCGAAGCACATCTCGGCGCTTATCTACGCGCCGTCGAATAGACTCCCCCAGGTGATGGAGCACTCTTTGCCGAACCTGGAGGCGGTCCTCCTCGTGGGAGGGCTCGGGACGCGCCTGCGGCCCCTGACCCTCGACTCGCCCAAGCACCTGCTGCCGACAGCCGGGGTGCCGTTCCTGGCACACCAACTGGCCCAGGCGCGCTCGTTCGGCGTCCGTCGCATCGTCTTCGCCACCTCCTACAAGGCCTCGATGTTCGAGCCCGTCTTCGGCGACGGCTCCGCGCTCGGGCTGGAGCTCGTCTACATGGAGGAGGAGAGCCCGCTGGGCACCGGCGGCGCGATCCGCAACGCCGCCGAGGCGCTGACGTGCGCCGACGACGCCCCGGTGCTGATCCTGAACGGCGACATCCTGTCCGGGCACGACGTCGGCGCCCAGGTCCGCGAGCACGTCTCGCGGCAGGCCGCCGTCACGCTCCACCTCACCGAGGTCGACGACCCGACCCGCTTCGGGTGCGTCCCCACCGACTCCACCGGCCGGGTCACCGCCTTCCTGGAGAAGACGCCCAACCCGGTCACCAACCGCATCAACGCCGGGTGCTACGTCTTCACCCGCTCGGTCATCGACACCATCCCGGCCGGTGAGGTCGTCTCCGTCGAGCGGCAGACCTTCCCCGGGCTGATCGAGTCGGGCGCGCTGGTGCTCGGCTACGCCGATCAGGCCTACTGGCTCGACGTGGGCACGCCCGCCGCGTTCGTGCGCGGCTCGGCCGACCTCGTCCTCGGCCGGCTCGCCTCACCGGCCCTGCCGGGGCCGGTCGGAGAGTCGCTGCTGCTGCCGGGCGCCGAGGTCTCGGCCGAGGCCAAGGTCGACGGCGGCACGACCGTCGCCGCGGGCGCGGTCGTCGAGGCCGGCGCCACCGTCACCGGCAGCGTGCTGCTCGAGGGCAGCGTCGTGGCCTCGGGCGCCACCGTCGTCGACTCCGTCGTGGGCAAGGGCGCCCGCGTCCGCTCCGGCGCCTCGGTGCGCGACGCCGTCGTGGGCGACAGGTCCGTCATCGGGGCGGGCAACGAGCTGCAGGCCGGGATCCGCGTCTGGCCGGACGTCACCCTGGACGACTGCTCCGTGCGCTGGTCGAGCGACATCTGACGCTAAAGTCACCCTCTATGCAGATCATCAAGGGCGCGGGGGAATGGGCTCATCCGGAAGCCGGTGACTGGGTCGAGCATCTCAAGGTGCCCGACCTGTCGATCGGCACGTACTGCATTCCCGCGGGCGGCGCCGACACGCAGAGCCCGCACACCGAGGACGAGATCTACGTGGTGACCACCGGCCGGGCCACGATCGTGACGCCGACCGGCCAGGAGCAGGTCGGCCCCGGTGCGGTGATCTTCGTCCCGGCGGGTGAGGAGCACCGTTTCGTCGACATCACCGAGGACCTGACCCTCCTGGTCGTGTTCGGCCCCGCGTACGGCTCGCGGGCCGGCGGCTGAGGCCTCAGCGGCGCACGATGTGCACGTGGGTCGCCGCCGCGGTGCTGACCTGCTCGGCCACGCGATAGTGGCTCGGCAGCGTGTCCAGGCCGTCGAAGAGCCGCTCGCCGGCGCCGACGAGGACCGGCGAGATCGTCAGCCGCATGTCGTCGACCAGCCCGGCGGCCAGATACTGACGGAGCGTCGCCGCGCCGCCCGCCAGGTGCACGTCCTTGCCGTCCGCCGCGGCCCTGGCCAGCTCCAGCACCTCGGCGGGCGAGCCGTCCACGAAGTGGAAGGCGTTGCCGCCCTCCAGCTCGAAGCTCGGGCGCGGGTGGTGGGTCATGACGAAGACGTCGTTGTGGTAGGGCGGGTTGTCGCCCCACCAGCCGGTCCACGACAGGTCCTCCCACGGCCCGCGTGAGGCGCTGAACATGTTCCTGCCCATGATCGTGGCGCCGAAGTGGCCGACGGCGCCCCTGACATACGCGTCGTCGGCGCTCTCCACGCCGCCCTCCAGGCCGTGGGTCTCGTGGAAGGCGCGCGTGCTGGTCATCCAGTCGTGCAGGCCGTCGGCCCCGTCGCCGAAGGGGGCGTCCTGCCGCTGGCCGATCCCGGCGGCGTAGCCGTCGAGGGAGATGGTGAAGGTGGAGACGATGAGCTTGGACATCGGATTCTTCCTCACGGTCGAAGGTGCCTTTCACCCCTTGGTCGGAGCCGTCGCCGCGTTCTCGACATCCATTAACGTGACAACGTGATGGAACGGATGTGGGTGCCGGAAGGGCCGCTCGACGTGGGCGGCATCCTGGGCCCGCACCAGCACGGCGGCGGCGATCCCACCTTCCGCCAGACGCCCGACGCCGCCGTCTGGCGCACGAGCCGCACTCCTCTGGGGCCCGGCACGCTGAGGATCACCGCGGGCGGGGGCACGGTCAGGGGGCAGGCCTGGGGCCCGGGAGCCGAGTGGCTGCTCGACACCCTGCCCGCCCTGCTCGGGGCCGACGACGATCCGGCGGGGTTCGTGGTCCATCACCCCCTGCTCAAGGAGGTCGTCAGGAGGCACAGGGTCCCGCGGATCGGGCGCTCGGGCAGGGTGATGGAGGCCCTGGTGCCCGCGGTGCTGGAGCAGAAGGTCGTGGGCCAGGAGGCCTGGCGGGCGTGGCGGTGGCTGCTGCGGCGGTACGGCGAGGCCGCGCCGGGACCGGCGCCCGAGGGCATGCGGGTGGTGCCGGAGGCCGCCGTGTGGAGGCGGATCCCGGCGTGGGACTGGCACCGGGCGGGCGCGGAAGCCGTACGGGCCAGGACCATCGCGACCGCCGCCTGGCACGCCGAGAAGCTGGAGGCGGCCAAGGACAGCGCCGAGGCCGACCGCCTGCTGCGGGCGCTGCCCGGCATCGGTGTCTGGACCTCGGCCGAGGTGCGGCAGCGCGCCTTCGGCGACCCCGACGCGGTGAGCATCGGCGACTTCCACCTGGCCAAGATCGTCGGCTTCGCGCTGACGGGCGAGAAGACCGATGACGCGGGGATGATGCGGCTGCTGGAGCCGTACGAAGGGCATCGTCACCGCGCCACGATCGTCATCGGGCTGAGCGGGCGGCGGCCCCCGGCCAGGGGGCCGCGCAACTCCGTCAGGGACTATCGCGCCTTCTAGCCGATCACCTGCCCGCGGCTGACGTTGACCACCGTCGCGGTCATCGCCCGCGCCTGGTCGGAGACCAGGAAGAGCGCCACGTCGGCGAACTCCGCCAGGGTGAGGTTCTCCCCGAGCAGGCTCTCGCCCGGCTGGTTCAGGAACTCCTCCAGGGGCACGCCCGCGCGCTGCGCGAACTCCGCCCAGATCGCCTTGGCGTGCGAGCCCGCGTAGGCGCTCTCGGAGATGCCGTTGGCGCGCAGGCACACCAGGCGCACGCCGCTGGGCCGCAGCTCGGCGGCCAGCTGGCACGACAGGTGCTCCACCGCGGCGCAGGCCGTGCCGAACCCGCCGGTCGGGGCGGCCGGCACCCCTGAGGCCGTGGCCGACAGGGTGAGGATCACCCCGCCGGGCCGCATGCGGCGGGCGGCGGCGGTGGCGGTCACGAAGGTGCTGCGCGTGTAGGCGGCGATCGGCACGGCGTACTCATCCGGGCTGAGCTCCAGGAGCGGGCGCCCTTGGAGGTGCGGCACGCCGATCGCGTTGGCCGAGATGTCGAAGGCGCCCAGCGCATCGGCGTGCGCCTCCACCGACGCCGGGTCGAGCGCGTCGACCTCGGCCGCCCCTGCCGCGCCGATCTCCGCCGCCAGCTTGCCCAGATCGCGCCCGGCCAGGTGCACCTCGGCGCCCGCCCGCACGAAGGCCCGCGCGAGCGTGCCGCCCAGGGCGCCGCCCGCGCCGTAGACCACGGCTGTCTTTCCCTTGAGAATCATCGATTCCTCCTTCTGGAGCACCGACGAATCAGCCGTCCCCGGAATCGACACCGGCGAGCATCTTTCGCAGGTGTCGTCGCTCGACCTCGGTGGGCGCCAGCTCCAGGGCCTCGCGGTAGGCCGCCGCTGCCTCGGCCGTCCGCCCCAGCCGCCGCAGGAAGTCGGCCCGTACGGCGGGCAGCAGGTGATAGCCCGGCAGCGACAGCCGCTCGACGGCGGCCAGGCCCGCCCCCGGCCCGTCGGCCATGCCGATCGCGACCGCCCGGTTCAGCTCCACCACCGGCGACGGCACGAGCTTGGCGAGGTGGCCGTAGAGGCCGGCGATCTGCGGCCAGTCCGGCCCGCCCGGTTCCACGTGGCAGGCGGCGATGGCGGCCTGCACCTGGTAGGGCCCCGGTTTCCTCCTGCGCAGGGCCGATTCCAGCAGGGCGCGCCCCTCGGCGATCAGCTCGGGGTTCCAGCGGCCGCGGTCCTGCTCATCGAGCGTCACCAGCTCGCCGCCCGCGTCGAGCCTGGCCGGCCGCCTGGCCTCGTGCAGCAGCATGAGCGCCAGGAGCCCGAGCGCCTCCGGCTCGTCGGGCATGAGCCGGGCCAGCATGCGCCCCAGCCTGATCGCCTCGCCGCTCAGCCCCGCCTCGACGACGGAGTACCCCTGGTTGAACAGCAGGTAGATGACGGCCAGCACGGCCGCGGTGCGCTCGGGCAACTGGTGATCGGGCGGCACGCGGTAGGGGATGCCGGCGTTGCGGATGCGGCGCTTGGCACGGACCAGGCGCTGCGCCATCGTCGGCTCGGGCACCAGGAAGGCCCTGGCCAGCTCGGCGGTGCCCAGGCCGAGCAGGGTGCGCAGGGTGAGGGCCACCTGGGCGTCCAGCGACAGCGCCGGGTGGCAGCAGGTGAAGATCAGGCTGAGCAGATCGGTGTCCGGTTCGTGTTCCCGGCTGGTCATCGCCGCCTCCCGCAGCTTGGCCGCGCCGACCACCTCCCGGCGCATCAGATCCTTGGCCCGGTTGCGGGCCACCGTGGTCAGCCACGCGCCCGGCCTGCTGGGCAGGCCGTCGCGCGGCCAGGTCTCCAGGGCGCGCATGCAGGCGTCCTGGAGGCACTCCTCGGCCAGGTCCCAGTCGCCCGTCAACCCGATCAGCGTGGCCAGGACCTGCGCGCGCTCGTCGCGGAAGACCTGCTCGATCACTCCCAGAACGGCCGCACCTCGATCACTCCGACCCGCGCGACCGGATGCGAGGCCGCGATCTCGATGGCCTCGTCGAGGTCGCGGCAGTCGAGCACGGCGAAGCCGGCGATCTGCTCCTTGCTCTCGGCGAAGGGCCCGTCGGCGATCAGGACGGCGTCGTCGCGCACCTGGACGCTGGTGGCGTCCTCGCTGCCGCGCAGCCGCGCGGCGGTCACCAGCACACCCCGCCGGCGCATCTCCCGCAGCCAGGCGCCGTGAGCGGGATCGGCGGCGACCTCCTCATCGGAGGGCAGCGCGGACTCCAGTCCCGCGATCATCATCAGATACCTCATACCCATACGACGAACGAGGGTTCCGGATATCGACAGGCCCTTCCCACCGACCTGGGTGCGGCGTCGGAACCCAGAGGGCCGTAATGTGCCCGTATGACTCTGGTCAGCGACACCGCCCTCCGCCGAGCCCTCGCCCGCGCGCGCGACGGGAAGGCCCTCGACGCCACCGAGGCGACCGTCCTCCTGCACGCCCGAGACGGGCACCTCGACACCCTGCTCGAGCACGCCTCCCGCGTGCGCGACGCCGGACTGCGGGACGTCGGGCGCGAGGGGATCATCACCTACAGCAAGAAGGTCTTCATCCCGTTGACCCGCCTGTGTCGCGACAAGTGCGGCTACTGCACGTTCGCCACCGCGCCGCACAAGCTGCCCAGCGCCTTCCTGAGCCCCGACGAGGTGCTGGAGATCGCCCGCCAGGGCGCGGCCATGGGCTGCAAGGAAGCCCTGTTCACCCTCGGCGACCGCCCCGAGGACCGCTGGCGCCAGGCCCGCGAGTGGCTCGACGCGCACGGATACGACGACACCCTGTCCTACGTCAGGGCCATGGCGATCAGGGTGCTGGAGGAGACCGGCCTGCTGCCGCACCTCAACCCCGGCGTCATGTCGTGGCGCGACCTGCAGCGCCTCAAGCCCGTCGCGCCGTCGATGGGGATGATGCTGGAGACGACCTCGCGCCGGCTGTTCGAGGAGAAGGGCGCGGCGCACTACGGCTCGCCCGACAAGGACCCCGCCGTGCGGCTGCGCGTCCTGGAGGACGCCGGGCGGGTCAACGTGCCCTTCACCACCGGCGTTCTCATCGGCATCGGCGAGACCGTCGAGGACCGCGCCGAGTCGATCTTCGCGATCCGCAAGGTCGCCCGGGAATACGGCGGCATCCAGGAGGTCATCGTCCAGAACTTCCGCGCCAAGCCCGACACGGCCATGCGCGGCATGCCGGACGCCGACCTCCAGGAGCTCGCCGCGACGATCGCGGTGACCCGCCTCGTGCTCGGCCCGCGCATGCGCGTGCAGGCGCCGCCGAACCTCGTCGACTCCGAGTACGACCTGATGATCAGGGCCGGGATCGACGACTGGGGCGGCGTCTCGCCGCTCACGCCCGACCACGTGAACCCCGAGCGCCCCTGGCCGCACATCGACGACCTGGCCGCCCGCACGGCGGAGGCCGGGTTCACGCTGCGCGAACGCCTGACGATCTACCCGGAGTACGTGCTGGCAGGGGAGCCGTGGCTCGACCCGCGCGTCGCCGGGCACGTGGCCGCCCTCGCCGACCCCGCCACCGGCCTGGCCAGGGACGTCGCACCCACCGGGCGGCCCTGGCAGGAGCCCGACGGCGGATTCGCCGCCTCCGGCCGCGTGGACCTGCACGTCGAGGTCGACACCGAGGGCCGCTCCGCCGACCGGCGCGACGACTTCGACTCCGTCTACGGCGACTGGGAGGCGCTCAAGGAGCGGCTCGACTCCTCCGGCCCCGCCGTCATCCTCGGCGAGGTTCGCCAGGCCCTGCGCAAGGCCGAGGCCGACCCCGCCTCCCTCAGCGACGCGGAGGCCGTGGCGCTGCTGAGCGCCGACGGCGAGGAACTGCGCGCCCTGACGAAGCTCGCCGACGAGCTGCGCAGGCAGGCCAAGGGCGACGACATCACCTACGTCGTCAACAGGAACATCAACTTCACCAACGTCTGCTACACCGGCTGCCGCTTCTGCGCCTTCGCCCAGCGCAGGACCGACGCCGACGCCTACACCCTCAGCCTCGACCAGGTGGCGGTCAGGGCCCAGGAAGCCTGGGACGCCGGGGCGACCGAGGTCTGCATGCAGGGCGGCATCCACCCCGACCTGCCCGGCACGGCCTACTTCGACATCGCCAGGGCGGTCAAGCAGCGGACCCCCGACATGCACGTGCACGCCTTCTCGCCGATGGAGGTCATCAACGGCGCGAGCCGTACGAACCTGTCCATCGAGGACTGGCTGCACGCCGCCAGGGAGGCGGGCGTCGACTCCCTGCCCGGAACCGCCGCCGAGATCCTCGACGACGACGTGCGGTGGGTGCTGACCAAGGGCAAGCTCCCGACCCGGGAGTGGATCGACGTGATCACCACCGCGCACAAGGTCGGCATCCCGACGACCTCGACGATGATGTACGGCCACGTCGACACCCACGAGCACTGGGTCAAGCACATCAGGCTGATCAGGAGCATCCAGGAGGAGACCGGCGGCTTCTCCGAGTTCGTGCTGCTGCCGTTCGTGCACCACAGCGCGCCGATCTACCTGGCGGGCATCGCCCGTCCCGGGCCCACGGCGCAGGAGAACCGCGCGGTGCACGCGCTGGCCCGCATCCTGCTGCACGGCGCGATCGACAACATCCAGTGCTCGTGGGTGAAGCTGCGCGACGCCCTGTGCCAGGAAGTGCTCGACGGCGGCGTCAACGACCTGGGCGGCACGCTGATGGAGGAGACCATCAGCCGCATGGCCGGATCCGAGAACGGCTCCTACAAGACGATCAGCGAGCTGCGCGCGATGGCCGCCGCCACGGGCCGCCCGGTACGGCAGCGCACGACGGAGTACGGCCGGCCCGATGCCGAACGGCTCAAGGCCGCCGAGGCGAGCGACGGCGTGTGCAAGTCTGTTCTGCGGGTGGTGCCGCTGTAACGAGTTCTCTATGCTCCGACGCAGGTTGTAAGCCACAGAAAGGTCAGTTGTGCGGCAAGGTCGACACCGCCCCTTGCTGACGCCCGAAGGCCGACGTCGCAAGGCGTTCTGGCGGGGTGTCACGGCAGGGCTCGGCGCTGTTGCGCTGATCGCGGCGACGCTGGTGGCGATCTCCGTCGCGGGCGAGCGCGGGTGCCTGGCGCGGGATCCGGTTCTGGTCAGCGTGGCCGCGGCGGTCGACGTGGCGCCCGCGGCGATGGAGGCCGCGGGCCGCTTCAACAGGACCAGGGCCGCGGCCGACGGCCGGTGCGTCCTGGTCCAGGTGAGCGAGCAGCCGCCGGCGCCGGTGCTGCGCACGCTGATCGGCGACCGTGCGGGCGTCGGGGAGCGCCCCGACGCCTGGATCCCTGACTCCTCGGCGTGGATCCGGCTGGCCGGGCTCCCCGGGGAGCCGGTGACCGTGGCCACCTCGCCGCTGGTCTTCGCCACCCGCTCGTCGCTGGCGGCCACGTTCGCGGTCAGCCGTACGGAGATGAACTGGCGCATGGTCTTCCCCGCGACGGTCCGCGGCAGGGTGGCGCCCAACGACGACGAGCCCGACATCGTGCGCGTGCCCGACCCGTCGCAGGCAGGCGCGGGCATCGCCACCGTCGCCGCGGCGCGTGACGTGGTCGGCCAGAGCCCCGACGCCGACAAGTCGCTGACGGCCTTCGTGCGCTGGGCGCAGGCCGGTTCGGCGCCCGACTACCGCACGCTGCTGGCGGGCATGGACAGCTCCTTCTGGAAGCGGCCCGTGGTGATCGTGCCCGAGCAGTCGGTCTGGTCGCACAACCTGCAGGCCGCCGCCGACCCCGTGGTCGCGCTGCACCCGCGCGAGGGCACCATCAACCTCGACTATCCCTACGCGGTCACCGCGAACGACGGGCCGGTCGCCGAGGGCGCCAGGTTGTTCGGCCAGTGGCTGCGGGGGAGCGAGGCGCAGGACATCGTGCGCCGCGCGGGCTTCCGGTCGGGCGACGGGAGCCTCGGGCCGATCTCGCCGGGGCCCCAGCTGCCCACCACCGAGCCGAAGCTGCGCGAGGCGGTCACGCCCACCGACCTCGACGAGGCGCTGGGAGCCTGGAGCCGGCTGGCCCCGCCGACGAACATGCTGGTGCTGGCCGACACCTCGCGCCACATGGCCGAGCCGCTGAAGGACAGCACCCGGCTGGGCGTGGCCATGGAGGCCGCCAAGCTGGGGCTGCCGCTGTTCCCCGACTCCACGCACATGGGCCTGTGGGAGTTCGACGAGGAGCACCACGAGCGCATCTCGCTGGGGCCGGTCAACGAGCCGGAGTTGGGCCAGACCGTGCGGCGCGGCAGCCTCATGGAGACGATCGCCGCGCTGAAGCCCCGCAAGAAGCGCGACAGCTCGCTCTACGAGGCGATCGCCGACGGCTTCCGCGAGATGGGCGAGCGATACTACGAGGGCATGAACAACACCCTGCTGGTCATCACCTCGGGCCGCGACGACGGGGGCTCGCGCAGCCGCCTGCTCGAGCGGCTGCGCGAGGAGTGGGACCCGGAACGGCCGATCCAGATCGTGCTGATCGCGTTCGGGACGGGCGTGGACCGCGACGGCCTGGGTGAGATCACCTCGGCCACCAACGGTTCCCTGCACGTGGCCCAGGAGCCGGGCGAGATCATCGACGTGTTCCTCGCCGCTCTCGCCCGGCGCCTTTGCCATCCGACCTGTCGTTAGACGCGTTCCCAGAGCGCGGGAACGTTGGGCGGCTCCCATCCGGCGATCGCGGTGTGAGCCTGGCGGCAGCGGTAGGTCGAGCCGTTGTAGGTCACGGTCGTGCCGGCGGCGTAGGTGGTCCCGGCCCGCCAGGTCCCACCCGGCGAGCTGGTCGGGGTGGGTGTCGGGGTGGGGGTGGGGCTCTGCGTGGCCGTGGGCGTCGGTGTCGGGCTGGGCTGCGGCCCGCCGCCGATGTTCAGGTCCAGGCAGGCGTAGAAGGCCATCGGGGTGTCGGCGACGTTCCAGATGGCCAGGACCTTCTGCCGGCCGCTGAAGCCGGAGAAGTTGACGGTGTGGCTGAAGCTCGCCGGAGGTTGCCTGCCTCCGTCGTTGAAGACCGCCACGCGCGTGCTGCCGATGTAGTACTCCCACGTGCTGGTGGAGTGGCGGGCGGTGATCTTCCAGGTCAGCGTGGCCGTGGTGCCGACGTTGGTCACCGGCCACGGCTTGCTGTCGTCGTTGAGCGGGGCCCAGCGGGAGTCACCCGCGTGGCAGTTGCGCTGGCCCTTGGGTCCCTCGACGCTCTGAGGTTCCCAGATGATGGGCCCGCAGTTGGCCACGCGCCCGGCGGCGCAGTGGTCCTGCCGGCTGGAGGGGTTGGTGATCCAGCCGTGCGCTTGCGCCGGACTGCTCGTCACGACGATGGAGGTCGCGATCCCCATGAGGACCGCGAAGAGTAACGTGAGTGCCTTTCTCATCGAGTATGGCTCCTCTACTTGGGGGGATGGCTCCAAAGTAAAGGAAAGTTTCCTAACGGTAAACGGGTTCTGACAGTTTCGGTCAGCCGCCGTGCCCGACTTCGATGACGCCCGCGGCATCGTCCATGGTCCAGCGCGAGTCGAGCCCCTCCATCGCGAGCTGCACGAGCACGTTCTGCACCGCCGCGCCCAGGGCCAGCAGCCGCGCGGGCGTGGGCTCGCCCTCCACCGAGGGAACGATCCGGTACGGCGAGGCGTCGCCGTCGACCGTGAAGCGCCACGCCTTCTCGCCCGTGGGGGAGGCGGCGGCGTCGGCGGCCAGGAGCGCCCGCCGCACCGCCTCGGGGTCGACGGGCCGGTCGGTGAACGACGTGACCGTACGGCGCGCGAAGACCACGTCGCGCGAGCCGTACCTGAACAGGTCCTCGTCGGCCGGGCGGACCAGCGGGCGCACGCCGGGCCCGTCGTCGTCGGTCACCAGGTGCGACAACCCGCGCACGATCGCCACCGGGACGTTGCCGAGCTTGCCCTTGACCAGCTCGGCCGCCGAGGCTATCTCGTCGGCCAGCGCGGTCACGGTGGCGCTCAGCGGATTGCCGTGCGTGTCGGCGCCGCCGCGGAAATCCTCCAGCGGGAGCACCCCTGCCGCGCCGATCGCCACGTCGGTCAGGCCGTGACGCCACGGGCGGCCGAAGGTGTCGGTGACGATGACGCCCACCCGCTTGCGCAGGCCCTTCCTGATCTGCCTGGCGGAGGCGTCGGGGTCTTCCGGCAGCAGCAGGATCGTGCCGGGCGCGGTGTTGGAGGCGTCGACGCCCGCCGCCGCCATGACGAAGCCGTGCCGGGTCTGGGAGATGATCGTGTCGCCGCGCCTGGCGACCACCCGCACGGTCTCCTCCATGATCGCGGCGGTGCGGTCGGGGGCCTGCCGCACGCGGCCCTCCGCCTTGCTCACGATCTTGGAGGTGACCACGACGATGTCGCCGTCGTCCAGATCGCCGATCAGGCTCGCGATGTCGTCGCCGGGACCGACCTCGGGGATCCCGTGGACCGGCAGGATCTCGATCATCGCGCCAGGTCCAGGGCGAGGTCGAGGGCCGCCCCGGCCAGGGCGCGAGTGGCGTCGGGGTCGCTCATGAGCAGCGGACGGGCCTGGACGGTCACACCGTCGAGGGCGACGCCCGCGTCCTCCTCGGCCACCAGCCAGCCGTCGAGCAGCGGCCTGCCGTACAGCTCCAGCACGGCCTGGGCGCTCGTCTCCACCCCGATCGCGGCCAGCGTGGCGTCGGCCATGCCGCGCACGGGCGCGCCGCCGATGATGGGGGAGACGCCGACCACCGTCTTGGCGGCGACCGCGTCGCGGATTCCGGGCACCTGGAGGATGGTGCCGACGCTGACCACCGGGTTCGACGGCGGCAGGATCACGACGTCGGCATCGGCGATCGCCTCCAGCACGCCGGGAGCGGGCCTGGCGGTGTCGACGCCGACCAGGGCGATCGACTCGGCGGGCACCGAGGCGCGCATGCTGACCCACCACTCCTGGAAGTGGATGGCCCGCTTGCCGCGCTCGTCGGTGATGACCACGTGGGTCTCGCACCGGTCGTCGCTCATCGGGATCAGCCGGACACCCGGCTGCCAGCGCGAGCACAGCGCCTCGGTGATCTGGCTCAGCGGGAAACCCGCCTCCAGCATCTGCGAGCGCACGATGTGGGTGGCGAAGTCGCGGTCGCCCAGGCCGAACCACTGCGGCTCGACGCCGTAGGCGGCCAGCTCCTCCTTGACGGCGTGCGTCTCCTTCTCGCGGCCCCAGCCCTGCTCCTCGTTGATGCCGCCGCCGAGGGTGTACATGACCGTGTCGAGGTCGGGGCAGACCCGCAGGCCGAACAGGGTGATGTCGTCGCCGGTGTTACCGATCACGGTGATCTCGGCGTCGGGGGCGGCGGCCTTGAGGCCTCGCAGGAAGCGGGCTCCGCCGATGCCGCCGGCCAGGGAGACGATACGCATGCCGTCCAGTGTGTCACCCCTGTCCTTGAGGTAAGGCTTCCCCTCCCGACACCCAGGTATAGGGGCATATTTGGCGAATTGTGATAGATGCGGTTGGTGGGTCGGCCGACGTCCGAGTGCCTTCTGTGGCAAACTCCACTCCGGACCAAAGGGTCCAAATGGGGGTGCTGTGAGTAGATCTGACATCAACCGGCTCCGAGAACCGGCGGCCTGGGTGGTCATCGGCTGGGCCGGTGTCAACATCCTGGGCGGGCTCGTCGAGTCGTTCATCGGAGACGCTCCCTCCTTCACAGACCGCGCGGCCGCCTACCTGTCGCCGCTCACCTCACCGCTCAGCACCGCACTGCTCTTCGGCGCGCTGCTGCTCGTCACCTCGTTCGGCGCGCCGCCGCTGCGAGCCAAGGTGATCCCCGCCGCCATCGCCGGCGAACTGGCCGCCTCAGCGCTGCTCGGCGGGCTCGGCGTACTGCTCACCCTCGGCGCTGCCGAAGGGTCGAGCGTGGTGTGGGCGCTGCTCAGCGGGGTGCTCGAGGTCGCGCTGATCGTGCTCGCGCTGCTCTACGTGCGGCCGATGGTGCTCGGCGGCAAGCCCGCAGGGCCGGTGTTCAGCTCGGCGCAGCCGTACACGCCGCCGACGGGGTTCGCACAGGAGGGCTTCGGCCAGCCCGCCTACGGCCAGCAGCCGGTGCCCCCTGGCTCCGGGGTGCAGCCGATTCCCGGGTCCGGGGTGCAGCCGATCCCGGGGGCGGGCGTGCAGCCGCAGTACGGCCAACAGCCGGTGCCTGGCGTCCAGCCGATGGCCGGGGTCCAGCCGATGGCCGGGGTCCAGCCGATGTCCGGCGTCCAGCCGTTGTCCGGGGCTCAGCCGGTGCCGGGCCAGCCGTTCGGCCAGCCCGCCTACGGTCAGCCCGCTCATGGTCAGCCCGCTCATGGCGCGCCTTCCTTCGGTCAGCCCGATATCGCGCAGCCCTCGTACGGCCAGCCCGATGTCCAGGCGGCTCCCATGCAGCCCTTCCCGGCGCCGCAGCTCTCGCCCGACCCCCTCCAGGCGCCCGAGCCCTCGGCCCCGAACACGCTGCCCGCGCTCCCCGCACCGATGCCTGGCGAGTACACGCCCCCGCCGTACGTGCCCGCCGACGCGCAGCCCTCGGTCTACCAGGGCGCCGACAGCATGCCGAACACCTACGCGCCCTCGCAGGGCGGCTACCAGCCCGCCGAGACCAGGCCCGACGTCTACCCGCCGGTCGAGGCCTATCAGCCGCCGGTCGAGGGATACCAGCCGGTCGAGGCCTATCAGCCGCCGGTCGAGGCCTACCAGCCGGTCGAGGGTTACCAGTCCGTCGACAGCCAGCCCGGCGGCTACCAGTCGTTCGACAGCCAGCCAGGCGGCGGCTACACCCCCGCCTACTCGGCCCCGTCGCTCCCCGGCTACATCCCCGCCGAGACGCGCCCGGAGTTGAGCCACCCCGCTCCCGAGCAGCCGTACTACAACCAGCCGCCCGCCTTCTCGCCCGCCTCCGCGGAGCAGCAGGGTGGCCAGCCGTTCACCGGCTTCTCCGGCCACGAGTTCGCGCAGCCGTACCAGCAGGAGCCCGAGCCCCCGGTCGACCCGCGCTCGCAGCAGCTGCTCGACGCCTACCAGCAGGCCGACTCCTACCAGGCGTCCTCAGGGGTTCACCAGCCGCTGAGGGTGCCCGACTACGGCGCTTCGGCTCCGCAGCAGGCGCAGCCGTACGACGACCCGTTCGGCCACCCGCAGCAGCCCACTCAGCAGCCCGCCCAGCAGCCCGCCCAGCAGGCGCCGCAGCCGTGGTCCGCCGAGCAGCCGCCGGCCGAGTCCACCGTGCGGCTCGACCCGTCGATGTACCGGGGCGACGCGCTGGCCTCGCCTCCTGGCTCTGCCGGAGACGACCCGATCGATCCCACTGCCATCTACACCCCAGATCCACGCAGGTAAGAGCCGGGCAAAGAGCGGCTAGAGAGAAGGTGAGCCACGGGCGGCAGTCAATCCCGCCCTGGTACGGTTCCGACCGCTGACAGCGTTGAACGAGTCAGGCCAACGCCATGGATAACGGCTTTGGCCGCATCGCAACCGCACAGGATGAGCACACCGGGGCGAGCTGGTCTTTCCCCGGATACCGGCATGCCGCTTGACGTCCCGTGCTGCACACGCGTGTAATTACAGCCATGTTGTTACGCCTCCGAGATGGGTAAGAGGGAGGCGGAATCATGGGGGGCTCCATTGCGGGCGGGCGGCAGGGAGGTGTGCAGTGGCCGATCTGGTCATCGCACCTGAGGACATGGACGGCGAGGAACTCGGGTGGCAGGAGCGTGCCTTGTGCGCGCAGACTGACCCCGAGGCCTTCTTCCCCGAAAAGGGAGGATCGACCAGAGAAGCGAAGAAGGTCTGTCGCGCCTGTGAGGTGCGTGCGGAGTGTCTTGAATACGCGTTGGAGCACGACGAGCGGTTCGGCATCTGGGGTGGGTTGTCCGAGCGTGAGCGTCGTAGGCTGAAGCGTCAGGCAGTCTGAACGACTTTTTCGAAAAAGGGTCACCTTCGGGTGGCCCTTTTTCGTGGGCCCGATGAGTGTCAGCGGCCGTCGTAGCCGGGGTCGACGGCGTCGGGCGACAGCCCGAGGAGCGTGGCCACCTGCTCGACGACCACGTCGTGGATCAGCGCCCCGAGCGTGTCGCGGTCGCGGGCGCGCGCCTCGAGCGGGCGGCGGTAGACCACGACGGCGGCGGGGTTGCGGCCACTGGCGGCGTCGGCGCGGCCGAACGGCACCGTCTCGGGGCCGGGACGGCCGGGACCGTCGCCCAGCTCCGACAGCGGCGGCACGTCCTCCACGGCGAACTCCACCGACGCCAGCTGCTTGCCCCACTGCGGGCGCAACCTGTCGACGGCGTCGAGCACCAGATCGTCGAAACGTTCGCTGCGGGAGCGCGCCATCGGCACCCACGAAGGAGCGAGCGGGCCGCGCAGGCCCCTGCCGTGCCGATCACGGCGGCGCGGGCTCACGGGCACTCGCTTGGCTGTGTCACGGCACCAGTCTACGAAAAGGCTGTGATAGGTGTCCGAATTGTGGCGACACGATCGGTAAGAGTGCTGAGGTAGTGGCGCCGGGGTCGCTTACCGGATACGGTCCCTCCGTGAGCCCCGTCCGCCGCTGTTCCCGCACTGCTTGCAGTCAGCCTGCCGTCTTCACGCTCACGTACGTGTACGCCGATTCGACCGCCGTGCTCGGCCCCCTGGCGACGTACGCGGAGCCACACTGCTATGACCTGTGCGCCGAACACGCCGAACGGCTGACAGCACCCCGCGGCTGGGAGGTCGTGCGCCTGCCGACCGACTCCTCCGCCCCCAGCACCGACGACCTCGAAGCGCTGGCCAACGCCGTGCGCGAAGCCGCCAGACCCGCCCCAGGCGGCACCGAACCCGTCGGCCAGGGCGTCGAGGTGAGCCGGCGTGGCCACCTGCGGGTGCTGCGGTCGGCGCAGCAGCAGCGAGACCGATAGGCTCGTCAGCGATACATGTAGTCGACACTGGGTGGAGCTGACGCGTGGGCGACCTCGCCAGGATCTTCAAGGCGTACGACGTTCGCGGCGTGGTGCCAGACGAGCTTGACGAGCCGACCGCCGAAGCCGTGGGAGCGGCGTTCGTCGAGGTGACCGGCGCGTCGTCGCTCGTCGTCGCGCGCGACATGCGGGTGTCGGGCAAGGCGCTCGTGGAGGCCTTCGTCAGGGGCGCGCTCTCACGCGGCGCCCACGTCATCGACGCCGGGCTCGGCTCCACCGACCTGCTCTACTACGCCAGCGGCAGCCTCGGCCTTCCCGGCGCGATGTTCACCGCCAGCCACAACCCGGCCCGCTACAACGGTCTGAAGATGTGTCACGCCGGAGCCGTGCCCGTGGGCTCCGACACCGGGCTCACCGCCATCCGCGACCGCGCCGCCGAACTCCTCGGCCCCTCGCTCAGCGAGCCGACAGGCGCTTCGCTCAGCGAGCCGACAGGCGCTTCGCTCAGCGAGCCGACAGGCGCTTCGCTCGGCGAGCCGACTGGCGCCTCGGTTGGCGAGCCGACCGGCACCCCTCTCGGCGAGCCGACAGGCACCATTGAGGAGCGCGACTTCCTGCCCGGATACGCCGACCATCTCAAGTCGCTCGTCGACCTGTCGGGCATCCGGCCGCTCAAGGTGGTCGTCGACGCGGGCAACGCGATGGGCGGACACACCGTGCCCGCCGTCTTCACCGGGCTGCCCCTCGACCTGGTGCCCCTCTACTTCGAGCTCGACGGCACCTTCCCCAACCACGAGGCCAACCCGCTGGAGCCCGACAACCTCCGCGACCTGCAGAAGGCCGTCATCGACCACGGGGCCGACCTCGGCCTGGCCTTCGACGGCGACGCCGACCGGTGCTGGGTCGTCGACGAGCGCGGCGAGTCCGTGTCGCCCTCGGCGATCACGGCGCTGGTGGCCACGCGCGAACTGGCCAAGCATCCCGGCAGCGTGATCATCCACAACCTGATCACCTCGCGTGCCGTACCCGAGATCGTCACCGAGCACGGCGGCCGGCCCGAGCGCACCCGCGTCGGCCACTCCTTCATCAAGGCCGAGATGGCCCGCACCGGCGCCGTCTTCGGGGGCGAGCACTCCGCTCACTACTATTTCCGTGACTTCTGGTTCGCCGACTCCGGCATGCTGGCCGCGCTCCACGTGCTGGCCGCGCTGGGGGAGCAGGACCGGCCGCTGTCGGAGCTGGTGGCGATCTACTCGCGCTACCACGCTTCGGGCGAGATCAACAGCACCGTCGCCGACGTCCCGGCCGCAATGGAGCTCGTACGGCAGGCGTTCGCCGGGAGGGGAGAGGTCGACGAGCTCGACGGGCTCACCGTCACCGGCCCCGGCTGGTGGTTCAACCTGCGCCCGTCCAACACCGAGCCGCTGCTGCGCCTGAACGCCGAGGCCGACGACGAGGCGACGATGACGACGATCCGTGACGAGGTACTTCGGAGGTTGGCTAAGTGAAGATCGACGACTGGCTGCTGGAGATTCTGGCCTGCCCGGCGTGCAAGTCCCCGCTGCGGGTCGAGTCCGAGGAGCTCGCCTGCACCTCGTGCGGCCTGATCTACCCCGTACGCGACGACATCCCCGTGCTGCTGGTCGATGAGGCCAGGAAGCCATCGTGATCTGGCAGGAACACCTGCTCGATGACCAGACCCACCTGGCGGAGACCGACCCGGGCGGCATGCTGCCCTCGGTCGCGAACGCCGCCGCTCACGTGCGCACCGCCTACCGCATCGCGCTCGAGAGCGGCGTCGACAAGCTCCAGGGCCGCCCGCGCGCCATCGTGGTCGTGGGCATGGGCGCTCCCGGGCTCGTCGGCGACATCCTGGCCACGGTCTGCGGCCCCGGCGCCCCGGTGCCCATCCTCACCGTCAGCGCCCATCGGCTGCCCGGCTGGGTCGGCGCCGCCGACCTGGTGATCGCCATCTCTGGCTCCGGCTTCGGCCGCGAGACCGTCGCGGTGGCCACCGAGGCCGTACGGCGCGGCTGTCACCTGCTCGCCGTCGGCCGTGCCGGCTCGCCGCTCGATGCCATCGCCAAGCAGGCGTCGGCGATGTTCGTCGCCGTGCCCACGCACGGGCCCTCGCGCTCCAACCTGTGGCTGCTGGCCATTCCCGCCATGGTCGCCCTGTCGTCGCTCGGCCTCATCCGCGCCGACGCCGACGACTACGAGCAGATGGCGGTGCTTCTCGAAGACATCGCCCACCGATGCCGGCCGAGTAGTGAATCGTTCGTCAATCCGGGTAAGACGCTCGCCATGGAACTGGCCGGGAACGTGCCGCTCATCTGGGGTTCCTCGGCGGTCGCCGCCGTGGCCGCCCATCGGATGGCCACCCAGCTCGGCAAGAACGCCAAATACCCCGCGCTGCACGGCGCCCTGTTCGACCAGGTCGCGACCTTCGACGGGCCCATGGCCGAGCGTGACATCTTCGCCGACGAGCCCGGCTTCTCCGTGCGCCTGGTGGTGCTGCGTGACCGCGACGAGGATCCGGAGCTCTCCCGCCGGCGCGTGTTGTCCATCCAGCTCGCCGAGGACCGCGGCGTCCCGGTCTCCGAGATCATGGCCGAGGGCGAGCACGCCATCCAGCGCCTGGCCACGCTGATCGAGCTGGTCGACTACGCCAGTGTGTATCTGGCCCTGGGTTATGGACTCGATCCGACCCCGGTTTCGGCCGTCGCGGAGCTCAAGTCCAGAATTTCCCAATAGGATCCCCTGGACGTGAAGACGATCAGATGAGTGGAGTGGACCAGTGAGTGCTGGTGGCGGGACAAAAGCGATCATCGCGGCCTTGCTGGCCAACATATCGATCGCCATAGCCAAATTCGTGGCGGCGGCCTTCACCGGCTCCTCCTCCATGCTGGCTGAAGGCATCCACTCGGTCGCCGACTCGGGCAACCAGGTCCTGCTGCTGGTCGGCGGCAAGCGGGCAAAGCGCTCCAGCACCAAGGAGCACCCGTTCGGCTACGGGCGCGAGCGTTACTTCTACGCCTTCATCGTCGCGGTCGTGCTCTTCGCCATCGGCGCCGTCTTCTCGATCTACGAAGGCATCCACAAGCTGACCAGCAAGGAGCCCCTGAACGACCCCTGGTGGGCCGTGGGCGTCCTGGTCTTCGCGATCGTGGCCGAGTCCTTCTCCTTCCGCACCGCGATCATCGAGTCCAACCACGTGCGCGGCAAGCAGTCGTGGGTGTCGTTCGTACGGCGCGCCAAGTCGCCCGAACTTCCCGTCATCCTTCTCGAAGACCTCGGCGCGCTCCTCGGCCTTGTCTTCGCCCTCTTCGGCGTGAGCATGGCCATGATCACCGGGGACGTGGTGTGGGACGCCGTCGGCACCCTCATGATCGGTGTCCTGCTCGCGATCATCGCCATCATCCTGGCCTTCGAGACCAAGTCGCTCCTCATCGGCGAAGGCGCCGACCCGACCACCGAAGACCAGATCCGCACCGCCCTCGAGAACGCGCCCGAGGTCGACCGCATCATCCACATGAAGACGCTGCACCTCGGGCCCGAGGAACTGCTCGTGGCCGCCAAGATCGCCGTCCAGCACGACGACACCGCGGCCGAGGTCGCGCGCGGCATCGACGAGGCGGAGCAGCGCATCCGTGAGGCGGTGCCGATCGCCCGGGTCATCTACCTGGAGCCCGACCTCGACCGCAGCGCCAAGCCCATCCCCTGACGGCTCGGTCCTCGCCGGTCGTGGGGGGGGGGGGGGGGGGGGGGGGGGGGGGGGGGGGGGGGGGGGGGGGGGGGGGGGGGGGGGGGGCCCCCCCCCCCCCCCCCCCGGGCGGCGGGGGGGGGGGGGGGCCCCGCCCCCCCCGT